>NZ_JBHSIU010000096.1:0-26399 GCF_042653625.1 Dactylosporangium cerinum | reverse complement strand
CGCCCATGCCCTTCCGCGACCGGTGCCTAACCTCACCCCCGGCTGAGAGACCGGATGACGCCCGGTTGGCTACGCTCGCCACCAGCAGGTACCGATGCACCGCGCCAAAGCCCTGCACCACGACGGTTTGATCGGCTCGATGGGCCGTGTCGGCGCGGGCGGGACAACGCCCACCGGCCGTAGCGCTCCACGAGTCCGTAGGTCGTCGCGGCGACCCACGCGCTGTGCCGGTCGGGCGCGTCGTGGTCGAAGGGCACCGTCGCCCACCCGGCACGGCGCAGGCAGTTCGGCCGGGGCGGCCGTGCGCACGATCTCGGGTACGGCATCCGGGTCGACCGGGTGGGTGGACGGGTCGACCTCGGCCCAGGTGCGGTCCAGGTCTGCAGCCGCGGGTCGGTCGTCATCGGCGGGTCTGCTCGATGAGCACGGCGACGAATCCGGCCAGCCCTTCGGCGCCGCGTGGGTCGGACGCCGACCAGCGGGTCATCAGCAGCGGCGCTGCCCGGTCCAGCACCACGCCTTCGCGAGCGAGCACGAAGTACAGCGCGAGCGCCGCCGATCGCGCGTTGCCGTCGGCTGCAATCGCCTCCAGTCGCAGCCTGTGGCGGATGGCTTCCGGCCCCGATCTGCAGGCCCGCCCCGGGCCCGGCCATCACCCCGCGATCCGTGACGCACCCTCCGGCCCGGCCCGCTGTCGGACGATGGCGGCGGGCCCGTCGAGCCGATCACCGTCAAGCGATCCTGTGACGACACCTGACCCTGAAGCAGCCCGGGATGTTCCCGTATACAGTCCGTCGGCAGGTCCAAGGCGGGTGGGGCACCGTGCCGACGCCCAACCTAACGGGGTGCTGTTGCGGCGTTGTCATGCCGGTGGTTCCGGCAGGCCGAACAGGTCGGCGAGGCCGCTGACCTGGAACCGTTGGTGCATCGCGGGGGTCAGCGCTTCGAGGTCCAGGCTGCAGCCGGCGTCGTCGCACCAGCGTTTGGCGGCCACGATCGCGCCGAGACCTGACGAGTCCATGAACGTGATCAGTGCGAGATCCACTGCTAGGACGGTCGGCTCCAGCTGCAGTGCTGTACGGACCGTCGTGCGGAACTGATCAGCGGTCTGCTGTTCCAGCTCGCCGCTGAGGACGATCGTGACCCTGCCGGCCGACGGTATGCCGATCTCGGTCCAGAGCGGCATCGTTCACCTCTCGATCCATTTCGGTGCTCGGGCTCGACGATACCGACCCATTTGTCCCCCGCAACTCGATGCGGCAGGAGATGGATGCGACTGTGCGGCCGGGGATTCCCGGGCCGGCGGGGGTCGTCCCGGGGGTGGCGGGCGTGGCTGCTCAGAGATGGGCGGGAAGGTGACGCCGCCCCCGAGGCGCTGGCGACCCGCCGAGAAAATCTATCGTGGAGAAGGTAGACATGCTCGCTGCCGTCGGCTAACGTTCCTCGGGTCGAGAGAAGAGAACACAAAGACGCTGACGAACCGCCCCACCCGTGGGCGTAGGAGCAGAGCCGGCAGCAACACCGCAGGCTCGCTCGGCACAGCAGGAAGAGATCGGGTGAGCCAAAGATGGTGTTGGTGGCATCGCCTGTAGCACAGTTCCATCCGCAGATGAGGGTCATGAAGTTGCGTGGACCCACAGCATCAGCGGAGTTCGGCACGCGGTAAGACTCAGAGAAGCAGAGGAAAGGGAGGGCCGTACACCGTTGGATCGCCCGCACCGGCAGCAGTTCCGCCGGGGTGGACACCGCAGTCTCCATCGAACGAGAGGTGGTCTCCGGTCACGCTTATGCGATCCTCGCACCCGACGCTGTCTGTGGCGTCCGGTGCGGACACGACAAGCCGGCGAACGAGCCGGTAGATGGTGTTAGACCCATAACCTTGGGCCCCGGCGCTACTGCGCCGGGGCCCTCGACCCGCATTCGACCTGGAGGCTCTATGGCCCAACCCGATGACATGTTCGGTGACGAGGACTACCCGGCCTATACCATGGGCCGTGCCGCGGAAATCGTCGGTACCTCGCAGGGCTTCCTGCGCCGCCTCGACGAGCTGAAGCTCATCACCCCGCACCGCTCCGGCGGCGGCCACCGCCGCTACTCCCGCTATCAGCTCCGCCTCGCCGCCCGCGCGCGGGACATGGTCGATGCGGGCACCGCCGTCGAGGCCGCCTGCCGGATCATCATCCTCGAAGACCAGCTCGAGGAAGCGCTGCGCATCAACGCCGCACGCGACACCACCTGACTGGCCAGCCCCGCCCAGGCCGGTACAGGCGTCAAACGGACGCCGTGCCAGCATGCCCGGCCGCCCAGCCGTTCAGCGTGCCGGCTGCGATACCCCCGGCCAATGTCGCAGCAATCGCGGCGGAGATCATTACATGGCAACGTATGGATGCTCGGCGCCATCTTGTGCGATACGGACGTTCCAGTAGTACTCGGCGATGGTGTCGGGCCGGGTTTCGGACCGGTCAAATACCGGATCAGGTTGTCGATCATGGCATCCGGACATGCCGCGGGTCGGGCGCCACGGGATGGCGATGGTCTTGCAGCGGTGATTGGACCGCTCGGTCGCCGCTTCAGATCTTGGCGAGCTCAGCCAGGCTGCGCAGGAAAGCACCGGATCCTGTCGGCAGGAGTTCGTCGTATCGCGATCGAGCACTCCGCCGCGCCGTGCGGCGTCACGTCGACGCGCACGTCCGGATCGTCCGGCCAGGACAACGTCGCGGCGTAGGGCGGCACTTCTACGCGCAGAGCAGCCAGTGCATCGGCGCCCACAGTGACCTCGCCGAAGACGAAGCTGCCCGAGTAAGGGCGGATTCCGACAACCAGCACAGCGAAAGGGTACGGCTCACCGCCGACGATCGGTACACGCTCATAGCCGCGATCCGCTCGTCCAGACGCACCAGTGGTTGCCAGACACGAGCGCTCAGCGGCGCTCGACCGCCAACAAGATCGGGCAGCATCGACCGGAAAACGGCGCCGCCAACCTCTTCGACTAGGTATTGGGGGCCGCGTCGGGCGGCAATCAGCGACGCCCTTGACGCCGGTCCGAGGATTGAGGTCGCCGCAGTCGCACCGCCCGTCCGGCAACTCGTGCGACGACCCGGCTACGGTAGCCTTCTGACAGGCGTCGTGAACGCGCCGTCCAGCAACCTACGCTAGTTTGATTGTTGTCGATGGTCCGACAAGCGTGGGGGTTTGGTCACGCTCGGACCTTCGACACCGATCTTGGTGGATTTTCACCAACATCAAGATTCAGCACACACGACGGCGGGCACGCCGACTGACCCGAGCGGGTGACCACTCGGTCGGGTATGTGCAGGTCAGGGCCCTTTCAGGGCGGCGACGATAACCGGCATGAAGCGCAGCGTCCCGACTACCACCGAGCAGATGATCGCTGCGCTGATACCCGCACCACTCCCCCGCCCACGGCCGGAACCTTCACCCCTGCCGACCCTGCCAGCGGCGCGGTCCTCAGGCCAGCAAGCCGGACCAGCCATACCAACGCTGGACATCGCCCGGCTGGACCGCTCTGGCCGGGTGTCGGCCCGATTGCTGCTCGACCAGCTCGGGTGGCGCCCAGGCCACCGCGTGCGTGTCGATGTCGTCGACGGCGCGATCCTCGTCTGGCCTGCCTTCGACGGCTGGCCGCTGGTCGGCGCGCGGTGACCTTGCCCTGCCGGTCGCGGTTCGGCAGATGTGCGCCATCGGCACCGGGGACCTCGTCGTCCTCGCCGCCGAGCACACCCATGACCTCCTGATCGTCCACCCCGCAGCGACGGTGGCGCGGCTGCTTGCGGACCTCCATACCCGTCTGACAGCCGGCGGCCATGGCAGCTGACCCGGCACGCATCGCGGCGGCGTGGACACTGCTGGCTTGGCTCGGCGGCGAGCGGGTACAGGAAGGGTGACAGCGACGACGGACATGGACGGGAGAGCGACCATGCTGCTGAAGAGGATCGTCCGACTGGCGGTCGCCGTGATCGCCGTGCCGCTGGCCATCGCCGGGGCGAGGAAGATCAGCGACCGGATCGAGGCCCGCCACGGATCCACCCGCGCCAGCCGGGTGCTGCGCCGCGGCGTGACGGTCACCGAGCGCGTGACGGGCCGCGGGCGCCCCGCCTGGTGAACCCTCGGTTTAGCCGGGCGGGTCGGTGTCGTAGGGGATTTCGGCGTGCAGGGTGCCGCGGCCGGGTGGGCTCAGCACTTTGAAGGTGCCGTCGAGGGCCTCGACCCGGTCCTGCAGGCCGAGCAGGCCGGAGCCGCCCTCGCGGTAGGCGCCGCCGACGCCGTTGTCGCGCACCGTGAGCCTCAGGCGGGCCTTGTCGGCTTCGACGTATACGCGCACCGAGGTTGCCTGTGCGTGTTTGCGGCGTTGGTCAGCGCCTCGGAGATGATGTAGTACGCGGCGACTTCGATCCGTTCCGGCAGCCGCTGGTCGACGTCGAGGCGGAGTTCGACGGGCAGGCCGCTGCGCCGGGCCAGGGCGCGTACTGCCGGGGCGAGTCCGTCCCGCGACACGATCGCCGGGTGGATGCCGCGGGAGATCTCCTGCAGGTCGTGCGAGACCGCGGTCAGCCCGTCGACCGCCTGTCCGAGCTGCTGGCGGACGTCGACATCCCAACTCCTCTCGAAGGGCGCACGACCCTTCGGTTCTCCCAGCGCATGCCGGTTCCTTCTGGTAACCGACAGCATCGTCGGGCCGCATCGGTAGGCGTGGAAGACGGAACTTTCCGGTCCCTCGGTGACTGCGGGGATACCAACGCTGACTACGACGTCCTTCAGCGGGACACCCGCGAGGACTGCGAGGTACGCCAGATCCTCGACCGGATCGCGGACAAGTGGTCGCTGCTCGTCATCGCGCTGCTGGACAAGCGCAGCCTGCACTTCACCGAACTGCGGCGCATGATCGACGGCATCAGCCAGCGAATGCTCGCGCGCACCCTCCGGCACCTGGAACGCGACGGCCTGGTCACCCGGACGGTGCACCCGACGGTCCCGCCCCGCGTCGACTACGAGCTCACCGCACTCGGCGCCACCCTGCACCAGACGATCCGGGCACTGGTCACCTGGACCGAGACGCACCAGAACGACATCGCCGCCGCGCGTGCGGCGTACGACATGCGAGCCGCCGCGGAACAGGCCCAGGCCCAACGCGAGGCAGCCGAGCGCGACGCCATCGCCCGGGAGGTCCTCGCGGGCCACCGTTGAGCACCCCACCGGCCGCCCGCGTCAGAGGCGGCGCCTTGGTGTCCCTGGCTATCGTGCCCAAGCAGGGCAGCCGCATCGCCATCCGGCTGCGGGACGGGTAGAACGATGCGGTGGAAACACGACGAATGGGCGCAGCGCTGGAACGCCGAGCGCCTGATCATCGCCGTCGACGAGGTCCTGCGCTCGTGGGACCAGGATCCAGTGCGGGCAGCCGGAAGGCTCAGCGGCCTGCTACGCGTGGCCACCCCGCGCGCCGTCGTCGTCCTGGAGGGTGCGTACCGCGGCCGTCGCCGCTCGCTCGTTCCGATGCTCGGAACCGACGTCGGCGCGTTGACCGAGGACCACGGCTCGGATGCCGGCGCGGTCGCGGCACTGCTGACCTTCGACCGGTCCGGATACCTGCGTGAGGCCGGCGTCCGGTGGCTGGCCACCAGCAACGAGCCGTTCACCCTGCCGTTCCTGCTGCTGCGCCTCAACGACCCGGTCGACCCCGTCCGCCAACAGGCCACCGCCGCGGTGCACGCCCGACTCACGGTTGGCCACGCCACTCTGCTCGTGCAGCTCCTCCCGCTGATCGAGGGTCTCGGCGCGCGCCGCCGCGCCGGCCCCATCGTGCGCACCATCGGTGAGCTGCTCATCGACGGTGACCCGGCCGGCCGGGCCGCCCTGTGGGCCGGCGCCCGCGGCGATGACACCGCGGTCGCCGCGAGCTGCCTGCGCATGCTCGCCACCATCGAGCCGGCCGCCTCCGTCGAGCAGGCCGTCGCCACCGGCGATCCGGCCCTGCGGCACTGGGCCACCGGGGTGGCCACCGCACGCAGCCTCGACCCGGCCGTCCAACGCCGGCTGCTGCCGCTGCTCGAACCCGACCCCAACCCCCGCATCCGGTGGAAGGCGCTGCGGGCCCGCACCCACCACCCCGACGGCGAGCCGCACCTCCGCCGCGCCCTGCTCGACCCCGACGCACGGGTGCGCTACCTGGCCCGCGCCGGCCTGCGCGCCCTCGGCCACACCGACTCCGCCGCGCTCTACCGCACGACACTCACCCACGCCGATGCCACCCGAGACACGATCATCGGTGCACTCGCCGGCCTGGCCGACATGGGCACCCGCGACGATGCCGCCCGGCTCGTCGCCTTCCTCGACCATCCGAACGTGCGAATCCGCAGCGAGGCATGGCGCGCCCTCGCCACCCTCGACCCGCAGACCTTCACCGCACGTGCCGGCCAACTTCGCGCCGACCCCAGCGGCAAGGTCCGCCGCCACCTTTCCACCGGACGGTGACCGCCACGACACCGCCTTGCGCGCCGCCGGCACGGCCGAGTCCTATCGTTCGGATATGATTTCGCCCGCTCATTCCGGCCATCGCCGGGTCGAGGCCACCCCAGGCCGATCAAGATCGCGGATGCGACAGCACCCGGCTGCCAACACTGCCCCGAAGGAGACCCGGTGAACCGCGATTCGGCCTCGACCCAGTACGAGCGGCTGCGCGGCGAGATCGTCGCCGGTCGGATCGCGCCGGGTACGGTGCTGCTCGAGACGGTGCTCGCGGAGCGGCTCGGGGTGTCGCGGACGCCGGTGCGCGAGGCCCTCGCGATGCTGGAGCGCGACGCACTGCTGGAGCGGGACCGGCGCGGGTACCGGGTGCGCACGCGCAGCCCCGAGGAGTTGCTGGAGATCTACGAGGCCCGCATCGCGCTCGAGTCGACGTGCGCAGCGGCGGCAGCCAACCGGCGCTCGGCGTTCGACCTGGCCCGGCTGCGGCACCTGACCGGCGAGGCGGCGGCGGCCGGCGACCCGGTGCGACTGCGTGAGCTGCACGCGGCCTGGCACAGGGCATTGCGCGCCGCGGCCGGCAATGCCACGATCATCGACCTGCTGGAGCGGCTCGACACGCTGCTGGCCGTGTACGACGCCGACGAGCCGACCCTGGCCGGCCAGGAGGTGGCCGCGGGCGAGCACGGGCGGATCGTCGACGCGATCGAGGCGGGCGACGCCGAGGAGGCGCGGCGGGCGCTCGTCGCCCACCTGGACCGCTCCCGCGAGGCCCGCCTGGCCGAGCTCGCCGCCGGTTCGTAGTACCCCCAAGCAAGAAACGTCACAGGTCGAAGCCTCTTGCCCGAGCGTCGACGCGTGTATACGCTCACGGCTGATTTCCTATCAATCACGTCTGAATATTGGAGTAACCATGGTCCGCAGGCTGGTCGTGGCGGCGGCGTCGGTGACGCTGCTGGCCGCATGCAGCAGCACCGGCTCGCCCGGCGACGGCGTGGCGTCCGGCGCCCCCGTGCGCGGCGGCGCGGTCGTGTTCGCCACCGACGTCGAGCCCACCTGCCTGGACCCCGCGGCCCCGAGCCAGATCGCCACGCAGATCCTGCAGCGCAACGTCTACGACTCGCTGATCTACCAAGACGCGAAAGGCGCCTTCCACCCCTGGCTGGCCAGTTCCTGGGACGTCTCGGCCGACGGCACGACGTACACCTTCCACCTGCGCGACGGCGTGACGTTCCATGACGGCACGAAGTTCGACGCGACCGCGGCCAAGGCCACCTTCGACCACTTCGCCGACCCCGCGACCAAGGCCCCACTGGCCGGCTCGCTGCCGTTCGGCTCGGCGACCGCGACCGACCCGAGCACGCTGGTGGTCAGGCTCAAGTCGCCGTTCGCCCCGTTCCTGCAGCTGGTGTCGTTCTCCGTGCTCGGCATCCAGTCCCCAGCGGCACTCGCGAAGGGCCAGGCCGCCCTGTGCGCCGGCGGACCGGGCGCGGCCGTGGGCACCGGGCCGTTCACCACGGCCGCGTACACCAAGGGGCAAAGCCTCACGTTCGCCCGGTACGACGCCTACAACTGGCCGCCGGAGAGCTCGGCGCACCAGGGCGCCGCGTACCTGGACAAGGTCGAGGTCCGCTTTCTGCCGGAGAACGCGATCCGGGTCGGCGCGGTCAGCAGCGGCCAGGCGCAGCTCGCCGCCAACGTGCCGCCGGTGACCGCGGCCGTGTTCGAGGCCGGCGGCGGGGTGCGGGTGCTCAGCGCGGCCGCGGCCGGCACGCCGTTCACCGCGTACCTCAACACGAAGCGAGCCCCGTTCGACGACGTCAAGGTGCGCCAGGCGTTCCAGCGCGGCATCGACATCGATAACATCGTCAAGTCGGTGTACGCGGGCCGCTTCCCGCGCGCCTGGAGCCCGCTCACGCCGAGCACGCCGTACTCATACGACAGCACGCTGGAGAACAGCTGGCCGCAGGACCTGACGCTGGCCAACCGGCTACTCGACGAGGCCGGCTGGAATCAGAAGGACGCGCAGGGGTACCGCACCAAGGACGGCAGGCGCCTGAGCGCCACCTGGGTCCAGAACAGCAGCGTCATGCGCGAGCAGCGCGACGTCGTCGCCCAGGCGGTCGCCGACAACGCCAAGAAGCTCGGCTTCGAGGTGACCGTGCAGGGCCTCGACGCCGGCACGTTCTCGGCCCGGGCCAAGGCCGGCAACTACGACATCACCGACCAGAGCAACCAGCGGGCCGACCCGGACATGCTCTACAACGTGTGGTCGTCCAAGTTCGTGGCCACCAAGGGCGGCGCCAACTACGCCAACATCGACGACCCGCAGGTCGACCAGTGGCTCAGCCAGGGCACCACGGCGCTGCAGCAGCAGGACCGGCCGGCGGCGTACAAGCCGCTGCAGAAGTGGGTCATCGACAGCGCCGCGGCCGTGCCGATCTACGTCCCGCAGTACCTCCTTGGCGTCTCCAACGCCGTGCAGGGCGTGCAGTTCACCGTCTCCGGCTACCCGGACTCCTTCTACACCGTATGGCGGACCAAGTGAGCACCGACGACTTCGAGGCCTGGCTGGCCGCGCGCGCCGACGAGGTGGCCGGCCCGGCCGGCCACACGGCCCTGACCGGCACGTACCCGGTCGCCGAGCCGCTCGTCATCGACGGCGTGCCCGGCACCTGGAGCGTTCAGGACGGCCGGCTCACCGTCACCGTCGAGCCGGGCGCGCCGCTGAGCAAGGACGGCACGCCGGTGACCGGCACCGCGTTCGCCGGCGGCGACCTCGAGGCGCCCGGCGTGACGATCCGGACGTTCCAGCGGGAGGACGGGCCGGTGGTGCGTACGTACGAACACGCCGCGCCCGGGCGGACGGGCTTCGCCGGCATCGACCGGTACCCGTACGACGAGCGCTTCCGCGTCGCCGCGAAGTTCGAGCCGTTCGCCGCGCCCGAGGCCACCCCGATCGCCTACCAGCGCGACGACGTCGTCCGTGCGCACGTCGTGCCGGGCGAGCTGTCGTTCACCCTCGGCGGCACCCAGCACCGGATCCGGGCGTTCGAGGGCCACGGCGGCCTGTGGTTCGTGTTCGCCGACGCCACGACCGGCGTGAGCACGTACCGCCCGGGCCGCTTCGTCGAGGCGCAGACCGCGCCCGAGGGCTACGTCGTGGACTTCAACCGCGCGTACCTGCCGCCGTGCGCATTCTCGGACTGGTACAACTGCCCGCTCCCGCCCCGGGAGAACATCCTGACGACCGCGGTCGAGGCGGGCGAACGGTCGGTGCTGCGCCGTGCCCACCCGGCGTGACGCCGGCCGCCTCGCCCGCCGGGTGGCGATCGCGGTCGTGCAGCTGTGGGGCGCCGCCACGCTGTGCTTCGCGACGCTGCACCTGACCCCCGGCGACCCGGTCGACATCCTCATGGGCAACCAGGCGCTGGTCTCGCCGGAGCTCAAGGACCAGGTGCGGGCCGAGTACGGGCTGGACGACCCGGTGGTTGTGCAGTACCTGCGGCTGCTCGGCCACCTGGCCCGCGGCGACCTCGGCACCTCCTACCAGCTGCAGCGGCCGGTGTGGGGCGCCCTGACCGAGCAGGTGCTGCCCACCGTCCAGCTCGCGGGGGCGGCCCTGCTGCTCGCGGTGCTACTGGCGGTGGGCGCGGCGGTGCTGGTCCCCGAGCGCAGCCGCGTCGCCCGGGCGGTGTTCTCCGGGCTGGAGATGGTCGCCGTGTCGCTGCCGCAGTACTGGCTGGGCATCCTGCTCATCACATTCCTGTCGCTGCGCTGGCACCTGTTCCCGGTCATCGAGGCCGGCACCTGGCGCAGCCTCGTGCTGCCGGCCGTCGCGGTCGCCCTGCCGATCGCCGGCACCCTCGCCCAAGTGCTGCGCGAGGAGATGGACACCGCCCTCGCCCAGCCGTTCGTCACCGCTGCCCGGGCCCGCGGCGCAGGCGCGCTGGCCGTGCGGACCGGGCACGCGTTGCGCCACTGCCTGGTCCCGGCCACCACGCTCACCGGCTGGTTCGTCGGCAGCCTGCTCGGCGGCTCGGTCCTCATCGAGCAGGTCTTCGGTCGGCCTGGGCTCGGCCAGGTCGCACTGACCGCCGTAACGAACAAGGACCTGCCGATGGTGACCGGCGTAGTCATGCTGGCCGCCGTCGTGTTCGTCGCGGTGAACCTGCTCGTCGAGGCCTCCTACCTCGTCATCGACCCGAGGGTGCGCCGCGATGGGACGTAGGCTCGCCGTCTCGGCCGCGGCGCTGGTCATCCTCGCCGTCGTCGTCGCCGCGCTGTGGCCGCAGCTGCTCACCGGCCACGACCCGAACGCGACCGACCCGCTCGCCTCGTTCCGCCCGCCGGGCACCGGGCACTGGTTCGGCACCGACCAGCTCGGCCGGGACCTGTACGCCCGGGCCGTCTACGGCGCCCGGCACTCGGTGCGCATCGCCGCCGGCGCGACGCTCGTCGCGCTGCTCGTGGCCGTGCCGGTGAGCGTCCTGGCCGCGTTCGCCGGCCGGTTGGCCGACAGCGTCATCAGCCGGGTCCTCGATGTGCTGCTGTCGTTCCCGGCACTGCTGCTGGCCCTCGTCGTGGTCACCATCGCCGGTCGGGGCGAGCTCAGCCTGCTGCTGGCGATCGGCCTGGCCGACATGCCCGGCTACGCCCGCCTGCTGCGCTCCCGGCTCCTCGTGGTCCGCACGGCCGGCTACGTCGAGGCGGCAACCGGGCTCGGCGTCGGCCCGTGGACCTCACTGTGGCGGCACATCCTGCCCAACGCGGCCGGGCCGCTGCTGGTGACCGCAACGCTCGGGCTGGGCGTGGCCGTCATCTTCGCCTCCGGGCTGAGCTTCCTCGGCCTCGGCACCCAGCCACCGACCCCGGAGTGGGGCGCGATGCTCGCCGAGGGCCGCTCGACGCTCGCCGTCGCCTGGTGGGCCGGGGTCTTCCCGGGCCTGCTCATCACCGTCACCGCGGTCGCCGTCACCGTCCTCGGCCGCGACCTGCGCAACCGCTTCGGCATCGGCAAGGTCCGGCCGTGAGCCATTTTGGAGGTACCCCAGTGCCGACCGACCGCTACGGGCAGAGCGTGTCCACAGTGGACCCAGAGGCCGCTGCGGCCTACTTCGATGCCGTCGACGCGTACCTGGCCCTCGACGACACCGCCGTCGACGGCTTCGCCCAGGCGATCGCGCTCGACCCCGGCCTCGCCGTCGCGCACCTCGGGCTCGGGCTCAGCCTGGCCTCGGCCGGCCGCGACACCGAGGCCCGGGAGGCGTTCACCACCGCCGTCCGGCTGCGCCGCGAGCACCCCGACCGGCTCGGCCCGCGCGAGGCCCGCCAGATCGACCTCGTCACCGCGCCGCCCGCCCACCTCGCCGCCTACGCCGAGCATCTGGAGGCGCACCCCGGCGACCTCCTCGTGCTCGGGTTCGCCGCCGGGCTACTCAGCGGCCGGCGGATCGCCGCGGGCACCGGCCGCGACGGCGTGCTCGCGCTGGCCGCGCCGTCGACGGCCGCGTTCCCGGACGACTGGGCCCTGGCCGGCATCTGCGCGCTGGAGCTGGAGGAGGCCTGGCAGTTCGCGGAGGCCGAGGCCGCGGCCGAGCGCTCGCTGCTGGACCGGCCCGACAACCGCGCCGCCTGCCACGGGTACGTCCATGTCCTGCACGAGACCGGGCGCATCGCCGCCGTGGAGGCGTTCCTCAACGGCTGGTTCGGCACCCGGCACCCGCGCTCGCCGCTGCAGACGCACCTGCGCTGGCACCACGCGCTCGTGGCGCTGGAGAACGACGACGCCGAACTCGGGCTGCGGCGCTACCACGCCGCCATCGACCCCCACATCTCCACCCGCCGCACCACGCTCGTCGACGCCGCCGCCGTGCTGTGGCGGCTGCGGATCGACGGCCACACCGGCCTGCCGTGGCGTCCGGTCGCCGAGCTCGCCCGCGCCCAGGTCGCGGCCGCCCGCGGCGCGCTGTTCGACGTCCACGCCGCCCTCGCACTGGCCGCCGGCGACCGCCGGGAGGACCTCGCCACGCTCCGCGCCGCCTGGGCGGTCGAGACCGCCCGCCCTAACCGCAGCGTCGTCCTCGCCGTCCTCGACGGCATCGCCGCCCACGCCGACGGCCGCTACGACGTGGCCGCACAGCACCTCGGCGGCGTGGTCGCGGCCGTGGCCCTCGTCGGCGGCAGCCGCCTGCAGCAGGACATCGTCGTGGACACGCTCTGCGACGCCCTGGCCCGCAGCGGGGACGCCGACCGGGCCGCCGACATCCTGGCGGACCGCATGCACCGGCGCCGGTCGCGGCGGGACGCGCGCTGGATCGCCGACCTGCGCCGGATTTCCACGGTGGTACCGCAGTGAGCCCCGACCCTGTCCTGGCCGCCGACGACCTGCGCGTCACGTTCCGGACTGCTCGCGGCACCGTCGAAGCGGTTCAGGGTATTTCCTTCACCCTCCACAGGGGACAGTGTCTGGCCATTGTCGGCGAGTCCGGCTCGGGCAAGAGCGCCACCGCCCGCGCCCTGCTCGGCCTGGCCGGCCCGACCGCCACCGTCACCGCCGCCGCGCTGCGACTCGCCGGCCGGGACCTGACCACGCTGACCGAAACCCAGTGGCAGCGCCTGCGCGGCCGCGACATCGGGCTTGTCGCGCAGGACGCGCTCGGCTCGCTCAACCCGCTGCACCGGGTCCGCCGCGACGTCGGCGAGCCGCTGCGCCGGCATCGCCTGATCGCGCCTGCCCTTCGTCCCGGCCGGGTGGTCGAGGCGCTCGGCGCCGCCGGGATTCCGGAGGCGGCGGTGCGGGCGCAGCAGTACCCGCACCAGCTCTCCGGCGGCCTGCGCCAGCGGGCCCTCATTGCCTCCGCCACCATCGCCAACCCGCCGGTCCTGGTCGTCGACGAGCCGACCACCGCCCTCGACGTCACCGTGCAGGCCCAGGTCCTGACCCTGCTGGAGCAGCTCAAGGCCGGCGGCACCGCGCTGCTCATGATCAGCCACGACCTGGCCGTGGTGGCCCGGATGGCCGACCACATCCTGGTGATGCGCGAGGGCGTCATCGTCGAGTCAGGACCCCCGGCATCGGTGCTGGGAGCAGCTCGCCACCCCTACACGCGCCGGCTCCTCGCCGCTGTTCCCACCGGCCGGCCCCGCCGCGACCCGGAGGGGTCCGCCGGCCCGGCACTGCTCGAGGTGCGGGGGGTCGGCAAGCAGTACCGCCGCCCCGACGGCACCGACCACGCTGCCGTGCGCGACGTCTCGTTCACCGTCGCCGCCGGCCGCACCCTCGGCGTCGTCGGCGAGTCCGGCTCCGGCAAAAGCACCGTGGCCCGCATCGCTCTCGGCCTGCTGCGCCCCGACGAAGGCGACGTCCGCTTCGCCGACGCACCCTGGAGCTCGGTGCCGGAGCGGCGCCGCCGCCCGCAGCGCGGCCGCATCCAGCTCATCCAGCAGGACCCGCTCGGCGCGTTCGACCCCCGCTTCACCGCCGGCCAGGTCATCGCCGAGGCGCTGCGGGCGGAACGCGACCGGGGAGCCCGGCGCCGGCGCGTTGCCGAGCTCCTGGAGACTGTCGGCCTGGCCGCGTCGCTGGCCGAGCGCCGTCCGGCCGAGATGTCCGGTGGCCAGCGCCAGCGCGTCGCGATCGCCCGGGCCCTGGCCACCGGCCCCGAGCTGCTGGTGTGCGACGAGCCGGTGTCGGCCCTGGACGTCTCCATCCAGGCCCAGATCCTCGAGCTGCTGGCGGACCTGCAGGCACAGCGCGGCCTGGCGATGCTGTTCATCTCGCACGACCTGACCGTCATCCGGCAGCTCAGCGACGAGGTCCTGGTCATGAAGGACGGCGCCGTGGTGGAACGCGGCCCAGCCGACGACGTCTTCGACCGCCCCACCCACCGCTACACCCGCGAACTGCTCGCCGCGGTTCCCACGCTTCCGGTGTACACCTAAAGTCGTGGGTGTACGCCGCCTCGCCCAGTGCCCCGACCGCGTCGTACTCGGACGGGGCGATGAGGCGGATGCGGATGTCGCCGCCGGCGCTCATCGCTCAGAAGTTGCTCAGCTGGCTCGAACGAGTCAACACGACAGAACCAGACCAGGACCTCGTGACCCTCCCAGCGCACAACTGCACCGGTGCGCCGGCCGAACCTGGACCTCGTTCACGCCGATCGACCCGGCGGCACGCAGCCCCGCGAGGCGGTCGAAGTCCGGGCACTGCTGCGCGTCCGGGGTCCGCTCGACCGACGTGCCGGAGGCGATGTCGTGCTGCCACACCTGCACCGGCACCACATCACCGACGATGTCCTGCGTCGGCGGCACGTCGTGGACCGCGTTGTAGGACGAGGCGAACTCGCACGTGACGTTGTCCGGGTCGTCCCACGGCTGCACCGGCACGCCCAACCCGGAACCGGCGAAGTCCCCGGCCAGGGTGGCGATCCCGCCGCCGACGGCGTTGGACACGGTGCCCCACCACACGCTGCGCTGCGCCTCGTCGGCGGTGAACGCCCACAGGTAGCCCTGCGTCGTCTGCGCCCGGGCCCCGTCGGGACGGCCTTCGCCGGCCTCGATCGGGCGGGTCGGCCGGCCGAGACCGAACCACCACCGGTCCGGCTGCGCCTGCGCCGCCACGGTCACCCCGTGCCGGCGGTCCTCACCTGGCACCACCTTGCGCGTCCCGAGCATCGTCACAGCCGTCCCGCCCTCCACGACGTTGCCGCCCGGCAACGGACGGCAATCCTGCAATCCAGTGCGGCACGTACCCGACGACACACCACCAAACGTCCCCCGCGGACACCGCTCACCGGCGCGGGCGGTACGAGTAGCCGTACGGCGCGTGCGGGCGGTACGGGGCCTCCAGCGTGGCCACGTCCTCGTCGCTGAGCGCCAGTTCCGTGGCCGCGAGCGCGTCGTCCAGGTGGTGGGGCTTCGTCACCCCGACGATCGGCGCGCTGACCCGGGGCCGGCCCAGCAGCCACGCCAGGGCCACCCGCGCCGGCGGCACCCCGTGCGCGGCGGCCACCGCCCGCACCGCCGCCACCACCTCGGCGTCGTTGTCGTCGCGGCCCCAGTTCTCCGACCGCTCGGCAGCCGCCCGCGCAGTGTCCCGGGCCCCGGCGAGGAGCCCCCGGGCCAGCGGGCTGTAGGGCAGGACGCCCACGCCCTGGTCGGCGCAGAGCGGCAGCATCTCCCGCTCCTCCTCGCGGTACACCAGGTTGTAGCGGGTCTGCATGGACACGAACCTGGTCCAGCCGCCCGCCTGCGCGGTGTGCTGGGCCTTCGCGAACTGCCACGCGTACATCAGCGACGCGCCGAGATAGCGCACCTTGCCGGCCCGCACCAGGTCGTGCAGCGCCGCCATGGTTTCCTCGACGGGGGTCTCGTCGTCCCAGCGGTGGATCTGGTACAGGTCGATGTGATCGGTGCCGAGGCGGCGCAGTGATGCGTCGACGGCGGACATGACGTGCTTGCGGGACAGGCCGCGGTCGTTCGGGCCCGAACCCATCGGGAAGAAGACCTTCGTCGCGAGGACGTAGTCGTCGCGGCGGGCGAAGAACCTGCCGAGCAGCCGCCCGGTGATCTCCTCGCTGACGCCGCCGGAGTACATGTCGGCGGTGTCGAAGAACGTCACGCCGGCCTCGACGGCCTGCCGCACCAGCACCGCGGCCGCGTCCTCGGGCAGGAACCACGGCTCGTCGGCGGGGTCGCCGTAGCTCATCATCCCCAGGCCGATCCGCGACACCTGCAGCCCTGACGAGCCTAGACGGGTGTACTGCATGCTGGTTCCTTTCGTTGCGGGGACGGGGTGTGGGTGGCGACGGCGGCGACCACCAGCGCCACGCCGAGCAGGTCCCGGACCGTCGGCCGCTGGGCGAGGACGAGCAGTCCGATGACCGTGGCGCAGGCCGGCAGGAGGCTCAGCGTCAGCGCGAACGTCGCCCGGCGCAGCCGGGCCATGGCGAGCTGGTCGGCCACGTAGGGGATCACGGACGAGCAGACGCCGACCCCGACGCCGGCCAGCAGCAGGCCGGGGTGCCCGAACGCGGGCGCGGCCCCGGCCAGGCCCAGCGGTGCGGCGACGACCGCGGCGACGAGCATGGCGGCGCCGAGCTGATCCACGCCACCAGCGGTGCCGGCGATGCGGTGGCCGAGGGTGACGTACAGCATGAACAGCGCGCAGTTCGCGAAGGCGAACGCGAACCCGAGCGGCTCGCCGGCGAACCGGACGCCGGTGAGGGTGAACACGCCGGCCACGGCCAGCCCGAGCGCGAACGCGTTGCGCGGGCCGCGGACCCCGGCCGCGGCCAGGACGATGACGCCGAGGAACTCGACCGAGCCGACGGTCGCGAGGGGCAGCCGCGCGATCGCCAGGTAGAACATCGTGTTCATCGCGGCGAGGACGACGCCCAGCGCCAGCAGCGTCCGGCGCCGGTCCGAATGCAGCAGCAGCCGCCACGGGCGCCGCCACACCGCGAACACGACCGCCGCGCTGGCGATCCTCAGCCACGCGACCCCGAAGACGTCCACGTGGGCGAACAGCAGCACGGCGAACGCCGGGCCGAGGTAGTGGAAGACGGAGCTGACCGCGATGGAGCCGGTCGCGGTCAGCCGGTCCCGTGTCTGTTCCTGCACGGGAGTATCTTCCAAAGCACGGGGCCGGTAGTGAAGGCCAAGTTGAAGGTGGGTGACGCGACTTGCCTAAGAATTCAAGTCAGAATGCCTTGGATGCCGTCAACCTGCGGGTGCTGGCCGAATTGCAGGCGAACCCGCGGCTGTCCATGTCGGAGCTGGGCCGTCGGGTCGGTATGTCCGCCCCGGCGGTCACCGAGCGGGTGCAGCGCCTCGAGGCGGCGGGCGTGATCCTCGGGTACCGGATGGACATCGACCCGGCCGCGCTCGGCATGCCGGCCACGGCCCTCGTCCGGATCAGGCCGGGGCCGGGCCAGCTGCCGAAGATCACTCAGCTCGCGCAGGAGACCCCGCAGGTGGTCGAGTGTCACCGCATCACCGGCGAGGACTGCTTCCTGCTCAAGGTCCACGCGCCGTCGATCGGTGAGCTCGAGGAGCTGCTCGACCGGTTCCTGCTGTACGGGCAGACGACCACCTCGATCGTCGTCTCCACCCCGGTGCCGCCCCGACCGCTGCCGCTGCCGCCCGCACCGCCGGATCAGTGAGAGCGGCGGAGCCAGAAGAAGCCGAAGCCGGCCAGCAGCGCCGCGAGGGCCGTGTACAGCGCCAGCTCGATCCACTGGAACGTCCAGTACCGGTTGCCCGGCTGGTAGGTGTGCTCGAAGTGCAGGTGCTGCGCGACCATGCAGGCCTTGACGGCGGCCCGGTCACTGATGTTGGCGATGCAGGGCCGGTCGTCCTCGCCGGTGTACCGCGCGCCGTCCGCCTTGAACAGCGGGGCGCCGTCGCTCAGCGACCAGCCGCCGGGAACGGTGTAACCGTGGACGGTGAACAGGTTGTCGTTGCCCAGGCTGAGGCCGAAATCGCGGCTCATGACCTCGGCGTCGACAGTGACGGTTTCGGTGACCGGGGGCAGCAGGTGCTGCCGGACGACCGCCGGGACCAGCACCTGCAGCGCGACGAAGGCGACGAGCGTGATCGCCATGGCCGTCAGGGTGCGCCGCGCGAGCATGCCCACGACGGTGCCGAGGACGAACGCGAACAGCGCGTAGCCGATCGGCACGATGTTGCGGGTGTCGAAGTTGAAGGCCGCGAACCGTCCCCCCATCAGCGCGTCGTACCGGCTCAGGCTCCAGGTCAGCGCCAGGCTGAGCAGGCCGGTCACCAGGGCGGCGACCAGGCCGACGACGGCGAGCTTGACCGCCAGCCAGCGGGTGCGGGTGACGCTCTGGTTCCACACCAGCCGGTCGGTGCGCTCCTCCAGCTCGCGGGCCACCAGCGGGGCGCCCCAGAAGATGCCGATCAGGGCGGGCGCGACGAGCAGGGTCCCGAGGACCACGGCGAGCGGGCCCTCGTAGTCGCCGCGCAGGTCCATCCGCGCGATGCTGCACGCCTCCCCGGCGCAGCCGACGATCCTCGTGTCGATGAAGGTGCCGATGCTGTCGCGCAGGTGGATGAGGTACAGCGTGAGCACGGCCACGGCGCCTACGGCCGCCAGGGCCTGGACGCGGAACTGCCGCCAGGTCAGCCAGGTCATCGGTGCGCTCCCGTCATGGCGGCCGGGCCCACGTCCGTGGCCCGGGTCAGGTAAGCAAGGGTCAGCTCCTCCAGGTCGACGGGCGCGCCGCCGGGGACCGGTCCGGACCCGCGGACGACCATCGTGGTCTCGCCGCGGGCCTGCTCGGCGTGGATGAGCTCGGCCCCGGGCGGCAGCGGCTGCTGCGCCGCCGGGCCGGTGACGCGGTGGTGCACGGCGAGCAGGTCGGCGACGTCACCGGCGAGCTGCACCCGGCCGTCCGCGAGCACGATCAGGTGGTCACAGACCTGTTCGAGGTCGCCGAGCAGGTGGGAGGAGAGCACCACGCTGACGTTGAGTTCGTCGACGAACTCCAGGAGGTCCCGCATGAACCCGCGCCGCGCGAGGGGGTCCAGGGCCGCCACCGGTTCGTCGAGGACGAGCAGGTCGCCCCGCTTGGCCGCGGCGACGGTCAGGGCGAGCTGGGCCCGCTGGCCGCCGGACAGCGACCCGGCCTTCTGGGCGGGGTCCAGCCCGCGTTGCCGGATCCGTCGTTCCGCGAGCTCGGCGTTCCACCTCTGGTTCAGCCGGGCGCCGAGCCGCAGGTGGTCGCCGACGGTCAGCCTGGTGTACACGGGCGCGTCCTGGGCGACGAAGCCGACCCTCGCCAGCTGCTCGGCGCTGTCCGCCGGCCGGTGCCCGAGCACCTCGATGCTGCCGCCCGTCGGCGCGATCATGCCGCAGACGAGCCCGAGCAGCGTCGACTTGCCGGCGCCGTTGGGTCCGACCAGCCCGGCGATGCGCCCGGCGGGCACCGTCACGGTGCAGTCGTCCAGCGCGAGCCGCTGGCGGTAGCGCTTGCTGAGCGCCGTTGTCCGGATGACCGGTGTCATCGCGTCCCTCCTGGTGGTTGGTTGCCGCCCTTTCTAGCCAGCCGACGGTCACGGCACGGTCCGCGCGGCTGTGACCGGGCCGTGACGGGCCGGCCGCTACGGTGATCTCGGACCGGAAGGTGTGTGATGCGGGTACTCGTGGTCGAAGACCAACCTGACCTGGCCGACTCCGTGGCGCGGGTGCTGCGGCGGGAGGGCATGGCCGTCGACGTCGCCTACGACGGCGGCGCGGCGCTGGAACGGGCCGCGGTCGTCGAGTACGACGTCATCGTGCTCGACCGCGACCTGCCGGTCGTCCACGGCGACGACGTGTGCCGCACCCTCGTCAACGGGCCCTCGACGAGCCGGGTGCTCATGCTGACCGCCTCCGGCACCGTCGCGAACCGGGTCGAGGGGCTGGGCCTGGGCGCCGACGACTACCTGCCCAAGCCGTTCGCCTACGCCGAGCTGGTGGCGCGGATCCGCGCGGTGGCCCGGCGTTCGCAGCCGGCGGTGCCGCCGCTGCTGGTGCACGGCGACCTGCGGCTCGACCCGGCGCAGCGGACCGCGACCCGGGCCGGGGCGCGCCTGCCGCTGAGCCCCAAGGAGTTCGCGGTCCTCGAATACCTGATGAGCTGCGGCAGCCGGGTGGTGCCGGCCGAGGAGCTGCTGGACAAGGTCTGGGACGAGGCGGCCGACCCGTTCACCACCACGGTCAAGGCCACGATGAACCGGTTGCGGGCCAAGCTCGGCGACCCGCCGATCATCGAGACGATCGCCCGCGCCGGATACCGGATCTGACCATGCGCCTCGGCAAACACCCGCTGCGGCTCCGGCTGACGCTGCTGTACTGCCTCGTCTCCGTCATGTCGAGCACGGTCCTGCTGGTCATCATGTGGGCCCTGGCCAAGAGCCTCGACCTGGGGGCCCCGCCGGATTTCGCCGACCTGGTGGTCCCGCCGTCACCGATGCCGGCGGGACCGCCCGACCCGGGCCTGCCCAGGCCGCTGCCGACGCCGAGGGTGGCGGTGCCGCAGGTCGACATCGGCGCCGACCTGGTCCAGCCGCTGGTCGCGCTGGCCATCCTGGCGGTGCTCTCGCTGTTCCTCGGCTGGCTCATCGCCGGCCGCGTGCTGCGCCCGGTGCTGACCATGACCGGGCGCCTGCACCAGATCTCCGACCGCAACGTGCACGAGCGCCTCGCGCTGCCCGGCCGCCGCACCGAGCTCAAGGATCTGGCCGACACCGTCGACGGGTTGCTCGGCCGGCTCGAGGCGGCGCTCGACGCGCACAAACGGTTCGTCGCCAACGCCGCCCACGAGCTGCGGACGCCGCTGACGGTCGAGCGGGCGCTGCTGGAGGAGCCGCTGATCGACCCCTCGGCAAGCCTCGAGACGTTCCGGTCGAACTTCGCCCGGCTCCTGGTGATCAGCGAGCAGCGGGGGCAGCTCCTGGAGTCGCTGCTCACCCTGGCCGGCAGCGAGCACGGCCGGGGCGCGGACGACCCCGTCGACCTCGCCGACCTGGCCGCGTCGACGCTGCGCGAGCGGGCGCCCGACGCCGACCAGCGGGGGCTCCGGGTCCGGACCGACCTGGAGCCGGTGCGGGTGCCGGGCGACCCGGTGCTGCTCGGGCGGCTGCTGGTCAACCTCTGCGACAACGCGATCCACTACAACGTGCCCGGTGGCACCGTGGAGGTCGGGGTCCACCGCCGCCTCGGCCGGGTCGTGCTGAGCATGGCCAACACCGGCGAGGTCATCCCACCCGACCAGGTCGACCGGCTGTTCGAGCCGTTCCAGCGGCTGCACCGCACCGCCGACTCCGCGCACCACGGCCTCGGCCTGTCGATCGTCCGGGCGATCGCGGCCGCCCACGACGCCACGCTCACCGCGCGGGCCCGCCCCGGCGGCGGCCTGGAGATCGAGGTCGCGTTCCCGCTCATGCCGTCACCTCCGCTTCGCTCCGGCGCCGGCCTGAGCCACACCCTGCAACCCTGATTCACGGCTCCTCGCTCCGCTGCGGCCCGCTCACGCCGTCACCTCCGCTTCGCTCCGGCGCCGGCCTGAGCCACACCCTGCAACCCTGAATCACGGCTCCTCGCTCCGCTGCGGGCCGCTCATGCGGTGACCCTGCGGACCACCCGCAGCAGGTACTCCTCCCGGTCCAGGGGGTTGTGGTCGGTCCGGGAGCGGCTCGGTGCCACGCCCGCCACCGGTTCGTACCGGTCGAACGCCGACTCGAGCACGCCCTCGCCCCTTGTCAGCCCGGGCAGCCGCACCTGCAACTCGTGCACCCGGGCCGCCGGGATGTCGCCGTCCAGGACGCAGACGGTGCCCCGGGTGACGGTGGTGCGCGGCACCGCCTGCAGGCGCGACAGGAGGGGCAGCAGCGCGCCGAGCTGGTCGGCGGGTGCCTCGAGCCGGAACCGGTGCACCGGCTCGTGCACCACGGTGCCGGCCCGCCGCAGCGCGGTCATGAGCACCAGCGGGGTCAGGCTCCGGAAGTCGAAGCCGGTGCTGGACATGCTCTTGTCGAACTGCTGGTGGGCGTGGCTCTGCCGGGGCCAGTAGCCGGATCGGGTCATCGTCACCGTGCAGTCCTCGACCTGCCAGCCGTGCAGGCCCTGGGTCAGGGCGGCGCCGACGGTGTCCTGCACCGCGGTGAAGAACGCCGCCGGCATCGCACCGGCCTCGACCCCGAGCCGGAACGTGTTGCCCGCCCCGGCCGGCGCCGGCTCGACCCGCAGCCCGATCGTGGCGAGGAACGGGTTGCCGTTCTTCTCGCCGATCTCGAACGCGTCGCCGGTCCCGGCCGGCCGTTCGATGCAGATCGTCGTGGTGTCCCGGAAGGTGACCTCGATGCCGTACTCCTCGGCGAGCGTCGCCTGGATGACCTCCTTCTGCACCTCGCCGTACAGCGACACCGACGTCTCCCGGCGCACGTCGTCGTGCCGGACGTCGATGAGCGGGTCCTGCTCGGCGAGCTCGGTCAGCGCCGCGAACAGCGGACCGCGCTGCTGCGGGTGCAGCGCCTCGACGACCGCTTCCAGGCTCGGCGGCGCGAAGTGGTGGTCCCGGATCCCGTGCCGGGCGGTGCCGACCGCGTCGCCGATCCGGACGCCGCCGAGGCCCCAGACCTTGCCGATCCGGCCCGCCGGCAGGGCCTCGGATCCGGTCGCGCCGCCGTCGTCGAAGACCGCGATGCCGGTCACCTTCGCCTCGGCGCCGCCGGACAGCCGCACCCGCTCGCGGGTCTTCATCGTGCCGGCGAACATGCGCACGTAGGCGATCCGGTCCCCGGCCGGGCCGCGCTCCACCTTGAAGACGCTGCCGGACACCGGGTCGGCGGCGTCGCCGGTGGCCGCCGGCAGGAAGGCCGCGATGCCGTCGGTGAGCGCGTCGAGACCGGCGCCGGTGATCGCCGAGCCGAAGTAGACCGGGTGCACCTGGCTGCGTGCGGTCTGCTCGGCCAGCACCCGGCGCACGCGGCCGGCGGGCACGGTCGCGCCCTCCACGAACGCGGCGAGCAACGCGTCGTCGTGCTCGGCAAGGACATCAAGCGGCGGCGGCGCGGGCACGAAGCCGGCCGCGCGGGTTCCCAGGCCCGTCGGGGCGCCCATGGGCACGAGCGCGGGCGTGAGCCGCTCGGCGAGCTCCCGCAGGATCCCGTCGCCGCGCGCGCCGGACCGGTCGATCTTGTTGACGAACACGATCGTCGGGATCCGCAGGCGGCGCAGGGCCCGCATCAGGATCCGGGTCTGCGCCTGGACGCCCTCGACCGCGGACACGACGAGCACGGCGCCGTCGAGCACGCTGAGGACGCGCTCCACCTCGGCGATGAAGTCCGGGTGGCCGGGGGTGTCGATGAGATTGACGGTGACATCACCGACGTGGAACGACACCACGGCGGACTTGATGGTGATGCCGCGCCGTCGCTCCAGCGCGAGGGTGTCGGTCTGGGTGTTGCCGTCGTCGACGGAGCCGGGCTCGTCGATGACGCCGGCGGCGTGCAGCAGCCGCTCGGTGAGGCTGGTCTTACCGGCGTCGACGTGCGCCAGGATGCCGAGATTGAGAGTACGCAAGTGGCGTCAGGTCCTCGAGATAGGCGGTGATGGCCATCTGGGTGAACACAGACGCAGCTCGCATCCCTGACTCCTCAGCTCGCGGACAAGACCCACACAGCGAAACAGAGGATTGTCACGCCCGCAACCGGATTGACCACATCGCCGGGCCTCAATATCGACCGCCACCTTGACTGAAGGTCGTAGATGTGTCTACCGTCACTCCACCGCTATTAACAAAGTTTCCTAACTGTTGGTGAGGTGAACGTGAAACGATCCCTTCGCCAGGTCCTCCTGGTCGGGGCCGTCGCAACGGTCGTGGCCGCATCGGTCGCGGTCGTGCCCCTGGTTCAGGCGAACGCCGCGGCCGCGTGTGCCCCGGCGTGGAGCGCCTCGGCCATCTACGTCAAAGACAACGTCGTCTCATACCAGGCCCACAACTACACGGCGAAGTGGTGGACGACCAACGAGGTGCCGACCGCCAGCGGCCAGTGGGGCGTCTGGGCCGACAACGGCGCGTGCGGTGGCGGCACCACCCCCACCACCCCGCCGGTGACCTCCAACCCGCCCACCTCCAACCCGCCGACCTCGAACCCGCCGACCCAGCCGGGTGGCAAGGCGGTCGTCGGCTACTTCGCCGAGTGGGGCGTCTACGCCCGCAACTACCACGTGAAGAACATCGTCACCAGCGGCTCGGCGGCCAAGCTGACCCACATCCTGTACGCGTTCGGCAACACCAGCGGCGGCAACTGCTCCATCGGTGACTCCTACGCGGACTACGACAAGGCGTACACCGCTGCCGACTCGGTCGACGGCGTCGCGGACACCTGGGACGCCGGCGCGCTGCGCGGCAACTTCAACCAGCTGCGCAAGCTCAAGCGGCTGTACCCGAACATCAAGGTGATCTGGTCGTTCGGCGGCTGGACCTGGTCCAGCGGCTTCACCCAGGCCGCGGCGAACCCGACCGGCTTCGCGAACTCCTGCTACAACCTGGTCAAGGACTCCCGGTGGGCCGACGTCTTCGACGGCATCGACATCGACTGGGAGTACCCGAACGCCTGTGGCCTCAGCTGCGACGCCAGCGGCCCGGCCAGCTACAACAACGTCATCACCGCGCTGCGGAACAAGTTCGGCTCGAGCTTCCTGATCACCTCGGCGATCTCGGCGGACGGCTCCAACGGCGGCAAGCTCGACGCGGCCGACTACGCCTCTGGCATCTCCAAGCTCAACCTGGTCTTCCCGATGACCTACGACTACTTCGGCGCCTTCGCCCCGCAGGGACCGACGGCACCGCACTCGCCGCTGAACTCCTACACCGGCATCCCGACCCAGGGCTTCTGGTCCGACGCGGCGATCCAGAAACTCAAGAGCAAGGGCGTGCCGGCCAACAAGATGCTGCTCGGCATCGGCTTCTACGGCCGCGGCTGGACCGGCGTCACCCAGACCGCGCCCGGCGGCAGCGCCACCGGTGCGGCCCCCGGCACCTACGAGGCGGGCATCGAGGACTACAAGGTCCTCAAGAACAGCTGCCCGCCCACCGGCACCGTCGGCGGCACGTCGTACTCGAAGTGCGGCAGCAACTGGTGGAGCTACGACACGCCCTCGACCATCGCGGGCAAGATGACCTACGCCAAGAACCAGGGTCTCGGCGGAGCGTTCTTCTGGGAGTTCTCCGGCGACACCAGCAACGGCGAGCTCATCACCGCGATCAAGAACGGTCTCGCCTGATCATCACCATCTGAGTGAGCACGTCGCGCCGCCGCAGCCCAGGTCCCGGGCTGCGGCGGTGCGGCATTTCACGGCGCCGGCTTCTCCAGCCCGCGGATCTCGACCCACAGCGCCCGGAACCGCTCCACGTCGCGGTCGCTGCGGCCGAACACCTCGAGCATGTCGTCGACGTGGTGCCATTTCGGCGACCGCTCCCCGACACCGTTGAGCATCCGGAACACCGTGGACTTGGAGACGCCGAGCTGGCCGGCGATCGCGCTGTACGACGGCTCGCCGGCCGCCCGGTGTGCCGCCACGAGCTGCTCGGTCAGTCGCTGCCGCAGGGCGCGCAGCCGCTCGGCGTCAGTCCCCTGAAGGTTCATCGATCACGACACACGACAATGTGTTGACGGTATCCACCAATCAAGCATGCCGATGCATCGCGGTCCGGTAAAGGCCGGTTTCAGGCCGCGTCGCGCCGGACGATCGCGGTGCTCGTCGCGGATTCGCCGGCGGGTGCGGGGGTCATGCCCTTGCGGACGGCCTCCAGCAGCGCGGTGCCCTGCGCGGCGAGGGACGCCACGACGCTGTTCAACCCTTCCGCGCCGTCCAGCACGGTCAGGTTGGCGCCCTGCAGGCCCTCCGCCGCGGCGCGGAGCAGATCGGGCAGCTGCTCGATCATCATCTGGTCCAGCGCGATACGGCCCTGCGCGGCGGCCGCCTCCGCGGACAACTTCGTGGCGTCGGCATCCGCGCGGGCGAGGGTGACGATCCGCTCCGCCTCGGCCTGCGCGGGCCGGATGACCTCGGCGATGAGCTGCACCTGGCGCAGTTCGGCGTGCTTCTGCGCCACCAGGGCCTGCTCGACCAGCACGTGCTGCTGCGCCTGGGCGGCGGCGAGCGGCCCGGCCTGCGCGGCGGTCTGCTGCGCCTGGTCGATCTCCGCCTGGTAGCGCGCCTGGGCGATGGCGGTCTGACGCGCGTACTCGGCCTGGTTACGGCGGCTCTCCTGCTGCGCCATCGCACTGGCCTGGTCGGCGATCGCCTGCGCGACGTTCGCCTCCTGGTTGACCCGCGCCTGGTGCGGGGCCGCGAGAGCCTTGATGTAGCCGACGCCCTTGTCATGGATGCTGCTGATCTGCAG
>NZ_JBHSIU010000095.1:0-26505 GCF_042653625.1 Dactylosporangium cerinum | reverse complement strand
TGCCCGACCTACCAGCATCAACATGCTGAAGGTGAAGGAGGATTACCTGCATATCAAGCATGAGCGGATGTCCATCCGTCGTTGCCGAGCATCAACGCATCGGTAACGACGCCTGCTCCGTCGCGGCGCTGGACGCGGTGGCGCACGCTCGGGCGTCGCGGGTTCGAGTCCCGGCACTCTTTGTAGGAACGGCGAACGCCCCCTGCTGGAGCAGGGGGCGTTCGGCGGTCAGACGCGGGCGGCCATGCGGGACAGCACCATCGCGAAGTGCTCGCTGCCCTTGGGGACCTCGACGAACTGGCCGTCCTTCGAGGTGAAGGCGCCGGTGATCGGCAGGACGCCGCCGCGGAGGGCGAAGATGAGCCCGATCAGCAGGGCGAGCAGGCCGACGGCGAAGAGCAGCCCGGAGGTGTCGTTGTTGAGGGCGAACGCGCCCACGAACAGCAGCAGCCCGAGCGCGAGGAGGCCGAAGCCGACGCTGAAGCGGGTCTTGCGCTCGGAGGCGCACTCCTCGCACCACGGCCAGGCCGGGGCCTTGACCGTCTTGCGCAGGGCCATGACCACGATCAGGTACGGCAGCGCGCCGACGATGATGAGCGGGGCGGCCCAGACCGGCGGCTTCGAGATGATTTTTACGGCCTTGGTCTCGATGGCGGCGTGGCCGTGCTTGGCGCAGACCTGCGGCAGGGCGCCGGCGGCGACCCGTGAGGCTGGAATTCGAATCATTGCGGGCTCCCCGTGGAGGATCGATACCGGCCGCGTAGATTCGCACGTCGGCGGACCGGTCCGGTTCACCCGGAAGGTCAGAGTTCGCACTGCTGAACAGCCAAGATCTACCGGGTCAGCTTCCGGTTGAGGTACCGCTGCTCGGGCAGGCTCGTCGTGAGCCGGGCGGCGATCCGGTACTGCTCGTCGGCGGCGTCCGGCTCGCCGTTGAGGTCGAGCAGGTGGGCGCGCACGGCGTACAGCCGGTGGTGCCGTTGCATGGCCGGGTCGTCCAGCAGCGGTTCCAGCATGGCGAGGCCGGCCGCAGGGTCGTGCGCCATGGCGACGGCGACCGCGTGGTTCAGCGTGACGGCGGGGCCCGGCGCGACCCGGCTCAGCATGTCGTACACCACGCTGATCTGCAGCCAGTCGGTTTCCTCATACGTTGCGGCCTCGGCGTGCACCGCGGCGATGGCGGCCTGCAACTGGAACCTGCCGACGTGGCCGCGGGGGAGGGTCCGTTCCAGCAGTTCGACACCCTCGGTGATCAGGTCGCGGCGCCACAGCGAGCGGTCCTGCTCGGCGAGCGGCACGAGGTCGCCGGTGGGGTCGACCCGGGCGGGGGAGCGGGCGTGGGTGAGCAGCATGAGGGCGAGGGCGCCGGCGACCTCGGCGTGGTCGGGCAGCGCGGCGTGCAGCTGCCGGATGAGCCGGATCGCCTCCTCGGCGAGCTGGACGTCGAGCAGGGCCTCACCGGACGTCCGCGCGTACCCCTCGGTGAACACCAGGTGGCACACGTCGATGACGGCCGCGACCCGGTCGGGCAGCTCCGGCTCGGACGGCATGACGAACTGGGCGCCGGCCTGGCGCAGCGCGGTGCGGGCCCGGGTGAGGCGTTGCGTCATCGTGCGGGCCGGGACGAGGTACGCGGCCGCGATCTGCTCCACCCCGAGGCCGGCCACCGACCGCAGGCAGAGCGCGACCTGCGACGGGCGGGTCAGCGCGGGGTGGCAGCACAGGAAGAACAGTCGCAGCGTGTCGTCACGGTCGGGGATGTCGAGGTCCTCGGGGCGTTGCGCGGCGTCGAGGGTCTCGCGGCGGATCCGGGCCGAGTCCGCGCGGGCGCGGTCGATCAGCCGCCGGGACGCGACCGTGATCAGCCAGCCTCTTGGCGAGTCGGGCACGCCGTCGACCGGCCACTGGGCGGCGGCCGCCTCAGCCGCCTCCTGCAGCGCCTCCTCGCAGTCTCCGAGGTCGGAGTACCTGCGCAGCAGCGCGCCGAGGACGTGCGGCGCCTCGCGGCGCCACACGTCGTCGAGGGCTTTCACTGGTCGTCGCCTCCGGGCCACATCATCGGCCGCAGCTCCACCGTCTCGTCCGGGCCGGAGAACCGGGCGGCGACCTCTTCGGCGCGGGCCTTGCTGTCGACGTCGATGAGGAAGAAGCCGGCCAGGTGTTCCTTCGCCTCCGAGTACGGCCCGTCGCTGGCGAGGGGTTCGCCGTCGCGCCACCGGTACAGGCGGGCGCCGGCGGGGTCGCCGAGTGCCTCGCCGCCGAGCAGCTCGCCGTTGGCCTGCAGCTCGGTCATGACCTGCTCGAACTCCGCGTTCAGCCGCTTGCGGACGTCGTCGGGCAGGGCCTGGTGGGCGGCGAGGTAGTCGCTCGTCGGGTGGCCCCAGGGCTGCGGGTTGGAGTGGATCAGGATCACGTACTTCATCGGTTTCTCCTTGCTTGCGTGACGGCGCTTCCGTCGCTCGCCTGGTACGTCGGAGCGCCCCCACCGATGTCTACACGGTCGAGCAGAAAATTGTTGCCGTGTCCCGGAGAGGTTTGGCAGAGTTATGAACTAACCGGATGGGAGGCATTGTCATGACGCTGGTTGCCGGAGTTGACTCGTCGACCCAGTCCACCAAGGTCGTGGTGTGCGACGCGGACAGCGGAGAGGTGCTCCGCGAGGGCCGCGCCCCGCACCCCGACGGCACCGAGGTCGACCCCGAGCTGTGGTGGGCCGCGTTCGAGCGGGCCGGCGAGGGGCTGCTGGACGGGGTCGCGGCGATCGGCGTCGGCGGCCAGCAGCAGGGCATGATCTGCCTCGACGAGGCCGGCGAGGTGGTGCGCCCCGCCCTGCTGTGGAACGACACCCGCTCGGCGCGCGCCGCCGCCGACCTCACCGGCGAGTTCGGCGGGCCGCGGGCGTGGGCCGACGCGGTCGGGCTGGTGCCGGTGGCCAGCTTCACGGTCACCAAGCTGCGCTGGTTCGCCCGCGCCGAGCCGGAGCTGGCGGCCCGGACCGCCGCGGTGCTGCTGCCGCACGACTGGCTCACGCACCGGCTGCGCGCGGGCGGGGGAGCGCCGACGACCGACCGTGGCGAGGCGTCCGGCACCGGGTACTGGTCGCCGGCGGCCGGGGAGTACCGCCGGGATCTGGTGCGGCTCGCCTTCGGCCGGGATCTGGCGTTGCCCCGGGTGGCCGGGCCCGCCGAGGTGGTCGGCGAGACCGCATCTGGCGCGCTGCTGTCGGCCGGGACCGGGGACACCATGGGCGCGGCGCTCGGCGTCGGGCTGCGCCCCGGTGACGTGGCGGTGTCGCTGGGCACGTCGGGGTGTGCGTTCGGGCTGAGTGACGTGCCGACCGCGGACGCGAGCGGCCTGGTGGCCGGCTACGCCGATGCGACCGGCCGGTTCCTGCCGCTGGTGTGCACGCTCAACGCGGCCCGGGTGCTGGGCACGGTCGCCGACCTGCTGGGCCGGTCACCGGCCGGGTTCGACGAGCTGGCGCTCTCGGCGCCGCCGGGTGCGGGCGGGCTGACGTTGCTGCCGTATCTGGACGGGGAACGCACCCCGAACCTGCCCGGCGCCCGTGGTCTGCTCGCCGGGCTGTCCCGGGCGAACGCGTCGGCGGCGAACCTGGCACGGGCCGCGGTGGAGGGCATGCTCGGCGGCCTCGCCGACGCCCTCGACGCGCTGCGCGCCCAGGGCGTGCCGGTCGAGCGGGTGCTGCTGATCGGCGGCGCGGCCAGGTCCCGTGCGGTGCAGGCGATCGCGCCGGCGCTGTTCGGCGCGCCGGTGAGCGTGCCGAGCCCGGTCGAGTACGTCGCCCTCGGCGCGGCGCGGCAGGCGGCCTGGGCGCTGTCCGGTGGTGCCGAGCCGCCGCAGTGGCCGGTCGCGGCCGAGGAGGTCACCACCGCAAGCACCCCGCAGGTGCACGAACGCTACGCCGACGTCCGCCAACGGGCGCTGGAGCTGATGACCTAAGAGCGGTGACGGGCGGTGAAGTCGCGGAAGCGGGCCACCGCGTCGCCGGTGACGGCGGAGCCGTGGCCGAACACGGCGACCCGGAAGTCGAGCTCGGCGAGCCGGGCCGCGCTGCGCAGGGCCAGGGCGGGGTCGGCGCTCACCACCCGGGGCGTCGGGCGCACCCGGCCGAACATCGCGCTGGCCGCGTCCCCGGCGAAGAGCACCCCACCGGCCCGGTCGAGCAGGAACGACACGTGCCCGGGGGTGTGGCCGGGCGTGTGCACGGCGGTGATGCCGGGGACGCCGGTCGGGCCGTCGCCGTCGAGGATCCGGTCGACCGGCGCCGGGTCGGCCTTCAGGAACGGCGCCGACAGCCGCATCACCCAGTGGTGGATCGGCTGCGGGCGTTCGCCGGTGATGACCGCGACGTCCTGGCGGTGCGCGACGACCTGGGCGCCGGTGCGTTGCCGCAGGTCGGCGAGGGAGCCGATGTGGTCGGGGTGCTGGTGGGTCAGCAGGATCGTGTGCAGGTCGGCGAGGTCGCGGCCGGTCCGGCGGACGGCGAGGGCGAGCTTCCCGGCCCGGCGGGGCAGGCCGGTGTCGACGAGGACGAGGCCGTTGTCGACCTCGATCAGGTGCGCGTGCACGTAGCCGGACCTGAGCTCCCACACGCCGTCCACGATCCGCCGCACCGCAGCCCCTTTCGCCTGTTCGCGCGGAGCGCGGGCCTGACTCAAGCCTGTGCTCGCGCGGAGCGCGGGCCCGACTCAGCCTGCGCGAACCGGGTCGCGCCGGCGGCGGCATGCCGGAAATTCACTCTTCCCGCACGAGGACCTGAGCGGTGCGGCGCGCCCACGCGCCGGTGCTGAGGGCGGCGAGGGCGAGTATGGCCAGGCCCAGGGCGTACACCAGCCACCACACGCCGTGCTCGGCGTCGGTGAAGGCCGTGCCGCCGCTGACGGACCCGACGACGGTCCCGGCGATCGCGACGCCAAGGGTGGTGCCGGTCTGCCGCCCGGCGGAGGCCAGGGACGTCGCCACGCCCGCCATCGAGCGGGGCATGCCGGCGACGGCGGTGTTCGTGATCGGCGGGTTGACGGTGCCCTGGAAGACACCGAAGAGGAGATAGACGGCCAGCACCAGCGGCAGCGGGGTGACCGGCCCGATCAGCAGCGACAACAGCCCGCCGAGCGCCAGGGCACCCCCGGCGACCATCAGTGGCAGCCGCGGTCCGCGTGTTGCGATCAGGCGGCCGGTGTACGGCGAGAGCGTCGCGATCAGTACCCCGATCGGCAGCAGGCACAGCCCCGCTCGGAAGGCGGACAGGCCGCGGACGTGTTGCAGGTAGAGCGTGGTCACGAACAGGAACGCGCCGAACGCGCACAGGGCACAGCCGGCCATGAGGATCGCCGAGGTGAACGGCACGCTGCGGAACAGGCGCAGTTCGAGCAGTGGGTCGGCGCGGCGCGGTTCGTAGGCGGCGATGCCCGCGGCGGCCAGGACGGCGGCGGCCAGCGGCAGGAGCACGATCGGCGACGTCCAGCCGGCCCGGTTGGCCTCGATGACGGCGAAGACGGTGCCGCCGAGCACCACGACGACGAGCAGTTGCCCCACGGGATCGAAGCGGCGGGCGCGGGGCGCGCGGGACTCCGGCACGAGCAGCGTGGTGAGGATCAGGGCGCCGAGGACGATCGGTACATTGATGAAGAACACGGCACGCCAGCCGGGACCGTCGACCAGGGCGCCGCCGAGGACCGGGCCGAGCGCCAGTGACAGGCCTGACATCGCGCCGAACACGCCGATTGCCCTGGACCGCTCGGCGGGGACGGGGTAGGTGTTGGCGATGATGGCGACCGCGACCGGGTTGAGCATGGTGCCGCCGGCCGCCTGCACGACCCGCGCCGCGACGAGCCAGCCCACGGAGTCCGCCAGGCCGCACAGCAGCGAGCCGGCCCCGAACACGGCCAGGCCGAGCTGGAAGACCCGTTTGCGCCCGAACCGGTCGGCGCTGGACCCGGCCAGGAGCAGGAACGCGGCCAGCACGAGGGTGTAGGCGTCGACCGTCCACTGCAGGCCGGTCATGGACGCGTCGAGGTCGCGCTGGATGTGGGGCAGCGCGCTGTTGACGATGGAGATGTCCATGACGACGACGATCATGCTGGCGCAGCAGACGGCCAGGACGAGCGACCGCCGGCGAGCGCTGAGTTCGGTCATCAGGCGACGCTAAAATTGCGAGCGTGCTCGAAGTCAAGCGGTCCGAGGCGGGCATCACGATCGCCGAGGCGGCCCGCCGCACCGGCGTGAGTGTGCACACGCTGCGCTACTACGAGCGGGCCGGGCTGGTGATCACCGAGGTCGACCGCACCCAGGGCGGCCGGCGCCGCTACCGCCAGCTGGACCTGGACTGGATCCTGGTCTGCACCAGGCTGCGCGCCACCGGCATGCCGATCAGGGCGATCCGGCGGTATGCCGAGCTGGTCGCCGACGGGCACGGCAACGAGGAGGAGCGGCTCGAGGTCATGGAGGACCACCGGGCCGAGGTCCTGGCGAAGATCGAGGAACTGCGGGACAACCTGGAGCTCATCGACCACAAGATCGGCGTGTACCGGGGGCGGCTCGCCGCCGGTGACGCCGACCGGCTGTGGGCACCCCCGACCGCCCCGTGAGAGCGGCCGGGGGCGGTGGAATCAGCCCAGGTAGCGACCCCACGGGCCGGTGATGGCCAGGGTGATGCCGGGGACCTGGATGTTGACGAACAGGACCTTGCCGTCCGGGGAGAACGTCGGGCCGGTGAACTCGGAGTAGGTCGGCGAGCCGTTGGAGGTGCCGTTGCTGAGCATGTTGCGGGCGATGGCGTAGGTCGGGCCGCCCGGCACCGAGCTGAGCACGTGCGAGGCGCGCACGCCGTCCTCGGCGAGGACGAGGGTGCCCCACGGGGTGACGGTGACGTTGTCCGGGCCGTCGAAGGTCAGGTCGGCGTACTTCGGCGCCGGGCCCTCGCCCTCGGCGGCGGCGTTGTGCGGGAAGTACGAGACCAGCGTGATGGTCTGGTCGGAGTAGTCGTAGAACCAGACCATGCCGTCGTGCTTGGTCGCGTCGGCGGGCAGGTCGTTGGCGCCGAAGGCGAAGCTGTTGACGATGTAGCAGCCCTTGCGGGTGCTCCAGACGCCCTCGAACTTCTTGCCGCGGGTCACGGTGCCGTCGGCGAACTGGGTGCGGACCGGCTTGGTGGTCGCCTCCCGGTCCGGGACCTCGATCCAGGTCACCTTGAACGGCCGGCCGATCTGCGCCGAGGTGAGGTAGGCGACGTCCGGCAGGATGCTGCCGTCGTCGAGGCGGATCTGCATCGCCTCGAGCTTGCCGGCGGTGTCGCTGAGCGTGTTGGCGATGCCGAGACCGAGCCGGCGGCCGTCGGTGGAGCTCCACCGGTAGAACAGGCCGTTGGGGCTGCTGGCGTCCTCGGACAGGTACACGTGCTTCAGGTCGGGGTCGATCGCGAGCGCCTCGTGGTCGTAGCGGCCGAACGCCTTGATGGGCTTGGGGATCTGCTTGCCGGACTCGGCCTGCAGGACCTCGAAGACGTAGCCGTGGTTCTTCTCGTAGGTGCCGGTCTGCCCGCCCGCGGTCCAGGTGGCGCCGGCGTTGATGGTGGTCTCCTCGCAGGTGAGCCAGGTGCCCCACGGGGTCACGCCGCCGGCGCAGTTGCGCACGGTGCCGGAGATGCCGACCCACTCGCCGGTGCGCCGGCCCTGCCCGTCGGTGGTGATGACGGTGCAGCCGCCGGCGTTGATCGCGCCCGGGTCGTAGACGGTGCCGGGGATGTGCTGCACGCCGAACGCCGACAGGTGCGGGCTCAGCTCGTGGTTCTGGATGATCGTCAGCTTGTTGTGGCCGGCCGCGACCACGCCCGCACCGTCGTGGTAGCCGGGGGTCTTGCCCTGGCCGCCGGACAGCTCGGTGCTGCCCTCGCGGGTGACGATGTTGTACGTGAAGCCCTCGGGCAGGGCGAGGATGCCGTTGGGGTCGTCCTTCAACGGCGGGAACGGGCGCCCACCCGACGACGGGCCGCCGCCGGGCCAGTGCGCCTCGTGCGCGGCGGCGGGCTCGGCGAGGGTCGGCAGCACCCCGGCGACGGTCAGGCCGACGCCCGCTGCGGCCCCACCACTGAGAACCTGACGGCGAGAAACTGTCACGGTGGCACTCTCCAAATACGCGACTGCGGGATTTCCTTGAGCAGCCTCGGAGGCGCCGGTGAAGCGGGCCGAAACGGATGGCGAACGTCAGGTGTCGCGGGAACCACCTTCGACGCCGATCGTGGTTAGGCGAGCCTAACAAACACACCGTCAGCTCCGACCCGCTGACGCTGCACACCCTCAGAACCGTGGTCGTGGGCTCGCTGCTCACCTTCCGGGGCGAGCAGGACGTGATCACCCCGGCGGCGTCGGCCAGGCGGTTCTTCGACGACGCCACCGCACCGGTCAAGGACTTCGCACTGATCGGGGAGGCGAGCCACTGGGCATCGTTCCGCCACCCCGACCAGTTCCTCGACCTGATGCTCACCAAGGTCCGCCCGGCCGTCCCCCTCTACCCGGTGACCTCGCCGAACGACCGGACCGCGAGGTCCAGGACGGCACCGTCCACAGTGGATGAACGGATGGCACCGCCGTCGCGGCGGGTGACGCGGAAGACGTGCTGCTCGCCCGGCAACAGCGTGACGAGGGCGTCGTCGACGACCAGGTCGGGCCCCTCCAGGCCGAGCGACCCGGCAAGCCGGTCGGCGAACACGCACACGTCGCGCAGGACCGTCCCCGCGGTGACCGTGACCCTCAGCTCACCACGGGCCACGGCGACCTCGACCCGGCGCTCCGGCCGCGGCGCCGTCAGCTCCCGCTCCGGGCGGTAGCTCCACGTGGTCCGCACCCCGTCGACGTCCACGACCAGCAACTCGGCATGCGGGTCCGTGGGCCGGCCGACCCCGGAGTCGACCGGCACACGGACCAGGCCACCGGCCGGGCACGACAGCGACAGGTCGGCCCGGGCATGCTCCTGGCCGTTCAGCCCGACCCGCCGGATCAGCACCTGCGGATGCCAGTCCGCGGCACCGTCGTTGACGAGCGCGAGCACGAGTCCCGCATCGCCGGTCGGGTCATGGGTCGGACCCGGCTGCACCGGCTGGATCGTCGCCAGCCGTGGCGCGAACGAACGGCGCAGCGCATGCCACAACGGCTTCTCGATCCCCGCATGGTCCACCGCCGACCAACTGATCGCCGGCCAGCAGTCGTTGAGCTGCCACACCACGACCCCACCGCACCGCTCCCGGGACCGCAACCACTCCACACCGGTCGCGACGGCCCGGGCCTGGACCACCTGCGTGGCGAAGTGCCAGTCCGCGCCCGTGGCCGGGGCCGGCACGTGCGGCTGCAACCCCCGGGTGAGCTTGTGCAGGCCGTCGATAGCCCGCAGATGGTGCTGCGTGAGGGACGAGTCGGGGCCCGGCGTCTGCCCGTCCAGGACGCGTTCGAGCGTGGTCCACGCGGCCGGGCCGCACCAGCCCATCTCCGCGACGAACGACGGATCGTGGTCGCGGTAATGCACGTAATCGTTGTCGTTCCACGGATTCCACAGATGCGTCGGGCCGTGGCTGTCAGCCACCGGATCCCGGTCGAGGCTGCCGGACCAGGGCGAGTTCGGCAGATACGGGCGGGTCGGGTCGAGCCGCGCCAGGACCCGGGGGAGCACATCGAGGTAGTACGCCGCACCCCAGCCACGATCGCCGAGCTGGTCCGCCCAGCCCCAGTGATGCCGGCCGAGCACCGTCTCGTTGCCACCGCACCACAGCACCAGGCTCGGATGCGCGGACATCCGCGCCACCGCCTGCTCAGCCTCGGCCGTGACGAGCTCGACCATGTCGTCGTCCTCGCAGTACGCCGCGCAGGCGAACAGGAAGTCGTGCCAGACCAGCACACCACGCTCGTCACACGCGTCCAGGAACTCCTCGGTCGCGAAGTGCCCGCCACCCCACACCCGCAGGAGATTGGCGTTGCCGGCGACGGCCTGCTCGATCCGCCGGACCACGCGCTCAGGGGTGGCCCGGCCGGCGAAGGTGTCATCCGGGATCCAGTTGTAGCCACGCACCCGCACCTGACGGCCGTTGACGACCAGCGCCCACCGGGTGCCGAACTCGTCCGGGGCCTCCTCGACGGCCACGGAACGCAGACCGATGCGGGCGGCGGCCGCGTCGAGCACCACGCCGTCGTGCTCGATCGTCGTCTGGATGCGGTACAGGGGCTGCCCGCCGAGCCCGATCGGCCACCACAGCTCGGGGCCCTCGACCGGCACGGTGATCGCGACCTCGGACCCGGTGACCGTTTTCGTCGCGGCTCCGGCCGTCGTGCCGTCCGGGCCGGTCAGCTCGACCCGGACGAGGGTGCCCGCCGGCGCGTCGACCCGCACGTGCGCCGTCACGTGGGCGGTGCCGTGGTCGTCGGTGAGCCGCACGAGCGGCCGGACATGCTCGATCCGCCCCGTGTACGTCTCCAGGCGGATCCCGCGCCAGATCCCGGCGGTCACGTGATGCGGCCCCCAGTCCCAGCCGAAGTTCGCCGCCGCCTTCCGCACGTGCGCGTACGGCTCGTCATACGGGCTGGGCAACGGCCCGTGCGCGCGCTCGTGGGCAAGCGCGGCGTCCCAGGCCGAGGCGAACCGCACCTCGACGAGGTTGTCACCCGGCTGCAGCACGTCGTCGACCCGCCACCGGTACTGCAGATGCTGATCCTGCGCGGCACCGACCCGCAGCCCGTTGACGAACACCGCGGCGATCGTGTCCAGACCGTCGGCGACGAGATCGGTGCGGGCACCCGGGGTCGGCGACCACCGCACGTGCCGCTGATAGTTCCAGCGGGAATGCCCGACCCACAGCTGCTCGCGCTCGCCCCAGCCGACGTCAGGGTCGTCGATGAGCCCGGCAGCGAGGAGCGCCGTGTGCACCTCGCCGGGCACCTGCGCGGGAATGGTCGCGGTGCGCACCGCGTCGGGAACGGTCGCCGGACCGGCGGCCCAGGTGAGCTGCCAGGTGCCGCCGAGGTCGTGCCGGACAGCGGTGGCGGTCGTCGCCTGCGTGGTGAGTGTCATCCCTTGACCGCCCCTGCGGTGAGTGCTTCCTGCATACGGCGGCTGGAGATTGCGTACGTGACGTAGACCGGCAGCAGTGTGAGCACGGTGCCGGCGGTCAGCACGCCGAAGTTGGTGGCGTCGGAGATGAGGGTGGGCAGGGCGACCTGCACGGTGCGCACGTCCGGCGCGGTGCCGGTGATGGTGAGGGAGAACAGGTATTCGTTCCAGAACGTGAGCAGTTGCAGGATCGTCACGCTGACCAGCCCCGGCATCGCGATCGGGATGAACACGCTGATCAGCAGCCGCCAGTGGCCGGCGCCGTCGAGGGCGGCGGACTCCACCAGGGCCGGCGGGACGGTGCGCATGAACTGGGTGAGCAGCAGGACTGACAGCGGCAGGGCGCTGGCCGGTAGGAACAGCATCTGGAACTCGCGGGTGTAGAACAGGTCCAGCTTGATCGCCAGGATGACGGTGGGGATGAGCGCGGCGAACGGCGGGATGAGGAAGCCGGCCGAGAATGCGCCCGTGATGACGCGGGCGAGGCGGTTGTCCTGGCGGGCCAGGGCGTACGCGGCGGGCAGTGCGAGCGCGAGGGTCAGCACGATGGCGACGGCGGAGATGAGCACGGAGTTGAGCAGTGCGCCGCCGAGGTCGGCGGTCCGCCAGGCGGTGCTGAAGTTCTCCCACAGCCAGTGCGTGGGCAGCGCGAACGGCCGGGTGAAGATCTCGATGTTGGTCTTGAGGGCGCTGACGGCGAGGTAGTACAGGGGCGCGGCGAGCAGCAGTGCGTAGAGCCACGACAGGACGGTCGCGGCCGGTCCGCCGGTGCGGCGGGGTCGGCGGATGGTGGTCATCGAGGGTTCTCCCGGGGGCTGCGCAGCAGTACGTGGATCAGGGCCATCCCGGCGATGCCGAGGAGGAGGAGCACGACGCCGACCACCTGGCTGTAGCCGAGGTCCCGCTGGGCGAAGGCCTTGGCGTAGACCAGGTAGGACAGGGTGGTGGAGGAGGTGCCGGGTCCGCCCTTGGTGAGCAGGAGGATGAGGGCGGCGGAGGTGAACAGCGTCCAGAGGTACTGCAGCATGGTGAGGGTGCGGACGTAGTCCTTGACCATGGGGAACGCGATCTGCCACATGGTGCGGAACCGTCCGGCGCCGTCGATGCGGGCCGCTTCGAGCACGTCGGCCGGGAGGCTGGCGAGGCGGGCGGCGAACAGGACGGCGGTCCAGCCGATGCCGCGCCACAGGTCGATGGCGATGAGGGTGGCGAGGGCGGTGCTGGGGTCGGCGAGCCAGGCGGTGGCCCAGGTGTCGAGGCCGGCCGCGCGCAGGGCGCCGTTGACGCCGCCGTCGGGGGACAGGACGCCGTAGAAGACCATGCCGGTGACGGAGATGGAGATGAGGCCGGGCGAGAAGTACAGGATCGACAGGATGCGGTACCCGCGGGGCCGGCTGTTGAGGTGGTAGCCGAGCATGAACGACAGCGGGATCATCAGTGGGATGGCGACGGCGACCTGGACGGCGCTGTTGCGTATCGCGGCGTAGAACGTGGGGTCGTCGAAGACCTTGGTGATGTTCTCCGTGCCGGCGTAGGTCGGTTCGTACAGCAGACCTTTCCACCGCAGGGTCGCGATGACGAACATCGCGGCGAGGGGGCCCACGGCGAAGACGGCGAACCACACCAGGGACGGCACCGCCAGCCAGAGCACGCGGGGGGAGTGCAGGCCGCGTTTTCGGGGGCGGGTGCGGGTCGGCCGCGCGGCGGCGGGGCGGGCCAGGGTGCTGGTGGAGGACATCTGACGTTCCTTCGGACTTGGCGGGGGCCGCCGCGGCTGGCGGCCCCCGCGCGACTGGCTGGGCCGCCGCGGACGGCGGCCCTGCGCGACAGGCTGGGGCCGCCGCCGACGGCGGCCCCAGCGCGACTGGCTTGGGTCAGCCCTTGGTGGCGGTGTCGAGCCCGGCGCAGATCTGCTGCGGCGTCGACTTGCCGTAGGCGCCGGTGAGGACCTGGATGATCCGGTCGGACGCGGCGCCGATCCAGACGTCGGGCAGCACGGCGTAGTCCACGGTGGCGTCCAGGCCGAGCGACTGTGACAGCAGCGGGTTGGTGGCGTACGAGGCGAAGTCGCCGGTGGTGGGCGGCAGGATGCCGGAGTCCTTGACGAAGTCGCCGACGGACGTGTCGGCGTAGAACTTCGTGATGAACTTGCGGAGGTTGTCGATGCGGCCCGGCTCGGCGCCCTTCTTCGTGATCATGAAGCCGACGCCGGTGAAGCCGCGGAACGCGGTCGGCTTCTTGAAGGTGGCGCCGCTGGGGATCGGGAACCCGCCGAGGGTGGTCTTCTTGTCGATGCCGGTGCCGGACGCCGTGGACTCGGTGTAGGCCCAGGATCCGGCGGGCATGATCGCGGACTTGCCGGAGTAGTACGACGCGTACATGGCGTCGGCGGTGAGCCCGGCGGCGTTGTCGACGAACACGCCGGCGTCGCGCAGCTGGGTGAACAGCTTGATGCCTTCCAGGACCGACGGCGTGGCGCAGTAGCCGCCCTTCTGCATGACCTGCTGCAGGCTCGACGCGTCGGTGTAGGACTGCGCGATCTGGTAGAAGAGCTTCTGGCCGGTCCAGTCGTTGCCGCCGACGGCGAGGGGTCCGACGCCGGCTGCCCGCAGCTTCGCGGCCGCGGCGATGAGCTCGTCGGTGGTCGCCGGGATCTTGTCGACGCCGGCCTTCTTGAGCAGTTCGGAGTTGTACCACAGCGGCCAGCTGAACCCGGAGAACGGCAGGCCCTGCAGCTTGCCGGCGGGGGCGCCGCCGACCCGCCACTCGTTGAGCGCCGCGGGTTTGATCTTGTCGGCGAGGCCCCAGTCCTTGACGTACTGGTCGGCCGGGACGGTGACGCCGGTGTCGAGCCAGCCGAGCGTCTTGTCGAACAGGTTGACGATGACCAGGTCGGGCGACTTGCCCGCGGCGACGGCGTTCTCGACCTGGTCGTCGATGGTCTCGAGGCCCTCGGTGACGTTGACCTTGATGCCGGTCTCGGCGGTGAACGCCTGGAAGACGCGGTTCTGGGCGGCCGCCGCGGAGTTGCCGGCCGACCAGCGGGTGACGACGTCGATGGAGTCGGGGGCGGCGGTCTTCTCGTCTGAGCCGCAGGCGGCGAGCGCGGGGCCGAGGGCGACGGCGCTGATGACGAATGCGGCCACGGCGCGCACGGCCCGCGGCCTGGTGCGGTGGTCCATAGGGAGTCCTTTACGTCTTGGGCAGGAAGGGGTGATTGCGCATCGACGCAGGGATGGCGCGTCGGAAGGGGTGCCGACACAGCGTGTCCGACCGCACCGGCGAAGTCAATAACAAAGATTTTTAATCTATGAACTAGCGGGACCGACTCCTGGTAGCTGTTGTGCACCAGGCTGCGACGGGGTCACCTGCGCCCCGCCGGCACGGCTACCGGCTGGAGCGGCGGACCACCAGCCGCGCCGGCGCCGTGCGCACCACCCGCGGCTCGTCCCCGGACAGCGCCTCGGCCAGGCAGGACCCGACCAGCTCGCCCAGCTCCTGCACGTCGTGGCTGACGGCGCTGAGCGGCGGCTCCGCCAGCTGGCACAACGCCGAGTCGTCCCAGGCGACCACGGACAGCTCGGCCGGCACGGCCACCCCGAGGCGGTTCGCCTCGTGCAGTGCGCCGAGCGCCATGACGTCGTTGTCGAAGACCAGCGCGGTGGGCCGCTGTTCGAGGGCCGCGAGGGCGGTGACCGCGCGCACGCCCGCGGCCTCGGAGTAGTCGCCGTCGAACGACGTCGTGCGGATGCCGTGCTCCGCGGCGACGGCCTCGAACGTGTGGCGGCGGATGATGGTGTGCGCCATCTGCGCCGGGCCGCCGACGTGGCCGAGGTGTGTGTGACCGGCCGCGGCCAGCTGCACCACGACGTCGCGCATGGCGACCTCGTCCTGCGTCCACACCGTCGGCAGCCCCTCGGCCGTGACCGGGTCGCCGATGACGACGCACGGCAGGCCCAGCCGCTTGACCAGCGCCACCCGCTCGTCGCCGGGCAGCAGGTCGATGAGGATGACCCCCTGCACCTGGCCGAACTGCGCCCAGGCCCGCATCCGCTCGACCGCCTGCGGCACCGTGGCGACCACCTGGAGCAGCACCGGCACCCCCAGCGGGACGAGGACGCGTTCGATGCCCGCGATGAACTCGTGGAAGAACGGCTCGGCGCCCAGAACCTCCGCGTCGCGCACCAGGGCCAGCCCGACCGGCGTGCCCTTCGACACCGAGGCGGTGGGTACCGCGGCCATGAGCGCCTCCTCGTGGATTAACCTTCGTCCCCGTAACGTAGTCGTGCGACAGCGTACGGCGAGACGAGAGGCGGTTGAGCGTGGCGCGACGGGAGTCCGCGGCCGCAGGGCCCGGTAGCCGTGCGCTCATCGTGGACCTCATCCGGTCCTCCGGCCCGATCAGCCGGGTCGAGCTGGTCAAGGCGACGGGCCTCACCCAGCCGACGATCTCCAACATCGTGCGCCGGCTCATCGACGACGGCGTGGTGCGCGAGACCGGCGACCTGGTCGCGACCCGCGGCAAGCCCCGCTCCATGCTGGTCATCAACTCCCGCGCGGCCTACGGCGTCGGGATCCACGTGGCCGCGGACGCGCTGACCTGCGTGGTCACCGACACCCGCGGCGGCACCGTCGGCCGCCAGCTCGTCGCCGCCCCCTCCGGCGGCAGCCCGTCCGAGAGCCTGGTGGCCCGGCTCGCCGACCTGTACCACGAGGTCACGCAGGGCCTGGGCCTGCCACCGCAGAGCGTGGCCGGCATGGCCGTCGTCGGCCCGGGCCCGGTCGACGTGGCGCGCGGCCGGTTCCTGTCGCTGCCCGGCCCGCAGCGGCCGGCCGGGCTCGACCTGGCCCACGCCCTGACCGGCCGGCTCGGCGTGCCGGTGCTCGTCGACAGCGACGCCGCGGCCGCGACCGTCGGGGAGTTCTGGGGGCGGCAGGTGTCGCGGGAGCGCACCTTCGGCTGCCTGTACATGAACTCGGGCATCGGCTCCGGCGTCGTGCTCGACGGCGCCCTGCACCGCGGCGCGAGCTCCAACGCGGGCAAGCTCGGCCACCTGGCCGTCGTCCGCGACGGCGAGCGGTGCCACTGCGGCAACCGTGGCTGCCTGGAGCAGTACGCCGCGCCCCGCGTCCTCGTCGCCCGGGCCCGGTCGATGCCCGGCCTGGCCGCCCGGCTGCGGATCCGGGACGAGGACCCCGACGCGCGGGCCTTCGACGTGCTGGCCCGGGCCGCGATCTACGGCGACGAGCAGGCGTCCGCGCTGATCGACGAGTCCGCGGAGCTGCTCGCCGAGGGCGCGGTGCTGCTGGCCAACCTGTGGGACATCGACACGCTGGTGCTCGCCGGTCCCGGGTTCGCGGTCGCGGGATCGATCTACGTCACCGAGATCCGGCGCCGGCTGGCGGAGGGCGCGTTCGCGCGGGACGTGCACGACGTGCAGGTCGACCTGTCGAGCAACCCGAGGGACTCGGCGGCGATCGGTGGGGCGGCGCTGGTGCTGCAGGGCTCGGTGGCCCCCGGCCACGGGCCGCAGGTGTCCGCCCGGGCTTCCGCATGATCCGGTAGACCTTGCGCACCCCTGGGTGCACAGGCTCTACCGGATCATGGGAATTTGAGTTTCGTCGATCGCACGGGTACGGGCAGGATCGACGTATGGCGAGACTCGGCTGGATCGGTGTGCTGGTGTTGGCCGTCCTGGCGGCGTGCGGGGCGGCACCGGAGGCTGAGCAGCCTGAGCAGGTCGGGCCGGGCGCGACGGTGACCGTCCCGTTGAGCGGGCGGCCGTTCACGTTGCGGCTGCCCACCTCGTACGCCACCGGCACGGCGATGCCGCTGGTGGTGCTGCTGCACGGGTTCGGGTCCGATGCGCGCGAGGCCGGGGACTACTTCGGGCTGGCCGCCGAGGCCGACCGCCGTGGGTTCCTCGTCGCGGCACCCGACGGCACGAGGAACACCCGCAACGAGCGGTTCTGGAACGCGACCGACGCGTGCTGCGACTTCGACCGCAGCGGCGTCGACGATTCGACGTATCTCCAACAACTGATCGATGCGGTGAAGGCCGCGCATGCCGTCGACGCGGCCCGGGTGTACGTCGTCGGGCATTCGAACGGCGGATTCATGGCGTACCGGATGGCGTGCGAGCACGCGGACACCGTGACGGCGATCGTCTCGCTCGCCGGTGCCGTGGCGGACGACGCCACCGGGTGCGCACCGTCGCGGCCGGTCGGCGTGCTGCAGATCCACGGCACCGCCGACGACACCATCCGCTTCGACGGCGGCAGGAACGGCGGCCGGCCCTACCCCTCGGCCGCGACCGGCGTCGAGCGGTGGCGGCGGCTCAACGGCTGCTCGGACCAGATCACGCCGGCGGCCAAGCTGGACCTCGAGGTTGTCCTGCCCGGCGCGGAAACCACCGTGACCAGCTACCAGTCGGGCTGCCGCGACGGCGGCCAGGTGGTGCTGTGGACGATCAAGGACGGCGGGCACGTGCCGCAGCTGTCGGCCGCCTTCACCCCGGCGGTCATCGACCACCTCCTCGCCCAGCACCGCTGACCGGCAGCGAGGGAGCCGGCATGGGCAGGGTTCGACCCGGCCGCGCGGACCGGCGGCTGAGCCGCCCCGCGTGGTGGTTCGTCGGCGGGTACGGGCTGTCGGCCGTCGGCACCGGGCTCTGCTACCCCTTCCTGGCGATCTACCTGCACCAGTTGCAGGGGCTGCCGGCCGGGGAGACGGCGGTGCTGCTGCTCGTGCTCGCCGGCGCCGCGGTGCCGATGTCGGTATACGGCGGTGCGCTCGTCGACCGGCGCTCGCCCAGGGCGGTCGCGGTCGGTGCGTTGCTGGTGCAGACGGCGGGATGGCTGCTGCTGGCCGCCGGGCGCGGTTACGCCGCCCAGCTGGTGGCGCTGCTCGTCATCGGCGTCGGCACCGGGCTGTTCCTGCCGGCCGTGATCCCGATCATCGCCAGGCTCAGCGGCAGCGAGGAGGCCAAGGTCCGCACGATGTCGATGCGGTACCTGCTGCTCAACGTCGGCCTGGGCGTCGGCGGCGGGCTCGGCGGCCTGCTGCTGGGTGCCGCGACCGACGCCACCTACCGGTGGCTGTTCGCCGCCGACGGCGTCAGCTGCGCGCTGTACGCCGTGGTGATCGCGGTCTTCGTCCCCCTGCCGCGGGACGTCGAGGCGGTCGGGTCCCAGCGGAAGACCCTGGCGCGGTTCCGGCCCGGGCGCAGCTACGTGCTGCTGCTGGTCGCGCAGCTGCTGCTGGTGACGTTCGGGATGGCGCAGTTGGACAGCGGCGTGCCGCTCGCCGTGCGCACCGACCTGGGCGGCTCCACGACGCTGGTCGGCGCCTTGTATGCCGTCGGCACGTTCGTCGTGCTGGCCGGGCAACTGCCGGTGTCCCGCTGGGTGGAGCGGGTGCACAAGACACGTGCGCTGATCGCGATGAGTCTCGCGTGGGCAGGTGCGTGGCTGGTCGGCTACGCCGCGGGTGCCGTGAGCGGCGGGGCCAGGGTCGCGCTGCTCGTCGTCATGATGGTCACGTTCGCGCTCGGCGAGTGCGCCTACAGCCCGGCGTTCTACCCGCTCGTGGAGCGGCTGGCCCCGCCCGGCACCCTGGGCCGGGCCACCGGCGCCGCGTGGGCGACGTTCCAGGTCGGCAACACGGTCGGGCCGCCGGTCGCGGTGTACCTGATCAGCACGCCCGTCCCGCTCTGGCTGGTGCTCGCGGCCGCGGCAACGTCCGCCGCGGCGCTGGTGTTCGCCGTGGACCGGCGGATGCACGCACCGGCGGAGCCGGACCGGACCCTGACCACCGTCGCCGGGTAATACGTGGCGATCGACGGCAAGCCTCTAGCGCGAACCGGCCGATCCCGGGTACCGTCCGCGGATCAGCCGATCCGCCCGGTTGACGTCCATCCACGACAAGCTTAGATTAATAATCTAACTTTGTGACCCCGAGGTCATCGGCGGCCTCGAGGGCACCACGGTCCGACCGTAACCGCCGCGGTCGGCCCACCTTCCGCACACCCCGCCAACCGCCTGAGTCCTCGCCAGGCGGCGATGCCCCCTGTCACCGCCGCCGTCCACTGGTGACCGGCGATCACCGTGGAATCCGCCATCCGCAAAGGACCCCACATGAAACACCGCAGAACCCGCCCGGCGACACGATTCGCGGGCGGGATCACGGCGCTCTGCGCCGCCGCCGCTGTCGTGATCACCGTGGTGACCGCAGGACCGGCAGACGCCGCAGCGCCGCGGGTCATCCACGTCGCCAAGAACGGCAACGACGCCAACGCCGGAACCCAGGCCGCGCCGTACCTGACCATCAACCGCGCCGCGCAGGAGGCGCAGCCGGGCGACACGGTGCTCGTACACGCCGGGCTCTACCGCGAAACGGTCAAGCCCGCGCGCGGCGGCACCGGCGAGACGGCCCGCATCACCTACACCAGGGCCGGCGACGGCGACGTCGTGGTCAAGGGCTCCGAGGAGATCAACAGCTGGGTGCGCGGCACCGGCAACGTCTGGAGCGTCACGCTGCCCAACACCTACTTCGGCGGCTACAACCCCTACGCGACCGGCCACCCGCAGGGCGGCGGGGGAGCCACCTTCCCCGGCTACAACGCCGGCGACGTCTACCTCGACGAGCAGGCGTACAGCGAGAAGCCCGCGCTCAGCGACGTGCAGGCCGCGCCGAACACCTGGTTCTCGCAGGTGTCCGGCAGCAACACGACGATCTCGGCGAACTTCAACGGCGCCGACCCGAACGCCAAACTGGCCGAGATCAACGTGCGGCGGCAGATCTTCGCCCCGGACGCGTGGGGGCTGGGGTACATCACCGTCGACGGGCTCATCGTGAAGCACGCGGCGAACACCTACTCGGACTTCCCGGACAGCCCGACGCGGCGGCAGGCCGGCGCGATCAGCGTCAACGGCGGGCTGCGCTGGATCATCCAGAACAACGTCGTCGTCAACGCCCGCACGATCGGCATCGACATCGGCCTCGGCAACGACGAGTGGGCCGGCAACCGGCCCGGCACCACCCGGACGAACTTCCGCGAGACCAGCAAGTACGGCTCGCACATCGTGCGCAACAACTACATCGGCAAGTCCGGGCAGTCCGGCATCGCCGGTGTCTTCTCGTGGAACTCCGACATCCTCTACAACATGATCGAGGACACCAACTACCGCAACGAGTTCAGCGGCGCGGAGACGGCCCCGATCAAAGTGCACTACATGAACGAGGGCCTCATCAAGGGCAACTACATCAAGAACTCCCGCGGCGGCAACTCCGCCGGCATCTGGACCGACTGGGGCAACCAGAACGTCCGGGTCACCGGCAACATCGTCATGAACGCCCCGTGGGGGTACTACGCCGAGGCCGTTCACGGCCCGATCCTGGTGGACAACAACGTCTTCATCGGCAACAGCGACATCCGCACGCTGGACGCCACCGGCATCGTCTTCGCCAACAACCTGTTCATCGACAACGGCCGGTTCGCCATCGACGGCGGCGGCCGGGACGCGTACTACTTCCAGCCGGGCACGATGAACGAGTCGACGGCGCTGACCTCGCCGCAGAAGGACTTCTGGTACAACAACCTGGTCCAGGGCTCGACCCTGCCGGACAACGCGACGGGCAAGACGCACGTGAAGGAAGGCAACTTCGCAGGCGTCGTGTCCAACGTGCAGTACACCGCGACCAACACGGCCATGCAGCTCAGCTTCAACCTCAACGCCACCGGCATCAGCGGACTGACCCCGGCGACCAGGGCCCGGGTCGGCACCATCCCACGGGCCAACGAGAGCATCGCCGCCGACGTGACCACCGACTTCTTCGGCGGCGCGATCAACACCGGCAACGTCATGGCCGGGCCGTTCGCCGGTGCGAAGAACGGGGCCAACACGTTCACGCTGTGGCCGCCGGCCGGGCAGACCGTGCCGAAGCCGCCCGCGCCGCCGGTCGGCGTGCCGGTGAACCTGTCGCGCACCGCCGCCGCCCGGGCCACCGCGTCCTATCAGGACGGTGCGCTCGTCGCCGCGAACGCCATCGACGGCAACACCGCGTCGCGCTGGTCCAGCGACCACAGCAACGACAACAACGCCTGGATCACCGTCGACCTCGGCGCCCCCGCCGCGGTCACCTCGGCGGTGCTGTCGTGGGAAGCCGCCTACGCCAGGGGATACAAGGTCCAGGTCTCCGACAACGGGACACAGTGGACGGACGTGTACTCGACGACCACCGGTGACGGCGGCAACGACACCGTGAACATCGGCCGGACGACCCGCTACGTCCGGATGCAGGGGGTCACCCCGAACACCCAATGGGGCTATTCGTTGTGGGAGTTCGAGGTGTACGGCACGCCGGCGGGCGGCACGGGACCGACGGTCTACGGCGACGCCGGCTACGCCGGCACCTCGGCGACGCTCGGCGTCGGCAGCTACGACCTGCCGCAGCTGCAGGCCGCGGGCATCGCCAACGACAGCATCTCCTCGATCCGGGTGCCGGCCGGCTACCAGGTCACCGGCTACGCCGACGCGGGCTTCGCGGGCACCGCCTGGACCTTCACCGCGGACACCGACAACCTGCTGCCCACGGGCAACAACGACGCCATCTCCTCGCTGCGCATCGCCACCCGGTGAAGGACGGACACACCATGAGACGCAACACAAAGCGGCGACTGCTCGGCATCGCCCTGGCCGTGCTGGTCCTCGGCACGGCCGCGGTCCGGCTGCCGGCCGCCCTCGCCGACACCGTCAACCTCGCCCGCAACTCCGCCGCCCGCGCCACCGCCTCCTACCAGGACGGCACGCTCGTGGCCGGCAACGCCATCGACGGCAACGGCAGCACCCGGTGGTCCAGCGACCACAGCAACGACAACAACGCCTGGATCTCCGTGGACCTCGGCGCCGCCTACCCGGTGACCACAGTGGTCCTGTCGTGGGAGGCGGCCTACGCCAGGGCGTACAAGGTGCAGGTCTCCGACAACGGGACACAGTGGACGGACGTGTCCTCCACGACCACCGGCGACGGCGGCTCGGACACGGTGACCGTCAACCGGACCACCCGCCACGTCCGGATGCAGGGCGTCACCCCGAACACCCAGTGGGGCTATTCGCTGTGGGAGTTCGAGGTGTACGGCGAAGGCCCGCCGAATGGTGGCGGCGGCGGCAGTGGCTCGGCGACGGTCGCGCCCTCGACGACCTACCCGCAGACCTACGGCGACTGGGCCAACGGGCTCCTCGCCGGCAACGGCAAGCAGGGCATCATCGTCTTCGGCAACCCGCGCAACGAGACCGTGGTCTTCAACGACAAGCGGTTCTTCATGGCGCGCTCGGAGGCCCGCCCGCACCGGACCTTCAACACCGTCAGCGCGGACAACATCAACCGGATCCGGGACCAGCTGATCGCCGGGCAGTACCAGTCGGCGAACCAGCTCGCGGCCGACGTCCAGGGCTACGGCGGCGGCGGTGAGGGCAGCAAGCATCCGGGCTTCAAGATGACCATGCAGATGCCCGACGCCGGCACCGTCCGCAACTACGTGCGCTCCACCGACTACGCCAACGGCGTGGTGTCGGTGAAATGGACCGACGACAAGGGCAACTGGCAACGCGACTCGTTCGTGTCGCGGACCGACGGCATCACGGTGCAGAACCTGCCGGCGCCGAGCGGGCAGCGGCTGAACGTGACGCTCGGCCTGTCCGTCGACGCGGGCATGAACCTGACCAACAAGGGGGTCACGTTCACCAACACCTCCAACGTGAACTTCCTCAACCTCCGGGCGAAGTACCCCAACGGCAGCTACAACGCCGGATACGAGGGCGTCACCCGGATCCTGACCGACGGCACGAAAACGATGTCGGGCACCAACGTGGTCGTCGCCAACGCCACCTACGTGACGCTGCTGTCGCTCACCCAGCGCTACAACGGCACCTACAACGGCGGCGTCACCGCCGAGACCGAATGGAACCGGCAGCTGCTGCAGTCGAGGCTGTCCGGGATCACCGACACCTACCAGGCGCTGCTGAACCGCCACACCAGCAACCACCGCGAGATCTTCAACCGGGTGTCCTACGACCTCGGCGCCAGCGCGTCGGACCGGGCCAAGTCCACCGAGCAACTGCTCACCGAGCAGAAGGCGTCGGGGAACCCGATCCCGGCATTGTACGAGCGGATGTTCTCCGCCGGCCGCTACCACCTGCTCGCCTCCAGCAACGACACGGCGGCACCGGACCTGCTCGGCAACTGGACCGGTGACAGCAACGTCGGCTGGGACGGCTACTACCACTTGGACGCGAACCTCAACCTGCAGATCTCCGGCGGCAACGTCGGCAACATGCCCGAAGCCATGGCCGGGTACTTCTACCTCAACCAGCAGTGGCAGGCCGACTTCCGCACCAACGCCCGCAAACTGCTCGGCACCCGGGGCATGCTGACCGGCGGCAACACCCCGAACGAGGAAGGGCTCATCTCCAACATCAACTTCGACTACCCGTACCAGTACGTCACCGGCGGCGAGTCGTGGCTGCTGTACCCGTTCTGGGAGTACTACCAGGTCAGCGGCGACACGACGTTCCTGGCCAACAAGTACTACCCGCTGATCCGGGACATGGGTGACTTCTACGAGGACTTCCTGGTCAAGAAGGACGCCAACGGCAAGTACATCCTCACCGGGTCGATCTCGCCGGAGAACCGCCCGGCGGGTGGGGTGCCGCTGGCGAACAACTCGGTGTATGACATCGCCGGGGCCCGGTTCGCCCTGTCAACGCTCATCAAAACGAGTCAGACGCTCGGCCGGGACGCTGACAAGATCCCGGTCTGGCAGGAGAAGCTCAACAACCTGCCGCCGTACCTCATCAACAACGACGGTGCCCTCGCCGAATGGGCGTGGCCCGGCCTGGCCAACCAGAACCAGTACCAGCACCGGCACTCCAGCGGCCTGATGCCCATCTGGCCGTACCGGGAGCTCACCCCGGAGACGAACGCGGCACAGTTCAACGCGGCCAAGGTGTTCCTGCAGAAGAAGGACGCCGGCAACTACGAGAACGCCGGCCACGGCCTGCTGCACGGCGCCCTGATCGCCGCCGACCTCAACAACGCCGGCTCGGTCAACGCGAAGCTGCTGCGGTTCGCCAAGGACGACTACTACTACAGCAGCATGGCCACCTCCCACTACAACAACCACAGCGTGTTCGCCACCGACGTGGTCAACTCCGTGCCCACGATCATGATGGAGATGGCGGCCGCCACCCAGCCGGGCACGATCGACCTGCTGCCGGCGATGCCCGCGGGCCTGCCGAAGGGCTCCATCAACGGCATGCTGGGCAAGGGCCAGTTCACCATCAACAACCTGACCTGGGACAACAACGCCCACACGGTCAAGGTGACGCTGACCTCGAAGATCAACCAGAACCTGACGGTGATCCAGCGCAACGGCATCGCCTCGATCACCACCGACGGCAGCCCGGTGCAGAGCTCACCGCTGGGCAGCATCGCCCGCGTTGTGCCGTTGCAGGCCGGCCGGGCGACCACCCTGAACATCACCACCACCGCGGGCCGGACCAACCTGGCGCTGGGCAAACCCGCCTCCGCGTCGTCGGAGTCGAGCAGCACGCAGACCGCCGCGAAGGCGTTCGACGGCGACCCGTCGTCGCGCTGGGCCGCCAACCAGAACGTGAACAACTGGGTGCAGGTGGACCTCGGCGGCACCGTCAACATCAGCGAGGTCGACCTGCTCTGGGAGGCGTCCTACGCCAAGGGGTACAAGCTGCAGGCGTCCACGGACGGCTCGACCTGGCGTGACCTCTACACCCAGGCGAACTCGTCCGGCGGCACCGAACGGATCCCCGTCAGCGGCCAGGCGAGATACGTCCGCATGCAAGGCACCCAGCTGTCCGGGCAATGGGGTTATTCGCTGTACGAGATGGAGGTGTACGGCTGACCAGCAGGGATGTGTGCAGGTGAGTGAAGGCCCGCGCGGGAGGGGATCGGCGTACCCTCCCGCGCGGCCGTTTGTCGGCACGGCGTGACCGGCGATCCGGGTTGGGCGCCCGCAGCACGGAATCTGAGCCTTGGAAAGGACAACACATGGTGAGCAACAAACGTCGGGGGAGAGCGCTGCGGGGGCTGATCGGCGGTGCCGTGTTCGCGGTGCTGCTCGCGACCGGTGCCGCCGCCCAGCTGGTCCACCCGCCGTCCGCCAGCGCCGCCGCAGACACACCGTGGACCGGCACCTGGGCGGTGGCGCCGCAGTCCGGTGGCGGCACCTTCAACCGGCAGACACTCCGTCAGGTCGTGCGGACCTCGATCGGTGGCACCGCTGCCCGCATCCGGCTGTCAAACGTGTTCGGCTCGCAGCCGGTCACCTTCGCCGACGTGCAGATCGCGCAGTCGGCCGGCGGATCGTCCGTCGTGACCGCCTCGGCCAGGACCGTGACGTTCGGCGGCGCCGGATCGGTGACGGTGCCGGCCGGCGGCTCCGCGATCAGTGACAGCATCGCCTTCGCGGTGGGTGCGGAGTCCGACGTCGCGGTGAGCTTCTACCTGCCGGCCGCGACCGGCAGCGCCACGCAGCACCAGCTCGGCAACCAGACCAGCTACACCGTGGCCGGCGACGCGTCCGGTCAGGCGACGCTGTCGAACCCGGCCACGAGCGGGTCGTATTCGTTTCTGACGAACCTCGACGTGCAGAACCCGGCGGCCGAGGGCGCGGTGGTGGCGCTCGGCGCCTCCCTCACCGACGGTTACGCCTCGGCCTTCGGCGCCAACCACCGGTGGCCGAACCTGCTCGCCGGCCGGCTCAACAGCGCCGGGCACACCGTCGGCGTGCTCAACGCCGGCATCTCCGGCAACGACCTGCTCAAGGACGGCGCCGGTCCCAGCGCGCTGAACCGCTTCCAGCGCGACGTGATCCAGCAGCCCGGCGTCAAGTGGGTGATCTTCTCCGACGACGCGATCAACGATCTCGGCGACGCCCACCCACCGACCGCCGCCCAGCTCATCACCGGCATCCAGCAGCTGATCGCCTCCGCGCACGCGGCCGGCCTGAAGTTCATCTGCTCCACGCTCACCCCGTTCAAGGGCGCCGGCTACTGGACCCAGACCGGCGAGAACGGCCGCGCGGCGATCAACGCCTTCATCCGGGGCGCCAACAGCGGCTGCGACCACATCCTCGACCAGGACGGTGCCACCCACGACCCGGGCGACGTGCAGCGGTTCCTGCCCGCCTACGACTGCGGTGACCACCTGCACCCCAACGACGCCGGCTACCAGGCCATCGCCAACGCCGTGGACATCGCGGCCATCTTCGGTGCCTCCGGCGGGGTGCGGGACGTGGCGCAGGGTCGGCCGACGCAGGTGTCCAGTGTGGGGTCGGGGACGAATCTGGGTGGTGC
>NZ_JBHSIU010000094.1:0-17612 GCF_042653625.1 Dactylosporangium cerinum | reverse complement strand
CCGCGGCGGCGGGAGCACGGCTCCAGACTCTCAAGCCGCACACCGATACTCACAGTTGCGTTCGCCGACTGGAGGGCGCGTTTGCGTGAGCGCTGCTAGTCTTCAGATGGCGGCGGTGAGCTCTGTGAACGCTGCGGCGCCGGCTGCCTGCCCGCCACGCCGTTCCCGACCGTCAGCGAGGTGATGCCTCGGCCTGCCGGACGATGGGCGGTCGCCCGGCAGCCGCGCGGCGTTTGCCGTCCTTCGGTCTGGGTAGCGAGGACCGTGTCGAAAGTGTTCGGGTCCCCGCACGACGTGTGGTGGGTCGTGGCCAAGACCCTGCTGCTGTATGCCACTGCCGTGGTCTGCTTCCGCGTCGGTGAACGCCGGACACTGGCCGAGATGTCGGCGTTCGACTTCGTTGCGGCCGTCGCCGCCGGAGCCGTCGTCGGGCGGGTACCCAACGCGCATGACGCCGGTTACCTGGCCGGCGCGGCGACGCTGATCACGGTCCTGCTCGCCCACCGGCTCATCGCCCGGCTGCGCTTCCGGCCGCTGTTCGCCAAGCTGATCGACCACCCGCCGCGACTGCTGGTCGCCGACGGCAAGGTGCTCGACGATGAGCTTCGCCGCACCGGCCTGACCCACCGAGATCTGTACGGCCTGCTGCGCCAGCACGGCGTCGACGAGCTCGCCTCCGTCCGGTTCGTGGTGTTCGAGCAACGAGGCCAGGTGTCGGTCGTGCGGCGCGGCGCCGCCACCGACGCCGACCTCCTGCGTGACCTCGTCGTCGGGCCCGATCAGGACGACCGCGAATCGACCTCATGAGCGCTTCAGGCCGCGGTACCGGCGGAGCGCTCACGCAACGGGACGGTCGGCATCGAACCCTACACCTCCAGCCGACTCGGGTCAGGTCAGCGTCGTGCGCTGTGCGGCGATCCTTCCCAGCAGATCGTTCCAGGCCGCGACGAACGACTTCGCGCCGTCGGCCTGCAGCTTCGCGGCCAGTTTGGTCATGTCGACGCCGGCCTCGCGGAACCGGGCCAGCATGGCGTCGCAGTCACCGCCGTCGGCGGGCATCGGCTCGCCCACCTCGCCGTGGTCGTAGAACGCCTGCAGCGTCGCGTCCGGCATCGTGTTGATCGTGAACGGCGCCGCGAGCCCGTGCACGTAGAGCGTGTCGGAGGCGGCCGGATCCCTGGTCCTGGTGCTGGCCCACAGCAGCCGTTGCACCCGCGCGCCGGAGTTCTGCACACGCTGGACCCGCTCGGAGTCCACGAGCTGCCGGTACGCCCGGTAGGTTGCGAGCCCGACGGCGAGTCCGAGCTGCTCCTTCAACTCCTCCGGCACGCGCTCGGCGACCGCGGCGTCCCAGCGGGACATGAAAACCGAGGCGACCGACGCCACGGCAGGATCGAGTTCACCCTCGACGCGGCGTTCGACGCCGGCCAGGTACGCGTCCGCGGCGGCTTCGTACTGCTCGGCGGAGAACAGCAGGGTGACGTTCACGGGTACGCCGGACGCGATGCACTCGGTGATCGCCGGCAGGCCCTCAGCGGTGCCGGGGATCTTGATCAGCAGGTTGGGTCGTGCGGCCCGAGCGTACAGCGCCTTGGCGGCCTCGATGGTTGCCGCGGTGTCGTGCGCGAGCAGCGGTGACACCTCCAGCGATACCCAGCCGTCCACGCCGTCGGTGCGTTCGTGCACCGGCAGGAACTCGTCCGCCGCCCGCCGGAGGTCCTCGATCGCCAGTTCGAAGAACAGTTCCTCGTCGGAGCAGCCGGTCCCGGACTTGTCCCGGATCGCGTCGTCGTAGTAGCCCGACTCGATGGCCTTGTCGAAGATCGACGGATTCGAGGTGAGGCCGGTGACCGCGTACCTGTCGATGTAATGCTGGATCTGGCCGGAGTCGAGCAGGCCCCGGGTGATGTTGTCGAGCCAGAGGCTCTGCCCGTGCTCGTGCAGGATCTGGGTTGCCTTCACGCCTCCTCCTTGCCGAGGTCCGGCGGTGCCGCGGCCGGCGGCGTCAGTAGCGCGCTGACGGTGCCGGCCACGGCCGCCGCAGCGCTCATATGTTTGCGGCCACCTGTTCGCGGGCGGCCTGCGACACCCGTTCGGGAGTGAACCCGAACTTCCTCAAGAGCTGTTTGAGTGGCGCGGACGCACCGAAGGTGTGCATGCCGACAACCGCGCCGGTGTCGCCCACGTACCGTTCCCAGCCGAGCGTGGACGCCTGTTCAATCGCGACCCGGGCGCGTACCGCGGGGGGCAGCACCTGGTCGCGGTACTGGTGTGATTGCCGGTCGAACAGTTCCCAGCACGGCATGCTCACCACCCGGACGGCGACGCCGTCGGCGGTGAGTTCGTCGCGTGCCGCGAGTGCCAGCGCTACCTCCGAGCCGGTGGCCAACAGGATCACGTCCGGGTTGCCGGACGGCGGGTCGGTCAGCACGTACCCGCCCATCGCGACCCCGGACGCGGGGGCCAGCCGGTTGCGGTCGAAGGTGGGCAGCGGCTGGCGGGACAGCACGAGCGCCGCGGGCTCGTGCCGCAGACCGGCGACCACGCGCCAGGTCTCGACCACCTCGTTCGCGTCGGCCGGTCGGAACACCAGCAGCCCCGGCATGGCCCGCAGCGAGGCGAGCTGCTCAACCGGCTGATGAGTGGGTCCGTCCGCACCGACCCCGATCGAGTCGTGGCTGAAGATGTGCAGTGTCGGGATCTCCATCAACGCGGAGAGCCGGATCGCGGCGCGGGCATAGTCGGAGAAGATCAGGAAGGTCGACCAGTACGGGCGGAGCTTGGTGAGCGCCATGCCGTTGGCGATCGCCGCCGCGGCGTGCTCGCGGACACCGAGGTGGAGGTTGCGTCCGGACCGGTCGTCGGCTTGGAAGTCGCCGGCGCCGGGGAACGTCTGGCGGGTCTTGGTGGACGGGGCGAGGTCGGCCGAACCACCCAGCAGCCATGGCACCGCCTGCGCGAGCGCGTTGAGCACCTGACCGGATGCGTCACGGCTGGCGATGCCCTTCGCATCGGCCGGGAACGTGGGCAGCGCATCCTGCCAGCCGTCCGGCAGTTCGCGTCGTTGCATCCGCTCGATCTCGTCGGCGAGCTCCGGATACTGCACGCGGTACGCATCGAACCTCGACTGCCACGCGGTGCGGGCCGTGCCGCCACGCGCGCCGATGCCCTGGGCGAACCGTTCGTACACCTGGTCGGGGATGTAGAAGTCGGTGTCCTCGGGCAGGCCGAGGAATCGTTTGGTCTCCCGGACGGCGTCCGGGCCGAGTGGCTCGCCGTGCGCTTTCGGGGAGTCCTCCACCGGGGAGCCGTATCCGATGTGGCTGTGTACCAGGACCAGCGTGGGCCGCTCGTGTTCGGCGTGGAAGCTGTGCAGTGCCCGCTCCGCGGCGTCGAGGTCGTTGGCGTCGGCGACGGTCGTGACGTTCCAGCCGTACGCCAGGAACCGCTCGGCCACGTCCTCGGTGAACGTGATGTCCGTGTGGCCCTCGATGGTCGTGCGGTTCGAGTCGTAGATCCAGCACAGGTTGCCCAAGCGCAGGTGGCCGGCGAGCGAGGCCGCCTCTGCGGAGATGCCCTCCATCATGTCGCCGTCTCCGGCGATCGCGTACACGTTGAAGTCGAACAGGGGGAAGCTGCCCCGGTTGTACCGGGCGGCCAGCCACTGACCGGCGACGGCCATCCCGACGGAGGTCGCCACGCCCTGGCCAAGCGGCCCGGTGGTGGTCTCGACGCCGCTGGTCCACCGGTACTCGGGGTGACCCGGACAGCGCGAGTCGAGTTGGCGGTACGTCTTCAGATCGTCGAGGGTGACCGAGGGACGGCCGAGGACCTCGTAGTCTGGGTCGACCGCCCGTACTCCGGTCAGGTGTAGCAGCGACCAGAGCAGGGCCGAGGCGTGGCCCTCGGACAGCACGAACCTGTCCCGGTTGGGCCAGATGGGATCAGCCGGGTCGAACCGGAGGAACCGCTGCCAGAGGGTGTACGCGACCGGCGCGATCCCCATCGGAGTGCCCGGATGCCCGGACTCGGCCCGCTGGACCGCGTCCATGCACAGGCCACGGATCGTGTTCACGGACAGCGTGTCCAGATCGGTCGTCATGGTCGTCAATGTGGCCTCCCTGCATCCTGCCCAGGGTCGGTACGCCGACGTGCCGACCGCGGCAGGGATGGACTCGGAACCGGGCCCGGTGCGACGCGATCCGCTGATTCGCACCGGAGATCTGCGGCACGTCGCAGAAGCCCTCGGAAAGCGCCTGGAATTGCCCTTGCGACTCACCGTATCCACAGCCTCACCATTAGGCCCAATACCCGGACCGAGTGATTGTTCTGTTGCGGTCCCTCATGCGGTCGAGGAGCGGTAGATGGCGGCGATGGAGGTGTCGAGCGCCTGGTTGAACTCGTCGTCGGTTTGCTGGTGCCGCAGGTTCGCGGTCAGCGCTCGAGAGAAGCTGGCGATCAGGCCGTGGTTGCGAGTGAGCCGGGCGTCGGCATCGTGCTGGGAGTAGCCGTCGGACAGGGCGAGCACCCGCAGGACCTTCGGATGCTCGATCAGCTGGGATTCTGCAGATCCCACTCGCCGGTCGCTGCGGTGAGCAGCAATGTCATCGCGGCACCGCACGCCGCGCACGCCATCGGGTAAGGCCGGATAGCGCCCAGCAGACGAACCCACCGACCCGCCACCCTTTCGCGGCCGACAGCTGCTGGTACGAATTGCCGGTCTGCTCCTGCCAGGCGACGATCCGCGCCTGCAGGTCCGCGGGCAGCAGCTGCCGGTCCCGGTACTCGGTCACCTGTTCCGGATGCACGATGCAGGGTGTGGGCAGGTGGTTCTCGAACAGCACCGCCGACTCCGGAGGATCGGTCAGCACGGCAGTGACCTCGGCGCTGCGCCGCCACCGCAGTTCCACGCGTGGGCAGTACTCGAGGTCGGGGTGGAGGTGCGGGCACCACAGCACCTGCAGCAGGTCCGCGTCCGCCGGACCGACGAGGTCCGGCATTTCCCGCCGGTACAGCTGCACGACCGGCACCAGGGGAATCGGCGGCCGGGCGAGCTCGGGTGGCTCCGAGAAGTCCCACGGCGGCAACCCAGCCCGCTCGGCGCCCGTCGGATCGTAGGGCAGGCCGGCCGTCGCTGCCCGGAACGCACGCCACTGGCGGACCGTGTCCGGCCGGTGCAGCGAGATCACCTCATGGTCGGTGTCGGTGCACGCCGGCCACGGTTCGTCCGCCGGCCACAGCAACGGGCCGCCGACAGAACTGTCGATGACGGTGGGCGCTCCGGGCCGTGGGTGGAGCCGGGTCGTGACGGCCGTGTGCTCACGTAGCGCGGGGAACGCCGCGGCAAGGTCCACCGGCCGTGCGGGCGTCGTTCGTACCATGGCCAGTGATCCTAGGAGTCTTTGGTCCTAACGACTTCACGCTTGTCTCAGATCTCGCGCGGCTGAGGGCGGCGGGCGTGCGCGGCGTGGTCGCGACGAACGGACCGAAGGCCGTCAACCGCGATCTGCTGGATTCTTGCTGAGATCATCTCAATGGCGGGGCCAGCGCTCCGCGGCACCACGCAGTTCCTGCTGCTCGCCGCGAGCCGGCCCCCCGCTGCTGGCTCGGGCCGGTCTAGGCGAGTTCTGGTGACGGTCCTTGGTGCAGGGACTAAAGCCGGTACCGTGGCGCGGGTACACAGGACCTAACCGGTCAGGTCGACCTGGTTGGGAAACGAGAAATGCCGAACGGCTGTCACCGTCCGGCCCTTCCCTACACACGGACCGTCAGCTGCGTATCCAAGCACTGATCGCTGACTGCCCGTCACGGCCCTGATCATCACTCACCTCGGCCGTGAGACCGACAAGCCACTCGCGGTCGTCGTCCCCTACGACCTGCCCGCCCTGACCGCCGCCCTCGCGATCTCCTGATCCACCCAAAGCGCGACTGGTTCACCGAAAGTACCAGCTGGGCTGATCCTCAGGCAGAACTGCCCGCTGGCTGACCAAGCACGCCGCCATAAGCTGTCCTGAACGACCCTGACCACCGCGCTCACGGCTTGCGAACCGCTAGCCATCGAACTATGGCACGGGGCCGGCTCTCCTCGGCGCCAAACCGCTGCTGAAATCGTCTGGCGCCGCGGTGGAGCGACTCGCGGTGCGTGACGTTCCGTGCTAACCCGGCCCACCATTACGGCGTCCGCCGCAACAACCACCTGGATGCGACCCTCACGAATGAACGGCGAGGGGCTGTTAGTCGTTCGCCTGGCGCTGCCGCGCAACCCGCAGTCGGGTCTTGACGGTCTCCTTCGGCACACCCATCGCGACCGCCAACGCGTTCACCGGCTCCGGATGTCCTCTTCCGACGATATCCTCGTAAATGTCGAGCAGACCCTGGTAGTAGACATTGCCGCCGGACCGGGGATCGGCGGGCAACTCGGCCAGCCGCTGCTGCAGGTATTGGCGGACCATGACCTGATACGCACCGACGGCCGGGACTGCGTTGTACTCGGCCGTCAGGTCGGCAAGGTGGCGCTCGACACGGCGCATGACGCCCGAGGTGACGCCGCGGCGCCGGGCGTCGGGTGCGGCGTCATCGGTGATCCGGATCAGCACCTCCCGCGGGCCGGATGGCGGGGCGTCAACCATGTTCTCGCCCTCCCATCGGGCGACGACCTGCAAGCCCGGCTCCTGTCGCTCCAACTCGACGACCGACAGCGACGCACCCGTTACGTCCTCGCGGCGATTACTCGATCTCATGATCCAACCTTGCCCACTAAACCCTAATCTGTCAACTCCGGGTTGTCAGACCAGGGTTGGAGCGTCGACTTCTGGATCGAGACGCTCGCGCCGACCCGCATGACCTCCATCCACGCCACGTTCCCCATCAACTGCTGTAATCAGTTACCGTCGATAAGTTTATCGGGCAGGACGGCGCCACGCCGCATAAAGGCGATGATCGCGTTGTCGATCACCTTCGCCTCACCGGTCGCCATGAAACCACCCCGCTCAAGCGTCGTCATGATCGAATCCCGGGCTCGTCGCCCTATCTCCGCCAGGTGCGGGTACCAGTCCAGGAACGCACGCCTATCGCCCGCGACCTGCTTCTGCCCGGTGAAGAACCTAAAGGTGTATTGACGGTCGATCGGTGGGAGGAGATCGGGTAAGACGTGATGCAGGGCCTTACTTCCAGCGACGATTTGAGTCTCCGATCTGCTCACCTTCAGCCGGGCAATGATGTCCCACAACTTCGACGCGACCTCGGCATCCTGCTCGGAGGTCAAGGCCGTGATGCGCAAGTCCCATAGCTCTTCGAGCGCGCTGCTGCAGTTACGCACGGCAGTGCTAAAGGGCTCGAAGTCGCACACCTTGGCTGCCTGGTCGCCCATACGATGCATGCCCCACGCCGGCAGGACGGCATAAACGTACTCAAGGAACCTGTCGTCCCGCAGTAGCGACATCGCCGACGTGTGCTCGCGACGGACCTGGATCGCTCGATCGTGGAAATACAAGCTGGGTCCGGGCCAACCTGGCGCAGCCTCGAAGCTGCAGACCAACTTGTCAAATCCCGCAACGAGCGCGTGGACGTTTCGCTGGGCGCGCTCAGCCGGCGGGATGCGGCCACCCGGCGGAACCGGTCCGCTTGCTTGAGTCATGCTCTAACCCTGCCAGGGGGACAGCGCCGGAAATAGTGGGGCTACGCCCGGACAGGTGCGGACAAACCGCCCCTTGAGCAGCCGAGCAACCTAGGAGCAATCCAAATCTACAATGGACGGTCGGATCGCGTGTTTACGCAGGTAAACCTCGGTGCGGTACAGCCCGCAATTATGAGACCCGACGATTAAGCCCGCAGGGCATAGAAACGGGACAGACCCGCCACGGCCGCGGCAACCACCGCGTTCGGACGGACTGAAAGCCCGCAGCGCGTGGCTGCGCCGGAGGCTGGTTCCGGTCCCTCTTCGGAGGGCAGGTCCATGCGGCACTGCCGTGACCGGCGAGCCGCAGGACCGGGGTCGGCGCACCATAACGCCACCCGGGAGGCCCCTTATGGTGTAGCTGCCTGGCTGTGTTGCCGGCGCCTGCCCGATCTGCTCGAACGCAGGAATCCGTGCATTTATTCGGTTCGATTCGTCCACCGCGACCGGGCCGTTCGGGCGCTCGTGCGTGCAGTTGTCCGAGCATGGGTAGCCCACAGTCGGAGCGTCGCGTCCGGATGGCTGGCGTCCGCAGTTAGACGGATGATCCGGCGCCCGACCGGACGGTGCGCCGGTGTCGGACAGATCGACATACGCGCATGTTCGGCTGACTGTTCGTGCACCGAGTCTTCGATAGCGTCGCCGGTACGCGATGGGGTCGGTAGACGGGCGGTGATGGCGGTCGTGGAGTTCACACTTGGCGTGTTGCTGGAGGTAGACGGCGCCCCAGTCGGCGTTGAGGAATGGCTCGAAGAGGGCGGGGATGTTCCAGCGTCCGGCCGTCGCGGGACGCACCGCAGTACCGCAGGCTCGCGGCTGGTGCGGGCCGGCGAGGATGCTTTGCGCGTTACGGCGCATGCCATTGGTCGCGAGGTTGCGACCGTGGTGGCGGGAGTGATGAACGGGATCGATGGCGATCCGTTGCTGGGAAGTGCGGGCGCGGCCGATCGCCCGTTTGACGTCGGTGATCTCGAACTGAAGTTCGGCGTAAAGACTGTTCTCGGGGCGGGCAAGATGGTCGAGGCGTTCATGACGGCGTCTGGTGAGACGGCGGTAGAGGTGACGGTCACGTTGCACCGCCGCACGACGAGCTGATCATGTCGACAACAGCGGTGGAGCCCGCAGTCGGGCGGCTGCTCTCGACCGAAGAACTGAGGGAGTGGCCGCAAGGCAAACTGCGTAGCGCATTCGTCGTCGGCGACGGTCTCGTGCTTACCGCTTGGCACTGTGTGACCGAGATCGGCGGAGCAGTGGCGGGAGCGTGGTTGCGCCTGCCGCCGCGACGCGACGGCGAACCGCACGTTGACGTGCCGCTGCGGTACCTCAACCACGACGAGCGGCTGGACGTGGCACTGCTCGTCCTCGACGGCGACGACGGGTTACGGGAGTACCTCAGTCAGATCGCGCTGGTGCTGGGCCGGGAAGTACATCTGCACGACCCGGTCCGTGTGGCTGGCTATCCGACACGTAATACGCGGAACGGCCCCACGGTGCACAGAGGCAAGGTTGAGACGCTTGACTTGACATCCGGAAGGTCCCGCGCGATCCAGGTCCAGGTCAACGCGTTCGCCGCCAAGTCGGCGGAGATGCCTGGCGGCATGTCCGGTGGCCCTCTGCTGCGTTCTTTGGACGACCACAGCGAGCGGGTCGTTGGCATCGTCGTCTCGTTCCCCCAGGCGAGAGGCGACCTTGACGCTCTCGGTGGGGCGGTATTGTGCCGGCGGATCGACGATCTCTGTGGGAGCTTCCCGCAACTGGTGGACCAAATTCCAAACGAAGCCGCCTCGGCGAGGATCCGGCGTCCGGTCAGCAGTTCGGACCATGAGGTCAACGACCTGCTGGTGGCGGTCGCCGACCGTCTGCGGCCCCAGTACAGCGACGAACTGACCCGGCTCGGCCGGACGAGGTCGGAGTTGCTGACAATCTCGTGGCGCTCGGACATGGCTCCGCATGACAAGCTGGTCGGCTCGCTACCGGACGTGCGGCACACCCTCGATGAGGTGGCCGGGCGCCAGTTGGTCATACTCGGGCTAGCTGGCTCCGGCAAGACCACGATCGTCTACCAGCTCGCGATGCAGTTTCTGGCCGACATCCTCGCCGGGTATGAGACGCCGTTGCCCTTCGTCGTCCCACTCGCCTCGTGGAATCCTAGGAGCAAGTCGCTGTTCACCTGGATCGAGCAGCGGATCGAAACCACTTTCGGGGATCTCAAGTCGGACCGGAAGGATTTCAGCGTTAAGAATCTCCTCAGTCGCGGGTTGATTCTGCCGATACTTGACGGTCTCGATGAGATGGCGGAGGCGCTCCAACCCCAGACGCTGCGGACCCTGGAGGCTCGTGCCACACCGTGGGTGTTGACCAGCCGTGATGACGCGTTTCGAAGGGCGTCAGCTCAGCGGCCACCGAACCGGCGCCCCGGTGTTGTCCGTGTCGACCCGATCGAATACGAGCAGGCGAGGCGGTACCTGCGCGCGACTTCGTACACCGATCCTGCCGGCGGGAACCCGACCTGGGACCCGTTCTTCGCCCGATTGGAGGCTATGGACGAACAGGATCGAGTCCGCCGCACGATGGTGTCGGTGCTGTCCAACCCGCTGCTGCTTTCGCTGGCCGAGACCTCCTACAACGATCAACGGGCTGGTTCGCCGTGCGATCTGCTGGCCGCGGCGGCGGTCTCGCCGGCGGCAGTGGAGTCGGAACTGATCGAGACAGTCGTCACCCGATCGTTCGATACTGATCGGGAGTCGTTCTTCGACTATGACGGCACGGTTCAGGCTGGCACGACGAAGCGGGTGTGGCGCAGCGCGCTGGAGGCTCGACGGTGGCTCGGCTTCCTGGCCCGGCACCTGCGAGAGACGAACCTGCCGAACATCCGATGGTGGATGCTGGAGCATGCAACACCAGTTGCCGTCTTCCCCGTTCTGTCGAGCACGACGATCGGGCTGATCGTCTACGTTGGCACCATCTACCTTGTTGGACGCGACTACGCGTTGCTGAACTTCGTGGTAGGACTCATCGCTGGCGCGACTGTCGGCGTTGGTGGCCGCTATGCGCTGGCGGAGCGGCGGCAGACGTCGGCCAAGGAGACCGCGGCCGACGATGCGGACAATCGCAAGTTCCGCGGCGCGGATCCGGTGGCGGTGCGACGAGCGTTCGCCGTTGTATTCCTGATGCTCCTGCCCGTCCTGACCGGCGTCGTGTACGTGATGATCCTGATCGCGGCAGGCGTTTCGCACGTCCTCCTGCAGAAGCCGTTGCCGGCGGTCGACGCTCTTATGGGCTGGCGGACCCTGCTCCCGGTCTCTGGACTAATCGGACTGGTCGCCGCCCTGCTCGGAACGGCCGTCCTGTACCGGTACTTCACACGGGTGACCCGCGACGACGTAGTCGACGTTGAGACCGAGACCGCGATCGATCCTCGACTGCGGTTCGGCGGCCGTCCGTTCCGGGCAACGGTGGTGCTGTCTGTAGTCCTGACGTTCGCCGGCAGTATGCTCGGACAACTGATGCTGCAGCACTTCGTCGACGAGAACATCATCCAGTGGCACGCTCACAGTCCTGGACTCTTCTCGACACTGCTGTACGGAACCGGCTTCGCACTGGTCGCGCTCGTCGGAATTGCCGGACTGTCACGTTGGGCGCGGTTCTTCGTTGCGCGTGCCTGGCTGGCAGCCACCGGACGGCTGCCATGGGACGTCGAGGCGCTCCTGCAGGACGCGGCGGACCGGCGCATCCTGCGACGGGTGGGTGCCACCTATGCCTTTCGACATGCCACCCTGGAGGACCATCTTGCGCGCTCTCCGCAACCCCCGACCCGAGTCTCCTCGCGCGTGATGATCATTGCTGGATCTCTGGCGCTGCTCACGGTCGTCAGCGTGATCGTCTGGAGTGCGTACGCGGGGCAGGTCACGAGCCCGACGGATAGGTCCGGAACGACCGTGACCGCAACCAACTCGGCAGCGGTCGCCGCATCGCCGACGTCACCCGTGTTGCCGACAGCAGCCCAGTCTCCGACGGAGACCGACCCCCGTGCCGTTCCGCTCGCCAACGGTGTCTTCTTCGCTGTGCTGACCGATGTTGACGCGGCTAGCCGTACCGCAGTCCTGTACCCAGCCGAGTTCCTTGAGGGCGACCAAGCAACTACCGCATGCCGGGCCGAGCGGCAGCTTGAGCCACAGCGCTGCCAAGAAATCGAGTACCACGTGCGCAGGACTGCGGGACCCCCGTTGACGTTGCAGATTGCCGAAGGCGCAGCTCTCAAGGAGAAATACGGCAGCCAGGACTGCACCGACAACGAGAGCGGCTGCGCGGTGACGATCGACCGGCTCGCGCTCCTGCTCACCGAACTCAATGCCGGCGGAAAGAAGACCACGATGTATGTGGATGTCACTGTCGCTGGCCAACAGATCACCCAGATGATAGAGCGCTACACGCCGTAGCCGCTGACGCATTCGGGCAGACCTTGCCCGCTGTTGCCACCGGATGGCACCACGGATCCCAGCTCCGTGTGCGCCCGACAGCGCTCAGGCGGTGTCCAGGTTGGTTTGTACCTATGGGTGCGGACAACGCTCGGAAACAGCCGTGACCCGAAGCTGACGTAAGGGCCGTTATCGCACACCACCAGGGAAATCCGCCGCCGCACGCGAACGGAGGCAGCGGTCGCCGCAGCATGTGATGCCGAAGCCGCCACCGGGGCTGGGCGTGCGGCCGATACCGCTCGTGGTCCCGGTCGTGGTCCCGGCCGTCGATGCGGTCGACCTGGGAGATGAGCCGGTGGCCGAAGCTGCACCCGCACCAGGTGGACGTGCTGCGCCGCATCGCCGACGGCCAGGATCCGGTCACCGCCGCCGAACCCGCCCTGGCCGCCACCGTCTACGCCCTGCGACGCCGTCACCTGGTTATGACGCCGCGCGCCCAGGGCGTCTGGCTTGCGGCATCACCGACGCCGGCCGTTACTACCTCGAGCACGACACCTACCACCGCCCCACCCCGTCACAGCGCGTCGCCGCACCGCCGACCATCCGCCCACCGGATCGCCCGCACCTGCCGCCGACGGCGAACCGACCGGCGCGGACGGCCCGGCTGCGGTGCGCGGCCAGGGGGAGACACACGGCCAAGTGGGCTCGGCCGCACCTGCCGATACCGGTCCGTCGACATCGGCCGTCACGACCGACGCAGTGCCGTCCGCGGTCGAGCTCATCCGGACGTTGCGGGAGCGCACGGTGATCCGGGTGCCCGATCCACCGCCTGCGGTCCGGGCCGCCTGGCGCCGCGCCATCCACGCGGCGAACACCCCGACACTGCTCGGCGACGGCCACCGGCTCCACCACCGCGGCCGCGACCACGGCGACCTGATCATCGAGCTCCATACCGGCACGGACCGCGATCCGACCGGAACCGGCCGGATCGCGCCACCCGTACTGCCATCGCCGTCACCGTCCCGACCGACCTCACCGACCCGCACCCCGTCGTGCGCGCCCTCCAACAGCGACCGGACCAACTCGCGGTTTCCCCCTCGGCCCGACCCCGGGCACTGTGCCTCATCCAGGCGTTCGCCGCTGCGGCCACCGCTCGCGGTCATCAGGTCGACCTCCCCGACGACGGCCCTGGCGTCTGCATCACCATCACCGGCCACCCGTTCGTTCTGCAGTTGCGCGAGGAGCACGACACCGCCGACGTCCTGCCCGACGAGGACGAACTCGCCCAGCGACCTGTCTACGCCTGGCAACGGTTCCAGCCCGAACGCTGGCGACTGCCGTCCGGGCGGCTCGTCCTGGAATTGGACGATCCCCGGTACCGCTTCGGCAGCCGGACCGGCCGGTGGGCCGATCGCACCCGATGGCGCCTCAACGACCGCCTCGACGACCGCCTCGCCGACGCCCTCGCCGAAGCTGAAATTCGCGCAGCACTCACCCAGCAGGCCGAGGACGCCGCCGTTGAAGCCGCCGCCACCCGCCAGCGCGACTGGGAGCAGGCGATGGCGGACGCCCACGAGCAGTACACCCAGGCGCACCTGACCCGAGCCCTGGACCGGCAGCTGCAGCGATCCGTGATGGTGATCTGGGGGAGGTGGCCGGTGTTGAGGTGGTGCGGCAGGTTGCGCAAGGGCTGGCCGAGCTGGCTCAGGCTGTGGTGTTGCACCGGGATCTGAAACCGGCGAACGTACTCGTGCTTGACGGTGTGTGGAAGCTGGCGGACTTCGGTATCTCCCGAGATCTTCGGATGTCGACAGCCCCCCACACGTTCCGTGGGCAAGGGACAGCGGAGTACAAGGCGCCGGAGATCTGGGCTGGGAAGCCCGCGTCGGTCAAGACCGACCTGTACGCCTTGGGCGTCCTTGCGTTCGAGGTCCTGACCGGCCGGCATCCGTTCGTGGGTGTCGACGGGGCGCAGTGCAGTCGCTTGCACGAGCTGGAACCGCCGCCGTCGTTGCCCGACACCGTTCCGTCTATGGTCCGCCGTTTGGTGTTGCGGCGGGCCGAGCGCAGGCGGCCCGGGACGCGCGCGCCTCGAGGTAATGCCGCTCGGGGATGCTGTTGGTGCGGTGCGCGGCGCGCTGGTAGGCCGCCGCTGCGCCCGCATGGTCGCCGGCCAGCTCCAGTAGATGCGCCCGCACCGCGTCGAGCCGGTGGTGCCCGGCCATCCGGTTGTCGCTCGCCAGCCCGGCGAGCAGGTCCAGGCCGGCCCGCGGGCCGTGGACCATGGCCTCGGCGATGGCGTGGTTGAGCGTCACCATCGGGCTCGGTGCCAGCCGCGCCAGCAGCCGGTACAGCACCAGGATCTGCGGCCAGTCGGTGCTCTCGGCGCTGGGCGACTCGTCGTGGATCGCGGCGATCGCGGCCTGGAGCTGGTAGGGGCCGAGCGGTGCGTGTGACATCGCGCGGGTGACCAGCTCGACGCCCTCCTCGATGTGCCCGGCGTGCCAGCGCAGCCGGTCCTGTTCGGCCAGCGGGATGAGGCTGCCGTCCAGCCCGGTGCGCGCGGGCCGGCGGGCCTCGGTCAGCAGCATCAGCGCGAGCAGGCCGGTGACCTCGCCGTCGTCGGGCAGCAGCCGGTGCAGCAGCCGGGTCAGCCGGATCGCCTCGTCGGCCAGCTCCGCGCGGTGCAGGTCCGGGCCGGAGGTGGCGGTGTAGCCCTCGTTGAAGATGAGGTACAGCACCTGCAGCACGGCCTCGAGCCGCTCGGCGCGCTCATGCGGCGGCGGCGGGCGGAACCTAATGCCCATGGTGCGGATGCGCTGCTTGGCGCGGCTGATGCGCTGGGCCATGCTGGCCTCCGGCATGAGGAACGCGCGGGCGATCTGCGCGGTGCTGAGCCCGCCGACGGCGCGCAGCGTGAGCGCGACCTGCGAGGCGACCGGCAGCTCGGGCAGGCAGCACATGTACAGCAGGGTGAGCGTGTCGTCGCTGTCGTGGCCACGGCTGTCCTCGTCGGACGCCGGCGCGAAACGCTCATGTGCCGGCAACCGCGCGGCGGCGACCTCCTCGCGGCGCATGCGGGCCTGCTCGCTGCGCCACTGGTCGGTCAGCCGGCGGGAGGCCACGGTGATCAGCCAGGCCCTGGGGTTGGCGGGGACGCCCTGCTCGGGCCACTGCACGGCGGCGGCCAGCAGCGCCTCCTGCACGGCGTCCTCGTTGATGTCGAACTGCCCGTACGCGCGCACGAGCGCGCCGAGGACCTGCGGCGCGAGGGTGCGCAGCAGGCCCTCCAGCGCGTCGCCGGTGCTCACATCTCGAGGCCGGAGGAGAACATCACGGGCCGCACCTCGACCACGTTGATCGCCGCGTCGGGCACCAGCGCGGCCAGCTCCAGCGCGCGCTCGCGGGTCTCGCAGTCCACGAGGTAGTACCCGGCGAGGTACTCCTTGGACTCGACGTACGGCCCCTCATCGGTGGTGGCCTTGCTGTCCCGGACCCGTACGACCGCGCTGTGGCTGGGGTCGTTCATCGCGAGCGCGGCGACCAGCTCGCCGGACTCGTTCGCGGTCTTCTGGAACGTGTCGTGGCCGGCCAAGACCACGTTGCGCTCCTCCTCGGACAATCCGTCCCAGATGGCAGGGTTCATGTAGTTGAGCAGCATGAACTTCACGCTCGGCTCCCTCGCTCCGGGCGCCCCCGCGGGCGCCGTACACAGATAGGTACGGAGCCGCCGCGGCGTTCTCGACATCGCCCCGGAGATATTCGCCGCGTCCTACCGCGGATCACCGCATCGGGTGATCGGGCGATCGGGCCCCGCCCGGTTGTCGAGAACGGCCGACCGGTTCCGTACCTATTTGTGAGGTGCCACAACCGGCGCCCGTGAGCTGGAAGGACTTCGCATGCAGAACGCGTCAACGGACGCCGCCGGCCAGCGGGCGGGACGGCGGGAATGGATCGGCCTGGCGGTGCTGGCCCTGCCGGCGCTGCTGACCGCGCTGGACATCGGAGCGCTGTTCCTCGCCCTGCCGCACCTGAGCGCGGATCTGGGCACGACGACCGTGCAGCAGCTGTGGATCTCGGACATCTACGGCTTCTTGATCGCCGGTTTCCTGATCACGATGGGCACGCTGGGCGACCGGGTCGGCCGGCGCAAGCTACTGCTGATCGGCGGGGCGATCTTCGGCGTCATGTCGGTGCTCGCCGCCTACTCCAGCAGCCCGGAGATGCTCATCGCCACGCGGGCGCTGCTCGGCATCGCCGGCGCGACGCTGATGCCCTCGACGCTGGCGCTCATCTCGAACATGTTCCACGACGTCCAGCAGCGCAGCGCGGCCATCGGCATCCTGTACAGCTGCCTCATGGTCGGCTCGGCCCTCGGGCCGGTCGTCGGGGGGCTCATGCTCGCCCGCTTCTGGTGGGGCTCGGTGTTCCTGCTCGGCGTGCCGGTCATGGCGCTGCTGCTGGTGGTCGGCCCGATGCTGCTGCCGGAGTACCGCAACCCCGACGCCGGCCGGCTCGACCTGATCAGCGTGGTGCTGTCGCTGGCCGCCATCCTGCCGATCATCTACGGCATCAAGGAACTCGCGGTCCACGGCTGGTCGGTGCCGCGGTTCGTGACGCTGGTCGCCGGCCTGGTCATCGGCGTGCTGTTCGTGCAGCGGCAACGGCGGCTGCGCGATCCGCTCGTCGACGTGTCACTGTTCGGTCAGCGCTCGTTCACCGCCGTGGTGACCGCGCTGCTCGTCGCCGGAGCCGCGATGGCGGGCACGTTCCTGCTGGTCAGCCAGTACATCCAGACCGTGCTCGACTACTCGGCGCCGGCCGCCGGCCTGCTGCTGGCGCCGACCGGGCTCTCGATCGCGGCCGGCGCGCTCGCCGCGCCCGCGATCGGCAAGCGGCTCGGCGTCCGCAACACGATCGCCGGCGGCCTGGCCGTCGCGGCGCTGGGCTACGTGCTCATCATCCCGGCCAGCAGCTCCGGCGGCCTGGTGGGTGTGGTGATCGGCCTCGCCGTCGTGCACTTCTGCGTCGGGCCGCTGCTCGCGCTCGGCACCGGGCTGGTCATCGGCGCGGTGCCGCCGGAGCGCGCCGGCTCGGCCGCGTCGATCTCGGAGACCAGCAACTATCTGGGCTCGACGATCGGCATGGCGGTGCTCGGCACCGTCGCCGCCGCCGTCTACCGGCAACGGATGGTCGACGGGGTGCCCGCCGACGTCCCGGCCGGTGACGCGCGGGCGGCCCAGGAGACCCTCGCGGGTGCGGTGGACGCGGCCGGGCGGCTGGCCGAGCCGGCCGCCTCGCAGCTGCTGCGCACCGCGCGGGACGCCTTCACCACCGGCCTCAACATCGCCGGGGTGATCGGCGTGGTCGTCTTCGCCGTGCTGGTGTTCGTGATCCTCGCCGGGCTGCGCGAGCCGGCGAAGACCGGGGCATCGGCGCCGGCGCAGGAGCCGGAGGTGCGGGTGCCCGAGCCGCAGGACTAATCCAGTCCGGCGTCCGCCCGGCCACCCGCGATGAGC
>NZ_JBHSIU010000093.1:0-37029 GCF_042653625.1 Dactylosporangium cerinum | reverse complement strand
CCGCCGGCGAGGACGATGTGGTCGAGGCCGAGGGCCCGCAGCTCCGTGCGGAGCGCGGTGACCCGCGGCACCACGTCGTAGTCGGGGGACCAGTCGGGCAGGACGGTGCGGGTGTCGATCTCACCGGCGACGGCCGCGGCACCGAACACCGTGAGTCCGGCCGCCGCGGTGACGTCGTCGAGAAGATCAGGCACCCGCACCCCCTGAAGATGACCTGCAAGATCACCAGACTACAAAAACGTGCCTTACTTGGCGGCCTCGAGCGCGGACTTCACGGTCTCGATCATCTCGTTGCCGCTGACGCTGAACTTCTCGACGCCTTCGCGCTCGAGGACCTGCACGACGTCGTCGTAGTCGATGCCGATCGCGGCGAGGGAGTCCATGACCTGCTGGGCCTCCGCGTAGGAGCCGGTGATCGCGTCGAGGCGGACCTCGCCGTGGTCGGCGAACGCGTGGATGACCGACTCGGGCATGGTGTTGACCGTGCCCGGCGCGACCAGCTCCTCGACGTAGATGACGTCGCGGTATTCGGGGTTCTTCGTCGAGGTCGACGCCCACAGCGGTCGCTGCGGATGGGCGCCGGCGTCGGCGAGGACCTGCCAGCGCTCCGAGGAGAACAGCTCCTCGTACTTCTGGTACGCGAGCTTCGCGTTGGCGATCGCGGCCTTGCCCTTGAGCGCCTTCGCCTCGTCGGTGCCGATCTTGTCGAGGCGCTTGTCGTATTCGGAGTCGACGCGCGACACGAAGAACGACGCGACCGAGCCGATCTTGGACAGGTCGTGGCCGTTGGCCTTGGCCTGCTCGATGCCGGCGAAGAACGCGTTCATGACCGCTTCATAGCGCTCCAGGGAGAAGATCAGGGTCACGTTGACGCTGATGCCCTCGGCCAGCACGGCGGTGATCGCCGGCAGGCCTTCCCGGGTCGCGGGGATCTTGATGAACAGGTTGTCGCGGTCGACGAGCCACCACAGCGCCTTCGCCTCGGCGACGGTGCGGGCGGTGTCGGCCGCGAGGCCTGGGTCGACCTCGATGGAGACCCGGCCGTCGACGCCCTTGCTGGCGTCGGCGGCGGGTTTCATGACGTCGCAGGCCCAGCGCACGTCATAGGTCATGAGCGCGCGCATCGCCTCGTTGACCTGCGCGTCGCGCAGGGCGAGGTCCTTGACGTGGTCGGCGTAGTCCTCGGCCGAGGTCAGCGCCTTGGCGAAGATGGTGGGGTTGGTGGTGACGCCCACGACGTGCTGCTCACGGCGCAGCTTGTCGAGGCCGCCGGTGCTCAGCCGCGCCCGGGAGAGGTCGTCGAGCCAGACCGCCACACCCGCGGCGGAGAGCTCGGCCAGCCGATCGGAACTCATCGCAGTGCTCCTCTAACTCAGTCTCTAGTTGGCCGCTCTGGTTTGCCCCGCGTCAGGTGCCGGTGGTGGTGCCGATGATCTCGCCGACCTTGGCGAGCGAGGCGTGCGCGGCCGCGACGACCTTGTCGACGGTGAAGCCGAACTGCTCGAACAGCACGGTGTGGGGGGCGCTCGCGCCGTAGTGCTCGATGCTCACGGCCACGCCGTGGTCGCCGAGGATGTGCTGCCACGACATGGCGATGCCGGCCTCGACGGTGACCTTGGCCTTGACCCCGGTCGGCAGGACCTGCTGGCGGTAGGCCAGGTCCTGCTCCATGAACCATTCCTGGCAGGGCATCGACACGACCCGGGTCGGGGTGCCCTCCTCCTCCAGGCGCCGCTGGGCGCCGACGGCGAGCTGCACCTCGGAGCCGGTGGCGATGATGATCACCTTAGGCTGGCCGTTGGAGGCGTCCTTGAGGATGTAGCCGCCCTTGGCGGTGCCTTCGGCCGGCGCGTACTCGGTGCGGTCCAGGGTTGGCAGGTTCTGCCGGCTCAGGGCGAGGGCGACCGGGTGGTCGGTGACCTCCAGGGCCCGCCGCCACGCCCACGCGGTCTCGTTGGCGTCGGCCGGGCGGACCACGGACAGGCCGGGGATCGCGCGCAGCGCGGTCAGGTGCTCCACCGGCTGGTGCGTCGGGCCGTCCTCGCCGAGGCCGATCGAGTCGTGCGTCCACACGTAGACGACGGGGAGCTTCATGATCGCGGCGAGGCGCACCGCGGGCCGCATGTAGTCGGAGAACACGAGGAACGTGCCGCCATAGGGCCGGGTCGGGCCGTGCAGCTTGATGCCGTTGAGGATCGCGCCCATGCCGTGCTCACGGATGCCGAAGTGCAGCGTGCGGCCGTATTCGTTGCCGGGGAACGCCTTCGTGGCGAACTGCGACGGCAGGAACGACGGCTCGCCCTCCATCGTGGTGTTGTTGCTCTCGGCCAGGTCGGCGGAGCCGCCCCACAGCTCCGGCAGGACCGCAGCGAGCGCGCCGAGCGTGTCACCGGAGGCCTTGCGGGTGGCGATGCCCTTCTCACTGGCAGGGAACTCCGGCAGCACCTTGTGCCAGCCGACCGGCAGCTGGCCCGAGAAGAGCCGCTCCAGCAGCGCGGCGCGGTCACCGGCGGTGACCTTCCACGCCTCGAAGTCCTTGTCCCACTCGGCGTGCAGCTCGCGGCCGCGCTCGATCGCACCGCGGGTGTGCGCGAGGACCTCGTCGGACACCTCGAAGGTCTGCTTCGCGTCGAAGCCCAGGATCTGCTTGGTCGCGGCGACCTCGTCGGCGCCGAGCGCCGAGCCGTGGATCTTGCCGGTGTTCTGCTTCTTCGGGGCGGGCCAGCCGATGATCGTGCGCAGCGCGATGAACGACGGGCGGTCCGTCTCGGCCTTCGCGGCCTGGAGCGCGTCCCACAGCGCCTGGACGTCCTCGGCGTAGACGCCGTCGCCCGCGTCGTGGCCGGCGCGCCAGTCGACGGTCTGCACGTGGAAGCCATACGCCTCATACCGCGCGGCGACGTCCTCGCTCTTGGCGACCTTGGTGTCGTCCTCGATCGAGATCTCGTTGTCGTCGTAGATGAGGACGAGGTTGCCCAGCTTCTGGTGGCCGGCGATCGCGCTGGCCTCGTGGCTGATGCCCTCCTCGATGTCGCCGTCGGAGGCCACCACGTAGACGTGGTGGTCGAACAGGCTCTCCCCGACGGCGGGCTCGGGGTCGAACAGGCCGCGCTCGCGGCGGGCCGCCATCGCCATGCCGACCGCGTTGCCGATGCCCTGGCCGAGCGGGCCGGTGGTGGTCTCCACACCGGCGGTGTGCCCGTGCTCGGGGTGCCCCGGGGTGAGCGAGCCCCACTGCCGTAGCGACGCGAGGTCGTCGAGGCTCAGGCCGTAGCCCGAGAGATACAGCTGGATATACAGCGTCAGGCTCGAGTGTCCACAGGAGAGCACGAAGCGGTCGCGGCCGATCCAGTTCGGGTCGGTCGGGTCGTGCCGCATGACCTTCTGGAACAGCAGGTAGGCCGCAGGTGCCAGGCTCATCGCCGTGCCGGGGTGGCCGTTGCCGGACTTCTCGACGGCGTCCATGGCGAGGACCCGCACCGTGTCGACCGCTCGCCGGTCGACGTCGGACCAGGAAAGCCCCGACGGGGAAACCTCAGGACCCTTGACCTCTTCAGCGCTCACGGCTGTGCTGCTCCTGTCGAACGAGGGATAGCAGGGCTGTTCAGATCGACCCTACCCACGAACGGGTAGCCCCACGCGCAGTCGACCACGTTTCGGACATCGGCGACTCTGCCAGAGATGCTGCCTGCGGCAACGGTAGTCGATGGCCGCATGGTCGTTCACCGCTGCGCGACTGCGCGGATGTGTGATGTCCGCAGCAAACCTGGATTGGTTCAGCCCTGCGCGAAACTTTTGCTGCGACGGTACGGCGACCCGCCGCGCACCCGCCACCCGGCCGCCGTCCGCCCGTCGAACGGAGGCGCCCGCCGATGTGGTGGGGTCCCGCTCTGGCCTGCGTTGATCCTGTTCTAGGATGCGAGAGCCCGCCGGTCTCGGCGGGACCCTCGGTTCCGCCCTACCCCTGCCGCGCCGTCATCCGGCCGCGGCCGGTGCGGCAGGTGGGCCAGGTGCGGCCGATGCCGGAAGGTGGCTATCCAGACGTGACGCAGCTCGTCGACCGTGCGTCGGTCCCCCAGGGCGCGGCGGCGGATGTTTCGCGGCCGGTCCGCCCGACCTCGGCAGCGGCACTGGCCCGGGCCCAGCAGGAGCAGGCGGCCGGTCGCAGGGCCGGGTTCGGCGCCGTGGTCAAGGCCTATGTCTCACTGACCAAGCCCCGGATCGTCGAGCTGCTGCTCATCACGACCGTCCCGGCGATGCTCCTCGCGGAGCGCGGCGTGCCGTCGCTGTGGCTGATCGCGGTGGTGCTGATCGGCGGCTCCCTGGCCGCCGGCGCCGCCAACGCGCTCAACTGCTACATCGACCGCGACATCGACCCGTTGATGAAGCGGACCTCGCGCCGTCCCCTCGCCACGCACAGCATCACGCCGCGGGCGGTGCTGATCTTCGGGCTGACCCTGGCCGCGTTGTCCACGGTGCTGATGGCGACGTTCACCAACCTCTTGGCGACGCTGCTCACCGTCGGCGCCATCGCCTACTACGACCTCGTCTACACGCTGTGGCTGAAGCGCACCACTCCGCAGAACACGGTCTGGGGCGGCGCGTGCGGCGCGGCGCCGGTGCTGATCGGCTGGGCCGCGGTCACCGGCGGGCTGGCCTGGCCGGCGTGGGTCATGTTCGCGGTCGTCTTCCTGTGGCAGCCGCCGCACTTCTACGCCCTGGCGATCAAGTTCAAGGACGACTACGCCCGCGCCGGCATCCCCATGCTGCCGGTCGTGGCGAGCATGCGCCGGGTCGGTCTGGAGACGGTGATCTACAGCTGGCTGACGGTGGCCGCCTCGGTGGCGCTGTGGCCGTTCGGGATGACGGTCGTCTACGGGGTCGTCGCGGTCGTCGTGGGCGCGTTGTTGCTGCTGGAGGCCCACCGGCTGGACGGCCGGGCACGTCGCGGCGAGCCGCTCAAGCCGATGCGGCTGTTCCACTGGTCGGTCACGTATCTCACGCTGCTGTGCGTGGCGATCGGAGTAGACGTCTTCATCCAGTGATTTCGTTGCACCCCGAGCCGTATCAGATCCGCATCGGGGGGCGACTTGATCTCTGCGAAATGCCGACCTAAGCAGGACTTAACCCGGAAACGCCCGAATTTTTGGCACACCGCGCGTCGGCCTACTTGACGTGATGCATGTCTCTCGTTCGGTCATGAAAACAGGCGCCTGAATATCCGGTTTTAACTCGTTCTGTCAGGGCAAAACGAACCCCAGATGAACTAAACCTGTCAGTAACTACGGTCACACCAGGACCGTGGTTGACCCACGAGTGGCCGGTTACCCCTTTAGTGTGGCCGTCATGGCAGATGGTTCCGATACGACGATGACCCTGAGCCGCCCGGTGCCGGGCAGCCTGATCTCCGGCATCAAGTCCTTCGCGGACGACCACGGCGGCGCCAAGGCAGTCATCGAGTACGTCGGCCGGCGCGGTGCCCGCATCGTGCTCGTCGGGGAGGACGGCGTCTGGGGCGACCAGATGGCCGAAGGCACTGACATTGCACGATCCGCCTGCGTGCAGGCCGGTGTGAAGATCGAGAACGGCTGGGAGCGCGAGCTGCTCGAGCAGATGCGGCCCAGCAACGACCTCTGGCGCTCCATGGGGCGGCGTGTCCTTTCCCGCTGAGGTCGGTATCTTCGCTGCGTGATCATCGAACAGTCATATTCCGCGACCCGGGCCGGTGCCCGGGTCGCTCTCGTTACCTGCGCCGAACTGCCCGACCTCGACCCCGACGACCAGAGCCTGGTGCCGGCGCTCGCCGCCGCGGGCATCTCCGCCGTCCCCGCCGTCTGGGACGACCCCACCGTCGACTGGTCCGGGTATGACCTCGCCGTGGTGCGCAACACCTGGGACTACCCGAGACGCCGGGCCGAGTTCACCGCCTGGGCCGGATCCGTCCCGCAGCTCGCCAACCCGGCCGACGTCATCGCCTGGAACACCGACAAGCGGTACCTGCGCGAACTCGCCGAGGCCGGCATCCCGATCGTCCCCACGACCTGGATCGACCCCGGTGACCCGGTCGACCTGCGCAAGGACGGCGAGGTCCACGGCGAGATTCACAGCGAGATCGTGGTCAAGCCGGCCGTGAGCGTCGGCAGCGTCGACACCGGCCGCTACCGGCTGCCCGAGCAGGAAGACCTCGCGATCGCGCACGTGCGGCGGCTGCAGGCCGCCGGGCGGCTGGTCATGGTGCAGCCGTACCTCGCCGACGTCGACACCGCCGGTGAGACGGCCCTGCTGTTCATCGGGGGCGCGTTCAGCCACGCGATCCGCAAGGGCCCGATCCTCACCGGCCCCGACGAGGGCGTCGACACCCTGTACCAGGAGGAATCCATCACGCCGAGAACGCCGTCGCCGGCCGAGCACGCCCTCGCCGAACGGGTCCTGACCGCCCTGCCGTTCGACCGGTCCGCGCTGCTCTACGCCCGCGTCGACCTGCTGCCGACCCCCTCCGGCGACCCGGTCGTCATCGAGGTCGAGCTGACCGAGCCGTCGCTGTTCCTGACCACCGCCGCCGGTGCCCCCGACCGGCTCGCCGCCGCGATCGCCGGCCTGCTGCCCGCGGGTCGCCCGTGAACATCTTCGAGGCGGTCCTCCTCGGCTTCGTCGAGGGTCTGACCGAGTTCCTGCCGATCTCCAGCACCGGCCACCTCACCATCCTGGAGAAGCTCCTCGGCTACTCGATCGACGACCCCGACATCACCGCGTTCACGGCGATCATCCAGACCGGCGCCGTCCTGGCGACCGCGATCTACCTGCGCCGCGACATCGCCCGGATCGTCCCCGCGTTCTTCCGCGGGCTGTTCGACAAGACCCGCCGCGACAATGCCGACTACCGCTTCGCCTGGTCGGTGATCCTCGGTTCGATCCCCGTCGCGGTCATCGGCCTGCTGTTCAAGGACCAGATCGAGACCACGCTGCGCAGCCTCTGGTTCGTCGGCGGCGCGCTCATCGCGTTCTCCGGCGTCATGTGGTTCGCCGACCGGGCCGCCACGCAGCAGCGCCACGAGGCCGACGTGACGTGGAAGGACACCCTCGTCATCGGCACCGCCCAGGCCCTCGCCCTGATCCCCGGCATCTCCCGCTCCGGCGCGACGATGTCGGCGGGCCTGCTGCGCGACTTCGACCGGGTCACCGTCACCAGGCTGTCGTTCTTCCTGTCCATCCCCGCGCTGCTCGCCGCCGGGGTCCTGCAGATCGCCGACGAGCACGACAACATCGCCACCGGCGTGGGCTGGCCCGCCACGATCACCGCGACCCTCGTCAGCGGCATCGTCGGCTACCTGGCCGTCGCGTGGCTGCTGAAGTTCGTGGCGCGGCACACCTACACCGTCTTCATCGTGTACCGGGTCGCCCTCGGCACCCTCCTGCTCGTCCTCGTCGGCACCGGCACGATCGAAGCCACCTGAGACCGGCCCTCAACCCGCGCTCCGGGCCGCCGATGTACCTCATGTGAAACGGCGGCTCGGCGCGGCGCTCGTCCTGGCTGCGGCACTGCTGGCCGGCGTCGCCGGGTGCAGCGTGCTGCCCGGCCTCGGCGGAACGGGGGCCGGCACCGGCACGGGGGCCGGCACGGGGGCCGGCACGGGGGCCGGCACGGGGGCCGGCACGGGGGCCGGCACAGGGGCGAAGAAGGACGGCAAGGTGCTCGACCTGCCGCAGAAGACGGTGTACTCGAAGGGCGACGCCGTCGACCCGTCCGCCGGGATGACCACCGGCGCGCCGGTCCGCGGCCCCCTCGCGTCGATCTCGCCGCTGCCGAAGGTCAGCCGCAGCTACCCCACGCCGAGCATGAGCCCGACCGAGTGCATCGGCGTGGTCCGCCCCGGCGTCATCAACGGCGCGTCGGTGGTCCCGGGCACCACGTCCGCGACCGTCAGCTGGTGGAACGTCGGCGATCCCAACCTCGTCGAGTACCAGCTGACGTGGATGTCGCAGGAGCTGCTGATCGGGCCGCAGCCGGGATGGACGTGGCAGTCGGTGCCGGCGGGGAAGGGCTGCACGCGGGTCACGGCGACGGTCACCGGGCTGATCTCGCAGACCCCGTACGTCTTCGTCGTGCACGCGCTGCTGAAGAAGTACGAGTCGCTGCCGCCCAAGGCACCGGAGATCGCCCGCTCCGAATCCGTGCGGATGCTCTGACCCCCGCTACCGTGGTCGGGTGCGTGACGTTCCCCAATTGGTCCGGCCCGCCGGCGTGGCCGGCATCGACCTGCCGCTGCTCACCCACTACGACCCGGACGGCCGGCGCACCGCGCTGACCGCGGCCGAGCTCGGTGGCTGGGCCGCCCGCACCGCCGGCCTGCTGCACGACTGCGGCCTGGGCTCCGGCAGCCGCGCCGCGGTCCTGCTGCCGCCGCACTGGCGCACCGCCGCCGCCCTGCTCGGCACCTGGTCACTGGGGGTGGCGGTGTCGTTCCACCTGGCCGCGACCGCGGGGCTGCCGGCCATCGGCCCGGACGCGGGTGTGCCGTTCGACGTGGTGTTCGCCGCCCGGGAGCGGCTCGGCTCCTGGCTGGAGGACATCCCCGACGCCCCGCACCGGTTCGTCTTCGGGGCGGAACCGGACCGTGACCCGCGGGACGTCATCGGCTGGCGCGACTTCGAGGCGGAGGCAGCGCGGCACCCGATGGACGTGCCGGCGCCCGCGCTGGTGCGGACCGGGTCGGCGGCCAGCGGCGACGGCACCACCTACGGGCAGTGGGGCAGCATCGCCCGGGAGATCGCCGAGCGGCAGGACCTGCGTGCCGGCGACCGGATCGTCATCGACGCCACCGAGCACGAGCACCCGGTGAAGTGGCTCCTGGCCCCGCTGTCCGTCGGCGCGTCGATCATCCTGTGCACGGACCCGGCCCGCCTCGACGAGATCGCCGCCGCCGAGCAGGCCACCCGCGTGTTCGGGCGGCCCGCCTAGAGGATCAGCGGCGGGCCCGCCCAGGGGATCAGCAGCTGGTCAGAAGCGGCGGGCCGGCAGGTCGGCCTCGATCCGGGCGGCGGTGGCGACCAGCGGCGGCACGAGGGTGCGCCGGATGGACTCGATCGAGTTGCGGCTCGCCGCGGCGGAGATGTTCAGCGCCGCCACGGTCCGGCCGGTCCGGTCCCGGATCGGCGCGGCGACGGACCGCAGCCCCTCCTCCAGCTCCTGATCGACGAGCGCCCAGCCCTGCGACCGGGCCCGGTTGATCTCGGTGAGCAGGGCGGCCGTGGTGGTGACGGTGCGGGCGGTCAGCCGTTCCAGGCGGACCTTCGCCAGGTACGCGTCGAGGTCCTCCGGGGGCAGCCCGGCGAGCATGACCCGCCCCATCGACGTCGCGTACGCCGGGAAACGGGTGCCGACGCTGATCGCCACCGTCATGATCCGGGACGTGGGCACCCGGGCGACGTAGACGATGTCGTCGCCGTCGAGGACGGACACCGACGAGGACTCGTTCACCTCGGCGACGAGGGACTCCAGGTGGGGTTCGGCGACGGCGGGCAGCGACAGGCCCGACAGGTAGGCGTATCCGAGCTCGAGGACCCGCGGGGTGAGGGAGAACTGCCGGCCGTCGCTGCGCACATAGCCGAGCTCGCTGAGGGTCAGCAGGAACCGCCGCGCGGCGGCCCGGGTGACGCCGGTCGCGGCGGCGACCTCGGTGAGGGTCAGCTCCGGCCGGGCGGCGTTGAAGGCCCTGATGACGGCGAGCCCGCGCTCGAGGGACTGCACGAAGTCCGGGCCGCGCTCGCTGCCGGGTTCCATGCTGCCGGGTGCCATCACGGGCCTTTCGCGTGCGCCTGGAGTGCTCGGTCCACCAGTACACCAGCAGCGTCGGGGGACTCATCAGACCGGGTGCTGCGGCTGAGGTTGGCGCGCATGACGTCGGGGTGCACGAGCAGCCGTTCGAGGGCCGCCCGGAGCCACGCGGCCGCGGAGCCGGTGCAGACGAGCAGTTCGCGCAGCGGCCGCCACTCCGCGTGCCAGGCCCCGGCGGCGCGTTCGTGTTCGTGCGCCATCGCGGCGAGGAGGCTGGCGACCAGGCCCGGCGCCGAGCCGGCGCTGCCGAGGGCGCAGACGGCGGCGACCGGGTTGCGTTTGTGCGGCATCGCCGACGAGCCGCCGGGGCTGCTGTCGGAGGCCTCGTCGACCTCGTCCTGCGCCATGAGGGTCAGGTCCCGGGCGACCTTCGCGACGATCCCGGCGGCGGCGCCGAGGGCACCGGCGAGGTCGGCGACCCGGGTGCGTTCGGTGTGCCAGGGCAGGACCGGTTCGGTGAGGCCGAGGAGCGTGGCGAGGCCCTCGACGACGTCGGGCCCGTCGTCGCCGAACGGGGCGAGGGTGCCGGCGGCGCCGCCGAACTGCACCGCGAGCCGCTCGCGCCGGACCTGTTCCAGGCGCCAGCGGGCGGCGTCGAGGCCGCTGAGCCAGCCGGCGGCCTTCAGCCCGAACGTGGTCGGCACCGCCTGCCGCAGCAGCGTCCGGCCGATCATGCGGGTGTCGCGGTGCTCGCGGGCGAGGCGGGCGGCCAGCTCCGCGCACGCGGCGAGGTCGGCCAGCAGCGGCCGCAGCGCCTGCGACGCGACCAGCATCCCGGCGGTGTCGAGGATGTCCTGGCTGGTGGCGCCGAGGTGGACGGACGGGCCGGCCGGGCCGGCGAGCGCCCGCAGCGTCTCGACCAGGGGCACGACGGGGTTGCCGCTGGCGGCGGCGCGGGCGCCGAGGTCGGCCGGGTCGAAGTGCTCGGGCCGGGCGCACCCGGCGATCGCGTCGGCGTCCGCCTGCGGGATCAGCCCGCTGAACGCCTGCACCTGCGCGAGGGCGGCCTCGACCTGGAGCATCGCGGTCAGCCACGCGTCGTCGCCGACGGCCGCGGCGACCTCGCCGCGGGCCAGGACGCCGTCGAACAAGCTGGAGGTATGCGGTTTCATGCTCGCCCTGACGGTGGGGTGTGGGACCGGTCCGACTCTATCGAGCTGCCCGCCGGTGATCCCCGACATCGCCGGATGTGTCACGGTGCTGCTCCTTTCGTCAGCGTCCGCAGCGCCGCGAGCTCCACCGCGCTCGGCGGCGGGGTGTGCGCCAGGTCCGGTGCGACGGCCAGGTCCCAGCCGGTCGCGGCGCGGGCCCGCTCGACGGTGACCCCGGGGTGCAGGTGGGTCAGCCGCAGCGCGCACGTCGCCGGGTCGGGGGCGAGGATCCCGAGGTCGGTGATGACCAGCACCGGCCCGCGGCCCGGCAGCCCCAGCGCGGCGCGGCTGCCGGGGCCGTCGCCGTAGCCGACGGAGGTGCGGAAGGCGACCCGCGGCACGAACGTCCGGCTGGTCTGGCGGAGCACCACGTACACCTCCCGGCACGACGCGGCGATCTCCGGTGCGCCGCCGGCACCGGGCAGCCGGACCGTCGGTGTGTCGTACGCGCCGATGACCGTCGTGTTGATGTTGGCGTGCTCGTCGATCTGGGCGGCGCCGAGGAACCCGACGTCGATGCGCCCCGGCTGGAGCCAGTAGTTGAACATCTCGGGCACGCTGACGACGGTGTCGGCGGTCTCGGCGAGCTCGCCGTCGCCGATCGACAGCGGCGGCCGGGTCGGCCGGGCCCCGATCGCGCCGGACTCGTAGACGAGCACCAGGTCGGGGCTGCCGGTGCGGCGGGCGAGGTTGGCCGCGACGCTCGGCAGGCCGATGCCGACGAAGCACGCGGTGCGCCCCCGCAGCGCCCTGGCGGCGGCGACGGTCATCATGTCGTCTGCGGAGAAGCTCACAGCCGCTCCAACCAGGCCGTGAACGCCGCGCGGTCGCGGCTGACGGCGTCCCAGGCCCGGTACGCGTCGTTGTCGCGGTCGTAGTACCCCTGTGCGTAGGACGGGCGGGCACCACCCGGCACGGCGGCGACGGCGGTGACGACCCAGGACGGCAGGACGACGGCGCCGGGGCGCGGGTCGAGGGTGTCGACGATCTCCTCGACCGTGACGAGGCTGCGGCGGGCGGCGAGGACGGCCTCCTTCTGCACACCGGTGATGCCCCACAGCTGCACGTTGCCGCGCCGGTCGGCGCGCTGGGCGTGGATGACGGTCACGTCGGGGTTGAGGGCCGGCACGGCGGTGAGGACCTCGCCGGTGAACGGGCACGCGATCGGCTTGACGACGGTGTGCGCCGGCAGGTCGGTGCCGTGATACCCGCGCAGGACGGCGAACGGCAGGCCCGACGCGCCGGCGACGTAGCGGTTGGCCATGCCGGCGTGGCTGTGCTCCTCGAGCTCCAGGGGGAGGGGCCACTGCCGCTCGACCGCGTCGCGGAAGCGGTGCAGCGAACCGACGCCGGGGTTGCCGCCCCAGGAGAAGACCAGCTTGCGGGCGCAGCCGGCGCCGATCAGCTGGTCGTACACGACGTCGGGCGTCATGCGGACCAGCGTGAGGTCGCGGCGACCCTGCCGGATGATCTCGTGCCCCGCGGCGACGGGGATGAGGTGGGTGAAGCCCTCGAGGGCCACGGTGTCGCCGTCGCGGACGAGCGCGGCGACCGCCTCGGGCAGCGCCATCAGTTCGGCCACGCCCACCCCTTTGCCAAAAGTTCGCACAGCGAACAGAAGTTCTTAGAACGGAAGCCTAGGAACCTTGCGCGGCGGCCGTCAAGCGTTCTACGGTCGGCACCAGGTTCGACCAACGCACAGAAGTTCGTCATCCGAACACCCCCTTCCGGATGGAGCCTCGATGCGCCGCCTCGCCGCCATACCCCTGTCCGCCGCGTTGCTGCTCGCCGCCGCCGGCTGCGGCGGCAACTCCGGCACCCCCACTCCGACCCCCGCCGCGCCAGGCCAACAACAGGGCCGGCCCGACAAGGTCGCCGCCGGGGTCATCGCCATCGTCGACGTCGCCCCGATCTACCTCGGCAAACAGAAGGGCTTCTTCAGCGGCCGCAACATCGACCTCGACCTGCAGACCAGCCAGGGCGGCGCGGCGATCGTGCCCGGCGTGGTCAGCGGCCAGTTCCAGTTCGGGTTCAGCAACGTGACGTCGCTGATCCTGGCGAAGTCGCGCGGGCTGCCGATCAAGATGGTCAGCAACGGCGTCGCCTCGACCGGCAAGGACGGCGCCGACTTCGGCGGCGTGCTCGTCAAGGCCGACAGCCCGATCCGGTCCGCGAAGGACCTGGCCGGCAGAACCGTCGCCGTCAACACGCTGAAGAACATCGGCGACACCACCGTGCGCGCCTCGGTCCGCAAGGCCGGCGGAGACCCCGCGTCGGTGAAGTTCGTCGAGCTCGCCTTCCCCGACCAGCCGGCCGCCCTCGCCGCCGGCCGGGTCGACGCGATCTGGGTCGTCGAGCCGTTCGTCACCGCCGCGAAGGCCCAGGGCGCCCGGCTCGTCGCCTCCAACTACGTCGACGCCGCCCCCGATCTCACCGTCGCGGCGTACTTCACCTCGCAGGAGCTCATCGCGAGGAACCCCGACCTGGTCAAACGGTTCAAGGAGGCGATGGCCGAATCCCTCGCGTACGCCGCCGCGCACCCCGACGAGGTCCGCGCGGTCATCGGCACCTACACCCAGATCGCCGCCGACGTGACCGTGAAGATCACCCTGCCGGCCTGGCCCGCGGAGATCAACAAGGCGTCGGTGCAGACCCTGACCGACCTCGCCGTCCAGGACAAGCTCCTGGACAAGGCCCCAGCGCTGGGCGATCTGCTGCCGTGAGGGGCCTGCTCGGTGCCGCCGGGTTCGTGGCGCTGCTCGAGGCGGCGCCACGGCTCGGCCTCGTCCCGGCCGCGTACCTGCCACCGGCCAGCCGCATCGCCGCGGCACTCGCCGAGCAGGTGCGCCACGTCGCATTCTGGGTCGCGCTGCTGGACACCCTGCAGACGTGGGCGTCCGGGCTGGCCGTCGCCGTCGTCTGCGGGGTCGCGGCCGGGATACTCATCGGCTCGGTGCCGCTGCTGCGGGAGCTGACCTCCTCGACGGTGGAGTTCCTGCGGCCGATCCCGTCCGTCGCGCTGATCCCCCTCGCGGTGCTGCTGTACGGCACCGGCCGCACGGCGACGCTGCTGCTGGTCGTGTACGCGTCGTTCTGGCAGGTGCTCGTCCAGGTCCTGCACGGCGTCGCCGACGTCGACCCGGTCGCCCGCGACACGGCCCGCAGCCTGCACCTGTCGCCGTGGCAGCGGCTGCGGACGCTGGTGTGGCCGACGGCGCTGCCGTACACGGTCACCGGGATCCGGCTGGCCACCTCGGTCGCGCTGATCCTGACCATCACCGGCGAACTCATCATCGGCACCCCCGGCCTCGGCAAGGAGATCGCGGTCGCGCAGAGCAGCGGCGCCGTCCCCGCGATGTACGCCCTGGTCGTGGTCACCGGCCTGCTCGGCGTCGCGGTCAACCTCGCCACCAGGTCGGGGGAGCGGCGGCTGCTGCGCTGGCACCCGTCCCAGCGGGTGGCGGTGTGAAACTTCTCAAGGTCCTCGCGCTGCCAGCGGTCCTGTTCGCCGGCTGGTGGGTCCTGTCCGCCGGCTCGACGGACTTCTACCGGCCGCCGCTGCGCACCATCCTGGTCGCGTTCGCCGACACCTGGTTCGGCCCGCGGATCACCGACGACGTGCTGCCGAGCCTCGCCCGGCTCGGCGCCGGCTACGCCGTCGCGCTGGTCCTCGGCGTCGCCGCCGGCGTCGTCATCGGCCGGCACCCGGCGGTGCGCGAGACGGTCGAGCCGGTCCTGGAGTTCATGCGGGCGATCCCGCCGCCGGTGCTGGTGCCGATCCTGATCCTGGTCGCCGGGATCGGCGACCTGATGAAGGTCCTCGTCATCGTGTCCGGCTGCGTGTGGCCGATCCTGCTCAACACGGTCGAGGGGGTGCGCGCCGTCGACGGGGTGCTCGCCGACACCTGCGCGGTCTACCGCGTCCCGCCGGTGCGGCGGATGGTGCTGCGGGCCGCCTCGCCGCAGATCGTGACCGGCGCCCGTCAGGCCCTGTCGATCGGCGTGATCCTCATGGTGATCAGCGAGATGTTCGCCGCGCAGAGCGGGCTCGGGTTCACCGTCGTGCAGTTCCAGCGCGGGTTCCAGATCCCCGAGATGTGGAGCGGCGTGCTGCTGCTCGGCCTGCTCGGCGTCGCCCTGGCCGCCGGGTTCCGGCTCGTCGAGCGTTCGGTGCTGCGCTGGTACCACGGCCAGCGGGCTGCCGGGAAGCAGCACTGAGAAGGAGTGGCGATGCTGGAGGTCAACGGGCTTCGGAAGGTGTACGACGGGCATGGCCGACGGGTGGAAGCCCTGGCCGACCTGACGTTCAAACTCGACGACGGCGAGTTCGCGTGCCTCGTCGGGCCGTCCGGCTGCGGCAAGACCACGCTGCTGCGGTGCGTCGCCGGGCTGCTGCGGCCGACCGCCGGCGAGGTCCGGGTCGCCGGCCGGCTCGTCGACGGACCGCCGGACGGCCTGGCCGTGGTGTTCCAGGAGTACGGCCGCAGCCTCTTCCCCTGGCTGCGCGTGCACGAGAACGTGGGGCTGCCGCTGTCCGGGCCCCGCAAGCCGGGCCTGGTCAAGGAGGCCCTCGCCGCGGTCGGGCTGGCCGACGCCCGCGACGCCTACCCCTGGCAGCTGTCCGGCGGCATGCAGCAGCGGGTCGCGATTGCCCGCGCCATCGCGTTCGAGCCGAAGGTGCTGCTGATGGACGAGCCGTTCGCGGCCGTCGACGCGCAGACCCGCGCCGACCTCGAGGACCTCATCCGTGCGGTGTGGCGGCGCCTCGGCGTGACCCTGCTGTTCGTCACCCACGACATCGACGAGGCGGTCTACCTGGGGCAGCGGGTCATCGTGCTGTCGGCGTCACCGACCACGATCCTCGACACCCTCGACGTGGACCTCCCCGACGGACGCGACCAGCTGACGACCCGGGCCGCGCCGCGGTTCACCGAGCTGCGCGGCCGCGTGTACACCCACATCCAACAGGCGAGGAAATCATGACCGAACTGCTTGACCCGCGCCCTCTCGGCGCCGGTCTCCGCGACGTCGTCGAACCGGCGACGGGCGCCGTGCTCGGCCGGGTCGGGCTGGCCTCGACCGCCGACGTCGACCGGGCCTGCCGGGAGGCCGCCGCGGCCCAGCCCGCCTGGGCCGCGACCAGTTTCGAGGAGCGGGCCGGGGTGCTGCGCCGGGCCGGCGCGCTGTTCGAGTCGCGGGCCGCCGACGTGGACGAGTGGCTGGTCCGGGAGGCCGGTTCGGTGCCGGCGAAGGCGGCCGTCGAGACGCACGTCGCGGCGCAGGAGTGCTACGAGGCCGCCGCGCTCGCGTTCCGCCCGCTCGGCGACATCCTGCCCAGCGCCCTGCCCCGGCTCAGCCTGGCCCGCCGGTCGCCGGTCGGGGTCGTCGGCGTCATCGCCCCGTTCAACTTCCCGCTGATCCTCGCGATCCGGGCGGTCGCGCCGGCGCTCGCCGTCGGCAACGCGGTCGTGTTCAAGCCGGACCCGCGCACGGCCGTCGGCGGCGGGTTCGCGCTCGCCGCGCTGCTGCGCGAGGCGGGGCTGCCCGACGGGCTGCTGCACGTCCTGCCCGGCGGCGCCGACGTCGGCGCCGCGCTGGTCGCGCACCCGGCGACCAGGGTCATCGCGTTCACCGGCTCCACCGGCGCCGGCCGGGCCGTGGCCGAGCTCGCCGGGCGCCACCTGAAACGGGTCCACCTGGAGCTCGGCGGCAACTCGGCCCTCGTGGTGCTGCCCGACGCCGACCTGGACCTCGCGGTGTCGGCCGGCGCGTGGAGCTCGTACCTGCACTCGGGGCAGATCTGCATGACGGCGGGCCGGCACCTCGTGCACGCGTCCGTCGCCGACGAGTACGTCGAGCGTCTCGCCGCGCACGCCGACGCCCTGCCGGTCGGGGACCCGTTCACCGGGAAGGTGGCGCTCGGCCCGCTCATCGACGCGGGCCAGCGGGACCGGGTGCACCGCCTCGTCGAGGCGACCGTGGGGGACGGGTCCCGGCTGGTCGCCGGCGGCACCTACGACCGGCTCTTCTACCGCCCGACCGTCCTGGACCGGGTCCGCGTCAACGCGCCCGCCTACCGGGAGGAGGTCTTCGGGCCGGTCGCGCCGGTCGTGCGGTTCAGCAGCGAGGACGAGGCCGTCGCGCTCGCCGCCGACTCTGAATACGGGCTGTCGCTGGGCATCCTCACCGGCGACCCGATGCGGGGGCTGGCCCTCGCCGAACGGATCCCGACCGGGATCGTGCACGTCAACGACCAGACGGTCAACGACGAGGCGGTCGCGCCCTTCGGCGGGGTCCGCGGCTCGGGGACGGGCGCCCGGGCCGGGGGCGGATCGAACGCGGACGCCTACACCGACCTTCGGTGGATCACGGTCCGCGGCACGATCGCCCCCTACCCGTTCTGACCGTTACAAGAAGTCCGTGAAGCCCGGACGGAAGCGGTCGTCCGGCTTGCCGAACGCGGTGAACACCAGCCCACCCCGCGGCTCGACCCCGGGCAGATGCTCCGTCATGCGGTTCTGCTCAACGACACATGCCAATGCCTCTTGCAGGTCGGACTCGAGCTGGTGGACCGCCTCGTCGAGGTCCTCCTCCTTGCGTGACCAGTCGATATCCGCCTCACGGAGCTGTTGTCCGGCCAGCTTGGCGATGACGTCAGGGTCATTGACCGCGACTTCCAGGCGGCAGTAGATCTGCATGATCAGCGGTTCCTGTTGCCCCATTGCAGAAGAGTTACACATAAAATATCTGCGGCCAAAGAACGTGCAGATGAATTTACAACCCGGCAATGTGTGTTTTTGTGCCCTTAAGGTGCAGACCATGGTGTCGTTCATTCGCAACGTTTCCTTCGACTGCGCCGATCCCTACGCCCTCGCGTCCTTCTGGGCGGGCGTGGTCGGTCACCCCGTCCACCCGGACTGCGTCCCGGGCGACGAGGAGGTCGTGATCGAGCCGGCCGAGGGTCCCCGGCTGTATTTCCAGGCCGTGCCGGAGTCGAAGACGCTGAAGAACCGGGTGCACGTGTGCCTGCAGCCCGGCGACCGCCGCCGCGACGCCGAGGTCGACCGGCTCCTCGCGCTCGGCGCGGTCCTCGCCGCCGACCACCGCAACGCCGACGGCAGCGGGTGGGTGGTCCTGCTCGACCCGGCCGGCAATGAGTTCTGCGTCACGCGTTCTTCCGGGGAGTATTCCGGGGAGTATTCCGGGGCGTGAAGGTCTTGTGCGGGTCCGGTGCAGGGCGGCCGGATCCGGCGCCGGCTGCGGCAGGGTCTGGGGCGTGCCCGCGACCCTGCCGACCCATCCCCTGGCCGTCCTGCCGCTGAAACTGTGGCGGCCGCGCTGGTTCGACGGGGTCGCCCTCGCCGTCGGCGCGACCGCCCCCGACATCGCCTACGCCCTCGGCAACGCCGTCGTCGTCCGCAGCCACACGGTCGCCGCGATGTTCTGGTGGGGGCTGCCGGTCACGGTGCTCGTCACCGGGCTGATCCGCCTCGGCGCGCCCACCGTCGCGGCGCACCTGCCGGGGTCGTTGCGCGAGTTCGGCGCGCTCCGCGGGGTGCGGCACCCATGGTGGGTCACCGCGGTCTCGGCGCTGCTCGGCGACGCCAGCCACCTGCTGTGGGACCTGGTCACCCACCCGGAACCGGGCGTGATCGAGTCGTGGCGCGCCGTCCGCGACGTCAGCGACTACGCCGCGCTGCTGGTGTTGCCGTTGTTCGTCTGGCACGTGGGCAACCGCCATCTCATCCGCACCTGGCACGGCCCGGCCCCGGCCGTCCCGCGGCGGCCGCTGCTCTTCTGGTCGGTGGCGGTCGAGGCGTTCACGGCGGGCGCGTTCGTCACCGCGACGCTGGACTACGGCGGCCCGCACGTGTTCATCGTGCGGCTGATCGTATCGGCGATGATCGCTCTGCTGGCGGCGTCCGTGGCACTACACTTCGGGCGTGCTCCTGGAGACAGACCGGCTGCTCTTGCGGCGGTTCCACGCGGGTGACGCCGCCGCCCTCGCCGCCTACCGTTCGGATCCGGACGTCGCCCGGTACCAGTCGTGGGACGCGCCCTACCCGCTCGGTGACGCCCTCGCGTTCGTCGCCGAGACCGCGCACCTGGACCCGGAGCGGGAAGGCTGGTTCCAGTATGCGGTGGAGGGCCGCGACACCGGGCTCCTGCTCGGCGACGTCGGCGTCAACCGGGGCGACGGCGGCCGGCAGGCGGAGATCGGCTTCACGTTCGCGCCCGCCTTCCAGGGCCGCGGCTACGCGACCGAGGCCGTCGGCCGGGTCGTGCGGCACCTCCTGGTGGAGGAGGGCCTGCACCGGGTGCACGCGTCCCTCGACGCCCGCAACGAGCGCTCGGCCCGGCTCCTGGAGCGCCTCGGCTTCCGCCGCGAGGGCCTGCTGGTGCGGGCCAGCTACTGGAAGGGCGAGTGGACCGACGACCTGCTCTACGCGGTGCTCGCGTCGGAGTGGGCGACCTCCTGAGGGACGGTCGCCCCCGGTTCCCGCCGGGGCGAAACGGCCAGCAGGAGTCCGAGTGTCGCGGTCCACACCAGGCAGGCGCCGAGCATGTGCAGCAGCACGACCGGCCAGGGCAGCCCGGTGAAGTACTGCACGAACCCGACGACCCCCTGACCCAGCTCGACCAGCAGCAGCAGCGCGGCGGCCCGGGTGACCCGCAGCGGCGCACCGAGCGCGCGCAGGCCGAACCACATCGCCAGGGTCAGCCCGACCAGCACGAACACGGCGTCGCCGTGCAGCTGGGAGACCGTCGCCGGGTCGAACCCGGTCCGGGCGGCCTTGGTGTCCCCGGAGTGCGGCCCGCTGCCGGTCACGATCGTGCCGAGCACCAGCACCGCGGCGGACACGGCGGTGACCACGATCCCGCCGGTGCGCATCGCCGCCGGCGCGGTCCAGCGCGGCGGGACGTCCCGGGTGCGGTGCCAGAACACGTACGCCAGCGCGATCAGCACCATCGACGCGAGGAAGTGCGCCATCACCGTCCACGGGTTGAGCGCCATCCGCACGGTGATCCCGCCGAGCACGCCCTGGAACCCGATGCCGGCCATCATCCACACGGCGGCCTTCAGCAGCCCCGGCACCCGCCGGCGCTGCCGCCACGCGGCGGCGAGCGCGACGACGGCGATCAGCCCGAGCACGAACGTCAGGGTCCGGTTGCCGAACTCGATGACGCCGTGATGCCCCATCTCCTGGGTGGTCACGTAGGACTCGTCGGTGCACCGCGGCCACGTCGGGCAGCCGAGCCCCGACCCGGTCAGCCGGACCAGCCCACCGGTGCACACGATCCCGATATTGGCGACCAGCGTTGCGAGGGCCGCCCGGCGCAGCACCACCGGCCGATCGAGCAGCGACAGCAGCATCCCCAACACCCGGCCGATACTACGCGCGGCTACATATCCCGCCCCGCCGCGGTCGCCCGTCGCCTCCGCCGCGGGGGCGGCTGGGGCGGTTGGGGCGTTTGTGCTGGTCGGGTTAGTAAGGCGAGGCTTACCTTCCGTGCGTTGGATCACCCGTGAGGCGGTTTGCCAGTGTCGGGCGAATTACGTAACGTTGGTGTTGTGAAAAACGTGGAGGTGGCGCAGAGATCTGCCGCCGCTGACGCGTGCCCGCCGCTTGACGTGCGCACCCGTGACCGGGTCACGGAGCTGCTGCTGCAGCAGGGGTCGGCCACGGCGACCGAGCTCGGGCTCGCTCTCGGGCTGAGCGCGGCCGGGATCCGCCGGCACCTCGACGCGATGCTCGCCGAGGGGCTCGTGGAGAGCCGGGAGCGCCCCGATCGCGGACGCCGGGGGCGGGGACGGCCGGCGCGGGTGTTCACGCTGACCGCCGCGGCGCGCGAGTCGCTGCCGCACACCTATGACGATCTTGCCACGTCGGCGCTGCGGTGGATCGCCGAGCATCACGGGCCCTCCGCGGTGGCGGCGTTCGCCATGGCGCAGGTCGCCGGGCTCGAGGAGCGCTGCAAGTCGGCCATGGCCGAGGCCGGCGACGACCCGCTGGCCAGGGCCGAGGCCCTCGCCCAGGCGCTGACCGCCGAGGGCTACGCTGCCGGCGCGACGACCATCGCGACCGGCGGACAGCTGTGCCAGCACCACTGCCCGGTGGCGCACGTCGCCGCCGAGTTCTCCGAGCTGTGCGAGGCCGAGACCCAGGTCATCTCCCGCCTGGTCGGCACACACGTCCAGCGCCTCGCGACCATCGCCAACGGTGATGGCATCTGCACCACCCACATTCCGGCGTCGGTTCCCGGCGTCCGTCCCGATAGGCAAAGGAACGTGAGATGACCACTGCCGATCAGCTTGCCGGCCTCGGCCGGTACGAGTACGGCTGGGCCGACTCGGACAGCGCGGGTGCCGTGGCACGCCGCGGCCTCAACGAGGACGTCGTGCGCGACATCTCTGCGAAGAAGAGCGAGCCGCAGTGGATGCTCGACCTGCGCCTGAAGGGCCTGCGCCTGTTCGACCGCAAGCCGATGCCGGCGTGGGGCGCGGACCTGTCGCACATCGACTTCGACAACATCAAGTATTTCGTCCGCTCGACCGAGAAGCAGGCGGCGAGCTGGGAAGACCTGCCCGACGACATCAAGGCGACCTACGACCGGCTCGGCATCCCCGAGGCGGAGAAGCAGCGCCTGGTCGCCGGTGTCGCCGCGCAGTACGAGTCGGAGGTCGTCTACCACAAGATCCGCGAGGACCTCGAGGAGCAGGGCGTCATCTTCCTCGACACGGACACCGCGCTGCGTGAGCACGAGGACGTGTTCAAGGAGTACTTCGGCACCGTGATCCCGGTCGGCGACAACAAGTTCGCCGCGCTCAACACCTCGGTGTGGTCCGGTGGCAGCTTCATCTACGTGCCCAAGGGCGTGCAGGTGGAGATCCCGCTGCAGGCGTATTTCCGGATCAACACCGAGAACATGGGCCAGTTCGAGCGGACGCTGATCATCGTCGACGAGGGTGCCTACGTGCACTACGTCGAGGGCTGCACCGCGCCGATCTACTCCTCGGACTCGCTGCACTCCGCGGTGGTGGAGATCGTGGTGAAGAAGGGCGCCCGCTGCCGCTACACCACGATCCAGAACTGGTCGACCAACGTCTATAACCTGGTCACCAAGCGCGCCGTGTGCCACGAGGGCGCGACCATGGAGTGGATCGACGGCAACCTCGGCTCCAAGGTCACCATGAAGTACCCCGCGGTCTACATGGTCGGCGAGCACGCCAAGGGCGAGGTCATGTCGGTCGCGATGGCCGGCGAGGGCCAGCACCAGGACGCGGGCGCCAAGATGGTGCACGCCGCCCCGCACACGTCGAGCACGATCGTGTCGAAGTCGATCGCCCGGGCCGGCGGCCGCACCTCCTACCGTGGCCTGGTCCAGGTGCTGGAGGGCTCGCACCACTCCCGCTCGACGGTGAAGTGCGACGCGCTGCTGGTGGACACGATCTCCCGCTCCGACACGTACCCCTACGTCGACATCCGCGAGGACGACGTGTCGATGGGGCACGAGGCGACGGTCTCGAAGATCAGCGACGACCAGTTGTTCTACCTGATGTCCCGCGGCCTCACCGAGGACGAGGCGATGGCGATGATCGTGCGCGGCTTCATCGAGCCGATCGCCAAGGAACTGCCCATGGAGTATGCGTTGGAGCTCAACCGGCTCATCGAGCTGCAGATGGAGGGCGCTGTCGGATGAGCGGCCAGCGAAGCGGCTCGGGCCGCTCATGGTGTGTCAGGTTTGGCTCAGGCCGACGCCGGAGCGAAGCGGAGGTGGCGGAGTGAGCGCGCCTGCACTCGTTCCCCCGAAGACCCGCGCGCAGCAGGTCCGTTCGTTCGACGTCGCCGACTTCCCGGCCCTCACCGGCCGGGAGGAGGAGTGGCGGTTCACCCCGCTCAAGCGCCTGCGCGGCCTGGCGACCGAGGTTGCCGGGGCCGGCGCGTCGGCGCCGAAGGTCGAGGTCGGTGAGCTGCCGGCGGGCGTGACCGTCGACAGCGTCGACCTGCGGATCGGCGCCGCGCTGACGCCGTTCGACCGGATCAGTGCCCTCGCCGCCGGCGCGGCCACCGAGTCGCTGGTCGTCGCCGTCGCGCCCGACGCCGTGCCGGAGACCGCCGCCGTGGTGCGGCTGGTCGGTTCGACGACGGAGGTCGCGTTCGGCCACACCGTCGTCGAGGTCGGCCGGCTCGCCGAGGCGACCGTCGTGCTGGAGCAGGTCGGCACGGTCACCCTCGCCGACAACGTCGAGGTGATCGTCGGCGACGCGGCCCGGCTCACCCTGGTCACCGTCACCGACTGGGACGCCGACGCGGTGCAGGCCCAGCACATCCGCTTCCGGCTCGGCCGCGATGCCGCGGTCACGCACGTCCAGGTGACGCTCGGCGGCGGCGTCGTGCGGCAGTACACCAGCGTCGACTACACCGGCCGGGGCGGCGAGATCGACGCGTTCGGGCTCTACTTCGCCGACGCCGGGCAGCACCTGGAGCACCGGCTGCTGGTCGACCACTCGGTGCCGGACTGCCGCAGCTTCGTCTCCTACCGCGGGGCGCTGCAGGGCCAGGACTCGCACACGGTGTGGGTCGGCGACGTGCTCATCCGGGCCGAGGCGACCGGCACCAGCACGTATGAGATCAACCGCAACCTGGTGCTGACCGACGGGGCGCGCGCCGACTCGGTGCCCAACCTGGAGATCGAGACCGGCGAGGTCGTCGGCGCCGGCCACGCCAGCACCACCGGGCGCTTCGACGACGAGCAGCTGTTCTACCTGATGTCCCGGGGCATCCCGGACGACCAGGCCCGCAAGCTCGTGGTCCGCGGCTTCTTCGCCGAGCTGCTGCACAAGATCCCGGTCGAGTCGCTGCGCGACCGGCTGGGTGAGGTCATCGACTCGCGGCTCGAGGCGGCCGGCTCGTGAGCGGTCCGGAGCGCAGCGAAGCAGCCGCGCACCGGCCAGCTCAGGGTGGTCACGCCGGTGACGAGCGAAGCGGGGAGTCGGCGTGATCAGAGTGTGTGCGGTCGCCGATATGGCGAAGGGGACGGTGCGGCAGTTCGAGGTCGAAGGGACCGAGATCGCGCTCGTCCACGCTGACGACGACAACTTCTACGCCGCCTACGACGAGTGCTCGCACGCCTCGGTCGCGCTGTCGGAGGGCGAGGTCGATGGCTGCACCCTGGAGTGCTGGCTGCACGGCTCGCGCTTCGACCTGCGCACCGGCGAGCCGAGCGGCCTGCCGGCGACCGAACCGGTCCCGGTCTACCCCGTCGAGATCCGCGACGGCGATGTGTACATCGACTTGAATCCCAGTAACGGAGTGACGAAGTGAGCACGCTGGAGATCAGCAACCTGCAGGTGTCGGTGAAGCTGCCCGACGGCGAGCTGAAGCCGATCCTCGCCGGGGTCGATCTGACCGTCCGGGCGGGGGAGACCCACGCCATCATGGGCCCCAACGGCTCCGGCAAGTCCACCCTGGCGTATGCGATCGCCGGCCACCCGCGCTACGAGGTCACCGGTGGTTCGATGACCCTCGACGGGCAGGACGTGCTCGCGATGACCGTCGACGAGCGGGCCCGCGCCGGGCTGTTCCTGGCCATGCAGCACCCGGTCGAGGTGCCCGGCGTCTCCGTCGCCAACTTCCTGCGCACCGCGAAGACCGCGATCGACGGCGAGGCGCCCAAGCTGCGCACCTGGGCCGGCGAGCTGCGCGGCGCCATGGAGAAGCTGCACATGGACCCGGCGTTCGCCCAGCGCAACGTCAACGAGGGCTTCTCCGGCGGTGAGAAGAAGCGCCACGAGATCATGCAGCTGGAGCTGCTGAAGCCGAAGATCGCGGTGCTCGACGAGACCGACTCGGGCCTCGACATCGACGCGCTGCGGGTGGTCAGCGAGGGCGTCGGCCGGGTCCGTGAGAACGGCGACACCGGTCTGCTGCTGATCACCCACTGGACCCGGATCCTCAAGTACATCACGCCTGACCAGGTCCACGTCTTCGTCGGTGGCCGCATCGTCGAAGAGGGCGGGCCGGAACTCGCCGAGCAGCTCGAGGCCGAAGGCTACGAGCGCTACCTGGCGGGTGCGGACGCCGCGACGCACGCATAGGGGAATCATGAACGCGCTGGATGTTGACGCGGTACGCAAGGACTTCCCGATCCTGGATCGGGAGGTCAACGGCAACCCGCTCGTCTACCTCGACTCCGGGAACACGTCGCAGAAGCCTCGCCAGGTGATCGACGCGGTCCGGGAACACTACGAGCTGCACAACGCCAACGTCGCCCGGTCCGTGCACACGCTCGGCACCGAGGCGACCGAGGCGTTCGAGGGCGCCCGCGAGAAGGTCGCGGCGTTCGTCGGGGCGGGCACCGCGGCCGAGATCGTGTTCACGAAGAACTCGACCGAGGCGATCAACCTCGTCGCGCACGCCTTCACCGCCGGTGCGCAGGACCCGCGCCTGCGCCTCGGACCCGGTGACGAGATCGTCATCACCGAGATGGAGCACCACTCCAACATCGTGCCGTGGCAGCTGCTCGCGCAGCGCACCGGCGCGACGCTGCGCTGGTTCGGCCTCACCGACGAGGGCCGGCTCGACCTGTCCCGGCTCGAGGAACTGATCAACGAGCGCACGAAGCTCGTCTCGGTGGTGCACTACTCCAACCTGCTCGGCACGATCAACCCCGTCGACGTCCTCGTCGCGCGGGCCCGGCAGGTCGGTGCGCTGGTGCTGCTGGACGGCTCCCAGTCGGTGCCGCACATCCCGGTCGACGTGACCGCGCTCGGCGCCGACTTCGTCGCGTTCACCGGTCACAAGATGCTCGGCCCGACCGGCATCGGCGCGCTCTGGGGACGCTTCGAGCTGCTCGACGCCATGCCCCCGTTCCTCGGCGGCGGCTCGATGATCGAGACCGTGGCGATGACCGGCTCGACGTTCATGCCGCCACCCGCCCGCTTCGAGGCCGGCACCCCGCCGATCGCCGAGGCGGTCGGTCTCGGCGCGGCCGTCGACTATCTCAGCACCGTCGGCATGGACGCGATCCAGGTGTATGAGAAGCAGCTCACCGCCTATGCCCTCGACGCGCTCGCGGCGACGCCGGACGTGCGGGTCATCGGGCCGACGGACACCGCCGACCGCGGCGCGACGATCTCCTTCACCGTCGACGGGATCCACCCGCACGACGTCGGGCAGATCCTCGACGACGAGGGCGTGCAGGTCCGTGTCGGGCACCACTGCGCGCGGCCCACCTGCGTGCGCTTCGGCGTGCCGGCGACCACGCGGGCGTCGTTCTACCTGTACACCACCCTCGGCGAGATCGACGCGCTGGTGCGTGGGATCGAGCGGGTGCGGAAGGTCTTCGCATGAAGCTCGACCAGCTCTACCAGGAGATCATCCTGGATCACTACAAGCGGCCGCACGGCCGTGGCCTGCGTGAGCCCTTCGACGCGGAGGCCCACCACGTCAACCCGACCTGCGGTGACGAGGTGACCCTCCGCGTGTCGATCAAGGGCGACACCGTCGCGGACGTCTCCTACGAGGGCATGGGCTGCTCGATCAGCCAGGCCTCCGCGAGTATCCTGCACGAGCTGCTCAAGGGCGGCACCGTCGAGGAGTCCCTGCGCCGGCACGAGGCGTTCGCCGAGCTCATGGGCGGCCGCGGCCAGGTCGAGCCGGACGAGGCGGTGCTGGAGGACGCGGTCGCGTTCGCCGGCGTCGCGAAGTACCCCGCGCGGGTCAAGTGCGCGCTGCTGCCGTGGATGGCGTACAAGGACGCGCTCACCAGGGCCGTCCCGGAAGAGGAGAAGGCATGACCGCGGTGCTCGCCGACATCGAAGAGGCGATGAAGGACGTCGTCGACCCCGAACTGGGGATCAACGTCGTCGACCTTGGCCTCGTGTACGGCATCCACGTCGACGAGGAGAACGTCGCGACCCTCGACATGACGCTGACGTCCGCGGCGTGCCCGCTGACCGACGTCATCGAGGACCAGACCCGTCAGGCGCTGTGCTCCGGCCCGGGCGGCGGCCTGGTCAGCGACATCCGGATCAACTGGGTGTGGCTGCCGCCGTGGGGCCCGGACAAGATCAGCGACGAGGGCCGCGACCAGCTGCGCGCCCTGGGCTTCAACGTCTAACGGGACTTGACCGGGCACTGGCAGATGTAGTCCGTGATGCCGTTGAGGCCATGGACTCGCTGCCCGACCACGTCCACCTCGGCGCGCTTCGCGACCCGGAACCGGAACGACTCCGGCAGCTGGTCGACCTTCGTCGCCGCGACGAGGTCCGGGGCGTCGCTGAACTGCTGCTTGAACCGCTCCCAGGCCTCCTCCCTGGTCTCGAAGACCAGGCAGTAGACCTCGGGGGAGGCCCGCAGCGCCCGGTCGATCTCGGCGGTCTGCTCGTCGGTGCGGTCCATACGCAGGAACACCGACACGTCGACGCCGGGTCGGTCGCAGTCGCCGGCCCCGACGACCTGCGCCGGCGGGTCGCCGCCCGGCGCGAGCCGCCACGCGGCCGCGCCGCCGGCGGCCAGCGCGACGGTCAGCACGGCCGCGCCCGCGAAGGCGCGCCGGCGCCGGTTGCGGGACGCGGTCGCGTGGACCGCGGCCACCCCGTCCGGCCGGATCGCCTCGTGGGCCAGTTCGTATTCGGCACGCAGCGCGTACCGGAGATCGTCTGTCATCGTGGCACCTCTCGGAAGTCGTCGAGACTGGCGGCGAGGGTGTGCCGGGCCCGGTAGAGCCAGGTGCGGACGGTGCCCTCACGGACCCGGCAGATGTCGGCGACCTCGGCCACCGGCAGCCCGACCAGGTAGTGCAGCACCACCGCCCGGCGCTGCCCGTCGGGCAGCTCCGCGAGCGCGTCCCGGATCGCGATCCGGTGCTCGCCCGGTGCGGGCACCGGCTCGACCAGGACCAGCCGCTGGTGCGTCAGCGCGACGCGCAGGCGGCGCAGCCGCGACGTGCCGAGGTTCCACGCGACCCGGCGGATCCAGGCGGCGGGCTCCTCGTAGCGGCTGATCCGGTCCCAGCGCTGCCAGGCGCGCACGAACGCCTCCTGGGTCAGGTCCCGGGCCTCGTCGAGGTCGCCGAGGTACATGCTGAGCTGTGCGGCGATCGGCCGGAACTGCAGCGCGTAACACTCGGCGAACCCGTTGGCATCCCTCATGCAGACATCACGCGTGACGCCCGGGAAAGGTCACAGCAAAGGTCACACGACCAGAATGACGGCCAGGACGGCGATCACCGCGCTGGATGTCAGGGCCGTCCACAGCCGCCCCCGGGCGCCGGTGAGGACCTTCCCCAGCAGGGTGCCGCCGCCGGCGATGAGCAGCTGCCAGCTCGCGGACGCCACGAACGCGGCCAGCACCCACACGGCCTCGCCGGTCGGGGACAGGCCGTCGTCGGCGCGCCGGCCGAGGACCAGCGCCCCGAAGTAGACGATCGTCGCCGGGTTGAGCAGGGTCAGGCCGAGCAGGGCGAAGTACGCGCCGGCCGGGCGGCTCATCCGGCCGTCGGCGTCGCGGGCCTGCGCCGTGTCGCGCCGGCGCCTGAGTGCATCAGCGGCGGTCTTGGTGGCGAGCGCGAGGAGCACCACCGCCGCAATCCAACGCAGGGGAGTGGAGATCGGCTCGATCAGCCCCGCGAGGGCCGCGCCGCCGAGCACGGCGACCACCGCGTAGATCCCGTCGGCGGTGGCGACCCCGAGCGCCGCGCCGGCGCCGGCCCGCCAGCCGGTGCGGGCGGCGAGGCCGGCGATCAGGGCGCCGATGGCGCCGACCGGGACCGCCACCCCGTAGCCGGCGAGCATCCCCGAGAGGACGACCTCGCCGAGTCCGGCGCTCACGACCGCTGCTTGCGGCTCGCCTCCGCCAGGGTGCCGGTCTGTCGCATGGTCCCTTCGCCGGAGCGGACGGGGACAGCGGGGCGGCATCGGTTCATGGCGAGCATGATGCCTACGGGTGCGCGCCGCCGCGACCGATATTCTTCAGCGCCTCCCGTTTGGACAATCCGGACAGGTCCGGGTGGTCGGCGACGAAGCGCCGGACCGCGTCGGGGTCGGTCTTCGCGTATTCGCGCAGGGCCCACCCGATCCCCTTGCGGATGAAGAAGTCCTGGTGATGGCGATGGTGGCTGGTGTACGCGAAGAGCCGCCCGGCGTCCGTCGCGGCCTTGTACCGCAGCTGGTGCAGGATCGCAGTGCGCACCACCCACAGGTCGTCGTCCTCGACCCACGCGTCCATCGGCGTCTGGTCGTTCCTGACGACCGGACCGACGACGTTGGCGGCGAGCGCGTCGACGGTGTCCCACCACGGTTTCGTGGTGATCAGCGTCTTCAGCACGGGCAGGTCGTCGGGGGTCAGTGTCCTGGCGTGCCGGGCCAGGAGGTCGCAGGCGAAGTACTGGAACTCCCGCTCCGGCATCGCCCAGCAGGCCAGCGCCGCCTGCAGGGGGTGCTCGGGGTCGAGGAACGGCTTGGCCAGGCGGCGCCGCAGCGGGCTGGGGAGGCCGAGGAACTCGAACTGGTCCCGCATGTACGCGCGCATCGCCGCGGCCTGCCCGGGAGCGGCGTGCTCCCGGAAGACCGCGGCGATGCCGTCCGGTTCGGTCACAGGTTGCGGGTGGAGAACGTGTCGCACAGCTTCGGGTCGCCCTTGTCGAAGCCGATCTTGAACCACTTCTGGCGCTGCGCGGACGTGCCGTGGGTGAACGCGTCGGGGTTCACCCCGCTGCCGGACTTCTTCTGGATCGTGTCGTCGCCGATCGCCTGCGCCGCCTCGAGCGCCTCGTTGATGTCCTGCTGGGTGATGGACTTGAACAGCACCGCGTCGCCTTCCTTGTCCTTCGTCTCGGTGGCGTGGAAGGCCCAGGTCCCGGCGTAGCAGTCGGCCTGCAGCTCCAGGCGCACCGAGCCCGAGGTGGGGCCGGTGTCACCCGGCTGGACCTTGGCGTTGGTGCCGAGCAGGTTCTGGATGTGATGGCCGTACTCGTGGGCGATCACGTAGGGCGCGGCGAACTCGCCCTTGGCCCCGAAGCGGCTGGACAGCTCGTTGTAGAACGTGAGGTCGATGTAGACCTGGCTGTCCGAGGGGCAGTAGAACGGCCCGACGCCGGAGTCGGCCTGGCCGCAGCCGGTGTTGACGGCGCCGTTGAAGTAGTTCGTCTTGGCCGGCTGGTACTGCTTGCCGAACGCCTGCGGCAGCTCCGCCGTCCAGTACGCCTGGACGGAGTTGATGTAGAGCAGGTTGCGGCAGTCGGCGTCGTTGAACCGGTCCTTGTTGGACTTGTCACAGCGCTTCTCGATGTCGCTGTTGTCGGCCTGCTGGTCGCCGCCGCCACCACCGCCGAGCAGGCCGCTGCCGAAGAGCCCGCCGCCGCCGCAGACCACCAGGGCCAGGACGATCAGGGTGATGATGAGGCCCATCTTGCCGCCCCCGCCGCCCGGGATGGGGATCGGGATGCCACCGATGCCGCCACCGCCACCGCCGCCACCGCTGGTCGACCCGCGCAGGTCGTTGACCTGGCTGCTGTCGAGGTCGGCATCGTCGTTGAACTCCATGGCACACCTCTTCGGGGGTTTTTTCGGGGGGACCTATCGACCGGTGTCTGCTCGGACCGGTACCCGATGATCTTGTGACGTAATCGTGTGACGGTCTCGCGCGGTGCGCACGGTACGATATGCGGGTGACTTGCATGCCTCGCACTCAGAGGGAGTGACCCCGGTCCCGCGCCTGGAGTCTGTCCATCTTCCCCTTGAATATTGCGAGAGCGAGTCTTTCCTGTGATCACGACCACGGGTCTTGAGCTGCGCGCGGGTGCGCGCATTCTCCTCAGCGACATCAGCCTGCGCATCCAGCCCGGTGACCGCATCGGTCTGGTGGGGCGCAACGGTGCCGGCAAGACCACCACCCTGAAGGTCCTCGCCGGTGAGGGCACCCCGCACGCGGGCGCGGTCGAGCGCCGCGGGCCGGTCGGCTACCTGCCGCAGGACCCGCGCACCGGCGACCTGGAGGTCACCGCCCGGGACCGGGTGCTGTCCGCCCGTGGCCTGGACACCATCTACGCCGAGATGAAGGCCCTCGAGGAGCGCCTCGGCGACGACGAGCGGCTGATCCGGCGCTACGGGCAGCTCGAGGACCAGTTCGCCGGCCTGGGCGGCTACGCGGCCGAGGCCGAGGCCGCCCGGATCTGCGCCAACCTGGGCCTGCCGGACCGGGTCCTCGCGCAGACCATCGGCACGCTGTCCGGTGGTCAGCGGCGCCGCATCGAGCTGGCGCGCATCCTGTTCCGCGACGCGGCCGCGACCGGGGGCGGCATCCTGCTGCTGGACGAGCCGACCAACCACCTCGACTCCGACTCCATCAGCTGGCTGCGCAACTTCCTGTCCAGCCACAAGGGCGGCCTCGTGGTGATCTCCCACGACGTCGAGATGCTGGACGCGATCGTCAACAAGGTCTGGTACCTGGACGCCAACCGCGCCACGATCGACTTCTACAACCTGAACTGGAAGCTGTACCAGCAGCAGCGCGAGACGGACGAGAAGCGCCGCAAGCGGGAACGGGCCAACGCCGAGAAGAAGGCCGGCGCCCTGTTCGCGCAGGCCGACAAGATGCGGGCCAAGGCCACCAAGACCATCGCCGCACAGAACATGGCCCGCCGCGCCGAGCGCATGCTGGGCGACCTCGAAGAGGTCCGGGTCTCCGACAAGGTGGCGAAGGTCCGCTTCCCCAACCCGAAGCCGTGCGGCAAGACCCCGCTGACGGCGTCCGGGCTGTCGAAGACCTACGGGTCGCTCGAGATCTTCATGGACGTCGACGTGGCCGTCGACCGCGGCTCGCGGGTCGCGATCCTCGGGCTCAACGGCGCCGGCAAGACCACGCTGCTGCGGATGCTGGCCGGCGAGCTGGAGCCCGACACCGGCGAGGTGCACGCCGGGCACGGCCTGCAGCGCGGCTACTACGCCCAGGAGCACGAGCAGCTCGACGTCGACCGCACGATCCTGGAGCTGATGCGCTCCGCCGCCCCCGACCAGAACGACACCGAGCTGCGCAAGATCCTCGGCGCGTTCCTGTTCACCGGCGACGACGTCGACAAGCCCGCCGGGGTCCTTTCCGGCGGGGAGAAGACCCGGCTGGCCCTGGCGACGCTGGTCTGCTCCGGCGCCAACGTGCTGCTGCTCGACGAGCCCACCAACAACCTCGACCCGATCAGCCGGGAGCAGGTCCTGGACGCGATCGCGCGGTATCCCGGGGCGATCGTGCTCGTCACGCACGACCCGGGCGCGGTGACCGCGCTGAAGCCGGACCGGGCGATCCTCCTGCCGGACGGGGTCGAGGACGCGTGGAGCGACGACCTGCTGGAGCTCGTCGAGCTGGCCTGACGCTGCTCACCAGGGTGTGATCAGCAGGGCTTCGACGACGATGGCGAGGGCTGCCCCGACCGCTGTGAGCAACAGCGGGGTCGGGGGCAGCTCGCCGCCCGGCTTCTCCGGCGCGACCGCGGCGACCGTCAGCCACGGGAAGAACGGCAGCCACGCGTGCTCGACGCCGCCGCGGGCCAGGCCGGCCGCGATCGAGAACACCACGGCCGCGCCCGCGCCCACCAGGAACGGCCAGGCGGCGGTGTTGCGCACCTTCCGCGCGCTGGCGACGATCGCCGGGCCGGTGGCGAGCAGCAGCACGACCACGCTGATCGCGCTCCACCACAGCACCGACCGGTAGGGCGCGACCCGGCTGGCGTAGTCGGTCTCGGCGGTGACCAGGCCGTCCGCCCAGCTGAAGCCGAGCAGCTGCGCGGTCAGCACGGGGGCGAGGGCGCCGATGCCCGTGACCACGTTGAGGAACGCCCTTCGGCGGGCGAAGTAGATGAACACGATCGACAGGCCGAGCCAGGGCGCGGAGTACGAGAACAGCGCCGCGATCCCGGTCAGCAGGCCGGCGGTGAGCGCCCAGCCGGTGGCCTTCAGCCCGCGGACCTTGGTGCGGCTGGCCCGCAGCCCCGCCACGATGGCCGCCGCGCCCAGGGTGGCCACCAGGCCGTCCAGGCTGACCGCCACCCAGATCGCGTACGGGGCCAGCACCAGCACCGGCAGATACCGTCGCGCGGCCGCTTCGCCGACCGAGTCGCGGACCGCCGACAACACCAACGGAATCGTCAGCGCCGATAGGGCGGTGATCAGGAATCCGAGGAGGACGTGGTTGTCGACCCCGATTTGGTCGGCCAACCACAAAAACAGTACGGGACCCGGCGGATGGCCCCGGGACGCGACCGAGTGCGCCGGCGCGTCGGCCGTGAAATGTCTGAGGTATGCCAGCGGATCGGCACCTACCCGCCTTACGTCACCCAGGTATTCCTCCGGCGAGCCCAAGGCTTTCGTAAGGCCCGACCATCCATCGACAAGCGCCAAAGCGATAGCCCACGTCAGGCCGGCGATGTACCCGAAAAGCTGAATTTTTCGCCAAGATCGCTGCCGTCGGTGGGTCTGTGATGCGGACCACAGTACCGCTGCGGCCACCAATGGCGCCAGCACGCTGCCCGGTCCGACCCTGATCTTGTACCTGCCGAGGAAGGGGGCGCTGGCGGTGCCCAGACGGGCGTCGAGCTGCACCGCGAGCGCCGCGAGCGCGAGGCCGCACAGGCCGAGGACAACCCAACGGAGCGCATCGCGACGCTCACGATGCGCAGTCCATGGTCGGTCGGTGGGGGGTTCGCTCATCACGGCGCATCACGGTATCGGGTAGGCGACAATGCTGTGCGTGTCGGTTGGCGTGCCGTCGATATCTAGCGCATGATCGTTCGAGGCGGTCTAATAGGTGGGACCGCACCAACCGCTCAGTCTGGGACGTGAGGGATCAGCATGGCAGCCACCGCCACCACCAGCACCGAGAAGGGTCGCCGGATCGTCGGCGCCGAAAGGCAGACACTGGCGAAGGACCTCGTGAAGCGGTACACCAACGGTGAGAGTATCCGCGCGCTCGCCGCTTCCACCGGTCGTTCCTATGGATTTGTGCACCGGGTGCTGACCGAATCTGGCGTTCAGCTTCGTCAGCGTGGCGGTGCCCGGCGCCGCAAGAAGGCGTGAACGCCACTCCCTCGTCGGGAGAGGCGCGTTTCGGCGGCGTCTCGACAGAGGCGCGCTTCGACGTCGATGGGCCGGTCGCGACGGTGACGTTGGACCGGCCCGAGGTTCTCAACGCGCAGACCCCGGCGTTGTGGGCCGACCTGCGGGCGTTCGGCCGGTCACTGCCGGGCGACGTGCGTGTGGTGATCGTGCGCGGATCCGGGCGGGCCTTCTCGGCCGGGCTCGACACCTCGGTCGCCGCGACGATGCTCGGCGGCGTCTCCGAAGCGCAGATCGCGCAGTACCAGGAGGCGTTCGCCTGGCTCCGGCAGCCGTCGCTCATCTCGATCGCGGCGGTCCACGGCCACGCCATCGGCGCCGGCTTCCAGCTCGCCCTCGCCTGCGACTTCCGGGTCGTGGCCGAGGACGTCAAGTTCTGCATGGCCGAGGTCACGCTGGGGCTCGTCCCGGACCTCGGCGGCACGAAGCGGCTCGTCGAGCTGGTCGGTTATGCGCGTGCGTTGGAGCTGTGCGTGACCGGCCGGCGCGTGCCGGCGGTGGAGGCGTCGCAGATCGGTCTCGCCAACGTGGTGGTGCCCGCCTCGTCGCTGTCCGACGCCGTGAGCGACCTCACCGCGGCCGTCCTCGCGGGTTCGCGGGACGCGGTCGTGGAGATCAAGGCGCTCATCGCGGCCGCAGGTGGGCACACGTTCGCCGAGCAGGAGGCCGTCGAGCGGGCCGCCCAGGTCCGCCGCATCCAGGACCTGGCAGGCCTGGGCGAATAAGGTTTTGTCGTACCCCCGGGGCATGCTTGTGCGCAAGGTTCCGGACCGGGGGTGGCGATGACTTCGAGTGGCATGGCGGGCTGGGAGACCCTGCGGGCATTGCGCAAGGCCGACGAGCTGGCGGGCAAGCGACTGGCCCGTGGCACGGCGAAGCGGATCCTCGCGTTCGCCCGGCCCTATCGCGGTGACATCAGCGTCTTCCTGGTCACCGTCGTCCTCGGCGCGGCCATCGGCGTCGCCACGCCGTATCTCGCCGGCGACGTCATCAACAAGATCAACGCCGGTGGCCCCGGCGCCGGCACGGCGGTCGTGCGGGTGGCGCTGCTCATCGGCGCCCTCGCCGTCGTCGACGCGCTGCTGTCGCTCGTCCAGCGGTGGTATTCGGCCCGCATCGGCGAGGGCATCATCCTGTCGCTGCGCACCCAGGTGTATGGCCACGTGCAGCTCATGCCGCTGCAGTTCTTCACCCGCACCCAGACCGGCGCCCTCGTCAGCCGGCTCAACAACGACGTGCAGGGCGCCCAGCGCGCGTTCACCTCGACCCTGTCCGGCGTGGTCAGCAACGTCATCCAGCTGGTCCTCACCGCCGTGGTGATGCTCACCCTCTCCTGGCAGGTGACCCTGCTGTCGCTGGTCATGCTGCCGGTCTTCATCTTCCCGGCCCGCCGCGTCGGCAAGCGCCTCGCCGCGATCACCCGCGAGGCATACCAGCTCGACGCCACCATGAACGCGACGATGACCGAGCGCTTCGGCGTCGCCGGCGCGCTGCTGGTCAAGCTGTTCGGCCGGCCGGAGACCGAGGCGGCCCGCTTCGCCGACCGGGCCGGCCGGGTCCGCGACATCGGCATCCAGTCCGCCATGTACAGCCGCGTGTTCTTCGTCAGCATGCTGCTCGTCGCCTCGCTCGCGCAGGCCCTCACGTATGGCCTCGGCGGTTGGTTCGCCGTGCACGGCCAGATCACCGCCGGCACCGTCGTCACCCTCGCGCTGCTGCTCACCCGGCTCTACGGTCCGCTGACCGCGCTGTCCAACGTCCGCGTCGACGTGATGAGCGCGCTCGTCTCGTTCGAGCGGGTCTTCGAGGTCCTCGACCTGGCCCCCGGCATCGCCGAGCGCCCCGGCGCCCGCCCGCTGCCGGCCGGCGCCGCGAAGGTCGAGTTCCGCGACGTGCACTTCCGCTACCCGAGCGCGGCCGAGGTCTCCCTCGCGTCCCTCGAGGACGTCGCGTCGCTGGACCGCACCGTCACCGACGAGGTGCTCAAGGGCGTCTCCTTCACCGTCGAGCCCGGCCAGATGGTCGCGCTCGTCGGCCCCTCCGGCGCCGGCAAGTCCACCACCGCGATGCTGGTCCCGCGGGTCTACGACGCCACCGCCGGCGCGATCCTCGTCGGCGACGTCGACGTCCGCGACGCCACCCTGCAGTCCCTGCGCGACACCATCGGCGTCGTCACCCAGGACTCCCACCTCTTCCACGAGACCATCGCCGACAACCTGCGCTACGCGAAACCCGACGCCACCGACGACGAGATCCGCACCGCCCTGCGCCGCGCCCAGGTCGGCGACCTCGTCGACTCCCTCCCCGAGGGCCTCGACACCGTCGTCGGCGAGCGCGGCTACCGCTTCTCCGGCGGCGAGAAGCAGCGCATCGCCATCGCCCGCCTGCTGCTCAAGGCCCCCTCCATCGTCATCCTCGACGAGGCCACCGCCCACCTCGACTCGGAGTCCGAGGCCGCCGTCCAGCGCGCCCTCGCCGAGGCCCTCGCCGGCCGCACCGCCCTCGTCATCGCCCACCGCCTGTCCACCATCCGCGACGCCGACCAGATCCTCGTCGTCGACGACGGCCGCATCGTCGAGCACGGCACCCACGAGTCCCTGGTCACGGCGGGCGGCCTGTATGCGGAGCTGTACCGGACCCAGTTCGCCGTCGTCGACTCCCCACTACCCGCCGCCACGCCCTTCCCACCCGACCCCCTCCCAACCCCAATCCCGTAACCCCCGCCTCCCCAGCCGCTGCCGACCCAGCCGTTTGATCGGTGCACGTCCGAGGGTTGTGCGCGGATCGCGGATCGGTCGTTGGTCGTTGGTCGTGCGCGGAGCTGTACCAGACCAAGTTCGCCGGTCGTGTCCGCTGCGGTGGTGTACGGCCGCCGTGCTGGCCTGCCCGTTTCGGGCAGCCGCGGTTGCGCAGTTGATGGCGGACCTGTGCTT
>NZ_JBHSIU010000092.1:0-12011 GCF_042653625.1 Dactylosporangium cerinum | reverse complement strand
CAGGCCGAGTTCGGCCAGTGCGTGCTGGTCGATGATGACGTGCATGCGGTTGCCGTCGATGGTGAGTTCGCGGACGCATCCGTACGCGGTGCCGTGGGTCTCGGTGACCAGGCAGTGGGTGTCGTGGCCGAGTCTCACGTCCTGATCGTCCGGAGGTTCGAGGCCTGCCTGGAAGATCAGCGCGCGACCGGTGCCGTCGTCCCGCTCAGCGATGGCTGCGACCAGGCACAACTCGTCATCTACGCCGGATACCCGCCCGATGAACTCGATCGGCATGGCGCCTTTGTAGCACGGTCGGCCGAACCATCATGCTGACATCCGCAACTGCCGCCGTGGGAGCATGTGGCCGCACGAATCCCATCACCCTCTGTTGATCTGGACCAGGCCGACGGTGTTCTCGCTGCCGCGCGACTCTGCCGATGAGCGTGAGTCGACCAGCCGGTGTGGTGAAGATTCGATGCGATCTGACCGAGCCCGTACCGGTAAGCGATGATCGTAGGATGGTCATTCCATCACCGTTGCGTGAGTCATTGCAGAGTCCAGTGTTCTGGGCGCGGTACACATTCGCCCACGAGGACGGCCCCGGAGCCGATCGGCTCGGCGACCTCGAAGAGCTGCTCGACGACGACCTCGATGATGATGAGGAGCAGTCGGAAGAAGCGGCGCTTGAGGCGCAGTTCGATGTCGGTGGCGGCTACCGTGTGCTGCTGACTGTCGATAGCCAGGTTGACTCCTACAGCCTGGGGATCGTCGCCCCGGACTCAGCCGACACGGCGGAACTGGGTTGGGACGACCTGGCGCACTGGCACCCGTATGCGCTGCGCTGGTCCGAACTCGACCTGATCTGCTGGGCGGTCGCAGCCCTCGACCCACAGCTGCCGCACCCTGGGGCGCCGCTGGCGCTGCTGTGCCGATTCGCCGCTGTCTTCGAGGACGACGACGTGGACCGTGCCGTCGCCGCTGTAGACGCGGCGTACGCCTCGCTACGCCCGCAACAGTGGGACGGCTATTGGCCGCGTGGCACCGACTGGCTCGACCGTGCGGACTTCCGCGGTCAGCACGTCGTCTGGCAGCGCGACCAGGCCGGCAACCTGTGGGCCCGCCAGGAACCCGTCCATGAGACGGACTTCTACAGCACCCGCGTGGAACCGGCGGCCGGAACGGACCACTTTCCGTACGCTCGGCTCCAGGCCCTGCTGGCCGCCGCCGCTGCCACGCTGAACACCAACGTGGCTTGATCAACGCGATCACCAGTCCGGTCAGAAACCGAGGCGCCGAGGTGCACTCATCTGCCGCCGTCCGTGAGCGCGAAGGTCAATAGGCGTTGCTACAGGAGTCAGCAGATGCGGCCAGCTTGAGTATTGAGTGGTTCTACGTCCGCAGCACCGTTGGCTGCGCCTCCGGACGGCCATAGGTCAGGATTCGGTCCAGGTAGCCGCGTAGGAGGTCAATGGATTCCGGTTCGACTGCGAGCTCAACATGGATCTCAACATCGTCCAGACCGAGATCGGCCAGCGCATGTTCGGCGAGAGTGACATACAGGCGGTTACCGTCGATGGTGAGCTCCCGGACGCATCCATATGCGGTGCCATGAGTCTCGGTGACCAGGCAGTGGGTGTCGTGACCCAGTCTCACGTCCTGATCGTCGGGGGCTTCAAGACCTGCCTGGAATATCAGGGCGCGACCGGTACCGTCCTCCTGCTCGGCGACGGCCGCAACCAGGCAGTACTCGTCATCCACGCCAGCTACCTGCGCGACAAACTCGATCGGCATAGCGCCTTCGTACCACAGCCGGCCAGGCACCTATGCCGACATCCACTCATGCCGCGATTCGGCGCGTCGCCCGAGGTGTGGAGGGTGGCTGCTGCATCCGGGTCGGTGTCCCCGGCCCGCGTCCGCATCCCGGCCAGGTCCCGCAGCGCGCCGGGGAGGCCACGGTCAGCGGCCCGCACCGCAGGGCCTCAGCGCCTGCGGCACCCCTGAGCCTCCTCCCGGATCATGGCCAGGGCCTGCAGCGCAAAGGTGTCGCCGCGGTTGGCGGCCCGCACCGCCAGGGCCTCAGCGCCTGCGGCGTCCCCAGCCTCCCGCATCAGAAGCGCACCAACTCGAGACGCTGAGCGGCATGCGCCAGTTCACGGCTTCTGGGGACATTGGTCGAGCGCCGTCTGCATCGCCTCGAGATCCTGACCGCTGGCGCTGTAGGCGTCCGCTGCTGCGGTGACAGACGCTTTCAGGCCGGGGTCATCGGCCCTGTCCGCGATCGATCGCAACGCGTCACCGAACGCTTTGTTGTACGCCAGCCGTGCGGCCTTCGCGCCGTCGGGCGTGCCGGTGCCCTGGTACGCCTTCTCGATCTCAGCCGTGAGCGCCTTTAGCTCCGGTGCTTCCGATGTGTAGTACTTGATGGTGGCGCGTGCCTTGGCGCACGTCTCCTCGGCCGTGTCCGAAGATCCGCAGCCCCCGGTCAGGACCGCCGCGACCAAAACCATACCGACCAGTGCACGCCTCATGGCGCAAGATCAAATCACCTCGTGGTGGTTCTGCGCTACGCGATTGTGGCCAGCTTCTTCAGTTGGGGCGGCAGATCTCGCGACCGAAGCACACACCGGCGTGATCGAGGAGCTGCGTCTGCTCATCGAGGCCGGCTCCGCGTAACGCCGATCTCCGCGTGGCGACCGCTGAGGTCGGGCGCGAACATCCGTCCCTGACCGCTCGTCCCGTCTTGTCATCCCGCTCGGACCGGCAGGCCGGCTCAACCAGCGCCTTCGGCCGGTGGCGGCCAGATTGTTGCATAGGTCCCATCGGCCTCGTAGTTCGTCTGCCGAGAGATATCGATGAACACCGGGCCGAATCTTGACTCGACCCGCCAATGCTCAAACTGGTCCAGCTCAAAGTCGGCGTATCTGGCCAGGAGGCGGTTCAACTGGACCAACTCGGCATCGCTCAGCGGTCCATCCGGTTCGTCGGCGGTCATCTGGTCACTATGGCGGATTCGATGCACTGATCTGCCGCCGAGCGAGCGCGCCGCCGGCTCCAGCTCATGTGACTCGCTGTACGCCGGTGCGCGGACGAGGGAACGGCCCGGTGCTTTCTCCCGATCGCCCTGCACGGGAGGCCGAACAGACGGCAGCCCAGGACCGGCTGCTGCAGATCACAGATCCTGAGTCCATACGCCCTTCGGATGCAGGGCAGGCGGTAGCCAGAGTTGCGGCTGACGTACGCGAACGACTGCCTCGCTATCTGCGTCCCACGTGAGGCGGCCGTTGCGATCCGGCCATAGCACCTGGAGAAACGGGATCGGTGGCCGCCGGTAGAAGGCAATGGCGCGGGCGAAGAACGCGCGACACCAACGCAAGTCGACATCCCTGAGCTGGAGCGGCCACCGCTCGATCACACCGTCGAGTGTTTGGCCAGCCTCGACCGATTGCCCGGCCACGGCCCGCCTGCCGATGTCGTTGAGGCAGGTACGCAGTACCTCAACGTCCAACCCGAACATGGCGAGCTCCGGAATCCGATAGCTGTGCCACAAGCCGATCGTGTACGCCCAGCCCGGGCCGTGATCGTCCTCGGGGACCATGAGCACGCTCCAGCCGTGCGCCTGTACCTGGCTGACGGTGTTGACCTCGGCAGGATCGCGCTCGCTTCGGTCGCCGTAGTCGTGGCACATGACGCACCGACAACCTGTTTGCTCGTACCTCACGCCCGTGATCGTAGGGTGCCGAAGTGCCAGTGCATGACGGCACAGAGCACGAACCATCCATTCAGCGCGTGAACCATGCGACGCTGAGCCGCACGATCGATCGAGCCACTCAGGACCGACGGCGCACTCATCTGCCGCAGGTCTCGCACGGCGGGCGACTCGAAGGTCGTCACGCCTCGTGGCCGCGAGCCGGGTGCGACGACGTATGGCAACTGCGCTCGCTCGACGCCGATGAGCGTTCGCCCGGGCGTGGATCGAGCCGAGTTGGCGCGGCCCCGACGGCCAGGCATGATCTTCGCGCAGTAGAGGAAGACGCCAGGTAAGGGAGACGGTCATGGCAACCCGGAAGACCTCCATCACCGAGGTGCCCTACGACGAACGCGGGAACCTGCTCTTCTACGTCGAAGGCTCGCGCGGCTACTCCTACCTCGACGACGATTCGTACGTGGTGTCGTACAGCATGCGACCCAACGTCGCGTTCACCGCGACACTGACCCTGGACTCCATGCGAACCGGGCGATCCGCGAAGTACCTGGTCTGGCGCGACGCCGACGGGCATCACTATCCGATGTTCATCTCAGACCTCACGACGATGCTGCCCCTGGTCACCGTGCGCCGCGGCGTCGTGTCCGGCACCTGGATCGTGCGCAAGAAGGGGCAGAACTTCGGCATCGCGCTCGACACGGGCAGCTGAGTCACGCACCGGCGTGCTTCCACCGCCTGCGGCCTCAGCCGGCCCGCTGACGGCAAAGGTTCGACGTCCGGACATGCCGCCGATCGTGCGTGGAGTCATGCGTTGATGGGTCGTCACCTCGGCTTCCCGTTCGAGCCGAAGTCAACTGCCTACGTCAAGCCGGGTGACTTCTGGGCCATTCCCACCCGCAGCGGCGATCGGTACAGCGCGGTGACGGTCTGTGGTCCGGCGCCGTCATGCAGGAGCACGATCGAGCCCGGGCGGGTGTTCGTCAGCACGTTGTGGATGATCGACTGGACCCCGGGGCCGCGCCAGTCCTGCGGATCGACGCTCCAGTAGATCGATGTCATCCCCATGCCGGCCGCGATGCTCACGACCTGCGACGAGAAGTTGCCTCCGGGGCACGGTAATAGCGGATCAGCGCGCCGGGTATGACCGCGTGGATCGCGTCGTTGGTGCGTTTGCAGCTCGGTCCTGATCCGGTCGGCGGGGCGGGAAGGCAGCATCTCGTCGTGGCTCCACGTGTGGTTGCACAGCGTGTGTCCCTCGGCCACCATCCGCTGTACCAGTGCGGCGTGCGCGGCGACCTGCCTGCCGACCATGCAGAACGTCGCCTTGATGTGGTGCTGGGCCAACAGATCCACCGGCACCGACCTGACCGCCACGGCCGGACGCAACGGTGTCCCGCTGTTGCCACCAAGGGTCAGTACCAGGACGGCCAACCCGGGTACGGCTGTGCGGCGCCAGGGCACGGATGAACTCCAGGTAGAGGTGTCGTACGGCATGCCGCCGGCCGCAGCCGCGGTCTGGCGCGTCGAACCGCGGCCGCGCTGCTCGCACGTGCCGATGACCAGCGCGTTCTGTAGGGCCGCCCTTGCGCGGATTGCAGTCTTGCACCCGCACCACGCCCATCGAGATCAACCGTCAGCCTGCTGCGCGGCCCGCGCTCGATGGGCGGTTCGCCGGCGCACCCCGAAGGGCACTAATACCGCACCGGTCGCTACCGCGGCCAGGGCTGCGACCCACCACGGCAACACTGGAATCAACAGCAGGGCGAAGAAGCACAGCGGCACGAATATCGCGGCGTCCAGCACGACGTGGTCGGCCGACCAGCGCCGAACCCGCGACATGGACAGTGCGGCAGGGCCGAGCAGCAACCCGTACGTCAAGAAGGCCAGCAGGCCCACGACCGGTCCCCGCCGTCCGGCCATGTTGAACCCCATGAGCCCGGCGACCGCCACGGCACCGGCGAGGCGCGCAACCTTTCCCGCCCGGCCACCCAACCGCGCTGACCCACTGATAGGTGCCATGGCAACATGGTGCCGCATCCGCTCAAGCCGCAGGGTTCGCGCGGCAGGTTGCAGCGTCCGACGTGTCGAGCTACGGCTGCAGTGCTCGCACGTGGTCGATGAGCGGGTACGCGCCGTGGGTGCGGCTGCGGCACAATCGCTCGGTGATGTCCGCTGATCTCGATGCGCTGTATCCCGACATCGCCGCCGAAGGCGGTCTCGTCTCGGCGTTGTCAGCCGTTGCGATGAAGCAAGGACTATCGGTTCCATTCACGTCGCCGGAACCTGGTTCGCTGCGCAGCGCCACCGCGACCAGCACGGTCTCACACCGCAACCATCTGACCATCGACGCGTGGACCGTCAAACGGCGGTGGTCGATCACGGGTTGTGAGTCCTTCCAGGGTCTGGCACTGATCGAAGGAGACACCGAAGATCCGGCTCAGATCGCCCGGGCCGCGCAGGCCTGGCACGACGGCGCCGCGCTGGCCGAGATCCGTCGGGTTGCGACGTTCGTGAAGCTGACCGGCCGCTTCGAGGTGCCGGACCATGATGCCGTCCAATTGGCCGAGTCAGAGTGGCAGTGCCTGCGCCTGGAGGCGACCGAGATGAACCTGCCGCAGTACCAGGCGATGGTCGAGGCGGCATACCACGAACCGGCGCTGCGACGGCTCTACCCGTTCACCAGCCACTCGACACTGCGCTTCGCCATCACCACCCGTCCCAACCTTTCCGTCGTCCCGGTGTGCCTGGATGCGCACCAGGACAACCGGTACACCGTCAACGCTGAGTTCTTGGGCGAGATTCTTGCCGAGACCTCCACGGCGCAGGAGGCGGTGTTGTTGGCTGTTTCCCAGCTTCCCCCCGACCTCGGTCCTGTCGAACTCGGAGTGCCCCGAAGCTGAACCGTCACCGTTCAGGAAAGCCAGAACTTACCTGGCGGTTGTGAACGCGAGCCGGACGCCGAGGCCGATCAGTGCCGTGCCGCTGATCCCGTCGATGCAACGACGCATGGCCGGTCGGGCGAGCACCCGGCGCGCCGCGGCGACCAGGTTCGCCACGGTGAGGAACCAGGCGGCGGTGATGACCACGGCGATCATTGACAACGTCAGCAGCGGGACGAGGCCGGCGTCGGTCGGGAGGAACTGCGGCAGAAGCGCGACGAAGAACATCGCTGCCTTGGGGTTGAGCGCGTTGCACAGCAGACCGTCACGGAACGCTGCCAGCAGGCCTGGTCCGGCGGCTGGTCCGGTGTTCGGGTCGGGTCGCAGGTCGCGTGAGCGCAGTGCCGAGCGCAGTGCCTTGACACCCAGGTAGAGCAGATAGCCCGCTCCTGCAAGCTTGATGACGGTGAAGGCGACAGCGCTGACGGCGACCAGTGCTGCAACGCCGGTCGCGGCGGCGATCGCCCAGGCGAAGACCCCGGCGGCAACGCCCACCGCTGTCGCCATGCCATGCGCGCGGCCCGCAAGGACCGAGCGTCGCATCACAACGGCGAAGTCCGGCCCTGGCGAGATGGCACCAAGGGCGACAACGCCGCCGAAGGTCAGCACCTGCGCGGCTGTCATCACTGTTCCTCCCACCGTTCCGCGGCGACGAACGCCACCGCTGGGCCGTCACCGTGCCGCGGGCTCACACAGCACCTTCCTCGGACAGGCCGCCGGCTCCTCGCACCCGAGCGCGACATGGAACGCGCCTCGCGGCGGGTGACCAGCGCAGCGAGGCCGCGCGTTCGAAAGCTCGGCCGCGGCATCGCTGCTGGTGGCATGCCCCCACCCGGACCGACGAATCGTCCATCGCCATCTGAGCCACGATGCCATACGGAACACAAATCCGATGTCCGCTTCTGCCGCTGGCTGAGCGCGTTGGTCGGAGAGGTGACCATGGACGCCGCCCGGACCCCCTGCGCGGTAGCCAGCTTCGCCTTCCTCGCCGGGAAGCGGTACTTCGACGGCAGCTCGTTCACGTGAGCTGCCGCACGCTGGGCCGTCCGGCGGGCCGGATGGTACGGGCCGCCCCATGGCGCAGGTCATCGCGCCGTGGGGCGGCACCTCATGCCCGCTCGGGTGACAGCGGTGGGGCGGTGACGACCAGGAAGGTGAAGTCCTCGCGGGCCTTGGCGTCGATGGGTAGGGGCAGGCGGATGCGCCCGGAGTCGACCATGCCTCGCACGGCGGGACGGCTCAGGCCGAACCCGGCGGTGAGCAGCTTCTCGACCCGGATGGGTGCGGGGAACTCGAACCTGACGAGGACCTCGAGTGGCGCGGCATCCTCGCGCTGGAGGTCGTAGAACGGCATGTCGGTGTCCAGCTGCCAGGTGCCGGTCCAGTCGAGCTGGTAGGCGGCCTTGTGGGCGAGCGTCGCGTCCATGGTCAGCTGTCGCACCATGGCCGGATCGTTGTTCTCGAACATCAGTAGCCGCTCGTGGTCCAGCGCCCGCACGTTGATGCGCTCGTGGACGGGGATTTTCGACGTGCGGCCGCACAGGTTGCAGCAGATCAGCAGCCACACGTCGAGCAGCTTGTGGTTCGCGTTGACCCGGATCTTGCCGGTGGGACGGTGCCGCGTGGACCTGCATGACACGCAGGTCTTGACGATGGTGGGCAGTCCGAGCTCGCTGACCACCCACAGCGCTTTGCGGTCGATGCCGGGTTCGCGACCGTGGGCCGGCACGCGGATATGGCGGGAACTATGCATGGCTTCGGCGATTCCAAGGTCTAGGCAGGAGGCGCCCGGCAGCGCGACGGCGCGCCGGGGGGTGCCTCCCGGATCCAGTGGCGGGCAGCCGGCGTCTCGGAGGGGAGCACGCCGGCTGGCGCGACGTCGCAGATCACGTCGCGTGAAGGAAGCCCGCACCGGTCACGCGGTGCGGGCTTCGAGTGGCACGGCGGACGGAGACGGGGAGGTGACTCGAACCCGTCTTCATCGCGCACGTGCGCCACTGGTCACTGACCCATGCGCGTCAGCATGGTCAACCCGTGGGCCGCCGGGCAACGGATTTTCCGCGTGGCCCCGACGCCGGGGGTGGGGAAATCCGCTGTCGGTTGTCGGAGGGGGGTGGTACAAAGCCGCGATGGAAAAGACGCTGGAGTTCGCTGACCTGTTGCGGCTGATGGACGAACGGTCGACCGCGTTCCGGGCGGCGGTCGCCGCGGCACCCAGCCTCGACGTGCGGGTGCCGACCTGCCCTGAGTGGACGTTGTTCGACCTGGTGCAGCACCTGGGCGACGGCCGCCGCAAGTGGGCCGCCATCGTGGCTGCGGGGCCCGCCGACGCTCCGCCGGCGTTGTCCGCCCCGGTGGCGCCCCGGGAGCGCGAGGCGCTGCTGGCCTGGTTCGCCGCGTCGACGGGGGAGCTGCTGGACGCGCTGCGGGAGGCCGGCCCGGATCGTGGTTGCTGGACGTGGTGGGGTTCGTCGCAGTCGCCGCAGACGACTGGTGCCGTTGCCCGGCACCAGCTCCAGCAGGTCGCCGTGCACACCTACGACGCCCAGGTCGCCGTGGGCGCCCCGCAGCCGCTGCCGGACGACGTGGCCCTCGACGGTGTCGACGATTTCCTGACCACCTGCGTCGCGACGACGGCCGCGTGGCCGCACCAGCCCGCGATCATCGACTACCACGCCACCGAGGGCCGTTCCTGGCGGCTCTGGTTCTCCGCCGACGGCGCCCGGACCGCCCGCCTCTCCACGCCGGTCGCCGTCGAGGGCCCGGAGGTGGCCTATGTCTCCGCCCGGGGCACGGCCAATGAGCTGGTCATGTTCTGCTACGGCCGCATTCTGATGGACTCGCTGCAGGTCGACGGCGACCGGCGCGTCTTCGACCAGCTGATCGCCTGGGAGCCGGAGGAATAGGACGCGACGACGGACCCACCGCGGGCGGCCGCTACGCTGCGCGGGGGCGGGAGACGTCGAGTAGCCAGCCCGGCCTGCTCATCGGGGCCCGCCTCTCGGTGCGGCGGTAGACGCGGTCGCCGTGGTGGTGCCCAGGTTCGTTATTGAGATGGCGGCTGAAATCTGATGGTCCCGTTGGTCCGTATCGGCGTCGTGGCGTGTCGGAGGGTGCGGGCACGGCCATCGCTCGATCATCGATGACTTGTGGAGACTACCGAATATCGTGCGGCGGCCGCTGGGCACAAGGCGAGGTCCTGCATTTCATCAGCCTCGTCCGCCCGCACGTTCCGACGCGATCAGAGCTTCCACCTGCTCCAGCTCAGGGTCACGCAGGCCGACCGTTTCAGTGGTCCAGAACGCTTCGGGATAGATCAGCCGGCCGACCATCCACGGCTGGTACGACGAAAGTAGCGCCACCTGGAACCCCGGGTCCGGGATGCGCGTCGAGGGCGGGTCGAACCCAAGGGCGGAGGCGGAGCTGAACCCGCGGCGTCCGTAGTAGTTCGGGTTGCCCTCGAGGAAAACGGCTGGTGCGCCGCGATCTCCGGCGGTCTGCAGCGCCGCCGCGACCAACGCGGTGCCGACGCCGTGGCGCTGGCGGTCGGGACGTACCGACAGCGGGGAGAGCACCATCACCTCGACCAGCTCGCGTCGAGCGTCCACCCAGCCGCGTGAGAGACCGACGTGCCCGACCAGCTCCTCGTCGACAACAGCGACCAAACTCGCCCGAGCTGCTCCGCTGGTCTGCAGAACTCGCATCATCTGCACAACGCGCCCGTCCGGTGGCTCGCCGAATGCCGCCGAGACAACCTTCTCGGCAACCAGCTCTTCGGCCGGCATCGCATTACGGATCTCCATGGCGCGACCTTAGTGTCAGTGGTCCGCAGTCGCACCGCAGTTTTCGGGCTCCATCTCGCGCCAATCAGCGGGCGTGGCGGTGCGAGTGTACTGCAGAGATATGCCGACCTGATTCCCTTAACTGTCAACGAAATCCGGTACCTGATAGCAAAACAGACTGTCCCTTCGGTCGGTCGTCATGAGCACGACCGTCGAGGTCACCGCAGTAGAGCATGTACCTCTCGCTGTCGCTCACAAACCCGCGATGCGCTGGCGGCCCCGGACGACGCGCAGCTTCCCCAGTTCGTGCTGGCGTGGTCAGCGATCGAGGAGCTGTCGCGATACGCCGACCCCGAGTTCCTGCAGGTGGTCCTCGCCGATCTCGTCGGTCTTGCCCGCCGGGCGGCGCTGGCCGGCGATCATCTGTACTGCTGGGTGTGTCTGTAACCTCCGGCGTATCAACCTGATGCCCATTGTTCGCGGGACGTGTCCGCGCACGGTGTGCTGATTGCAGGTCTTCGCTACGCTGCCAGGCGTGGCATTGCCGGGTCCGGGTCGCGGCATCGTCTGGGCGCCGGACTCGGTGCGGGCGAGGCTGGAGGAGCCTGTGCGGCCCCGGATCGGCCTCGCCGGATTCCTACTGGTGGCGGTGGTCGGGTGCGCGTTGACGTGGGTGCCCGCGTTTGCCGTCTTCGCCGTGACAGGTGCCGTCGCGCCCTCCGTGACCGGCGGCGCGGGCGTCGGCGAGATCGCCTTGTGGGCGTTGCTGTTCGCCGTCCTGATCGGGATTGTCGAAGGCGTCACCGCGTTGATCGGGAAGCTGCGCGACCGTCGCCGTGCGAGGAGAGCGGTAGAGGACACCGAGGACGGGCCGGTCTGGCTCATCGTCGTGCGGGTGGCCCGGCACACGGCGCAGACGGCGGTCATCGCTGGGCTGGTCCTTGCGCCGCAAGGGCTCGGTGCCGCGGAGGTTGCCTGGCTGGCCTGCGGTCTCGGCGTCCTGCTCAACGCGCTGCCGGTCGCAGCGGTCAACCTGCTGCGCCGCCGCCGGCGCCCCGCCGGTTGAGCCGGCCGGGACGTCGACGCCCTGCAGCGGGCAGTTGCGGGCGACAACGTGACGCGGCGCCGGAGCTTGAGGGCGGGGCCGGTCATCGGCATCGGGCAGCTCGACGGGGTGCTACCGGCGGCCGGTCCGGCGGTGCTGTGCGGTCGCGGGGTCCACCGGCGCGTCGAGCATGTCAGTGTGCAGATGTGGCGTCGTCGATCACGACCGTGGTGGGGCTGCCGCTTTCCCCATCGCGGGTGCAGGCGTTCACCACTGCCACCGGTGGGTCGGCCATCAGGCGGCCGTGACGTCGACGAAGCGGGGAGCACCGGGCTCGAGTTCGACGCGAGCGGTGCGGGCGGCGAAACAGATCGCGTGGTACCACCCGCACAGCAGTGGCACGTCGAGCAGCTGCCGTTCGTCGAACAAGTCCTGCGCGGACCGCCACAGTTCGTCGTCGACGTCGCACGAGTCGTGCAGGGCGTCCACCATCCGGAAGAGCATGGCTTCGCGGCCGGCCGTCCAGCACGGATCGTCAGGCGAGCCGCAGGTGAGCGAGG
>NZ_JBHSIU010000091.1:0-79522 GCF_042653625.1 Dactylosporangium cerinum | reverse complement strand
GAGGAAGGCGACGTTGCCGACCGCTGGACGCAGTGCGAGGCCGAGCAGGAGCCGGTCCCGGAAGACGTAGGAGGCCCCGGTCCGTGCTTGGTGGAGCAGTGATTCGCGGGCTTCAGGTACGGGCCTGGGCATGGGGGGCAGTGACCGGACGAGCAGTGCGGAGACCGCGAACGACACCGCGTCGGCGAGCAGTGGAACTGCGCGTCCGAGTGCGAGCAGGGCGCTGCCGGCGGGTGGTCCGGCGAAGCCGGATGCGGCGGTTTGGGTGCCGCGGAGGCGGGAGTTGGCGCGTTGCAGGAGTGTGGGGTCGCGGCGGAGCAGGTCTGGTAGGTAGGCGGTGGCGGCGGTGTCGAAGAAGAGTCCGCCGAGGCCGAGGAGGAACGCGAGGGCCGCGAGCAGTGGAATGCTCAGGATGTCGAGCATGGCGGCGGCTGCGGGTATCGCGAGCAGCACCGCACGTGCCGCGTCCGCGACCCACATGGTGCGTCTGCGGTCCCAGCGGTCTACGAGCGCGCCGCCGAGTACGCCGAAGAGGAGCCAGGGCAGTGTTCCGGCGGCGGTGACGACGGCGAGTGCCATCGGGTCCCGGGTCAAGGTCAGTGCGAGGAGGGGCAGCGCGGCATGCGTCACGCCGTCGCCGAGCGAGGAGATGGTCTGCGCGGTCCACAGCCGCCCGAACCCGGTCGGCAACTTCTGAATGTCCGAGGTCATTCGGCGCTCCCGTCTGCCTGCTCGCGCCATGCCGGGTGGAACAATGCGAAGACGAGTGACGCGTCCGGCAGCGCCGGATCCGACAGCTCGCGGTACTCGTCCGCCAGTGCCTGCAGCCGCGCCCCGAGCTCCGCGAACTGCTCGTCGGTGAGCCGCAGATGCGCCATCCGTACATGCCGCTCGCCATCCAGCGGCGCTGCCTCCAGGTCCGCCACCGCATGCCGCATCAGCACGTCCGGCCCTCCCTCACCCGGATCCGGCAGCTCGATGGACCGCGCGGCCATGGCGTAGTACCGCTCGATGACCCCTCGGACCTTCCGCGTCCGCACCACCTTCACCAGGCCGGCCCGCTCGAGCAGCCGCATGTGATAGCTGGAGCTGCCCTTCGACAGGCCCATCCGTTCGGCGACCTGCGTAATCGTTGTCGGCTCGAAGCGCAGCACGGCCATGATCCGGTGACGCGTGAGATTGGAGACGGCGCGGAGCTGCTCGTCAGTGGTGACATGAAACGTCTCGGGGAGTTCATCGGCAGGCACGCGCCAATGGTCCATGATCCTTGACCATTGCGCAAGCGCGAGTCCGTGCGGTCTTCTGCGGGAGATGGCCGTGTGGGAGACCAACGCCGCTCTGGCCGCACAGTCCGACCTCACGGCCGACTGTCGAGCATTGCCGAGGATCGGCACACGCTCTTTCCGAATCCCGTCTCGGGCCGTTCGTCACTGGGCGAGCCCGCTCCGCCGGCCGGACGGCAAGGGCATCCCGTTCAAGGTGCTGCTGCTGTGCGACCGCGACGAGCAGGCGGTGCTGTTGCGGCAGGAGATCGCATCCGCAGTTCACAAGATGCGGTGAATCCCAGTGCCGCTGCCGGTCAGTCGTTGTTGCGGTGCTTGTTGTTGGGCCGGACCACTCCGGCGACCCAGCCCCACGGGCGGGACTCCAGCGCGACCGCCTTGGCCGCGGCGCCGCGGCGCATGATCCGGCGGTGGCGCGGTAGGAGACGCAGCGGCCAAGGGCGGTACATCACCGGCCGATCGTAGGAGCTGGGTCGTTCATCACGCGGCAGCATTACCGAGATCGGACAGCCGGGCGGGGTGGCTGCAGCGCCTTGCCCGCGCGGTCACCGTCGTGCGTGCACGGGATCAAGGCGTCAATTGCCGCCGGCGGCGATTGCGTCGCGCTGTTCGGGATGCACCGCGTACCGGTAGTACTGGTACAGCGAATGCTCCGGGCCCTGCTCGAGGCGCTTCGCCACCTTGGTGTGCGGCCACCCCATAACCCCGTCGCCGGTTTCGACGACCGCCTCGCGCAGGCCGGCGTCGTAGCCCCACTGACCGCTGGTCGCCCGGATGATGAGCTCACCCAGCTGGAAGTTCAAACGCATCATCGCGTTGGTACGGCCACCGACGCGGATGCGATGGTAGCCAACTCCACGCCTCGAACGTGTGCGTGACTACTCGGGTTTGTGTGGGCGCTGGACGCCCTCAGAGGTTCCTGTGACGTTCGGTTATGTCTTGCGTCGTTCGGCGATGGTTGGCACTGTTGCTGGCACATGTCAGCAGCTACCTCATCAGCAAGGAGCCCACGCCGATGTCGTCCACAGCAGGCGAGCTCGTCACCGAGGTGTTGGAGTACGACGGTGGACGTCAGGTCACCGCCTACGTCCCGGCGGCCGCGCCCGAGGCAATCGTCTTTGCCGGAGACGGCCAGTTGATCACGTCGTGGGGAGCAGCTCTTGAGGCCGCCGATCTACCGCCCACGATGATCGTCGGCGCGCACCGACTGGAGGACGAGACGCTGCGGCTGCACGAGTACTCACCGGGCCGCAGCACGGACGCGTTCACCTTCGACCCGCAACGGTTCGCGGCACACGAGAAATTCTTCGTCGAGGACGTACGCCGATGGGCGGCGACCCGCCTGGGCGCCAAGCTGCCGGCCGACCGAACGGCGGCGTTCGGTGTCTCCGCCGGTGCAGAACTCGCACTGGCCATGGGGCTTCGGCATCCCGACATCTACGGCGCGGTCTTCTGCGCCTCGCCCGGTGCGGGGTACCGGCCACCCGCCGTGCTGTCCGGCAGGTTCCCACGCACCTATCTCGTCGCCGGCACCGAAGAACCGTTCTTCCGCGACAACGCGACCCGGTGGGCGAACGCGCTGCGCGATGCGGGTGGCGACGTTGTCCTGACCGAACGGGCCGGCTCGCACGGCGACGCATTCTGGGAACAAGAGTTTCCGCTGATGGTGGCGTGGGCGTTCGGACACTGACCTGCCCGACGCCGCCGAGGGCCCAACGATGATCACGTTACCGTCGTTCGTTGATCAACTCGTGCGACTCACCACAGCATTCAACCGGATCCTTCGGCTGTCCGGGGCCACAGTGCAGTCGGCGGCGTTCACCGAGCAGGGACTCGTGCCTCGAAGGCGTCAACGCCAAGATCCGGCTTATCCAACGCCGCGGCTTCGGCTTCCGCAACCTCGACGCCCTCACCGCAGCCATCTACCTCTGCCTCGGCGGAATCAGCCTAGATCTACCCACAGGAACCTGAGTAGTCGCACGTGTGCTCAGACCGCTCGAACTTCGGCGAGCCGTTTGACTGCGTACTCGTCGTCCCAGCAGACGGCGGCTTCCCATGCGGCAGAGGCTTGCGCGGCGATGTCGTGCGCGTCGTCGTCGAGGTCGGCGGCGTTGCCGGGCAGCACGAGGTCGAGGACGGGGACGTCGACGTGGGACTCGTCCCAGTCGATCAGCGCGACCCGGTCCGCGGTCATGCGGACGTTGCCAGGGTTGTTGGGGTTGCCGTGCACGACGCAGGTCTGACGTCCGGCCAGCCGCGCCCACGCTGCCCGGCATCGAACGACGCTCTCAGCGGGCATCGCGCCGAGGTCGATCTTCGTCCCGGTCTCGGCGTGCAGGAGGTCGGTCGACGACCGCCAACCTGGGCGCTGCGGCCAGCCCTGCGTCAACCGGTGCAGCTCGCGGAGCGTGCCGGCCACGCGACGCCAGTCGGCCTGCGTCTCGGGCGGACCGCCCTCCAGGTACGTCATCACCACCAGACCGTCGACGAACAGCCGGCCGTCCACAGTCGGGATCGGCACCGGCACGGTCAAACCTTCCCGGTCGAGGTGTTGCAGGAGTCCGGTCTCCCACGCGAGATCAGCGTCGCTCCTGACGCCGAGCCGGCCGACCGCGAGCTGCCCGTTGACGCGCACACTCCACACGTCGTTGGCGACTCCGCCGGTAAGCCGTTCGATGCGAGCGGCGTCGTCACCCCACTGCGCGAGTGCCTCCCATCCCATTGGCCACATTTTACGGAGTTCCCGACGTCGCTGCTCTCGACGTGCCGATCCGGCCGTTCGTAGTACGAGGTCGATGCAGGGAAGCGGACGTTGGTGCGTCGGATTGCCAAAGATCAGGCGACCGCCAACGTATTCGTATCTGTCTTAGCATGCGTGGATGTCGTTGCACGTGTACCGCTTCGGGCCGCAGACCGGCCGGGCAATCGTCGCGGTGCACGGTCTGAAGGGCTACGGCGGGCGGTGGCGCGTGTTCGCCGAGGAGCAGCTGTCCGATTTCCAGGTGATCGCCCCTGACCTCAGGGGTCATGGGCTCTCGCCCGGCGAGCCGCCCTGGACGTTGGAGCAGCACGCCCAGGATGTGCTCGATGTTCTCGATCGGCATGGCTTGGGCCAGGCGCCGGTCCTCGGGCATTCGCTCGGAGCGACCGTCGCGGTATATCTGGCCCGGCTGGCACCGGAGCGGGTCGACCGGCTCGTTCTGCTGGATCCGGGAATGGCGCTACCGGGCCCGTTGGCGGAGCGGCGAGCGCGCGACGCGCTGTACGTCCCTACCTTCGACAATCCGGAGGAGGCGGTGGCGGAGCGTGCCCGGTTCTGGCCTCGGGAAGCACATCGCCTCGTCCGGGAGGAGGTGGCGAACCATCTGGGTTGTGGGTCGGACCGGCGGTGGCGGTGGCGCTACAGCGTGCCTGCCGCCGTCACCGCCTACTCGGAACTCGCCCGGCCCGCCGTGACGCCGCCCGCACACATTCCTACGCTGCTTGCCGTCGCCGGCCGGCACGACGCTGCGAATCCGTCCTATCCGGATGCCTGCCGTCGAGTGCTAAATCGGTTCGCTGTTGTGGAACTCGACTGCGGGCACCACATCCATCTCGAACGGCCCGTCGAAGCCGGCCGGCTGATCCGCGACTTCCTCGCCGAAGCCGCCAGCGGTCCACCCGTGCCCGACGAGGCGCGCTGATCTGCCGCAGACTCGGGTGACATCCAGCGCCGGAACTCGGTTCTGACGCGAGACCACCCCGGCATGACGACGCCGCAGGTGGCACCCCCAAAGTCACCGGCGGGCTTCGGCCTCCACGGCCCGGGAGAGGAACGCGTCAAGCCTGTCGCCCCACCAGGTCTCCTCCTCGGCAGCGGCCCAGTATTGGTCCGTCAGCTCGGCGAGGTGCCCGGCGTTCGACAGGCCGGCGTACGGGCGCACCACCGAGCCCTCAGGCAGCCTGTTCAGCTCGTCGTGTCGCACCGCCCACTCCTGTCCAGCGGCGGTCACCGACTCCGCCGCCCGCATCACCACATCGGCCATCCCGGCCGCACCGATGTCCCGCAGCGCCTGGACCGCCTGCGCAGCATGCCGGCCATGCGAGTTGGAGAAGTACGCGAGCAATGATCCTTGCGTGACCTCGAAGTCAAGCCAGTTCAGGACCCACATCACGCGCATCGGCGCCGGCAGCCGCGCCAGCAGCTCGTCCTCCTCCTGCGGCGAGCGACCGGCCATGACCACGTCGAGCTCGGCCAGGAGCGCGGCCTGAAGGTCTCCGCGGGACAGGCTGCTCAATTCTCGCCAGACCAGGACCACGACCTGGATCTTCGCACGAACCGAGACGGCATTGCGCTGATCGAGGTCGGGTACGGTACGCGGCATGAGCGACAGTCCGTTGTCGGACGCGATGGGCGAACACGCCGCTACCCGTAGCCCGGAGAGTTACGAGCGGTTCCTTGCGCTCTTCCGAGCCGGCACGGTCGGCATCGTAGCCATCGGTACACCGGAGACGGACGCCTCCGGTCGCCTTGTGACAGGCAGCAACCTGGGCGCGGGCCGGACCACTTACGGTGACGGCAAGGCACGCATTCTGACCTTCGCCGATCCCGAGACGGCCCTGCGCAACTTCGGTCCGCGCTTCAATGCCGGCCTGTCCGGCGCGGATGTCCTGCAGATGGTCGCGACCAATGCCGACTGCGACGGCATCCTGGTCAACAGCGCCACCGAAGAGATCAGTCTTGTGATCAGCAAGTCCACGGCGCAGTCTCTGGTCGAGACGGAGCCGCCCAGACGGCGGTGGTGGAACCGCAGGTAGCGCTTCGAGCCGGATGGCCTGATCCTTGATAGTGGAGAAGATTCCGCTATCGTGGAATCATGTCTGGTGGTGAGGGCCTGCTCTCCAGCGGGTTGTCGATGACCGAGCTGGGTTCGCGAATCAGGGTCCGGCGGCGGGCGCAAGGGCTCGCCCTGGAGCGGCTGGCCGAGTTGAGCGGCGTGAGCCGCAGCATGGTGTCCGATGTGGAGCGAGGCGCGAAGACGCCTACCGTGCTGGTGCTGGACAGACTGGCGACGGCGTTGGGCACGTCGATCTCCCGCTTGCTGGACGAGCCTGCCGGCAACGCCATGGTGGTGCTGTCCCACGAACGACAACGGGTGGTCCGCGACCCGGCGGGGTGGGAGCGGCGCATCCTGTCACCGGTGCTACCCGGCGTTGAGTTCGAGTTCATGCGGACCACGCTGGGACCCGGTGTCGACGCCGGGGAGTTCTCGCCGCACCAGCCGGGCTCGCGTGAGTACGTGGCGGTCGAGTCGGGCCGCCTGACACTCACGATCGACGGCCAGGCAGCAATCCTGGAGGCGGGTGACTCGGTCTACTTCCCCGGCAACTGCCGTCACGCGTTCGCCAACAGCGGGGATGTCGAGTGCGCCTACTACCTGGTGATGGATCTCGGGCCGGCCGGGCCGCACGGGGAGCATTGATGGATGAGTTGAGGCGTACCGGCCGGCTCGCCGCCGATGTCACGGCCGGCTATCTGGAGAGTGTCGGTGAACGACCGGTGTGGCAGCCGGTGCCGGAGGCCGATCGCAGTTGGTTGATGCGCCAGGATCTGCCCGCAGAAGGTCGGCCGTTGTCTGATCTGCTCGACGACATCCGCACCCGCGTGCTGCCGTACCCGATGGGCAACGGTCATCCCCGGTTCTTCGGCTGGGTGAACTCCGCGCCGTCGGTGGCCGGCGTGCTGGTCGCGCCGATCGCCGCCGCCCTCAACCCGAGCTGTGCCGGCGGCGACCACGCCGGGGTGCTGCTGGAGCACACCGTGCTGCGGTGGCTCGCCGACCTGGTCGGTTACCCGCACCGTCCCGGCGGCGGACTGCTGACCAGCGGCGCTTCGATGGCGACCGTGGTCGCGCTGGCTGCCGCCCGTCAGCACGCCGCGGGCCGGGACGGTGTCGACGTCCGCGAGGACGGGCTCTACGGTCGCCCACCGATGGTCTTGTACGTGTCCGCGGAAGGGCACAGCTGCCTGCGCAAGGCGGCCGAACTGCTGGGCCTGGGCAGCCGGCAGGTGCGGATCGTGCCGGTGGATGACGGGTTCCGCATGGACGTCGACGCGTTGCGGACCCTGGTGGCCCGTGATGTGCGGGCGGGGCTACGCCCGTTCTGCGTGGCGGCGAGCGCAGGCACCGTCAACACCGGTGCCGTCGACCCGTTGGACGAGATCGCCGACGTCGCCGCCGCCCACGGGTTGTGGTTCCACGTCGACGGTGCGTACGGCGCGCTCGGTGCCCTCGCCGGCAACGCCGGCTATCTGGGCATGGCGCGGGCCGACTCGCTCGTGCTGGATCCGCACAAATGGCTTGGTGTGCCGGTCGACTGCGGGTGCGTGCTGTGGCGTGACCCGGCGTTGACCCGGTCCACGTTCAGCCTGGTGCCCGCCTACCTGCGCGACGATCACGACGGCGGGATCGGATGGTTCTCCGAGTACGGCCCGGAGCAGACCCGCCCGTTCCGGGCCCTGCGGACCTGGGCCACCATGTCGCACCTCGGCAGGGACGGCATCATCCGGCTGGTTGACACGACGGTCCGGCTCGCGCAGAGGCTGGCTGCGATGATCGACGCCGCCCCCGACTTCGAGTTGCTCGCCCCGGTCGGCACCTCGATCGTCGCGTTCCGGTACCGCCCCGTCGACCGGGACGACAAGTTGGACGAGCTCAACCGCCGGATCCCCGCCGCCGTCCAGCACCGCGGCAGCGCCTTCCTGACCGGCACCCAACTGGCCGGGGCCGAGGCCCTCCGCGCCTGCCTGCTCAATCCGGCGACCACTGAGGACGACCTGGCGCTGCTCCTCGACGAGATCCGAGCCGCGGCGGAGATCCGCCCATGAGCGCCGGGCACCTCGTCGTCGACCTCGGCGGCGTGGTGTGCCACTTCGATCACGCCCACCGGCTGGCACGGCTCGCCCAGGCCTGCGCCCTGGACCCGGAACAGATCCACGCACTGTTGTGGCGGTCCGGCTTCAGCGCCGACTGCGATCGCGGACGTTACGGCTCCGCGGCGCAGGTGCGCACCCGGATACGCACCGTGCTCGGCTTCGCGGGCAGCGACGACGACATCGACGACGCGTGGTGCAGCGCCTTCCGGCCGAATTCGGCCGTCATCGATGTCCTCGACCGGTGCCGCGGCGAGCGCGTCCTGGCGCTGTTCACCAACAACGGACCGCTGGAGGAACAGGTGCTGACCCGCCGGTACCCCGACGTGTTCGCCCGGTTCGACCACCTGTGCTTCAGCTACCGACTCCGCCACCGCAAGCCGGACCCGGCCGCCTTCACGGCGGTGGCCGGCCACCTCGGCGCTTCCAGCGAAGCGGTCATCTTCATCGACGACAGCCCGGCGAACGTGGCTGCGGCGGGCACGGCCGGCTGGCACAGCCTCCAGTACCACGACGCGGCACAGCTGCGACACGATCTCGGCGAAGCCGCAGGACGTCTGCAACGGTGAGAGCCCACCGCCCGGGTCGGTCAGGCGCGGTGTGGCTGCTCGCCGTCAGCGCTGGTTGAACCGGGTCAACGTCCACCGCGGCGGCGGCCAGGCGGTCGGTGTCTGGTCGGTCTGCCATTCGGTGACCGAGGCCGGCGCGACGGCGAGGTCGAACGAGCGGTACAGCGGCAGCAGCCCGAGCGCGTGGAACGACATCTCCACGGTCTCGGCGTGCCCGACGATGATCACGGTCGAGCCCTCGTGCCGCTCGGCGATGTCAAGGATCGCGCGGCTGCCACGGGTGACCAGCTCCGCCCAGGTCTCGTTGTCCTGCTCGAACGGCCGGAACACCCCGCCGCCGGTGATCGCGTGCTCGCGGAACTCCGCGTGGGGGAGGCCGTCGGCGTAGTCGGGCACGTGCCACGTGCACAAGCGGCAGTCCTGGTCATGCGGGACGGCCAGCGCGGTGGCGATCGTCGTCGCGGTCTCGGTCGCGCGGCGCAGCGTGGAGGAGTACACCGCCACGGGCCGGGTGCTGTGCGGTTCCGCGACGAGTGATCGAGCGACGGCACGTGCCTGTTCGTGACCCCGGTCGGTGAGGCCCAGGCAGGCCCGTGGCCCGCCGATGAAGCCCTCGACGGTGTGCACGGACTCGCCGTGGCGGACGAAGAGCAGCCGGGTCTGCACCGCCCGATCATGCCTCATCGGTCCCCGGTCACACCTACCTGGAGCGGCGGCAGCAATGGGATGGTCGGCCGGGTCGCCCTGCGGGTGATCGGCAAAGATCGTTCGCATGGGTAATCCTGCCCCGGCTCCCTCCTGGACCGTCACGCTCATCTGTGGCGCGTCCGGCATCGGTAAGTCGCACATCGCGACCGCGTTGGCCCACCGGTACGGCGTGCCGCTCGCCGAGGTCGACGACATGGTGACCGTTGTCAAGGCGCTGACCACGCCCGAGCAGCAGCCGGCGCTGCACCTGTGGGACACCGACATTGCGGCGCGACAGTGGCCGCCGGCGCGGATCGTCGAGCACACGATCGCCGTGGCGGAGGCGATGCGGCCCGGGATCGAAGCCGTCATCACCGATCACATCGAGTCCGCGGCGCCGATTGTCATGGAGGGCGACTACCTGCTGCCAGACTTCGCAGCCGGCTTCGGCGACCGGGTCAGGACGGTGGTGATCTCCGAGCCGGACGAGGATCAGATCGTCGCGAACTACCTGTCCCGCGAGCCAGGTGCAGCAGAGCAACGGTTCCGCGCCATCGTGAGCGCGCGTTTCGATGCCGCGCTGTCGATCCGGGCCGCACGGATCGGTGTCCCGGTCGTTCCCGCGCGGCCCTGGTCGGACAACCTCGACCGGGTTGACGCGGCCCTGCGACGCTGACCCGCCGGTGGCGCGGACAACACGGCCACAATCCACAACCCGCCAGGTCAATGCATGCGCGGCGGCGGGGAAGCGGCTCAGTGGCCGACATGGATGTGTGCGGCCCACCGGGTCGGGCTGTTGAGGCTTGCGGTGCGCGTCAGCCGGACTGCGCGGTGCAACGCGGACGCGGCATTGCCGACGTCGGCCGGGTGGCTGCCGCCGCCGGTCAGGGTGCTGTAGAAGGTGATCGCCGTCTGTGCGGCCGCCTGGTCGTTCACCGGCCAGAGCGTGCCGATCACGTGGCGGTATCCGGCGAGCTGGAACGCGGCCGTGATGTGCACGGCCTCGTCAGCGAGGTTCGTGCGTGTGTCGGTCGTCGAGCAGGCGGACAGATACGCCAGGTCGGCGTTGCCCGGCCGCAGCCGGGAGATGTCCGCGACGGTGAGCGGCGCGCTGAGGTGGTCGTGCAGGACGAGCCGGCTCTCGCCGGGGGCGTCCCAGTCGCTGATGCCGTGACAGGCGAAGTGGACGACGGAGTGATGGACGAGCGCGGATCGGACCGAGTCGCGGGTCGCGGCGGACCCGTCGAGCACTCGCGCGCCCAGCAGCCCGGCGATCGCATCCACCTCATCCGCCACGTGCTCCAACGGGACCGCGCCCGGCGGTTCGGGCACCGACACGATCAGCGGCACGCTTCCGGCGGGACCTTGACCGGCCTCCTCCCGGGTGTAGGCGAGTGCGCGGATGGTCGTGGTGTACGAGGACACGACCCGGTCCAACACCGTGCGCGGATGCGGCACGTCCGGCGGCGTCTCGTGGTGGTGGCCGGCCGCGTGCAGCGGCAGGAACGCCATGATTCCGACCGGACACCACCAGACCCGCGGCCAGTCCCCGTCCTCGCCCGGGAAGGTGGTGTGGCCCAGGGCGGTCAGCACCGGTTCGGTGACGGTGTCCCACAGCCAGCCGAACACCCGGTGGAGCGTCTGCTGGGCCCGGATGCGCACACCGAACGGATTCCGCTCGTCGCGTGCGGAGCGCCGGGCCGCGAGCAGGCGGTCGGCCTGTGCGAGGGCCACCGCAGGCGTGAGGCCCGGCAGGGGCACGAGCCGCACTGGCCCGTCCGCGGTGACGATCAGCGCGTCGCAACGGGAGGAGTCGGCGGTGACGATGACGATCGGCCCGCCGGCCGCCGCCGGCCGGAGCTCGTCGATGCGCGGCGGTCGCTGGAAGCTGCCGAACCCCGGCCGGTCGTGCACCTGACCCAGCAGCTCCGTCAGGCGCCCGACCGTCTCGGCCCGCAGCGCCGCCTCGGCCTGGTACGACTGGCGGGCCTGTCTGGCGTCCGGGGGCGGCCCTGCGGCCGCGAGGACGTCGGGGGCGAGGGCGCCGGGCCGTGGCGCGTCGAGCGTGGTGAGGCGGTCTCGGAGCTGGCTGTACTCGTCGGCCAGGTCCGGAGCTTCCTGCCGGAGCCGGGCCTCCTCGCGGTGATCGTCCATGGTTTCGGCCAGCAGGATGCCGCGGCCCGCCTCCAGCAGTTCCACCGCCCGGCCGGGCGTCCCGTCGGTCAGTGCGCACGCCGCGCCCAGCGCCCCCAGCCCGGCGAACTGGCCCAGGTGGTGCTCGCGGTCGCCGCGGGCCATCGCCCGCGGGGCGGCCAGCGGCAGCAGGCCGATCGCGGCCTCGGCGGCGCCGAGCGCGGCGCCGCTGTCGCCGGCGCGCAGGTGTGCCCGAGCCAGCTGGGCGGCGGCCCGGAGGCGCAGTTCGACCCGGGCGCCGGGCGCGCCGGCCGGGCCGGCCAGCACCTGCCGGCACTCCGTCAGGGTGGCGTCGTCACCGGTGCGATCGAACTCAGCCAGCAACGCGGTGCCGAGGCTGAGCACGTAGGAGTCGTGGATCGCCTCCCCGGGCGTGCTGGCCGCCACGGCGGCGCGGCCGTGCGCCGTCGCGTCGCGTTGCGCTGCGGCGTTGCCGGTGCGTCGGGCGTACTCCAGCAGGGTCTTGCTCAGGCCGCTGTGCTGGGACGGCAGCAGCAGGTGGCCCGGCGTGACGCCGGCCAGGGCGGCGCGGCGCACGACGATCGCTTCCCGGCCGGCATTGCGGGCGCCGCGTGATTCGAACAGGTCCTGCAGCGCGTTGGCGAGCAGGCTCAGCGCGTTGGGGCGTTGCAGGTGGTCCGGCGGTGTTGCCGCGACCGCGCGGCGGGCGATGTCGGTGACCTCGCCGACCAGTGTCCGGTCCGCCGTGGCAGTGCGCAGGCTGTTCAGCGCGACCCCGAGATTGACCAGCAGCAGCGAGCGCATGGGATCGGCGTCGGGCGTCGCCTCGGCCGCGGCCCGCAGCAGCGTGACGGCCTCGCGGAGCGCTCCGAGGTCGCCTTCGAACAGACCCACCGTGAGCAGCATCATCGCGAGGTTGGAGGTGATCATGAGACGGCGGCTACCGGTGCCTGCGGCGGCAAGCGCGGCCCGGCCGACGGACACGGCCTCGTGGAGGACGGCGGGGTCGGCGGTCCGCAGGTGCAGCGCTCGCAGCGTCGCGGTCAGCTGCCCCTGATACAACGGGCGGTCCGGGTGACCGGCGGGGACTTCGGCCACGGCGGCGCGGCCGGCCTCGGCGGCGCCGCGCAGCGCGTTGAGGTCGCCGGTGCGCTCGAAGCGCCGCAACTGCGCCGTCGCGAGATTGTTCAGCCCCAGCGACCGGGACGGGTGGCCGGCGGGAAGCGCGGCGACCGCTTCCTGGCCGACGGACACCGCTTCGAGCATGGTGTTCGGGTCGCCGGTGCGGTCAGCCAGCATGCGCAGGACCCCGGCGACGTTCGCCAGCACCACACCGCGTCCGGGGTGGTCCTGCTCGATCCCGGCCGAAGCAGCGCGAAAGGCGGCGAGGGCGGTTCGGCCGTCGGTGGGATCGCCGGTCCGCTCGAACGTCAACATGAGCGTGAGCCCGAGGTAGTTCAGGGCTGGGACGGTGAGGTCGGGCAGTGCGCCGTCCGGGCCGAGCGTCTGCCGGGCGAGCGCCGCGGCCTCGGCCAACGCCGCCCAGTCGGTGATGCGGTAGTGCAGCATCGTCAGGGCGGCGCTGAGTATGGCCCGGCACTCGCGGCGTTGCGGGTCGTCCAGCGCGGCGGCCACCGCGGAACGAGCCACGGCGACCGAGTCACGCGCCGTCGCCTCGTCCCCGGTCCGCTCCGCCAACATGGTCAGGGCGCTGGCGAGCATGCCCAGGCGGTTGGCGTGCAGCGGATCCCCGGGCGGTGTCACGGCGAGCAACGCCCTGGCCGTCTCGGTTCGGGCCGCCGGATCGGTGCTGTCGTCGTACTGATCCGTCAGGTTGGACCGGAGGTCGGCGAGCAGCGCGGCGAGGTCCGTTGCGTCGGGCGCTGCGGCGGCGATCGCGGCACGGCCGGCCTCGGCGGCCTGCAGCAGCGCGTCCTGGTCGCCGGTGCGCCTGTGCAGCGTCAGCAGCGCCGCCGCGAGTTCGCCGGGCCGTCCGGCCAGGCTGCCGGGCGCCGCCCTCTCGGCGAGGCGGGACGGCAGTTCGTGCCACCACTCGTCGCTCAGGGCGTCGAACGGGTCCTCGGGCCGCGCTTCGACCACGACCCAGTGGCCGCGGCGGATCTCGACCTCCAATTCGTCGCTCTCCCAGGCGGTGTAGCCGGCGAACAGGCGGGCAACCTGGACCGCCGCGCGCGTGCGATGCTCGTCCTCGCTCTCGACGGCCAGGTCGACCGTGCCCACCGGCCCGTACACCGGCCACAGCAGCGCCGGAGCCGGTGTGACGCCGTCGTCGACGCGAACCAGGCAGAAGATCTTTTCCGGTTCGAAGGGCCCGCCGTCGAACAGCACCGCCGGCGGTGCGGCCAGTGACGCCCAGTCGGGGGCGACGTCCGCGGCGGCTTCGCCCGTCGGCCAGCCGAGCACGAGACCGACGACGACGTCGGCCTCATGCACGAGCACCAGAACGACGGCGCGCCGCACGCCTGGGTCGTCGATGGCCGGACCTGCGACGAGCAGCCGTCCGGTGAGCACGGGCGCCTGCGCCGCGTCTGTCTCGTCGGTCATGGTTCCCCGTCGCGTCGGGTCACTGCGGTGGCCGCCTGCAGCCGTTCGATCAGTTGACGCGCCGCGGCACCGCGCTCGGGTGCCGCGCGTGAGACGGCGAGCAGGCCGTCGAGGGCCTCCCGGAGCAGTTCGGCCGGTGCCCCCTCGGCCAGCAGGAGGTCTGCCGCCCGGCCGGCGCTCGCATCGTGGCGCTGCACGGTGTGCCAGATGACCTCGCCGGTGAGCGTCTCAAGCTCACGGCGACCCTGATCAGGTGGCGGCACGGGCAGGGCACGCGCCTGCGTGACGTCGGCGACGGCGCCCGGCAGGTTCCCCTGGCACCACCGCGCCAGTCCCCGCCCGAACAGGTACCTGGCGTTGGCCGGGTCCAGCCGGACCGCCGCCGCGACGTCGTTCTCGGCCTGCGCGTACAGCCCGAGCGCGAGCCCGATGCGGCCGCGTTGATGGTGCAGCGCGGCGTCGCCCGGACACGCCGCAACGGCCCGGTCGAGCTCGCTCATCGCGGCCTCGTGCCGACCGAGCAGGTGCAGCGCGCTCCCGCGACCGACATCCAGCAAGGGACTCGTGGAGCCGGCGGCGGCGGACCGGGCGAAGGCGTCCAACGCCTCCTCGGGCCGGCCCAGGGCGATCAGGAGCCGGCCGCGTTCGCCGAAGGCCCAGTCGTGGACCGCGTCCGCCGCGATGAGACGGTCGATGTCGGTCAGGGCGTCGGCCGGGCGTCCGATGTCGCGCAGCGTCTGCGCCCGGCTGAAGATCGACCACGTGTCGCCCGGGTCGGCCGCGACGACCTCGTCGAGGTCTGCCAGCGCCTCCTGATACCGGCCCAGCTGCCGGAACGCTTCGCCCCGGCGGGAACGAGTCCAGGTGTCGCCCGGCGCCAACCGGACGGCCCGGTCGAAGTCGACGAGCCCCTCGCTGAACCGGTTGGTGGTCCGGTAGGTCTCCGCGCGGCGAGCAACGGCCCACGCGGCGTCCGGGTTGAGCTCGATCGCCCGGTCGAAGTCCGTCAACGCCTCGTCGTGGCGGCCCAGCAGCCGACGGGTGTCGCCGCGGCGGGCGATGGCCCAGCTGTTGGCCGGATCGACCTCGACCGCCCGGTCGAGGTCGATCAGTGCCTCCCGGTACCGGCGCAACCCGCGGCTGGCTTCCGCGCGCAGGACGAGCGCCTGGACGTAACCCGGGTTGAGCTCGATCGCCCGGTCGAAGTCGGCCAGCGCCGCCGATCGCCGGCCCTGCTGCAGGTGCGTATGGCCGCGGACAGTGAACGCGAACGCGTACCGGTGATCGAGCTCGATCGCCCGGTCGAGGTCGGCTGTCGCCTCGGCGTACCGGCCGGCGACCCGGAGGGCCTCACCACGCATGCCGAAGACCGCCGCGTCAGCCGGGTTGAGCCGGACCGCCCGGTCGAGGTCGGCAATGGCCTGCGCGCCGCGACCGAGCTCCTGCAATGTCATGGCGCGCAACACCGTGCCCCAGCCGTCGTCGGGGTCGAGCCGGACCAGCCGGTCCAGGTCCTCCAACGCCTCGGCGTACCGCCGCAGGTTGTGGCGGAGCGCGCCGCGCGCCTCGTACACCCCGGCTTCCTCCGGAGCCAGCTCGACGGCGCGGTCGAGGTCCGCGAGCGCTTCCACGTGCCGGCCCGCCCGCTGGAGCGTCTCGGCACGGCTCAGCAGCCGGATCACGTCGGAGTCCTCGGCGCCGTCCGGGTCTTCAGCCATGCCCGCCACCGTCCGCGACCGGTGGCCGAGGCGGCCCGTCCTTCCGGGCGATCTCGGTGATCGACAAGCCGATCCCGCGGTGCAGCGGCCCATCGGCGACGATGCCCAACCGGTTGGCGAGGTCGCGGCCGTGGAGGTCGACTGCGGTCTCGACAAGCTCGGCGAGGACGCCGGCCGCGGCCCGGCCCCGCGCATGGCCGGCAACCAACGTGCCGGCCCCCACCAGCAGCGCGGGCCACCACCACAGACCCAGCGTCACGTACAGCAGACCCCAGCCCTGCAGCCGGGCGGCGCCGGCGTACGCGTCCTGCACCGCGCCCAGGTCGGCGCGCAACTCGGCCGAGGACACGCTCCACAACCGGGGCCAGACCGCCCCCAGATCGATCGCGTAGGCTCGATGCACCCGCGCGTCGGCCGCGAGCAGCCGGTCCGCCATCCACCCCGGCCGGTCCGGTTCAACCAGGCAGATCGCGTTGCGCCGGGCGAGGGCGGCGGCGTACACCGCAGCCGCGTCGGCCGCCTCGGCGGGCCCCAGGACGACCGCCCGGACGGCCCTGTCCCGCGCCAGCTCGACCCGCTCGTCGGCGCGGGACCAGCGCCGCCGGCGCCAGATCCGCAGCGCGCTCGCGGGCGGACGCTCGCCGGTGACGAGCCAGACACGTTCGACGACCCGGCCGGCCGCCGAGGCGCCCAGGCCGGCCGCGATCGAGGCGAGCAGGACACCCACGCCGAACAGCAGCACCGCGCCGGGACTGTGACTGGCCGAGTCGGCCGCCACCGCCGAGATCCAGACCCCCAGCCGCCCGAAGTCCGTTGCATGGCGCTGCCCGAGCTGCCCGGCGCACACCACGGCACCGACGAAGAGCAGGCCGGGTCCGAGGATCGCGGCGGCCCACCGGTCGGCAAGCTTGCCGCCCAGCGTGGCGAGCAGGGCGGTCACGTCGGGATCTGCACACGGTCCAGGGACCGCCCGTGGACGGCGCATGGGGGCGGCACCGGGGTGTCCGGCTCCGCGCGGCTGCACGTGCGGGCGGGGCAGACCAGGGCGTGCACGACGGGATGGCCCGCGCCGCCGCGCCAGACCCGGTACGACCGGTCGCTCGTGGTCACGCCGTCGATCCCGAGGTGCGACAGCGCCGCTTCCATCCGGTCGAGGTCGCCGTCCAGCCGTGCCGGATCGCCGCCTTCCCGCGCGGTGGCCAGAACGCGATCCAGCAACGGCTCCGCATCCGTCCCCGCGACATGCTCCGCGAGGTCTCCTCTGGCGTAACGCTGGCACAACGCTTCGAGACGCTCGGCGGCACCCATCGGTCCTCCTGTGACCAACGGCAACATCACGACAACGATGGGTGCTGGTCACGCGGACTGCAATGGGCCGAACGGATCGCGGCCCGGCCGCCGTCCTTGGGCGGCGCCAAGGTCTGCCGTGGTCCGTTCCCGGTCGGTCAGCCGCGGTGTGGTTGCTCGCCTGCGGTTTTGACGACGCGGTCGCCGACCTGGAGCTGGCTCCACAGCGTCCGGTCGACCTTGACGTTGAGATGGGTACCGTCGTCGAGCCGGACCTTCAGGCGCCGGTACAGGTTGGAGCCGTCCAACAACCCGCGCGACTTCTTCGCGACGGTCCCGCTCCACGCGTTCTCGTTCGTGGTCATCGAATCCCCCTGGTGAACGGCCGCTTCGGCGCGGTCATGCAGCAACCGTACGAATCCGCGGGATCAGGCACGTCCGCCGTGAGACGGGTCCTGCGTCTACGACTTCAGGATGAGTGCCGGCAGCGGTCCGGGTAGGGTTCGGCGGATGGGTGACGGCTACACGGCGCGCTTCTCGCGGCGCTGGCGGGGTTTCGCCGCCGTGGGTGCCGTCGTCGTGTCGGCGCCGCTGCTCACGCCCGCACCGCTCGTCGTGACGGGCGCCGCCGGGCGGGCCGTGGCGGTGCTGCTGGTGCTCGCGCAGGCCGCCGGGTTCTGGTGGCTCGGGGTCCGGCACCGGCTCGGGACCGTCGTCGTGCTCGCGGCCGCCGCCGGGCTGCAGGTGCTGTACCCGGGCGTGGGGCCGGGCCTCACGTTCGTCGTGGTGTGCACGTACGCGTGGCTGCGGCCCGCCGCCGAGACGCTCTGGGGGCTGGGCCTCGGCGCGCTCGCCGCCTGCGGGCCGGCCGTTGCCCGCGGGCATTGGGCGATGGCCGGGCTGTGGCTCGGCGGGGTCGTGCTCGCCTGGAGCTGGGGCGCGCTGGTGCGGGCCCGCGGTGCGCGGCGGCTCGCCGAGCGGCGGCAGGCCGTGCTCGAGGAGCGGGCCCGGATCGCGCGTGAGCTGCACGACGTGCTCTCCCACACCGTGTCGGTCATGGTCGTGCAGGCGGCCGCGGCCGACGACGTGTTCGACGCCGACCCGGCGCGGGCCCGCGAGGCGCTGCGGCGCACCGAGCAGGCCGGGCGGGAGGCCCTCGCCGAGCTGCGCTGGTTCCTGCGCACCGTGCGGGCCGACGACGAGGGCAACACCGGGGCTCAGGCGGCGCCGCAGCCGGGTCTCGGTGACGTCGAGCGGCTCGCCGAGACGGTGAGCGCGGCCGGGCTGCCCGTGACGGTCCGCCGGGAGGACGCCGACGCCGCGCAGGTACCGCTGGCGGTGCAGCTGTCGGCGTATCGGATCATCCAGGAGGCCCTCACCAACGCGCTCCGGCACGCCGGTGCGGGCAGGGCCGAGGTGGTGATCCGCAGCGGGCCTGCCGAGGTGTCCGTCGAGGTCCGCGACGACGGCCGGGGCGGCTCCGACGCCGGAACGGGACAGGGCATCGCCGGCATGCGCGAGCGCGCCGCACTGCTCGGCGGCACGCTGCGGGCCGGACCGGCGCCCGGCGGCGGGTTCGAGGTGGCGGCGCGGCTGCCGACGGGGGAGCGCACCCGATGAGCGAGGCGGAGGCGACATGACGATCAGGGTGTTGATCGCCGACGACCAGGCGCTCGTGCGCTCCGGGTTCCGGATGATCCTCGAGGCCCGCGACGACCTCGAGGTGGTCGGCGAGGCCTCCGACGGCGCGCACGCGATCCGGCTGGTCGAGCAGACCCGGCCCGACGTGGTGCTCATGGACGTGCGGATGCCGGGCCTCGACGGCGTCGCCGCCACCGCGCAGCTGACCGGGCGGCCCGGCGCCCCACGGGTCATCATCCTCACCACGTATGACCTCGACGAGGCGCTGTACGCGGCGCTGCGGGCCGGCGCCAGCGGGTTCCTGCTCAAGGACGTCCGCCCGGCCGACCTCGTTGAGGCGATCCGGATCGTGGCCCGCGGCGACGCCCTGCTGGCGCCGAGCGCGACCCGGCGGCTGCTGGACCGGTTCGCCGCCATCGACGCGACGCCGCCGGCCGCGCACGGCGCCTTGGAGCAGCTCACCGAGCGGGAGCGGGAGGTGCTGATGCTGCTGGCCCGTGGCGCCGCCAACGCCGAGATCGCCGAGCGGCTGGTCGTGACCGAGGCGACGGTCAAGACCCACGTGTCGTCGATCCTGCGCAAGCTCGGCGTCCGCGACCGGGTCCAGGCCGTGGTGCTCGCCTACGACCTCGGTCTGGTCCGGCCCCGGCCGTCATTCTGAAGTCGTAGGCGCGGGACCGGTCGTCGGTTGGACGTGCGCGCGCCGCCGCGTTCGTAGCGTCGGTGTCATGATGACACCGCAGCAACGCCGGGCCGTTCGCGTCGTCGTCGGTCTGCTCGTCGCGGGTCTCGCGCTCGGCGTGGCCTCCGCGGCGCTGACCCTGGTCCTGCACGGCAACGTCCTGGCCTACCAGCGACACCGCCACCCGGACGCCGACCCGGCCGCGCTCGCCCGCACGTTGTGGACGCGGCCGATCCCGATCCTCGTCGTCGCCGGGCTGTACTGGTGGGTGGCCCGCCGGCTGCTGGCCGGTGCGTACCGTGCCTACCGCCGGGTGCGCATCGTGTCGGTCCTGGGGTTCGTCGCCGTTGGCTGGCTGTTCGTGTCGGGCGGGTATCCGTGGTGGCTGCGCGTCGTGCAGGGGGTCCAGCTCGCCGTCCTCGCCGCGCTCATCGCCGCCGTGAACCGGCCCGTGGTCCGCGCCGCGTTCCAGCCGGTGCCTGACCCGCGCCCGCGCAACCGCCGCGCCGCGCTGCTGCTGGTCGTCCTCGCACCGGTCGTCGCCGAGGTCACGCTGGGCACGGTGCCGTTGCGGCTGGCCTGGGCCTGGCTGGTCTTCGCCCCCGTCTACAGCGCCGGTGCCCTGTTCGTGCGCGAGGTGGTCCGCCGCGCCGGTGGCGGCTACCCGAACCTGCTGCTCATGGGCGTCGCCTACGGTCTGCTGGAGGAGGGCCTGGCCCTGCAGAGCCTGACCAGCCCCCACCTGTACCACGCCGCCGACTGGGCGCCGCGACTGTTCGGTGTCAACACCGCCTACACGGAGCTGAACCTCGTCTACCACGCGGTCTTCAGCATCACGGTCCCGGTCGCGCTCACCGAGCTGTGCTTCGCCCGCCACGGCACGGCGGCGTACCTGCGCCGCGGCGGTGTCATCGCGGCCGGGGTCGTCACCCTGCTCGGCGCCGCGCTGCTGCGGGTTGCCGTGCCGCCGGGCGAGGATCCGGGGTACACCATGCCGCTGCCGGCCGTCCTGGGCATCGCCGCCGTGATCGCCGTCCTGGTGGTGCTCGCCCTGCGGGTGCGGGTCCGCCCGGCGCGCCCCGCCGTGCCGCCCCGGCCCGCGGTCCTGGGCGCCCTCACGGCGGTGTCGGCGCTGGTGTTCCTCGGCGCGATCTGGCCCTTCGCGGGAGCGCGGCAGCCCCTGTTCACCCACGGCGCCTGGGCGCTGCTGCCGATGGCCGGCGCGGCCGCCGTGGCCGCCGCCACGCTCGTCGCGCTGCGCCGCTGGGGCGCGGCCGGCGGCTGGACCGCCCGCCACACCGTGGCGGCGTGCACCGGCGCGCTCGCCGGGCACACCGTCTTCGGCCTGATCGGCAACGCGGACAGCCCGCTGGACCGCGGGTACCTCATCGTGGTCACGGTGCTCACCGTCGCCGTCGGGACCGTGGCGGCGAGGCGGCTCCCCGCAATGAACAGCCGCGCGGCGTCGCCGCCCGCCGCGATGGCCTCGGACATGAGAGCCCCGGCCCGCGCGAGGTTGCGGATGATCGCGGTGAGCCCCTGGGCGGCGGTGTACAGGCGTGGTGGCACGGGATCGGTACATTCTCCACCTTAGGGTCGTATTACCCCGATTCAAGCCGCCCCGCCCTGCGTTCAGGTCGCATCTCGTGGAATTGACCGCCAGGGGGGAAAGGCGAGGGCCCGGAGCGGCACTGGGGGTGCGCGGTCCGGGCCATGGTGTCGTCGGTGAGGTCAGTGGCAGGCGCCGTTTCCGGTGTGGGCGTCGGTGTGTTCGGTGCCAGTGGCCGGCGCGCAGTGGGTGGACGTGGAGGCGGGGAGGTCGAGCGTGGGGTTGCGGTCGAAGAAGCCGTAGGGCTTGAGGGTGAAGCCGGCGCTGTCGGTGGGCATGACTGGCCAGTCCTCGGTGCGGGGGAAGTGGGTCAAACCGAAGGTGTGCCAGAGGACCACGTCCTGGCCGGCCAGTGGGCGGTCCTGTCGGACGTAGGTGGGTATGCCGGCGTGGCCGGGGTGCTGGTTGACGAGGTCACCGGCGGGAAACCGTTCGGCCGGGTCGTACCGGGTGACCCAGAGGTGCTTGGTGGCGAACGCCGCGCGGCGGGCGATGGAGGAGCTGGGGTCGGCCAGGAGGACGGGCAGGCCCTGCGGCGTGAGGACGTAGGCGGTGGGCTGGCCGAGGCGGTTGGCGCGTTCGGTGCTCTCGATGCGCCAGACCCGGCCGGCGGCGGGGTTGGCGTCCCGGGCGCTGTCCGCCTCGCTGTTGATGCGGGTGTGGGTGCGGCTGAAGGCGTTGCCGTAGGGGTTGTCCGGGCCGATCGGGTCGGGGCGGATGTCGACCTCGTCGACGGTGTTGGCGACGCCGTCGACGGTCATGTCGAGACGGGCGCAGAACAGGTGCTGGTGGGCTGGGGCGCCGAGGCCGGGGGCGACCTGCGTGGTCCACGGGGTGTCCCGGGTGTATGAGGACGTGAACATGACGCCGGTGGCCTGGGTTTTGAGCTCGATGGTGCCGTCGAGGTACAGGTACCAGTAGAAGCCGTAGTCGTAGTTACCGACCGTGGCCCAGAACGAGATGACGAGGCGGCGAGCTCGCCGGACCTCGCGGGACTCGGTGAACAGGTCGGTGTGCTTCCACAGCACGCCGGCGTCTTCCTCGTGCATGCAGATCGCGTTGGGTCTGGTGTCCACCGCGCCGTTGCCGTCGGCGAGGTCGGCGTCGAAGTAGTGGATCTCGCCGAGGCAGTCGCAGCCGAGTTCGAGGCTGTTGACCTGGGCGCCGAGCAGGTATTCGCCGGTGTCGAAGTAGTTCTGCCAGTATCTGACCGGTGACGGGTCGGCGTAGGGGACGACCATCTCGGCGATCGAGGCGCGGTACACGACCGGGCGGCCCTGGATGGCGAGCTGGTGCAGGATGAGGCCCTCGCGGGCGTCGAACCCGACTCTGAACGTCCAGCCTTCCCAGCTGACCACGTTGCCGTCGACGGTGTAGGAGGGCCCGGCCGGCTGGGTGATCTCGATCGGCTTGAGGGTCTGGCGGGCGGGGCCGGTGTAGGCGGGGTCGTCGAAGTTGCCCTCCTCGGCCGGGATGGGCAGGTCGGCGGCGTCGATGAGCTCGACGACCTGCCGGGCGGTGAGGTCGACGTAGGCGACGACACCGTCGACGGGGTGCGCCCAGCAATGGTCGTCGTCACGGTTCGCGACGAAGGACAACACCCGCAACAGCCGGCGGCCTTGCTCACCGGGCAGGTCGAACACTCCGGCGGACAGCGGGCAGGGACGCAACAGGGTGAGGTCGGTCAGGCCCCGTTTCGCCATCGCGGCGACCCAGCCCGGGTCGGCCTTGACGATCTCGTCGACGGCGACGAACTCCTCGAGCAGGATCGGCGGCTGTCCGTCGGTGATCGGGTCGATCGGGGTGCGCCGGGTGACGGCGGCGTCGGTGAGGGACACCACGACGGTCTCCGCGACGCCGGTCGCGACGTCCAGCAGCACGGCCCGGATGCTCCGCCGCGGGGTGGTGCCGGCGGTGAACGCGAGCACCTCGGCCTTCGCCGGTTCGTCCAGGCCGAGGTAGGCGAAGCGGGTGGTCGGGGCGAGCAGCCCGGCCGTGTCGAGGATCGCCCGCGCGGCGACGATCTCGTCGGAGGTGAGCCGGTCGAGGGGGTGGGTCACCGCCGGGGCGGTGGTGGGTGCGGTCGGTGCGGTCGGTGCGGCAGTCATGCTCGGGCCTTCTTCCATGCTGCTGAACGGGGCGCTGCGAGGGGGAGACGATCACGGCGGACCCGGAGATGTTCCGGGTCCGCCGTCATCGTGGGGTGGTGCATCGGGGTCGGGTCGCGGACGGAACGGTCACCGCACCCGGGAGGAGTGTTCGGCCGGGCCGGACTGTGGTGGGACCGCACCGGTCGGGCTGGCCAGGCCGGGCAGCCCGGACAGGCCGGAGAGCCCGGACAGGCCGGTGGCGCTGTCCTCGATGCCGCCGCGGCCGATGCCGTCGTACACGTCACGGCGGTTGCTCTTGACGACGTAGCCCCAGCTGAGGCCGATGATCGCGGCGACGATGATGATGCCGGGCAGCACGTAGGTCAGCGCCGACCCGGCCTCGGCCCCCAGGACCGAGTCGGAGTTGACCGCCGTGACGACGAGGATGAGGGCCAGAGCGAGGGCGGCCAGGGCCGGGGCGATGAGCCGCTGCCACAGCGACTCCGGGCCGCCGGCGCGCCGGTTGAAGAAGCCGATGACGGCCACCGACGTGGCGAGCATGAGCAGGATGACCCCCACCGCGGCGATGTAGCTGAGCCACGTGAACAACTCGGCGATCGGGTCACGGTTCAGTGCGACGAACAGGGCGACGATGACGGCCGCCAGCGCGGTCTGCAGCAGGGAACCGGCGACCGGCGCCGCGGTGCGCCGGCTCGTCTTCGCCGTCCACGCCGGCAGGACGCGCTCGTGGCCCAGGCTGAAGGTGTAGCGGGCGACGACCGCGTGGAACGACAGCATCGCCGCGATGATCGAGGTCAGGAACAGGACGTTCGCCGTCGTCGCGAAACCCTCGCCGATGTGCTGGGCGATCACGCTGAAGGGCAGGCCACCCTCCGGATCCTGGGCGGTCGCGACGACCTGGTCCGGGCCGACGGTGACCGTCATCGCCCATGAGGACAAGGCGTAGAGGATCGCGGTGATCGCCACGCCGATGTAGGTGGCGCGGGCAACGGTGCGCTGCGGGTTGCGGGTCTCCTCGCTGTACACCGCGGCGGACTCGATGCCGACGAACGCGGCGATGCCGAACGCGAGGACCCCGCCCAGGCCGGGACCGAAGAGGTTGCCGGGGTCGAGTCCGGCGAACGAGACGGTGTCGCCGGCCGGGTGCCCGAGCGCGGCGGTGTCGAACAGCAGCACCGCGGCGACCTCGGCGATGAGCAGCACGCCGACGACCTTCGCGGAGAGGTCGATGTTGAGCACGCCGAGGACGGCGATGATCGCCCACAGCAGCAGCGACCACACCCACCAGGACCAGGTCAGCCCCCAGTGCGCCTCGGCGAACATGTTCATCATCGCGCCGAACAGCCCGTAGAGGCCGATCTGGATGGTGTTGTACGCGACGAACGCCACGGCCGAGGCGGATACGCCCCAGGCGCCGGAGAGGCCCTGGGCGATGTAGGAGTAGAACGCGCCGGCGTTGTCGATGTAGCGGGTCATCGCGGCGTAGCCGACCACGAACAGCGCCAATGCCACGCCCAGCAGCAGGAACGACAGCGGGGTGCCGACGTTGCCGGTCACCGCGAGGGTGACCACCACCCCGCCGGCGAGGACGGTCATCGGCGCGGACGCACTGACGACGAAGAACACAAGCTTGCCGGTCCCCAGACTCCGGCCCGCCAGCCCGGGTGCATCGGGCAGTTGCCCTTGCATGGTTGTCATTGAGATCCCATCGTCATGATTGTTGACAAGGCACCATAGCCCCGGCTTAGAGGTACTTCAATACCGAATGAACGACGACAGTCGTTAACCGAGAAGAAACATGACCGACGGTAGTGTTCGCCCTGCGTGGCTTGGCTCAGGTTGAGAACTGGTATGCCATCGGCTACGGTACGCAGTCGAAGTTTTTGGGCCCAAACGTTGGCCATTTCCGGGAATCAATACCAGGGTTGGGGAGACGCGTCATGCAGCCGCTGAGCCGTCTGCCGCTCGGTGACCAGGTCTGGTTCCTGTTCCACAGCCAGTACAGGCCCGAGACGTTGATCGCCGAGTCCCTGTTCAATGTGGTGCTCGGCGGTGCGCTGATCGCTGAACTGTGGTTCGACGGCCACGTCGAGATCACCCCTGACGGGGCGCTGGCTCCCTCCCGGAAGTCGCCGCTCGCCGACCAGTCCGACTCCGAAACCTTGGCGGGTCGGCCTCCGCACGGGTCGCCGACAGCATTTGAGCAGCACGCATGGAAGGAGCTCAACAGGCGACCGGCCCTCTACCCGGTCCGGGACTGGATCAACTTCTGGGCCACGCACGGACCTGACCAGGTCCGGACCCGGATGGAGCAGCGCGGCCTGCTGGAACGGGTCCGCCGGAACACCTACATGCCGGTAGATCCGCACGTCGCGGCCGGCCCGACCGTCACGCAGCGCTACCTGATCGAGAACGGCTACCACCAGTTCCAGCAGGGCGACGACGTGCGCCAATACTATGAAACGGCGGTAAATGCCGGTTTCATGCTCGCCACCAACCTCGACCTGGAGATTTCCAGGGACAGCACCGTCCCCGTCGACGAGTTCCGCGCCAGGCTCCAGTTCATGGTCACGAACCTGCAGACGGAGATGCAGTTCGTCCTGGGGGAGGTCGGCCGCACGCTCAGCGTGCAGGGCCGTCGGCCTTCCCGGCGTTAGGCGGACATCTGCGCCCACGACACCGCGGCAATCCACCGTGACGAGGCAGGGATCATGAAACCCCGATGCGCACGCGCACCGGGGTCCTCCGATTCCCCGCGTCCTCGGCAGACGATTATATTTGTCGTCGGCTCACCAGATAATGGCCGCCAGGGTTTGTAACAAACGGCTCCGGTGCGGAAACGGTGCCCCGGTCCATCGTGGTCTGTCGCGGTGCGGAAGACTGATGACGCTGCGATCTTGGCTTGGTTGGAAACGCTGTTGCCCGAACGGCACAGCGCTCCGACATGGCCCCGATAAGAGGGGTGATCATCGAAGCCATGGCAGAAGCGATAGCGGTGCTGGCGGCCGGGTTCTGGGCCGGAATGATCAACGTGGTGGTCGGCTCCGGCACCCTGGTGACCTTCCCGACGTTGCTGCTGTTCGGCTATCCGCCGCTGGTCGCAAACGTCTCCAACAACATCGGCCTGGTCGGCGGCGGGCTCACCGGCACCTTCGGCTACCGGCGTGAGCTGCGCGGGCGCGGCGGCGTGCTGCGCCGCCTGCTGCCCGCGTCGCTGCTCGGCGGCATCACCGGCGCGATCCTGCTGCTGGTCCTGCCCGCTGCCGCGTTCCAGATGATCGTCCCCGGGCTGATCGCGCTCGGTCTGGTCATGGTCGTGTGGGGCCCGGCGCTGCAGCGGCGCATCACCCGCGGACGCGACACCAGCGACGGCCACGGGCACCTTGCGACGCTGACCGGCCCCCGGCTCGCGGGCGTCGTCGCCGGCGTGTACGTGCTCGGCATCTACGGCGGCTATTTCGGCGCCGCCCAGGGCGTCCTGCTCGTCGGTCTGATGAGCGTGCTGACCTCCGACGACATCCAGTCCGTCACCGGCCTGAAGAACCTGCTGACCACAGCCGTGAACGTGGTGGCCGCGGTCATCTTCCTGCTGATCTCTGCCGGGTCCGTCGACTGGAAGGTGGTCGCGCTGATCGCCACCGGAGCGACCCTCGGTGGCGTGGCCGGCGCCCACTTCGGCCGGCGGCTGCCCCCGGCGGCGATGCGCGCGCTGATTGTCGTGGTCGGCGTCGCGGCGATCGCCCGCATGCTCCTCTGACTGCGAACAGCGGCGGCAGCTCAACGGCGACCTTCCGCAGCGAGCGCGACTGCGTACGATGCAGGCGTGTCGGAGCGATCATGGGAAGTCGAGCCCGGTTCCGGAGTCGACCCGCTGCGGTTCGGGACCCCGCGTGCCGAGCTGCAAGCGCTCCTCGGACCACATCGGGCGTTCCGCCGCAGCCCCACGTCGGACCTGGCGGACCAGCACCTGATGCCGGCCTATCCACTGACGATCGAGGACGTGCGCCCGCTGCTGGCGGGGGCCGGTCACCCGCTGATCGAACTGGAGGCCGGGATCGAGATCGCGGACGCCGGCGTCCAGGTCCTGACGATGCGACCGTCCCCGTCCAGCGATGGGCCGCTGCCGGTGGCGTGCGTCGCCATCTCCGCACGCACCGCGTCAGTTCGCCGCGCTGACCAGCTTGACGCCGCCGCGACCGTGCCCCCGAGCGGCTGCGCGTGATCGCACGCGGCCCAGCCGCCGTAGGGCACGGCGATGCGCCGCAGGCAGGGGCGGGCCGGCGTCACCCCGGCCCGGCGTGGCGGCGGGTGTGTTCGGTGAGGGCCGCGACGTGCCTGGCCATCGCCTCGGCGGCGCGTGTGTCGCCGGCGGGTCGCACGGTCATCAGCAAGGGCGCCGCCCGGTCCAGGACCACGCCCTCGAGGGCGAGGACGAAGTCCAGCGCGAGCGCGGCCGAGCGTGCGTTGCCGTCGGTGAACGGGTGGAAGAACGCCACGTCCAGGTACACCCGGGCGGCCCGCGACGGCAGCGGCAGCCGCGGGTCCGTGGCCTCGGCGAGGCAGGCGTCGAAGGCGTCGGGCAGGTCCGGTCGGTACGCGTACCACTCCCGGCCGTGCTTCGCCCAGGCGGACGTCGTGCGGAACGGCGCCTCGGCGGTCCCGAGCACGACACGCTGCCAGCGCTCGAGCCGGGCGAACGTGAGCGGGCCGCCCGCGGCGGCGTCGGCGCGGGCCAGGTCCAGCGCGGCGAGCAACCGGTCGGCGCCGTCCTCCCGCGCCGCGAAGTGCGCCGCCACGCCATCGCGCCCGGTGCCTACCGGGCCGCGGACGTGCTCGGCGACGTCTGCCCAGCGCGCCGCCAGCCGTACCCGCCGCCAAACGGTGAGCGCATCGATCGTCGGTGCCGAACGGTCGGGCCGGGGCGCCCGCGAGGCGGCGGGCAGTTCGCTGCTGCGCCGGCTGGGCCAGTCCCACGGCCAGGTGTCGGGCCAGTCCTCAGGCAACGGGTCGACGCCGGTGACCGCCGCGGCGAGGGCCTCCGCGGCGTCGGCGACCTCCGCGCCTGTCGGCGTGGTCCAGCTCCGGAACCGTCCGCCGATCGCGTCGTCGACCATGGCGCGGCACAGGTGGTCCGGCACGCCGGCGGCGGCGAGGAACCAGGTGAGGACGCGCCCGCTGTCGCCGTACCAGTGCTCGGCGGAGGCCGTGCGGGCCGCGGCCGTCGCGACGAGGTCTCCGACCGCGGTCTCCCAGGCGGCGAACGCCGCCTGCGGTTCGTCCGGCAGCGGCAGGTGCCGGGCGAAGCATTCGGCGACTTCCTCGAGGTAGGACCGCCAGTCCAGCAGCGCGCCGGCGATGGTGGCGAGGGTCTGCTCCCGGGTCGTGATCGAGTGCCGGGCGCAGCACCACCGTAGCGTCAGCCCACCGTCGGCGGTGTGCCCGGTGGCCGGCTCCTGCCAGTCGGCGGCCCACCGGCCGTACCGGTCGACGAGCCCGAGCGTCACGGCGTCAACCCACGTGCGGCGCGGGTCCGGGGCGGATGCCGTCGTGTCGTCGGGCCCGGGCAGGCCGGCCGGAGCCGCCGCGCGAACGACGGCGGGGACGCTCGCCGGGTCGAACGGGTGGGCGGCCGGGTCGACGTCTGCCCAGTCCAAGGCCCAGCTCTGGAGACGTGGGTCGACCGTCATCGTCCTGCCATCGTGCCACGGCGTCCCCCTCGCATGGGAAATCAGTCGGCGAGGAACTGCTCCAGCAGGTTGGGAACGGCGGTGCGGGCCACCCGGATCGCCTCGGCGTCGGGGACGTCGAGGATGGAGTACCCCTGTCGGCCGCCGGCCGTGGTGGCCACCAGTGTGGTCAGGCCGGCCCGGCGCTGGAACACCGACGTGGTCAGGTTCCAGCCGATGACCGCGTCGGTGCGCAGGATGTAGCGGCGGCGGACCAGGCTGCCGTGCCGGCTGACCAGCCAGCCGGCGGTGAGGGCGTGACCGAGGGACCCGGCCCGGTCCCAGGCGAGGAGCGCGCCGAGTGGCAGCAGCGCCGCCGTCGTCCAGAACGCCCACCAGGGGGCACCGGCGAAGAGCACGAACGCCAGGGCGATCAGCATCAGGATCGTGCTGCCGGTGCCGGCGCGGGTGAACCTGCGCAGGCGGGCTCGGGGGCCGTGCCGGGTCAGCGGCACGGTCAGCGGGTCCGCGTCGCCGATGACCGTGCCGGCCACATCCACCGCGACGGCCCGGGGTGCGGGTGGCAGCAGGATCGAACCGCCGCGCTCGGCGCCCCGGCCGACCCGCAGGCCGGTGGCGACGGCCAGGACCCGGGCGCCGCGCACGGCCCGCAGCAGCAGCGGTTCGCTGAGCTCCACGCCACGCAGCCGGCGTTCCTCGATGGTGGTGTTGCGGGTGGTGAGCAGGCCACGCCGCACGTGCAGGGTGCCGCTGCTGTGCCGGCTCAGCCGGAAGTTCCAGAACGCGAGCACGTAGCCGACGGTGGACGCGATCGCGGTGAACACGACCACCGCAGCCGTCACCAGGAGGATCGCCACCGGCAGCGGCCGGTCGCGCAGGTACTCGATCGAGTCGTGCACGACGCCGATCTTCGTGAGGTCGACGTGGCCCTCGTTGACCAGGCGGGACCCGATGCCGAACAGCACACCGATCGTGAGCAGGCCGGAGAGTGTGAACGGGCCGTACCTGATCCAGGCCGGGCGCATGGCCGCCAGCAGCGTCTCGGACGAGGCTTCGGCCGGCTGGGACGGCGCCGAAACGGCGCCTGAGATCGGGCGGTGCAGCAGTTCACGGTGCAGGTTCTCGGCGGCGGCGGCGCTGAGCCCGTCGAGCTTCACGCCGTCGTTCTTCTTGTCGGTCTTGCCGGTGCCGACGGTGACCCGGGCCAGGCCGAAGATCCGGTGCAGCACGTGCGACGTGACGTCCACGGTGCGGATCCTGTCCCGCGGCACGGTCAGTGTCCGCCGGCGGAGCATGCCCCGGCGCACCTGCACGGAGTCCGGGGTGATCCGGAACGAGGTGGTGAAGTAGCGCAGGAAGCCGATCACGATGCCGATGCCGCCGATGCCCAGCGCCCACCAGCCGCCTTCGCCGCCGGCGCCGTTGCGGAGCCCGACGAGCACCGCGATCAGCGGGAAGATCAGCCGCCGCAGCTCCATCACCGGGTGCACCGCCAGCATCCGCGGGCTCAGCCGGCGCCAGCGCTGTTCGGTGTCGGTGACCGGCGAAGCGGCGGAGTCGATCGCGGTGGTCACGTCGCGTCCCCGGTGCTCTGGCCGACCCGGGTGGTCAGGTCGGCGACCAGCTGGTCGGCGTCCTTCGCGGCCAGGCCTTCGATCTTGAGGGGGCCGGCCGCCGACGCGGTGGTCACGGTCACGTTCGCCAGCTTGAACAGCTGCTCGATCGGCCCGCGTTCGCTGTCCACGGTCTGCACCCGGGAGATCGGCGCGATCCGCCGCTCCTGGCTGAGCCAGCCGGTCTGGGTGTACACCGCGGTGTCGGTGGCTTCCCAGCGGTGCACCCGGTACCGCCACTGCGGCATCACCGACAGGTGCGCGGCGGCCAGCACCAGCCATGCCGCGCCGACGACGAGGTGGGGCAGGCGCGAGCCGTCGCTGTCGATGAACCACCATGCCGCCTGCGGCGCGAGCAGCACGACCCACAGCACCGCGGCCCTCGCCGCCCAGTACCACAGGGCACGGGGGCTGGCCCGGTGCAGGGGAGGCCGTAGCCGCACCACATCTGCCGTCATTGTCATGCCTTTCACCTTCGCATCCGGACCCCCTTCATCATCGGCCCGTTGGTCGTGGGATCGGCAGTACAAATGTCATAGGTGGAGCCGCGCGGCCTGAGACTCCAGGTAATGCTGCTCCGGTCGGCTGAGCGTGCGCCGGGCGGCCAGCCGGTACTGCTCCCGCGCCCCGGCCTTGTCGCCGGCCAGCTCCAGCAGGTGGGCCCGCACCGCCGCGGTCCGGTGGTGCCGGGCCAGCACCGGGTCCCCGGCGGTCCGGTCCAGCGCGGCGAGCCCGGCCTCCGGGCCGTCGACCATGGCACCGGCCACGATCCCGTTCAGCGTGACCATGGGGCTCGGGGCGAGCACGTGCAGCATCCCGTACAGGGCGAGGATCTGCGGCCAGTCGGTGTCCTCGGCGCGCGCTGCCTCGTCGTGCACCGCCGCGATCGCGGCCTGCAGCTGGAACGGGCCGATCGGGGCGTGCGCCAGCGTGTGGGTGATGATCGCGACGCCTTCGGCGATCGCGGCCGCGTCCCAGCGGCTGCGGTCCTGCTCGGCGAGCGGGACCAGGGTGCCGTCCGGCCCGGTGCGTGAGGGCCGGCGCGCGTCGGTGAGCAGCATCAACGCGAGCAGCCCGGCCACCTCGCCGTCGTCCGGCAGGCGCCGGTGCAGCTGCCGGGTCAGCCGGATCGCCTCCCGGGTCAGCTCCACCCGGTTCAGCGCGTCGCCGGAGCTGGCCGTGTAGCCCTCGTTGAAGATGAGGTACAGCACGTGCCGGACCGCGGTGAGGCGCTCGCCGAGCTCGCCCGGTGCGGGCAGCTCGAACCGGGTGCCGGTGTCACGGATCCGCTGTTTGGCCCGGCTGATCCGCTGGCCGACGGTGGCCTCCGGCAGCAGCAGCGCCCGGGCGATCTCCGCGGTGCTGAGCCCGCCGACCGCCCGCAGGGTGAGCGTGATCTGCGCCGGCACGCTCAGCGCGGCGTGGCAGCACAGCAGCAGCAACGCCAGCTCGTCGTCGCCGCGGACCTCCGGCGCGGGTTCGTGCTGGACCGCCTCCTCGCGGCGGCGGCGGGCCGTCTCGTTGCGCAGCAGCTCCACCCGCCGACGGCCCGCCACGGTGATCAGCCAGTTCCGCGGGTGCTCCGGAACGCCGGTCTCCGGCCACTGCCGGGCGGCCGTGATCAACGCCTCCTGGACCGCGTCCTCGCAGGCCTCGAAGTCGCCGTAGCGGCGCACGACGGCGGCCAGGACCCGCGGCGCGCACTCGCGCAGCAGGTCCGGCAGCCCGGTCACGCCTCCCACGTGCTCATGTCGAGAATCGGGCGCACCTCGACCCGGGTGTACGCGGCGTCCGGCGCCTTCGCAGCCCAGGCGACCGCCTCGTCGAGATCCGCGACGTCGATCAGGTAGAAGCCGGCCAGGTGTTCCTTGACCTCGGCGTACGGGCCGTCGGAGGTGATCGTCCTACCGTCGCGCACCGACACCTGGGTGGCCAGCGCCGGGTCGCCGAGACCTTCGCTGACCACGAGCACGCCGGCCTCCCGCATCTCGTCGGACAGTCGCAGGTGACCGACACCGAAGTCGGTGCGTTGCTGGTCGGTCAGCGTCTCCCAGACGGCGAGGGACTGCGGGTTCGACTGGATCAGGATCAGGTACTTCATGACTGCTCTCCATTCTCTCTTGCCGGGATGTCGAAACCGGCCGGCCCGGCTTCGACATCCCAGGCAAAGAGAAAAGGGAGGACCCGTCATGGACGAGATCCGGGAAGTCATCGAGGGCAAGGCCGCGCTGCTGCAGGAAGGTGACGCCAAGGCCATCCTGTCGCACTACGCGCCCGGCTACGTCGAGTTCAGCCTCGCCCCGCCGCTGCGCCAGCCCGCCGACGGGCAGAACCCGGGCACGCTGGACGCCTGGATCGCCACCTTCGAGGCGCCGCCGCGCCGCGAGGTCACCCAGCTGGAGATCACCACGGACGGCGACGTGGCGTTCGCGACCAGCCTCGACTGCCTGACCGCGGTGCCGCGCGGCTCCACCGAGGGCTTCACCCTGTGGTTCCGGGTGACGCTGGGGCTGCGCCGCATCGACGGGCGCTGGCTGGTGACGCACGAGCACGAGTCGGTGCCGTTCGAGATGGACGGCTCGTTCCGCGCCTCGACCGGGCTGACCCCCACCGGCTGAGGCCCGCCGCCGCGCGGCGCCGGGCCTCAGTGCGACGTCAGGCGGCGGTGGCGTCCGCCGCGGCGAGCAGCTCGCGGATCACCTGGGCGCCCGCCGGCGTGCCCGCAACCACGCCGTGGGTGCCATACGGGCGCACGTAGACCGGGGTGTCCCGCTGCGTGCGCCGGTTCTCGGCGAGCGGGCCGGCGTCAACGGCGTCGAAGCCGAGGCTGTCGAGCAGCTCGGTGACCGCCTGCTTGGCGGCGGCGTCATCACCGGCGATCGGCAGCGCCGACCGGTCCGCGCTGCCGGCCGGGCGGGCGAGGGAGCGCAGGTGCTCGAACCAGATGTTGTTGAACCCCTTCACCACGTGGGCCTGCGGGAGGTGCTGCTGCAGCAGCTCGCCGGTGGTGGTGGAGCCGTCCTCCAGTGCGTCGATGACGCCGTCGCGGTCCGGGTAGTAGTTGTTGGTGTCGATGACCACCTTGCCCGCGAGGGGCTGCACCGGGACGTCCTGGTACGCGCGCAGCGGCACGGTCACCACCACGATGTCGCCGGCCGCGGCGGCCTCGGCAGGGGTCGCGGCGCGTGCCTTCGGCCCCAGCTCGGACACCAGGTCCTGGAGGGTCTGTGGGCCACGCGAGTTGCTCAGCACCACGTCGTGGCCGGCGGCGACCGCGAGCCGTGCCACTGTGCTGCCGATGTTGCCGCTGCCGATGAGTCCGATCGTCGTCATGTCAGCGCGAACCCCGGTGATCCTGGACCGATTCCCGGCCGGCGGCACATCGTGACGGGCACCACACCGAAAGTCCGGCATCTATGCCATGAGCTGGACTTTCAACCTAGTGGTTGACGGCCTGGTGTCGGCAGGCTACGTTTCCTTTCAACCGATGAGTTGAAACGAGGTGCCGATGGTTGCGGACACGCTGTCCCGGGTCTTTGCCGCGCTCGCGGATCCGACCCGGCGGGACATGGTGGCCCGGCTCGCCGGGGGCGACGCGACCGTGAACCAGCTCGCCGAGCCCTACGAGATGTCGCTGCAGGCCGTGTACAAGCACCTGCGCGTGCTCGAGGACGCGGGGCTGGTGAGCCGGCCCTCGGCGCCGCAGCCGCGGCCGGTGCGCCTGGAGACGGAGGTGTTCGACCTGATGGACGAGTGGATCGAGCGCTACCGCCGCCAGGCCGAGGAGCGCTACCGCCGCCTCGACGCGGTCCTGGCGCAGATGAACGAAGCGACCACCGACGAACAGGACGGAAGCACGGCATGAACACCATTGCCGAGACCACGATCGAGGCCGACCCGACGGTGCCGGTCATCCGGATCACCCGCGACTTCGCCGCCACGCCCGAGCAGCTGCTCCGCGCGCACACCGACCCGACGCTGTTCGCGCAGTGGATCGGGCCGGACGGCACGCGGGCCCGCATCGAGCACTGGGACGCGCGCAACGGCGGCAGCTGGCGATACGTGTCCGAAGGGGACGGCGAGGTGTACGCGTTCCGCGGCTGCTTCCACCAGGTCGGCCCGGATCGCATCGTGCAGACGTCCGCGTTCGAGCGCAACCCCGACGTCGTGGCGCTGGAGACGCTGCGGTTCGAGGCCCTCGGCCCCGGTCGCACCCGCCTGCACGCACAGTCCCTCGTGGACACGTTCGAGCGCCGCAACGCCATACTGCTCAGCGGCATGCGGACCGGCCTCGACGCCGGCCACGCCAAACTCGACCGGATGCTGGCCGATGGCACTGTCTGACCGTCCCGCCGAGCGGCACCGGCAGATCTGCCGGGTGTTCACGCAACGGGTCCGTGGCACCCGGCAGTGGGACGCGCCGTCGCCGGTCGACGGCTGGACCGCCCGCGATGTCGTGCGGCACCTCATCGAATGGTTCCCCTACTTCCTCGCCGAGGGCACCGGCATCAAGCTGCCACCCGGACCGTCGGTGGACGACGACCCGGTCGCCGCGTGGCAGCACCATGTCGACGCCGTGCAGGCGGTGCTCGACGAGCCGGGCCCCGTCCGGGTCTTCAGCCATCCGTACATCGGCGAACTCCCGCTGGACCGCGCGATCGACCAGTTCTACGCGACGGACGTCTTCATGCACACCTGGGACCTCGCCCGCGCCACCGGCCAGGACGACCGGCTGGATCCGCAGGAGTGCGCCAACCTGTTCGCCGGGATGGAGTCGATGGAGGAGGTCATCCGCTCGTCGGGACAGTACGGTCCCCGGGTCCCGGTCCGGCCCGACGCGGATGCGCAGACGAAGTTGCTGGGGTTCATCGGCCGCGATCCGGCCTGGGGGAGAGACTCGTGATGCTCGCGAACAAGAACGCCATCGTCTACGGTGCCGGCGGAGCGGTCGGCTCGGGCATCGCCAAGGCCTTCGCGAGGGAAGGTGCCACGGTCTTCCTGACCGGACGCACCCAGGACACCCTCGACAGGCTGGCGAAGGAGATCGCCGAGGCCGGCGGCGCAGCCGAGGTGGCGGTGGTCGATGCGCTCGACGAGACCGCAGTGGAGGAACACGCCGCGACCGTGGCCGCCCGGGGCGGCATCCACGTCTCCCTCAACCTCGCCAACCGCGGCGACGTCCAAGGAATCCCGCTGGTCGACATGACGACGGCGGACTTCACCCGCGCCATCACGACCGGGGTCACGACGACCTTCATCACCACGCGCGCGGCCGCCCGCCACATGACCGGCCAAGGATCCGGCGTGATCCTCGCGCTGAACAGCGGCTCCGCCCAGGGAAGCCCCATGCTGGGCAGCACCGGCCCCGCCGACGCGGCGATCGACACCTACATCCGCAACCTGGCCGTCGAGGTCGGCCCCGCCGGGGTGCGGGTCCTGGGCATCTGGGCGGCCGGGATCCCCGAAACGCTGACCAGGGAGCGCGTCGCCTCGGTCAACAGCACCATGCAGCTGGACGACGCGGCCCTGCAGGGCATCCTCGGCCATCTCGACGGGCTGCGGATCACGCGACGGTCGCCGTCCCTGGCCGAGGTCGCGGAGGTGGCCGTGTTCCTGGCCTCCGACCGGTCCGCCGGCATGACCGGCACATTCACCAACGTCACGCAGATGTTCCCCAGCTGAAGCGGCGAGGAGCCCGGTATGGACACCACCTCGATCAGTCCCCAGGTCACCGGCGGCGACACCGTCGCCAGGCGCCTCATCGCGTGCGGCGTCGTCGCCGGCCCGCTGTTCATCGGCGCGTCGCTGATCCAGGCGCTCACCCGCAGCGGGTTCTCACTGACCCGGCACGCCATCAGCCTGCTGCTCCTCGGCGACGCCGGCTGGATCCAGTTCGCCAACTTCGTGGTGACCGGCCTGCTGGCCGTCGCCTTCGCCGTCGGGGTGTGGCGGCTGCGGCACGGGACGTGGGCGCCGGTGCTCATCGGTGCGTACGGGGTGCTGCTCATCGCCGCCGGCTGCTGCAGGCCCGACCCGGCGGACGGCTTCCCACCCGGCACCCCCGACGGCGCCGCGGCCACCATGAGCGGGCACGCCGGCCTGCACTCCCTGGCGTTCTTCGGGCTGGTCCTCGCGGTGATCGTGGCGTGCTTCGGGTACGCCCGGCAGTTCCGCGCACGCAACCTGCGGGCCTGGGCACGGTACTGCGTCGCCACCGGACTCGGCACGCCCGTCCTGCTCGTCGCGGGGATGGCACTGTCGGCCACCGGCAACGGCGGCATACCGCTGCTGGGCGTGGCGGTCGCCACCTCCGCATGGCTCACGGCAATGGCGGTGCACCTCCGCGCGCAGGCATGAGCGCCGAGCCACTGGACGCGACGTTCGCCGCCCTCGCCGACCCGACGCGGCGGGCGATGCTCACCCGGCTGGCGGCGGGCGAGGCCACGATGACGGAGCTGGCCGCGCCGTTCGCCATGAGCCAGCCCGCGATCTCGAAACACCTGAAGGTGCTGGAGCGGGCCGGGCTCATCTCCCGTGGCCGCTCAGCGCAACGGCGGCCGTGCCGGCTCGAGGCCCACCCGCTGGAGGCGGCGATCGGCTGGCTCGAGCAGCACCGCCGCCACTGAGCAAGGCATGACGTTCACGTTGTGGCGTCGAGGCGCGCGAACGGGCCTGGACCGTCGTGCGGCTCCGGCGGGGCGCCGAGGTGGCGCACGCGCAGGTCGTCCATGAGCTCCTCGAGGAACGCCGGGCCCTCGTCGCGCATGAACTGCTGCCGGCTGCGGAGCTCGTCGCTGCCGGGGCGCCAGTCGAGGCCCCAGTTGCCGAGGGCGTGGATGATCGGCAGCGTCTGGATGCCGGCCTCGGTGAGGCTGTAGCGGGCGCGCTGGCCGCGGGCGGCGGTGCCGCGGGTGAGGATCCCCGCCTCGACGAGCCGCACGAGGCGGTCGGCGAGGATGTTCGAGGCGATGCCCTCGGCCGACCCGGTGAGCAGCGCCCGGAAGTAGCGGCGGTCGCCGAAGATGACGTCGCGGAGCACCAGGAGCGACCAGCGATCGCCGAGCACCTCGACAGCGGCGTTGATCGGACACCCGGACCGTGGTTCCACCGTTCCTCCTTGACAGGCACCTCGCCCCCAATATAGTGATTGCAGAACGCAATCACTAGGGGACGGGGGGAGCGGATGGGCCGGTTCATTTACTCGATGAACGTGTCCCTCGACCTGCGGATCGAACAGGTCCCCGGCGACAACGGCGCCGGCGAGTGGCTGCGCATCGACGAGGAACTGCACCGCGCGGCCAACGCGCTGACCCGCGACCTCACGCTGATGGTCCACGGCCGGGTCTTCTACGAGGTCATGGAGGAGTTCTGGCCACGGACGCACGAGGACCCGTCGCTGCCGGACTACATGCATGAGTACGGCGAACTCTGGACCGCCAAGCCCAAGGTGCTCGTCTCCCGCACCCGCCACACCACCGAGCACAACACCCGGACCATCGGCGGCGACGACGCGATCGAGCAGCTCGCCGCCCTGCGGGCCGGGACCGACGGCAGCGTCAGTGTCGGCGGCGCGGCGCTCGCCACCCAGCTGCTGCGGGCCGGGCTGCTCGACGAACTGATGCTGTGGACCCACCCGGCGTTCCTCGGCTACGGCCGGCCCCTGTTCGACGACTACGAGATGCCGATCGACCTCGAACTGCTCGAGCAACGATCGTTCAAGCAGGGCGTCACGATGCACCGTTACGCCATCCAGGACGCAAGGGAGACGAACCAGTGCTGACGCAGATCGCGGACGGTGTACTGGTCCACGAGAGCGAGTTCGTCCAGAGCAACGCCATCGTCGTGCAGGGCCGCGCCGGCGTGCTGCTCATCGACCCCGGGGTGCAGGACCACGAACTGACCTGCCTCGCGAACGACCTCCGCGAGCTGGGCCAGCCCGTCGTCGCGGGCTTCTCGACCCATCCGCACTGGGACCACATGCTCTGGCACGCCGAGTTCGGCGACGCCCCGCGATACGGCACGGCCCGCTGTGAGGCGGCCGTCCGCGACGAGCTGTCCGACCCGGACGCGAAGGCCAACATCATCGAGCACCTGGCCGAGACCGGCATCGCCGACAAGGTCCCGCTGGACCTGTATGGCCTCATCACCGCCCTGCCCACCGGGACGGCGCTCATCCCATGGGACGGCCCTCAGGTCCGGATCCTCGAACATCAGGCGCACGCCCCGGGCCATGCGGCGCTGTTCATCGAGGAACGCCGGGTCCTCGTCGCCGGCGACATGCTCTCCGACGTCCTGATCCCGATGCTCGACCTGCACGGCACCGCCGACCCGGTCGAGGGCTACCTCGCCGCGCTGCGGCTGCTGGAAGGCGTGGCGGGCGGCGCCGACGCCGTCGTCCCCGGCCACGGGTCGGTCGGCGGAGCCGGTCAGGCGCAGGCCCGGATCGACCTGGACCGGGCGTACGTGCTCGCCCTGCGCGACGGCCGTGCCCCCGAAGACCCGCGGATCGGCCCGTCCGCCAAGCCCGACTGGACGTGGGTCGGCGACGTGCACGACGGGCAGGCCCACCGCCTCGCCGAACGCATCAACCGCGGCGGCAAGGGCACCGTGACGCGCTGACACCGGTTGATCTGACCCGCTACTTCGATGACATTTTGTCGGTACCGCGGCCGCGCCGGCGCACCTTGGTCAGGGTCACGAACCTGATCGCGGCCATGGCGGTGATCGTGGTCGGACCGTGGCTCCACCAGTTCGCGCGAGGCCGCTGGCGCGCCGGGCCGACCTCGCCAGGATCCGGGCAAGATGGCTCCGTGAGCGACGACGAAGACACCGGCCGGCCGGTCCTGCGCATCGCCGGGCCGGACGACGCGGTGGCGCTGATGCAGCTGAAGCAGCGCCTGGACGACGAGACCTCGTTCATGCTCCTGGAGCCGGACGAACGGGACACCTCGACCCAGACGCTGGCTCGTCATCTGGAGGACGTGCGCCGGTCGGAGAACTCAGTGGTGATCGTGGCCGGCCAGCCCGGCGAGCTGGCCGGATATGTGGAGCTGGCCGGGGGGAAGTTCCGGCGGAACCGGTCCACGACCCACGTCATCATCGGCGTCCTGGCCGAAGCGAGCGGCAAGGGCGTCGGCACCAGCTTGCTGGCGGAGGCACAGCGCTGGGCGGCCGCCCGCGGCCTGCACCGGATCGAGCTCAACGTGATGGCCCACAATTACCGGGCGATCGCCCTGTACGAGCGCATGGGCTTCGTCCACGAAGGCCGCCGCGTGGGCTGCCTGCTGATCGACGGCACGTTCCGCGACGAGCTGTACATGGCCATGATCCTGCCGGGCTCGCAATCGCCGCGACCATGACGGCCGCGTCGGTAGGCTGGCTCCATGGTGGTGGTCGACGCGTACGCGGCGTTGGACGAGGGCTTCCGACGGTGGGGGCCGGTTCCGGACGCCGAGCTTGCGATGGCGCACGCGATCTTCCACCCGCAGCGGGTGCCGGCCCGGACCCTGCTGCAACGCGCCGGCGCGCCGGTGGAGCACGTGTCGTTCATCGTGCGCGGGTTGACCCGCATGTTCTACGTGGGCGAGGGCGGGGTTGAGCGCACGAAGGGGTTCCGGGCGGAGGGCGAGCTCGTCTGCTCCTACGCCGCCGCGCTCAGCGGTACACAGTCCCAGCAGTTCATCGAGGCGCTGGAGCCGGCCGAGCTGCTGACCGCGTCCAGGCCGGCGTTTGCTCAGCTTTGCGCAGGTCACCCGGCTTGGGCGGCGGTGCTCGGCGCGATGACCGAGCGGCTGTTCCTGGACGAGGAGCGCCGCCATCGGCAGCTGTTGACCGAAGATGCCACGACCCGGTACCGCGCGTTCGTCACCGGGCAGCCGGCCCTGGCCGCGCGGCTCACGCAGCGCCAGATCGCCGCCTACGTCGGTGTGTCCGCTGAGGCGTTGAGCCGGATCCGCACCGCGCTGGCGGCTCGGTGACCCAGGTCTCCCGCCGGTGTTGATGTAGGTCAACGCCGACGAGGGGCCCGGCTTCGTAGCGTCGGGGCATGAACGAACGAGAGATGATCGCGGTCGGCGTCGAGACGTTCGGAGGGCCGCTGCGCACGCTGCGGCTGCCGGTGACCGCGGCGGGACCCGGCGAGGTGCTGGTCCGGGTCGCGGCCGCCGCGGTCAACCCGGCCGATCTGGGGATGGTCGCCGGCCGGTACCGCTGGAACGACGAGGTCCGGTTTCCGCTGGTGCCCGGCTATGACGTGGCCGGGACCGATGAAGCCACCGGCCAGCCGGTGGTCGCGTTCACCGCGCACAAGTCGACGCAGCGTGGCGGGTACGCCGAGTTCGTCACCCTCCCCGCCGACCTGGTCGTGCCGCTGCCCGACGGGGTGGCGGCGGTCGACGCGGCGCCGCTGCCGCTGGCCGGGATGACCGCGTTGCAGGCACTCGACGCGATCGATGAGGTGGACACGCTGCTGGTCAACGGTCCGCGCGGCGCGGTCGGCAGCCTGATCGTGCAACTGGCCACCGCCCGCGGCACGACGGTCGTGCCGGCCGACGACCCCGGTCCGGTCGACGCGGCTGTCGACGTCGTGGGTGGCGCTGTGGCGCGGGCAGCGTTTGACCGGGTGCGTGACCACGGCCGGTACGCCACCGTCGTCCCGGAGTTCTGGGTCCCAGGTGGCCCGTTCGCCGCCGATCGCGGAATCACACCGCAGGTTGTGTCGGTACGTCACGACCGGAACGGCCTGGTGGAGCTGGTCGAGCACCTCGCCGCCGGTACGCTCACCGCCAAGGTCGGCTTGGTCCTGCCGCTCACGGACGCGGCGCAGGCGCACCGGATCGTCGGGAGGTCCGAAGGGGCGCCGAAGGTCACCGGCAAGATCGTCCTCGTGCCCTGAGCGTGTGCTTGAGGAGTGGGTCTGTGAACCGTTTCCGGCCGTTGATCTTCTTGCCCGCGCGTCGTAGCCTCGGCTGCCGCGCCCGACGGTGTCGGCGTCCTTGACGCTTTGGGAGTCGATGATGCCCGCGCTGGGTTGCGGGTTGCGGCCCTGCTGTATCCGCGCTCGCTCCCGCAGCGTGGTGAGCATCGCCTCGGTGACCTTGGCCTCTTCCCACTGCTTGAAGTACCAGTCGTCGGTCAGGTCTGAGGGGTACCGCCACGGCCGGAGCATCCGGCCACGTCGGCGGCATCGGCATCGGCGGTCGCGTAGGCACGCCGATGCACCCTCATCGGAGCTTGTCCCAGAATTCCCACTCCTTGCCGTCGTGGTCGGGACACTGCTGGCTGAGCTGCTGGCTGGCCAGCGAAGGTGCGCTGCGTTCAGCCCCGACCGGGGTGTAGTACAACTCGAACGCCCGACGGCAGCTCCCACAGAGGATCCTGACGGTCCTGGGGTCGCGGCTCAGCACGTAGCGCTCCGCGTCGAGCGGGATCCACGGGCTCGGCTCGGTAGCCCAGCCGGCGTCGTAACGCTGCACCGCTTCGACGAACTCCGCGGGCGGCCGGTAGTCGTGCGCGGTGACGTAGTGCCAGATCAGCGCCGGTGCCGCGAACATCACGCCCGGCCGGGCCGGCACCCTGATCTGGCGGAACGCAAGCCAGGGCCGCCCGTCTGGCCGCGGATCGGCGACGATATTCGCGTCCGAAGGGCAGAACTCACAGGGGTGGAGGCCTCGCGTCTCGTTGACGCATGGGTTGCCGATGACATCGAGCAACGCGCTGGCGAACCCGTCCGGGACCGGGCCTGTGTCGAACGGCTGCGAGGCGTCCAGCCAGCCGACGTTGAGCCGCTCGTACCGCGGTCGGTAGTTCAGCGTGCCCCATTCGTATCTAACGAAGTCGTGATCGTCGCGCGAGTACGCGTAGGGCGTCAGGTCCGCGAAGTAGGTCACCGAGGCAAGATACGGCGTTGGGTGCGATAAGCGGCCGATGAGGTCGGTCATGCGGTCGAGACCTGCACGTCGGTCAGGCCCGATGAGCAACACCGCAGCCGGGACGTCCGGCTACCTTGGCGGCATCGACGCCGCCGGTTACGCCCGACGACAAACAGACCCACATCTCAAACACGCTCTGAGCGCTTCAGAACGTGGTGGCCGGATGGAGCTGAGCGTTCGGGCTCGATCGATCGAGCCATATCTCCTCGGATTCATGACGTTGCTCCGTTCTGACGTGGGGGACGAGGATGTGTGGTGGTTCAGCGGCTGGCGGTGCGGGCCAGCAGGCGGCTGCGGAGCCGGTGCAGCTGGGGCATGAGCCCGTACATGACGATGGGCACGGCGATCGTGGACAGCACGAGCGTGCGCAGGACGGGTGTGAGGGCGCCGAGCCAGTCGCCGAGCGCCACGTTGAGGACCGTCAGGGTGGGGAAGACGGCGAGCCAGATCATGACGGCGAGCTGGTGCCTGGTGGGGGGTCCGGCCACGGCCGGTCGAGGGTGGGTTTCCGGGTTTGGCGTGGTCATGGTGTCTCCGTTCGGGTTATGAGGTGTGCTGGTAGGCGTCGACGGCGGAGCGGACGTCTTCGCCGACGAGGTCGGCGTTGAGGGCGATGGCGGCTGCGGATGCGGCGCCGGCGGCGGTGATGACCTGGGCGCGGGGGTCCACGACGTTTCCGGCGGCCCAGACGCCGGGGACGCTGGTGCGGCCGGTCGGGTCCGTGGTGACCCAGCCGTCGTCGTCGACGGCACAGCCGAGGCCGGTGAGCAGGTGGTTGTTGGGGACGAAGGTCGGCGGCACGAACAGCGCGTCGCGGGGCACGACCCGTCCGCCGGCCAGCCGCACGCCGCGCAGCCGGTCGTCGTTGACGAGGAGTTGCTCGACGGCACCTTCGACGACGCCGATGGCGCGGGCGGTGAGCTGGGTGCGCTCGGCGGCGGTGAGGGTGCCGGGAGGGGTGAAGTAGACGAGGTCGTGGGTCCACTGGCGGACGATCTGGGCGTACCGGACGGCGCCGGGGCTGCCGCCGAGCACGCCGAGCTGCCGGTCGCGGACCTCGTGGCCGTGGCAGTAGGGGCAGTGCAGGACGTCGCGGGCCCACCGCTGCCGCAGACCCGTAATGTCGGGGAGTTCGTCGCGCAACCCGGTGGTGACCAGCACCCGTCGTGCCGTCCTGCGCAGCCCGCCGGTGAGTGTCACCTCGAAGCCGGTGCGGTCCTCCGTCAGGCCGTCGACGGTGGCGTCGAGGATGTCACCGCCGTAGTGCCGGACCTCCGCGCGGCCCACCTTCAGCAGTTCGGCCGGCGCCATGCCGTCGCGGGACAGGTAGCCGTGCATGTGGGCAGCGGGCCCGTTGCGCGGGGCGCCGGCGTCCACGACCAGGACACTGCGGCGGGCCCGGGAAAGGACCAGGGCGGCGGACAATCCGGCAGCGCCTCCGCCGATGATTGCCAAGGTGACGCCAGAGCCCCGCGCCCACGACGGCCACGAGTGGATCTACGTGCTGTCCGGCCGTATGCGTCTCGTCCTGGCCGACCAGGACTGGGTGCTGGAAGCCGGCGAAGTAGCCGAGTTCGACACCCAGGTGCCCCATTGGTTCGGCAGCACCGGCCAGGAGCCCGCTGAGATCCTGAGCATCTTCGGACGACCCGGCGAAAAGATGAGCGTGCGAACGACTTCACCACAGGAGTAGTTCCGCCTCGGAATCGGCGCGCCTCACGCAGGAGCAGGTGCCCGCGGATCGTGCTGCTGGCTGGTCCGGTGGAAATGCGTAGCCGTGGTGTGGCGGGTGTCCGGATACTGCGGCGGTGGCCGGTTCTGCATCACCTCAGCTGCTTCGACCTCGTGCGCTGAGGCCTGGCGACCTCGTCGTCATCGCTTCGCTGTCCGGGTCGCTGCCCGCGGCGTACGAACGCAACGTTGATCAGGCGGTGGTCGTGCTCGAGCGGATGGGATTCCGCGTGCGCCGGGCACCGCTGCTGCAGGTAGGGCGGCACCGGTGGTGGAGCGCGGCGACACCGGCGGAGATCGCTGCGGAGCTCAACGGTCTGCTTCGTGATCCTGAGGTGCGTGCGATCATCGCGAGTGACGGCGGCCAGACGGCGTTCGGCTACCTTGACCTGATCGATGTCGAGGCGATCAGGGCCGACCCGAAGCCGATCCTCGGCTACAGCGACATCTCCTTGCTGCATCTGGTGCTCTATGCACGCACGGGCCTGGTCGGGTTTCATGCCGACATGGCCGTGCCTGGCTTCGGCGGGCACTGGCAGGCTGTGCCGGCGACGCGCCAGGCGGAACTCGAGAACCTGTACGCAAGGTTGCTGACCGGCACCGAGGCGATCGGTGCGTTACCTGCGAGCCTGTCGTGGGAGTGCTGGCGGGCCGGGCGTGCCGAGGGCCGGCTGATCGGCGGGGTGATCAATCGCATCGCGCTGGTGCAGGCGACGCGTTTCGCGGTGCCGCTCGAATGGTTCGACGGTGCCGTGTTGTTCTGGGAGGAGATGGGCGGCCAAGCTTCCTATGTGTGGAGCTATCTGCAGGTGTTGCGGCACTGCGGCATCCTCGATCGGATCTCCGGCATGGTCGTGGGCGTTCCGCGGGAGATCGCCGGACTCGACTCGCCCGAGGCGTCCCCGACGCTGTCCGAGATCGTCCTTGACGTCATCGGCGACCGTGACATCCCGGTGCTGGGCAACGTCGAGTTCGGCCATGCCGGGCCGAATCTGCCGATGCCGGTCGGCATCCGGGTCGGCCTCGATGCGCAGCAGGGGACATTGTCGCTGCTCGAACCGGCAGTGCGGTCGCACGCGATGACGGAGACGGATTGACATTGGCGATCTCAGCTACATTCGGACGGCCGAAGGGTTGTGAGTGCCTGGAGACATGGGGGGACCATGGCGAACGCTCGACCGCCCGATGCGGTAGCCGCCGGCGAGGTGGTCATCGGACGACGCAGACTGCGGACCTGGCCGGGCCTGGTGGTCCTGGTCCTCGCCGTCGCCGCGTTGGCAGGGCCGTGGCTGGTCGCCGACCAGGTGTCCGACGACTCCGACCTGCTGCTCGGCCTGATCAACCTGGCCGGGTTACCCCTGATCCTGATCGCCGTGGTGCTGCTCGCGCGACGGGTGGTGATCGGCCCCATCGTCGCGCGGGAGGCACCGGCGGCCCGTCTCGGCCCGCTCGGCGTCGACTACCGGGTGATGTCCGACACCGGGTACGACATGCACATCGGATGGGACGAGGTAATCGGCTGTCAGATGCGGGTCAGCAAGCTCGGCAACCCGATGCTCTGCTTCGAACTGCGCGACCCCGAGCAGATCATCGCAGCCAGGTCCGGCCCCTTCCGTGAGGCCCTCGAAGTGTCGCAGCGCGACTACGGCACGCCGCTCGTCGTGAACTGCAAGCGTTTCAAACCCCCGCTGCGGGCGATCGACCACGCGGTCCGCACCGGCACGAGCAACCGCGCCCGCTTGCGCCCGTGACGCGCGTTCGGCGGTGAGGTCGGCAGGCACGCCGCTCATGCTGTGGTCTGTGCGACGGCCCGCCAGCGGGTCCTCATCTCGAAGTCGAGGGGGTTGAGCCCCGCAGGTCTGGTCTCACTTGACGTGCGCGAGAATGCTCACTCATTATTGAGTCAATGAACGCTGAGCTTTCTTCGACGGAGCGGCGCGCCCGGATTCACGCCGCCCTCGGTGACCCGGCACGCCTGGCCATCGTCGACACGCTCACGCTCGGCGACGCGTCACCGGGCGAGATCGCCCGCGCGCTCGACCTGCCCACGAACCTCGTCGCCCACCACGTGAAGGTCCTCGACGAGGCCGGGCTGCTGGTCCGGTCCCGCTCCGAGGGCGACCGGCGCCGCACGTACCTCCGCCTCGAGCCCGGGGCGCTCGCCTCCCTCGTGTCGCCCGTCCTGGCCGATGTGTCGCGGGTGGTCTTCGTGTGTACGCACAACTCCGCCCGCTCCCAGCTCGCCGCGGCGCTCTGGACGCACAGGACCGTGATCCCAGGCGCGTCGGCCGGCACCCACCCGGCGGCGCGGGTCAATCCCCGCGCTGTCGCCGTGGCCCGCCGGCACGGACTGGTCATCAACGCCACCGGCACCGCGCACGTCGCCGACGTCGTCCACGACACCGACCTGGTCGTCGCCGTCTGCGACAACGCCCACGAGGACCTCACCCAGGGTGTACGTCCGCGCCTGCACTGGTCGGTCCCGGCGCCTGCGGACACCGATGCCGCGTTCGAGGCGACGTTCGCCGACCTCGCCGCCCGGATCGACCGCCTCGCACCAGCCCTCGAATCCGGAGCACGTCATGACTGACGCCACCGTCCACGAGCTTCCGCTGCGCGACGAGATCGAACGCCGCGTGCGCCGCCTGATCGACCAGCTCAACATCCCCGCCGCGTGACTGAGAAGAGCAGGAGCACGTACTCGATGAACCACCCAGCACCGTGGCGACGGTTCCTCGCCGAGTTCGTCGGCACCGCGCTGCTCGTCACCGCCGTCGTCGGCTCCGGCATCATGGCCACGACGCTCTCGCCGGGTGACGTCGGGCTGCAACTGCTGGAGAACTCGGTGGCGACGGCGTTCGCGCTCGGCGCGCTGATCCTGACCTTCGGCCCGGTCTCCGGCGCGCACTTCAACCCGGTGGTGTCCGCCGCGGACTGGTTCCTCGGCCGCCGGACCGGCAGTGGGCTGAGCGCGCGGGACCTCGGCGGGTACGTCGCGGCGCAGACCGTGGGCGCGATCGCCGGGTCCGTTCTGGCGAACCTGATGTTCGACCTGGCAGCCGTGGACTTCTCCGGCAAGGACCGCTCGGCTGGTCACCTGTGGCTGGGTGAGGTCGTCGCCACCGCCGGGCTGATCCTGCTCATCTTCGCCCTCGCCCGTTCCGGCCGGGCGCCGGTCGCGCCGGCGGCCGTCGGTGCGTACATCGGCGCGGCGTACTGGTTCACGTCCTCCACCAGCTTCGCCAACCCGGCCGTCACCGTCGGCCGGGCGTTCACCGACACGTTCGCCGGCATCGCACCCGCATCGGTGCCGGGTTTCGTCGTTGCCCAGCTTGCCGGGCTCCTGGTCGGGGCCGGGCTGCTCCTTGTGCTGTACCCGGACGCCGGCCGCGCCGCCGACGAGGTGATCGTCGGCCACCCCGATCAGACCGCACGCACGTCCTGACAGCCGACACGCCCGGAGGAACCGAATCATCATGAGCGACAAGCCCAGCGTCCTGTTCGTCTGCGTCCACAACGCCGGCCGTTCCCAGATGGCCGCCGGCTGGCTGCGCCACCTGGCGGGCGACACCGTCGAGGTCCGCTCGGCCGGCAGCGAACCTGCCTTGCAGATCAACCCCGTCGCAGTGGAAGCGATGCGCGAGGTCGGCATCGACATCACCGCCAACATCCCGCGCAAGCTCGACTACGAGACCGCCGAGTCCTCCGACGTGCTGATCACGATGGGCTGCGGCGACGTGTGCCCCGTGTTCCCCGGCAAGCGGTACCTGGACTGGAAACTCGACGACCCCGCCGGGCAGGGCATCGACGCCGTCCGTCTGATCCGTGACGCCATCAAGGTGCGGGTCGAGCAGCTGCTCACCGAACTGCCCGTCGCGACCGGCTGACACCGCACACCCGAAGCCCCGCCGCCGCTTCGCCGGTGACGACGAGCGCCACATCTTGTCCGGCGTGACGACGTCAACCGGTGAGGAGCCGGGGCACGGCCCGGGCCGTCAGGACCAGGCGGGTGAGGCTGGCGGCGGTGGCGATAGCGAGCGGCCAGGTGAACGTCAGCGCCAGCACGGCGGCCCCCACGAGGACGGTGGCGTCGAGGGTCATGAGCCCGAGACCGGCGGCACCGGCGATTCTGGTGCGGCGGTAGCTGTGGCGCGCGGTGGCTGCGAGCGCCAGTGCGGTGACGACGGTCAGGAAGCCGAGGCCGAGCGCCAGCCGGACGGGTGCCGGCACGGGCCAGTTCCAGGCGTGGCCGGTGATCATCGCGACGGCCCAGCAGCCGCCGACGGCGGGTCCCGAGGCGACCAGTGCCTGCGCGGCGCGCCGGCCGGGTGACTGGCGCACGAATGCCGCGATGACCACGTGCGGCTCGCCGAACTCGGCGATGGCGGCGCCGGCTGCGGCGTCGGGGTCCAGGCCTGTGGAGAGGTGCCGCAGGTAGGTCTCGGTGAGGCCGTCGGCGAGCTCGTCGACCACGTCGGCGGGCAGGTGCCGCGCGAGGTCGGTGACGGCGGCGTCGATCAGCTGGTGGCCGGCCACGGTTGCCTGTCCAGCAGGGTGGTGACGGCGGCGGCGAACTCGTGCCAGTTGACCCGGTCGCCGGCGAGTTTCCGCTTGCCGGCTTCGGTGAGCTCGTACGTGCGCCGGCGGCGTCCGTCGGTGTGTGACCAGGTGCCGTTGATCAGGCCGGCGGCCTCCAGGCGGTGCAGTGCGGGGTAGACCGTGCCGGTGGGCAGGTCGAACCGGCCGCCGCTGCCCTCGCGGAGGGCCTCCTTGACCGCGTAGCCGTGCCGCGGGCCGGGTTCGAGGGCGGCCAGCAGCAGCACGTCGAGGTGCCCCTTGAGCGCCTGCGCCTCTGCCTTCATAGGTAGTTATGCTACCCTACGGCAGTAGGTAGGTTTACTACGCATCGGGTCGGAGGCGAAATGTCGCCGGTGTTCCTGACCGTGCTCGCGGTGCATGTGGCCGCGGGTCTGACCGGAGTCGTCTCGGGCGGTCTGGCGGCCGCCTCCCGTAAGCGGCCCGGCCGCCATCCACGGGCCGGCGCGGTGTACCTGTACGCGATCGGTGGCGTGTTCGCGACGGCGACCGCCATGGCAGTCCTGCGGTGGCGGCACGACTGGCACCTGTTCCTGATCGCGGTGGGCGCGTTCGCGCTGGCACTGCTCGGCCGATGGGCGCGCCGGCGGATGGTGTGGCACGGCTCGGCCATGGCCGGCTCGTACGTGGCCCTGCTGATCGGCTTCTACGTCGACAACGGTCCGCAGTTGCCGCTCTGGGATCGCCTGCCGCCGGTGCTGTACTGGCTGCTGCCGGCCGCTGTGGGAGCCCCTGTCACGTGGTGGGCTCTGCGGCGCAACGGCGCGATGCGGTTCAGCCGGCCGATGCCTCCACCGTCAGCAGGGCGGCGAGCTGGCGCATGATGCCGGGCCGGGCCCGGTAGTAGACCCAGGTGCCGCGCCGGTCGGAGTCGACCAGGCCCGCCTCGCGCAGGGTCTTCAGGTGATGCGAGATCGTCGGCCCGGACAGCTCGAACGCCGGCGTCAGATCGCAGACGCAGATCTCGCCGTCGGGGGCCGAGGCGATCATCGACATCAGTTGCAGCCGCACGGGGTCGCCGAGGGCCTTGAACGCCGGGGCGAGCACGGCGGCGCTTTCCGCGGGGATGCGTCGCTGCGCGATCGGCGGGCAGCACGGGGTGTCCGCGTTGAGGTCGGTGAGTGTGAGCGCCACCGCTTGCTTTGACATACGTCTAGGTTGACAGATCTCAAATCAGCGTGCAACTGTTTGATTCGACAGACGTCAAGACAGCGCCTCTGCTGGCTGTCCCAACCAACCAAAGGAGCACACCGTGACCAACATCCAGGCCCAGGGCGGCTTCACCGGCGACCCGGCCGCCGCGCTCGACGTCGCCGGCACGAGCGGTTGCTGCGGCAACCCGGCTCAGGCGACCCTCACCCTGCCGGAGCCCGCGAGCTCCGGGCCCTGCTGCGGCACCGCCGCGGAGGCGACCGAGGCGGGTTCCTGCTGCGGCACGTCGGCGAAGGCCGAGGCCGTCGCCTCCGGCGCGGGCTGCTGCGGATGAGCGCCGCCGGCCAGGCGCCCGCGCTCGCCGGGCTGCTCGACGCGGTCTCCGGTGAGCGGATGGCGGCCACGGTCAGCACCCTCGCCAGTACGCCGTTCGCCGGGCGGCGGGTCGGTTCGGCCGGCGGCGCCGCCGCCCGCGCCTGGCTCGCCCAGCACCTCGCCGACCTCGGCGCGACCGTGACCCTGGCGCCCTTCCCCGTCCGGTTCGTCCCCGAGGTCTACACGGCCCCGACGGTCGAGTGGCACGGCGGCACCACGACCCGCCGGCTGACCTTCGGTCGGGACGTCGCCGTTCACCTCGCCTCGGCCGACCAGCCGCTGATCCAGCGTGGGGCACTCGCGGTCGCCGGGGTGGGTGATCCCACCGGCCGGTGGCTCGTGGTTCCCGCGGGGATGACGCTGTTCGACGCGTACGGCCACGCGCACGGCGCGGCCGGGCTGCTGTTCGGCCGGGGAGTGGACGCCGACGGCTGGCACTACACGATGCTCGCCGGGCCGAACCCCGGCCCGCTGCCGATCCTCACCCTCGACACCACCACCCACGCCGCACTGCACACCGCGGCCGGCGCCGGCGCGGGATGGCTGGCCGGCAACACGCCGATCCGTCGCCTCGACGTGCCCGCCACGAACCTGCACGGCGGGTGGCGCGCCGACGGGGGTGCGGAGGTGTTGCTGACCGCGCACTACGACGGTGTCGGCGACCACCCTGGTCTTCGGCAACCGGCGGCGGCGGACAACGGCAGCGGCGTCGCCGTCGTCCTGGAAGCGGCTCGCGTCCTCGCCGGATCGGTGCGGCTGTCGGTCGCGCTGCTGGACGCGGAGGAGGCGGGCGCGCTCGGCTCCGCCCACCACGCCGCCCAGCTGCGCCAGGCCGGCGCGGCGTCGCTGGTGATCAACGTCGATGGTGCCGGTCACCTGCACCGGGCCGCGGCGGTCGAGGCGGGCGGGCCCGCCCACGCGCTGCTGGCGGCGCTGGACCAGGCGGGCCGGCACACCGCGCTGCCGCTCGTCGCCGGGCCGGTCGCCTCGGACAACCGTCGCTACGCGGCCGCGGGTCTGGCGGCGGTCGGGATCGGCGCCGGGATGGCCGGCTACCACAGCCCTGCCGACACCGCGGACCGCGTCGAACGGGAGACGCTGACGGCGGTTGCGCGGCTCGTCGTCGCGACGGCCTGGCTGGCGGCGGCGGATCCGGCTACACTTCAATCGTTGATCGGCGATAAGCGATGAAGTTGGTGATCGGTGGACGAGTTGCTGGACCGGGCGGTCGCGGAGGAGTACGCCTCCTGGTTCCGCGCCCTGGCCGACCCGTCCCGGGTGCAGATCGTGGAGTACCTCGCCCGGCAGGGGAAGCCGCTGAGCGTGGGGGCTATCGTGTCGGCGGTCGGCCTCGCCCAGTCGACCGTGTCGCAGCACCTGAAGATCCTGACCGAGGTGCGGTTCGTGCTCGTGGAGGCGGTCGGCAACGCCCGGCACTACCGGATCAACACCAACTGCATCGCGTGCTTCCCGTCGGCCGCCGACGTCGTGATGGGCAAGCCCGCACCGACCCCGATCGGCGGCTGCGCATGAGCGACATCACGATCCGCCCGATGACCGCTGACGACGGCATCGCGGTCCTGGCGATCTACCAGGCGGGCCTGGACGCCGGCAACGCCAGCTTCGAGGTGACCGCCCCCACCTGGGCGGTGTTCGACGCGGGCAGACTGCCGGAGCACCGGCACGTCGCCGTGGACCCCGGCGGCATCGTCCTCGGCTGGGTCGCCGTCTCTGCGGTCTCGGCCCGGCAGGTGTACGCCGGAGTCGTCGAACACTCCGTTTACGTCGACCCGGCCGCGCAAGGTCGCGGGGCCGGCCGGGCGCTGCTCGACGCGCTGATCACCTCGACCGAGACGGCCGGGATCTGGACCATCCAGTCCGGCGTCTTCCCGGAGAACGCCGCCAGCCGCGCCCTGCACCGCGCCGCCGGCTTCCGCGAGGTCGGCATCCGAGAACGCATCGGCCGCCACGCCGGCCAGGGCAACCGCTGGCGTGACGTCGTCTTCGTCGAACGCCGCAGCCCGCACGTCTCCTGAGCAAAACCCGAAGTACCGACTGACCGCAGTCCGCCCACATATTTCGAATTCTGTCGAGACAAGGGAACCATCTGATGAGCAATCTGCCTGTCGTCGTCATCGGTGCCGGCCCGGTCGGCCTGGCCGCCGCCGCCCACCTGCACGAGCGCGGTCTGCCGTTCGTCGTCCTGGAGGCCGGTGACGGACCGGCCGCCGCAGTCCGGCAGTGGGCGCACGTGCGATTGTTCTCGCCGTGGCGGTACACCATCGACGCCGCATCCCGTCGCCTGCTCGTGGACGCCGGCTGGGTCGAGCCTTCCCCGGAGCGCCTGCCGACCGGCGGTGAGCTCGCCGCCGACTACCTGCAGCCCCTGGCCGACCTGCCCGCGCTGAAGCCGCACGTGCGCTACGGGTCGCCGGTCGTGGCCGTGACCCGGCTCGGCCTCGACCGGCTGCGGACCGCCGGCCGGGACCAGGTGCCGTTCCTGGTCCGGCTGGCCGACGGCACCGACGTCCTCGCGCAGGCCGTCATCGACGCCTCGGGCACCTGGTCCGCGCCGAACGTGCTCGGCGCGTCCGGCATTCCCGCCCACGGTGAGGCCGAGGCCGCCGCGTTCGTCGAGCACGCCCTGCCCGACGTCCTCGGCGCCGACCGGGACCGGTTCGCGGGCAAGCGCACCCTGGTCGTCGGCGCCGGGCACTCCGCCGCGAACACGCTGCTCGTCCTGGCCGACCTCGCCACGCAGGTCCCCGGCACCGAGGTCACCTGGGCGATCCGGGCGGCGACCCCGGCCCGGACCTACGGTGGTGAGACCGCCGACGCGCTGCCGGCCCGCGGCGCGATCGGCACCCGGCTGCGCGAGCACGTCGACGCCGGCCGGATCCAGCTCATCACCGGGTTCTCCGCGCAGACGCTCACCGTCCTGCCCGAGGGTGGGGTCGAGGTTTCCGACGGCGTGCGCGCCGTGGTGGTCGACCGGATCGTGTCGGCGACCGGGTTCCGGCCTGACCACGGCTTCGTGTCCGAGCTGCGCCTGGACCTCGACCCGATCCTGGGCTCGACCCGGGCGCTCGCCCCGCTCATCGACCCCAACCAGCACTCCTGCGGCACCGTCCCGCCGCACGGCGTCGACGAGCTCACCCACCCGGAGACCGGGTACTACGCCATCGGCATGAAGAGCTACGGCCGCGCCCCGACGTTCCTCCTGGCCACCGGCTACGAGCAGGCCCGTTCCGTCGTCGCTGCCCTCGCCGGGGACTGGACCGCGGCCCGCGACGTCCAGCTGGACCTGCCGGAGACCGGCGTCTGCAACAGCAACCCGGTTGCCGAGGAGGAGACGGCCGGCACGGGCGGCAGCGCCTGCTGCGGTACATCGGCGGAAACGGTCGCCCCGGCCGGGCGTGGGCTCGCCACCGGGATCGCCGGTGGGCTGCTGTCCACGCCGCTGACGCTCGTGTCGGCGACGCCGTCCGCCGCGGGTGAGCAGAGCGGCGGTTGCTGCAGCTGATGGCGGCAACCTTGACATCGACGACCCGCCGGCCGGTCTTCCACGGCTGGCGGATCGTCGCCGTCTTCGCGGTCACGCAGACCGCCGGCTACGGCTGCCTCTACTACACGTTCGCCGTCCTGCTCCACCCCATCGCCGCCGACCTGCACACCACGACGACCGCGGTCACCGGCGCCATCACCACCGCCCTGCTCGCCTCGGCGGCGGTCGCGGTGCCGGTCGGACGGTGGTTGGACCGGCATGGCGGACGTGCGCTCATGACGGCGGGATCGGCGTCCGGCGCCGCGCTGCTCGCCGCCTGCTCCCAGGTCCGCACCATTTGGCAGCTGTACGCCGTGTTCGTCGGGCTCGGACTGGCGATGGGCGCGGCACTGTACGAGCCGGCCACCGCAGTCATCGTGTCGTGGTTCGACCCGGCCCGCCGGTCGAAGGCACTGCTGACGATGATCGTCGTGGCCGGGTTCGCCAGCACGATCTTCATGCCGCTCACCGGTCTGCTCGAACACCGGCACGGCTGGCGTACCACCCTGCTCATCCTCGCAGCCGTGTACGCCACCGTCGCCGTGCCCCTGCACGCCCTCGTCGTACGCCGCCCACCCACCCCGGCCACCAGGCGGTCCCGCGTCGCCGACCGCCGCGCTCTGGTCGGCGCGGCGATGCGCGACCGCAGGTTCTGGTGCCTCGCCGTCGCGTTCGTCGCGCACGGCGCCGCGATGAGCGCCATGACCGTCCACCTCGTCGGGTTCCTCGTCCAGGCGGGGCATCCGGCCACGTTCGCCGCCACCGTCGCCGGGCTCCTCGGGGTGCTGTCCGTGACCGGGCGGCTCATCCTGACCGGCGCCCAGCGTCGCATCCGGCTGCACCGCGTCGTCGCGGTCGTCTTCACCGTGCAGGCGGCCGCCGCGCTCAGCCTGCCCTTCGCCGGCGGCACCCGGACGGGCGCGATCGTTGCCGTCACCGGGTTCGGCATCGGGTTCGGCGTCGCCAGCCTCGCCACCCCGGCACTCCTCGCGGACCGCTACGGCACCACCGCCTATGCCAGCATCGCCGGCACCCTCGCCGCGCCCGTCACCCTCGCCAAGGCCGGTGCACCACTTGCCGCCGCCGCCCTGTACACCAGCACCGGCGGCTATACGCCCGTGCTGTGCGCCATCGGCGTATGCAGCCTCATCGCCGTGACCGGCATCCTCGCCCGCGCCACGTCGGCACCGCCGCACGCCACCGTCGCTTGCGCCACGGTCAACGCCACGGGCACGGACGGCGCGTACATCTGAAGGTCCGTCACGGCACCACGACGAGCCGGCTGCCCCGCAGATCGGTGCGTTGCCAGGCGGTCTCGATGTCGCTCAGCGGGACCTTCACCACGTCGAAGGTCAGCTCGCCGGACTGCGCCCATGCCACGACCTGGCCGTACACCTCCTGCATCGTCTGCGGGCCAAGTCCTTTGGCCGCCCCGCAGATCTCGACCCCGGAGGTGCGCAGGCTCTCCGCGGCGAGCACGAGCCCGGCGCCGGCTGACTCGCCGATCTGGACCAGCCGGGTCGGTCTCGGGAACGCGAACGTCTGCGGGATCAGCGATCGCAGCAGGACCTCGGTCGGCCGGCCCCAGAGGTAGTCCAGCACGACGTCGTAGCCGTCGCCCTTGGCGTCGAGGTAGGCCTGCGCCAGTGCCTCGTCCGCAACGGCGGTGTTGATCACTTCGTCGGCGCCCAGGGCCCGCACCTCACGCAACTGGTCGTCGTCGCGGCCGGTCGCGATGATCCGCCCGGCGCCGAGCAGCCGGGCCACCTTCACCGCGAGCCGCCCGGCGACCCCGGTCGCGCCCTGCACGAGCACGGTCTCGCCCGGCACGAAGCCGGCGGCGGTCTTGATGGACATGCCGGTGATCGCCGTGCCCAGCACGGTCGCGATCGCCGGATCGATACCCTCCGCGATCGGCATGTAGGCGCCCTTGGGCACCACGGTCTTCTCGGCAAGCGCGCCGTAGGGCCGGCGCGGGTTGCCGAAGCCGACGAGGGTGCCGTCTGGCAGTGCGCCGATGCCGTCGAAGGCGGGAATCGCCGGCAACTGGGCGGTGTACTGCCGGCTCGCGTAGTGGGTGCCGGCCGCGATGCGCTTGTCGACGGTCTCGACCGCGACCGCCTTCACCTCGATGATCACCTCGTCGGCGCCGGCCACGGGATCGGGGAAGTCCTCGTAGCGGGGGATGCCGCCGATCTCGTGCAACACCGCCGCCTTCATCACACCTCCCGGCCGAAGAAGCCCGCGACCCGGCGCTGCCAGGCCGGCATGAACCGGGGCGGGCGGGCCGGCGAGTGGTTCCGCCCGTGGCCAGGCTGCGGGGCGCCGGCGTGGCTGTGGACCGACGTGCCCTGGTGCCCGCCCGGCTGTTCGGTATGCGCGGGGACGCCGGGCAGGCGGTGGATCGCCCGGTGCAGCAGGGCGCGGAACGAGCGCTTGGTCGTCATTGTCAACTCCGTCTCTCTATCAGTGATAGGGCGATTTTAGCACTGATAGAGAGACGGTGGGGGGTACCAAGGTGGCACTGCATCGGCAGCGGATCGTCGCACTGCAGGACGGGGGCGCCGCGGTCAAATCCGGGGCGACCCCTGACCGGCACGGCGTCACCCGGCCCGTCGGCGGCGCAGCACCACGAGCACGACCCCGCCCGCCAGGACGAGCAGCCCGAGGGTCAGCACCCGTAACGGCCACGGCCACGGGCCCCGATCGACGCCGGTGTCGCGCACCTGCAGGTCGCCGGTGCGGGCGGTCGCCAACTGCACCGTGTCGATCCAGTGGTCGTTGCCGGGCTGGAGGCGGGCCAGGATCCGGGCCGGTCCGGCCGGCGGCACCGCCACAATCGCGGTGCCGTTGCTGGCCAACAGCTCGGCGTGCTGCCAACCGAGGATCGCGGTCGCGTTCGTGTCGAGCGGCGTCGACACCCTGGTGGGCAGGTCAAGGACCGCCAACCCGTCCGGCGACCAGTACCCCGTCGCCCAGGCCGGGCTGCCCGCGGCCACCCGGTAGAGCGCGATCCGGCGGCCGTCGGGCGACCAGGCGGCCGGCCCGCCGAGCCGGTGCCCGTCCGGCAGCGGGACGACGGTGCTGCCACCACCGGCGTCGAGCGCGCGCAGCTCGGTGCCGACCTGGACAGCTAGGGTTCCTCCATCGGGGGAGTACGCCGCGTCGAGCACCCCGCGCTGCCCGGCGACCGTGGACGTGACGCCGGTGGCCAGGTCGAGCACCGCCAGTTCACCGTCGGCGGCGAGCGCGACCCGCGGGTCGCCGTGGCTGTCCGCCCGGTACGGCGCGACGGCGTACGCGAGCCGCTTCGAGTCCGGGGACCACGCGAGCAGCTGCACCGCTGAGCCGGCCGGCACCGGGTAGCTGCGGGTGCGGCCGGTGTTCAGGTCCACGATCGCCACGTCGTGGACCGGACCACGGGCGTCGGCGACGGCGACCCTGACGCCGTCGGGGGACAGCAGCACGGGCGCCGCCGGTGACTTCAGCAGCGGGGCGTCGACCGGCCTGCCGCGCTGGCTGGCGAGGTCGATCTCGCGGTAGCTGCGCCCGTCCACCCCGACGGCGATGAGCTGCGGGGTCTGGAAGGGCAGGTCGCCTTGCCCGTACGCATAGATGGCGACAGCGGGCCCCGCAGGTGCCGCGGAGACGGTGGCCGTGAAGTAGGAATGGTCGGCGAAGACGCGTGGCAGCGTGGCGGGACCGGCGGCAGGCACGCCCGGCGACGTCGGCAAGCGCACCAGTCCGACCGCCAGCAGCAGCACCACGACGGCGGCAGACACGAGCACGGGCCGCCACGACCGGCGAGGCGCCGGCCGGATGACGAGTGGTGCCAGCGCGGGCACGGGGATCGCCTCGACGAGTTCGTGGACGGCGGCACGGAGGCGCGGATCAATGGTCATCGAAGTGCTCCCGCAGTGCGGAGTGGGCCCGGTGCAGCAGGGACTTGACAGTGCCCGGTCGGCAGTTGAGGGCGGCGGCGATCTCGGCCTCGGACAGGTCGAGGTAGTAGCGCAGGAAGATGGCCGCCCGGTGCCGCGGACGCAGCCGGGCAAGGCCGGCGCGGACGGCGATCGCGTCGGGCCCGAGCGGCACGAGCGGCTCAGGCTCAGGCTGCCCGGCGTGGCGGTGCTCCAGCCGTCGACGACGCAGCCAGGACGTGCACCTGGACACGACGGCGCGCCGCAGCCACGCGGTCGGTTCGCGGACGTCCGGACGGTGCAGCAAGGCCAGGAACACCTCCTGCACGACGTCCTCCGCCGCCGGCACGCTGCCGGTCGTCACGCAGGCCAGCCGCACCATCGGGGCGAACTGCGCCGCGTAGAGCGCGTCGAAGTCGTCCCGAACGACCGATTCGGAGAACACTGTCACCTCTTACAGGCGCACAGCAGCCGCGATCGGTTCCATTTCGAGGATTCATCGGTGTCGGATCGGTGTGCTACCGGACGGATGGCTCGCCCGCTACGGTGGTCGATGTGCCGCGCCTGGTCGATCCCGCGCTTCCAGCCGGGGCTCTGCGCGCCCTCGCTCAGCCGGAGATAGCCGTCGACGACGAGCTGAGGCTGCGCCCGTGGCGCGCCGGTGACGCCGATCCGGTCCGCACGGCATTCACCACGCCCGACATTCAGCGCTGGCACATGCGCAGCATCGACGGCGACGACGAAGTCCAGCAGTGGATCGATGACTGGGCCACCGCATGGCAGGCCGAGACCGACGCCGGCTGGGCAATCGTGCGCACCGGCGATGACCAGGCGATCGGTCAGGCGAGCCTGCGCACGCTCGCGCTGTTCGCCGCTCAAGCGCAGGTCTCGTACTGGGTCGTGCCTGCCGCTCGCGGCGCTCGCGTGGCGGCCCGCGCCACCCGTGCCCTGACCGACTGGGCCTTCCAGACGTTACGACTGCACCGCGTGTTCCTGCTGCATTCAACCGCCAACCCGGCGTCCTGCCGCGTCGCGCTCGAAGGTGGGTTCCCGGCCGAGGGGACGCTGCGCGGGCACATGCTGCACGCCGACGGCTGGCACGACATGCACGTCCACGCGCGGCTCAGCACCGACCGCTGAGAGGGTGGCAGGCGTCAGGCTCCTCGGTCACGGCGACCCCGCGGCCGTAGGATCATGCGATGGGTGTGATCGGGACGGGCACGGTGCAGGCCGGCCAGCAGGACGGGGCCCGCGCGTGATGTTGCGCCCGGAGCTCACGCCGCCGGTGGTCCCGCCGCAGCGCCTCGCGTCGCTGGCCGCCGCCATCGAACGCATCTCCGATGCGCCGACCGATGCCGCGATCGGCGCCTTCAACGCCGACACCGGCCACGCCTACACCGTGGCGGACTTCGTCTGTTTCTGGGAGTGGCGCGACCTGGAGGAGTTCGCCCTCGAGGCGGCCCGCCCGGCGTGGCCGCGGGTCCAGGACATCACCCACGCGGAGGTGACCGAGCTGGTCCGTCGCATCATCGAGGGCGACCTGGCCGACCAGCCGTACAACATCCTGCTGCTGCAGACCAACGTCACCCACCCGGGCGCGGCCGACCTCGTCCTCCATCCGCCGCCGGACCTCGCCGACGCCTCCCCGGCCGCCATCGCCGACGCGATCCTGCGCCACCGCCCGATCGCGCTCTGACACGTCACGGCCCCTCGGAGGGCGGCTTGGCGCGGCGTGCTACAGATGGGGTGGACACCGGACCTGCCGCTGTCGAGCGGAGAGCTGGAGTGACGCCGATGAGAGCAGTCGTCTACGACCGTTACGGGCCCCCGGACGTATTGCGGATCGAAAACCTTCCCACGCCGGCACCCGCGGCCGGGCAGGTGCTCGTCCGGATCGCGGCGACGTCGGTCAATCTCAGCGACTGGGAGACACTGCGCGGCACGCCGCTGTATTCGCGCATCGGTGGGCTGCGTGCGCCGGCCCGCCCGACACTCGGCTCGGACATCGCCGGTTGGGTCGAGGCGGTCGGCCCGGATGTGACGCGGTTCCGGCCCGGTGACGAGGTGTACGGCGACAATCTCTGGCTCAAGGGCGGGTTCGCCGAGCACGCGATCGCTCCCGAGTCGGTGCTCGCGACGAAGCCCGCGGCGCTGTCCTTCGTGGAGGCGTCGACCATTCCGCAGGCCGGGGTGATCGCCTGGCAGGGGACCGGCGGTGCCGGAGCCGGGCAGCGGGTCCTGGTCAACGGGGCCGGTGGAGGTTCCGGTGCGTTCGCGATCCAGATCGCCAAGCGGCTCGGTGCGCACGTGACCGGTGTCGACAACGCCGGCAAGCTGGACTTCATGCGATCGGTCGGGGCGGACGAGGTGATCGACTACCGCAGCGAGGACTTCACCCGGCGCGGCCCGTACGACCTCGTCCTCGACCTGGTGGCGCACCGGTCGGTGTTCGCCTACCGCCGGGCACTGGCGCCCGGCGGCCGTTACCGGTGCGTCGGTGGATCGGTGCCGACGCTGCTTCGCGTGCTGACCGTCGGCTCGCTGGCCGGTCTGCTCACGCGTCGACGGCTCGGGGTGCTCGCCGTCAAGGAGGGACCGGCGCATTTCGCGCCGGTGGCCGAACGGTGCGTGGCGGGTGACCTCAAGATTCACGTCGACCGCACCTTCACCCTGGACGAGGTGCCCGAGGCGCTGGCCCGGGTGGGCGAGGGACACGCACTGGGCAAGGTCGTCGTCGTGGTGAGCTGACGCGGGTCAGCCGCGGACCAGGGTCAGCAGACGGTCGAGGACCCGGTTGCCGTCGGCGCGCAGGCCGTTGTGGAGGTATTCGTCGGTGAGCCACCGGCGCATGCCGGGCAGCAGGTCGGCCGTCTCCTCCGAGAACTGCCGGATGACGAACGGGTCGTCGGCGTAGATCACGGCGGCGCAGGGCACGTCGACCCGGGCCAGCACCTCGGCGTCGTAGAGGCGTGGCCACGGGTGCTCGGCGAGGACGGCGGCGACGTCCTGGTACCGCTGCAGGCCCGGCGTGTCCTGGAAATGCCAGGGGAACAGGTGCTCGGCGGTGAGCAGCGCGGAGTCGCCGGTGAAGTCGTCGGGCTGGACGCGTTCGGACGACCAAAGGGTGGCCCCGCCGTCGGCGTAGCTCGACTCGTGCAGGACCGAATACAGCGGGTTGCGGGCGTCGAACGGCAGCAGCGCGGTGACGTCGTGCCGGAACGCCGGGGAGCTGAAGTCCAGTTCGAGGACGTGGTGGACGCTCTCCGCACCGCCGTGCCCGCCGAGCTGGTGGCCGATGGTGCGCATCAGCCGGCGGGAGATCGGTTCGCCGCCGGGGGTCCGGATGTCACCCGCGTCGCAGCGGTCGAGCAGTTCCCGGAGCCGGGCCGCGTCCTGAGGGTACGTGCGGTGGTAGCGCCGGTTCAGCACGCGCATCGCGTCGAAGGTGGCGGAGTAGACCTCGTCGACCGGCCGGCCGACCGGTGGCAGCCCGCCGGTGAACAGCACCTCACGGAGACTGTCCGGCGCGACGGACAGGTAGTGCAGGGCGGTGAAGCCGCCGAACGACTGGCCGAGCACGCTCCATTGGCGGGCGCCCAGGTGCTCCCGCAGGCATTCCGCGTCCCGCACGATGGCGTCCGCGCGGAAATGGACCAGTCGTTGTGCGTCCGCTGCGGCGTCCGGGCCCGGATCACCGTACGGGGTGGAACGGCCGGTGCCCCGCTGGTCGAGCATGATGACCCGGAAGTCCCGCAGCGCCCGCTCGAGCCAGCTGGGCGACGACGGCAGGGCCGACGGTCGCGGCGCCTCGAAGCCCGGGCCGCCCTGCAGGTAGACGAGGTACGGCCGGTCGCGTCCGTCCGCGGCGGCGATCTCCCGCGCGTACACCTCGATGGTCGGCCCGTCCGCGTGGTCGTGGTCGAGCGGCACGGTGATCAGGTGGTCGGTCAGCAGCATCCCGGCATCGTATGGCTTCACAGGGAAACCCGCCGGTGGCTCGGCCCGTGAGAGCTGGGCCCGGGTGTACGTGACCTCCGGGCCCATGCGCGTCACGTTCCCTCGATCTGCCGGACTGCTCTGACCGAGATACCAGCGCACCGCCACGACGATCACCTCGGCCGGGAACCGGAAGCCAGCGAACGCCGACTTCGGCGGCAGCCACAAGCTCGGGCGGATCGATGACTTCACCGCTCAAGTCTGCCTCGATCTTGCCAACGCTCAACGCAACGGAGCCGGTTTGCGTCCTGGGTCTTGTTCGCGTCGGTGCTGAGCACCTGCCCGGTCTTGCGGTTGACGAGGGAGTAGTAGGCGCCGGCGGAGTTGCCGAGGTCGACCTCGGCGAAGCTGACCGGACCGGTGCCCCAGGGCGCGCGCACGATCACGACCCGGCCGGTGCCGGACACGTACTGCAGGTTCCGGCTGTATCCGGACGCGACCGGGATCTGGTACTGCAGCCACGCGCCGGTGCTGCTGCCGCTGGCGTTCACCCAGACGCTGCCGCTGCCGGCCGCGTTGTAGACGATGCGCCCGTCAGGAAGGCGCACCAGCACGGGACTGCCGTTACCGATGAGTGTTCATTGGCGCTCATGCGGTAGCCCTGTCTTGCGACGGGACGGTCCCGGTCTGATCCGCTGGTGCGGTGCCGGGTTGACGGTTCTTCGCCTCCTGCCCACCGGAGTGGGACTGACGGCTGGCTCCCCGTCCTGCCACCGGGCCACTCCCGGCGGAGACCACCCCGACCGCGCCCATGTCCGCTGTGCCCGCTGTGTTCGCGGGGTTCGCGGCGAGGGCGGCGAGGTTGTGTGCGGCGTTGACGTCGCGGTCCAGGACCACGCCGCAGCCGGTGCACATGTAGCTGCGTTCACGCAGGGGCAGTGAGCATTCGGCGTCCGGGCGCGGCCATGGCGTCACGTCCACCGCCAGCCACAACCGGCCGTCCCGGTCGCGGGGCAGGTTCAGCCCGGTTAACGCCGTGCGCAACCGGTCCACTTCGACGGCACCTCCGGCGAGGCCGTCATAGAGCGCGCCGTGCCCGCGGCGGTGCACGAAGGCCAGGGACAACTCCGGCAACGACGTCACCGGCCCCGGCGCGCACAGGATCGCATCGGTGAGCTCGAACAACGCGTCCGCCCGCAATGTCAGGCAGCCGTAGAACTCCTGGCGGAACTCCGCCAGACACTCCCGAACACGCGCAAGCTCGCCAGCCACCAGCGGACCTGGCACACTTCCCCCTCAGCGGTCGTTGTTTCCTCTTCGCGTTCTCGACAAGCACGAAGAGTGCAGACAACGACCGTCTTCGTCACCCCGACACGCCGTAGCAGCAACAGATCCAGCGCGCGAAGCATCGACCAGGGTTAAAAGACAAGGTTAGAGGGTGTCTCACTTGGTGATTTTGGTGAGTCGGCGGTGGCAGATGAGGATGGCTGCGAGGTCAGCGAAAGCTTGGAAATGCCCGGCTTTGCGTTCGTAGCGGCGGGTCAACCGGCGGTGGGGCGTTGACGTAGGTAGGCGGTCACGTCTCGGCTGATGAGCATCAGGGGCGTTAGCGCTGCGAGCGGGATCGCGATCACCGTCAGCAGCACCAGAGACAGATCAAATGTCCATCGGTCCTCCTCAACGCCTTGGCTGAAGGGCGTCACCAGATAGTCCCTCGACATCCACACCACGAACACGAACCACGGTACCCACAGCAGAGCCGTGACCGTGACAGCGATCCGCACCCACGGCTGCGGCGGCCGTGACAACAGTGCACCCAGCAGGACGGCCCACCACACCAGATTGCCGACCATCACCACGGTCGCCGCAATGTACAAGGGCTCGATCTCGAACAGCGTCGAGGGCCGCACCAGGTCCAGCGCTGCCGCGCCGTCGAACGTGAACAGTGTGAGCAACACGGCCGTGATACGTACCCGTGCGGGGAGTTTCGGTGAGCTGATCATCTGCCGGGACGGCCGACGTCCGCCCGCAGCGATGACCGTCGCCTCTCGTGTGAGCTGTGTGGTTGATACCGATGGCTGGGAGGCGGCTGCCGGAGCCGTAGGAGCCGACACGTCGGAACCGGTGTGCGTACTGGCTGCGGCCGCCGGCTGGGCGACAGGATCGGCATCGGGCTGGATGAGCAGAGCGCCACGAGCGACGACCAGTTCGGGCTGCCCGGTGGCGATGGGGGCGGTCCCGAATTGCCGGTGCAGCAGGGTGGCTACGAGCGGCATGCGGGAGGCACCACCGGCCAGAAAGACGGGCCCCCTTGGCGGCAGGGACAACCCAGCGGTGGTGATGGCGGCCTTGGTGGCGGTAATGGTGCGCGTGATCAGCGGGACACCGATGGCCTCGACCTGTTCCCGGCTAATCGGCGCGTCCACGCTGAGCAGCGGGATGTGGACGAAGGTCTGTGCGGTGCGCGAGAGCATCTCCTTGGCGGTGCGGACATCGTCGGTCAGTTGCCGCCAGGCGCGCCGGGTATCGGGTGTGTCGGGGTGGCGTAGTTGGTCCCACGCGGCCGGATCGCGTTGGCGGTAGGTGGCCTCCAGGTAGGAGATCAGCGCGGCGTCGATGTCCAACCCCCCGGCGTCGGGCAGCCCTTCACTGGCCAGGACGCTCGTGCCGGCGACCACCGAGACATCGAACGTGCCGCCGCCGAAGTCGTAGACCACGACTGGCATCGCCGCGCCCGGCCCGTTGACAGGGCGGCCGGCGGGCTGCGAGCTGTGGCGCTGCGTGAAGTACCGAGCCGCCGCCACCGGTTCGGCGACCAGTCCGATCTCGCCGATCCTGGCCCGCACCGCAGCCTGCCGCAGGACGCTGAGCCGGCGTGGCCCCCAGCCCGCGGGGTGCGTGACCACCACCCGCCCAACCGGACCGCCAGCGATCCGCTGCGCCTCGTCGGCCACCCGACCGAGCACCGCAGCGAACACCTCAACTACCGAGACCTCATCACCCAGCAGGATAGTGCCGTCGTCGACCCGAAGTTTCGGGTTGGGCTCGAACCGTTCCGGCGCCAACCGCGCGGAGTGGATCGCATCGCGCCCAGTCAACAGGCCACCGCCCGGCTGCGCGAACACCGCAGAAGGCAGCAACGGCGACCCGTCGAACAACACCGCCTCACCCGGCTTGTTGCCATGACGCAACACCGCCACCGTGTTCGACGTACCGAAATCGACCGCCAACGCCCAGCCCGTCACAACACGAAGCTATCAACCCTTGCAAGATCCTCAATCGTGGCCGTCGGCTACCGGTCGCTGCGGCCGTTGAGGGGCTGGAACGAACGGCTCTGGCACAGAGACGGGATGCTGTTGGTGATCTTGGATTCAGTCGTCGGTCATGGCGCGGAAGAGTTGTTGAAGACGGCTCCGTGGTCGTCGACGCGGGTCCGGCCGGTGTTGGGCGAGTCGGATGATGTTGGTGCCGGCGGCGGTGAGGACGTGTTGGGCGTGAGTCTCTCGTCGTCCCTACGGCGCCGGCCTGACCCGCCACCTACGCGCCGCGGGCATCAAAGTCGTGGAGCTCAACCGCCCACACCCCCACACTCGCGTCCGACGGGGCAAGAACGATGCCATTGACGCCGAGGCCGCCGCTCGGAAAGTCCTCGCCGGGGAATGCACCGCGGTCCCGAAGGACACGACCGGCATCGTGGAGGCGATCCGCCAGCTGCACCTGGCCCGCGCCAGCGCCGTGCAGGCTCGCACCGCCGCGCTCAACCAACTCGACGACCTCATCGTCACCGCGCCCGCCGACGTGCGTCAAACGCTGACCGCCAAAACGTTGCCGGGTAAAGCCGGCCAGTGCGTCAGATGGCGCCCCGATCAGGCTCGTCTGGCCGAACCCGCACAGGCGGCACGCACAGCGCTGCGCAGCATCGCTCGACGCATCCATGCCCTCGGTGAGGAGATCGCAACACTCGATGCGCAACTGTCCACATTGGTCAAACGCGCAGCCCCGAAAACCCTGGCGTTGCTAGGCGTCGGCCCGGTCCATGCCGCTCAGATGCTTATCACCGCGGGCCAGAACATCACCCGCCTGCGCACCGAGACCGCCTTCGCCCCGGCGAGGTCCAGCGACGCACCGGGCCGTTTGCCGTCCTTGCCGGTGACGAGCATGCTGTGCTGCCCGCCGTGTGCCGCCGTGGTCGACGGGCGGACCTGCCCGCCGCCCTGCGCCTTCCAGCCCTGGGTGCCGTCCTCGAACCCCGTGTTGACGAGCGCGTTCGCCGGGACGGCCCCGGTCTGCGGCGCGGTCAGCCGCACGTGACCGTTCGGTGAGCTGGAGAATGCGGTGAGTGCCAGCAGGACGACGGCGACCGGCACCGCGACGAGCGCCCCGGCCGCGACGAGCGACCGTGTCCGCACGGGCGGACCCGGGGGTGTCTGCATGAGCCGGCGGTCCCTTCCAGCGTCGACGGTCGCTCGACCGTAACCGCACGGTGGTGCCCGCCTTTGCCCGCGTACCTCTTGACCGCCGTGAATCCCGCCGTCCCGACAGTGTTCGAAGGCCGTTGACACGGGGTGTAGTCCCAGGTCAACGGCCTTCTTGCTGGCTTCTGAAGACCGGCCATCGTGATCTGGACCGCGCTCAGCTTGGGACCACTTGGGACCTACCCCGATCGGATCACGCCAGGGCCAGGGCCAGGGCTAGGGCACCGACGAGCGGGGCGTCGTCGACGAAGGTGGCGGTCGTCAGATGTGGCGGGAAGGGCACCGAGCGGGTGAGGGCTGTCGCCACCCGCGGGAGGATGTGCGGGGCGGCACCCATCAAGCCGCCGCCGATGACGACGCGTTGCGGGTCGAGGGTGACGCAGAGGTTGGCGATCGTCCGGGACAGGGTGTCCAGTGCCTCGTCCAGCAGTTCGCCGACGCCGGGTTCGGCGTGCAGGTCGAACAGTTCGGCGGCGGTCACCTCCCGGCCGAGCAGCGCTGAGCCACGGCGGGCCAGGGCGCTGCCGGAGACCGCCTCCTCCAGCGGGGCGTGGCCGTCGGCGAAGGCCGGGGCGGAGGCGGAGTCGCGCAGGTAGCCGATCTCGCCCGCGGCGCCGTGGGCACCGGGCAGGACCCGGCCGCCGGCCACCAGTGCGGCGGCCAGACCGGTGCCCAGGTTGACGTAGAGGCCGACGTCGACGCCGCGGAGGGCTCCCCAGCGCAGCTCGGCGGCGGCGCCGGCGTTGACGTCGTTGTCGATCGCGACGGGGGTGTCACCGAACTCGGTACGCAGGAGCCGGGGCAGTGCCATGCCGTCCCATCCGGGCACGTTCGGGGCCAGGCGGATCACGTCGTCGCGGACCACGCCGAAGGTCGAGACCCCCACCGCTGCCGGGGTGCTGAGCAGTTCCCGCGCGGCCGTCAGGGTGCGCTCGACGACCTGCAGCGCCCCCGCGGCGCCCTGGGTGGGCAGGCGCATCATGGTGTGCGGGCGGCCGTCGGGCGCGTCGACGGCCGCCGTCCCCAGCGCGACCTTGGTGCCACCGAAGTCGATCGCCAGTACGTGCCGCGTCACCTGGGCTGCCCCCGCCGGGCGAGCGAGTCGATCGCCACGGCTATGGCGAGTACCGCGGCGGTGACCATGTACCGCACCGAGGAGTCGACGCTGAGCAGCAGCATGCCGTTGGTGATCGACTGGATCACCAGGATCCCCAGCAGCGCGGCGTAGGCCCGGCCCCGGCCGCCGAACAGCGACGTGCCGCCGATGACCGCCGCGGCGATCGCCATGAGCAGGGTGTCGCTGCCGCCGGAGCTCTGGTTGACCGCGGCGAGCCGGCTGGCCGCGAGAATCCCGCCGAACGCGGCCAGGGTGGACCCGGCGATGAACGCTAGGACACGGATCCGGGTGATGTCGATACCGGCCCGGCGCGCCGCCTCGGCGTTGCCGCCGACCGCGTACATGTGACGGCCGAAGACGGTGTGCCGCAGCATCAGGTCCAGGCACACGACCAGGGTGCCGAAGATGACGAGCAGCAGCGGCACCCCGCGGTCGGCCGACAACACCAGCACCACCACCGCGAGGACGGCGGCCAGGCCGGCCAGCCGCAGGGTCAGCCACCGGCCGGAGGTGACCGGCAGGTCGGCCTCGCGGCGCAGCCGCCGGTTGACCAGTGCGCCGGCGCTCCAGCCGGCGACGATGAGCGCGGCCACCAGCCAGCCGGCCCACGGCGGCAGCCAGGTGTCGCTCAACCGCGCGAGAAACCCGTCGAACGGCAGGTTGATCGTCCCGCCGCGGCCCAGCAGGTACAGCATCAGGCCCTGCCAGCCGATCAGCCCGGCGAGCGTGACGACGAACGAGGGCATCCGCAGCTTGGTGAACATCCAGCCGTGCAGCAGGCCGACCAGCACGGCGCAGCCGAGCGCCGCGGCGACCGCGACCAGCGGGTTCCAGCCGTGGCGCACGGACAGGATCGTCATGACGACCGCGCACAGGCCGCTGACCGAGCCGGCCGACAGGTCGATCTCGCCGAGCAGGATCACCATGATGATGCCGAGTGAGATGGTGCCGGTGGCCGCCATCTGCAGGGCCAGGTTGGTGAGGTTCTCCGCCGACAGGAAGTGCTCGTTGAGGGATCCGAATACCACTGCGATCAGGATCAGGCCGCCGATGACCGGCCACGCGCCGACGTCGGTGCGGCCGGCCGCGCGGAGCGGTTCGAGGGGCTTGTGCAGCAGGCCGGTGAGGCGCTCGTTCACGGCGGTCATACGGTGCCTCCGGTGATGGCGGCGACGACGGCCTCCGGGGTGGACGCCGCGGTGCCGAACTCGCCGGCGTTGCGGCCCAGCCGGAGCACCACGATCCGGTCGCTCACCGCTCGGACGTCGGCCAGGTTGTGGGAGATGACGAGCACCGCCAGTCCCCGGTCGCGCAGGCGGCGGATCAGGTCGAGCACCTGCGCGGTCTGTTCGACGCCGAGCGCAGCGGTCGGCTCGTCGAGGATCACGACCCGCGGCTCGCCGATGAGCGCCCGGGCGATGGCGACGGACTGCCGTTGGCCGCCGGACAGCATCGCGACGGGCACCCGGATGTCACGGATCCGGACGTCCAGCGAGGACAGCAGGTCCCGTGCCGAGCGTTCCATCCGGATGTGGTTGAGCACCGTCCAGCGACGGCGTTCGGCGCCGAGGAACAGGTTGCCGACGACGTCGAGGTTCTCGCAGAGCGCGAGGTCCTGGTGGACGGTCGACACGCCGAGCTGCTGCGCCTCGTGCGGGCTCGCGATCCGGACCGGGTGGCCGTCCTGCTCGATGAGCCCGTCGTCCGCGGTGACGACGCCAGACAGGACTTTGACGAGGGTCGACTTGCCGGCGCCGTTGTCGCCAACCAGGGCGACCACCTCGCCGTCCGGCAGGTCCAGGCTCACCCCGTCGAGAGCCTGGACCGCACCGTAGCGTTTGCTGATGTTCGAGGCGGCGAGCACTACTGGATTCCCGCCTTGGTGCACGCCGGGACGACCGGGCCGGTGCAGATGTCCGACGCTTTGTAGAAGCCGTCCTTGACGATGGTGTCCTTGATCCGGTCCGCGGTGACCGCGATCGGGTCGAGCAGGAACGCGGGGATGTCCCCGGTGCCGTTGGCGACCTTCGCCGGCGCGGCCGGCTTCTCGCCCTTGGCGAGCGCGACGGCCAGTTCCGCCGACTTCTCCGCCTCCTGGCGGATGTCGAGGTAGATGGTCATGTACTGCTCTCCGGTGAGGATCCGTTGTACCGCCGCGAGCTCCGCGTCCTGCCCGGTGATGGGCGGCAGGGTCGGGTAGCCGGCGCGCTTCATCGCCGCGATCGCACCGCTGGCCATGCCGTCGTTGGCGGACAGCACGCCGACGATGGTGTCCCGGCCGAGCGCGGTGATGGCCTGCTCCATCTCCTGCTGGGCCTTGTCCGGGCTCCAGTCGGGCGTGTCGAACTCGCGGCCGATCTGGACCTTGCCGTCGAGGACCTTGTGCGCGCCGGTCTTGTAGTCGGCCGAACTGGGGTCGGTCGGAGCGCCGTTGATCATGACAATCTTGCCCTTGTCGACCGTCCCCGCCTTGGTGAGCGCGTCCAGCAGGGCCTGGCCCTGCATCTCGCCGACCCGGACGTTGTTGAAGGAGACGTAGTACTCGTAGGTGATCTCGGAGATGAGCCGGTCGTACGCGATGACCGGGACCTTCTTCTGCTTGGCCTGGTTCACCAGCGACGCGACCGCGCTGGCGTCGACGGCGTCGAGGACCAGCACGTCGGCGCCCTGGGCGAGGGCGGACTCCACCTGCTGCTGTTGCTTGGCGGCGTCCTGGTCGGCGTTGGCGTAGAGCAGCTTGCAGTCGGCACACAGCGCCTTCACCTTGGCCTCGAACAGCGGCCGGTCGAACGCCTCGTAGCGGGTCGTCTTGGACTCCGGCAGGAACAACGCGATCGTCGGGGCGTCCCCGCCGGCCTGCTTGTCCCCGGTGTTGCCGACACACCCGCTGACGACTGTGGCCGCGACGGCCACGACTACGACGAACCATCTGGCTCTCACGGAGGGACACCTTTCCTCGGAGGGTTCTGCGAGCATGTTGGGCCACCCGACGGTCCCGTGGCAAGGTCCTTTACAAAATTGATAAATGACCTTTCTTAATGCGTATGGCACGCTGGTCCCGTGCAGACCACCGGTACCGCCAGCACGACCAGCGTGCTGCGGGTGATGAACGAGCGCGCCGTCTTCGCCGAGACCTTCCGGCTGGGGACGGTGTCGCGCCCTGAACTGGCCCAGCAGACCGGGCTGTCGAAGCCCACCGTTGCCGTCGCGCTCACCAACCTCGAACGCGCCGGGCTCCTGCGCCAGGTCGGGACGCGCGCGGGCGCCGCCGGACGGTCCGCGGTGCTGTACGAGGTGCGCCCCGAGGCGGGCTGGGTCTTCGCCGTCGACGTCGGCCGCTCGTACGTCCGCGTCGGGCTTGCCGACCTGGTCGGCACGATCGTCGCGCGCAAGGACGAGCCCTCGCGCGGGACCCGCGCCCGCGACCTCGTCGCGCAGCTCACCCGCCTCGCCGAGGAACTGGCCGCCACGGCCGGCATCACGCGCGACGACATCACGCTCGCCGTGTTCGGCACCCCCGGCATCCACAACAAGGCGACCGGCGCCCTGCACCTGGCACCGAACCTGCCCGGCTGGGACCGGCGCGGGAGCGTCGAACGGCTGGCGGGCATCGCCGGCTCGACGTACGTGGTGGAGAACGACGTCGACCTCGCGGCCGTCGGGGAGGCGACCTACGGACTCGGCCGCGGCGTCCGGCATTTCGTGTACGTGTCCATCGGCACCGGCACCGGGATGGGCATCATCATCGACGGCAAGCTGTACCACGGGTTCCGTGGCGCGGCCGGCGAGATCGGCTACCTGCCGGTCGGCGAGGGGGACCCCCTGCTGGAGCAGCCCGCCGCGCGACGCCGCGGCATGTTCGAATCGGTGGCCTCGGCCGACGGCGTGGTCGCGCTGGCGCAGCGGCTGGGCCTGCACACCGCGGCGACGGCGAAGGACGTCTTCGACTGCGCCCGCGCCGGCGACGAGACCGCACGGGCGGCCGTGTCGCGCATCGTCGACCACGTCAGCCACGCGCTCGCCGGGATCACGGCGGTGCTCGACCCGGAACTGGTCGTCCTCGGCGGCGGCGTCGGCAGCCAGCCCGGCGATCTGCTCACCGGTCCGGTCGCCGAGCGGCTGCGCGATCTCGTCGCGCTGCGCCCGCCGCGCATCGAGGTCTCCACCCTCGGCACGGACGCCGTCCTGCTCGGCGCGCTCGCCGTCGGCCTGGCCGACGCGCGCGACCTGGTCCTCGAGCGCACGGCGCCGGCCCGCTGACGTCGACGGCCACCGGCCCGGCCCGGGGGCGGCGGGCCGCTGACCTGCCGCCCCCGGTTCCACCTCAGGGCACCGGCACCGAGACGGTCGGGACGTTGTAGCCGCGCACCCGCAGGTACGCGGGCTGCCCGCCCAGGTCGGCGGTGGCGTAGGTCGCCGTGACCTGGGTCGACTCGCCCGGGAAGAGCGAGACGTAGTTGTCGGTGTAGGAGACCGGCACGACCTCGTTGCCGCCGTTGCCGGCGGTCACCTCCGGGCGTACGAAGAACGCGATGTTGGTCGGGCTCGTGTTGGTCAACGTGATCGTGACCGTCTCCTGCCCGCCGGCGACCGATCGGGATACGCCCGTGGTGACGCCGGTGTTGGCGGCGAGGCTGTTCAGCCCGGTGAGGTTGGCGTAGGTCTTGACGCTGGTGGAGTACCAGTTCTTCTTGTTGCCCAGCGCGTCGGCTGTGGTGGAGTACCAATAGAGGTTGTTGCTGACGGTCGTGCCGCTGGAGTCCTTCAGCTGGAGGCGGACGAAGTAGGTCGACGTCAGTCCGGTGATCGCCGGCAGCGTCAAGATCGGCGCGGAGGCGTTCGCGGGCGCGCTGACCGCGACGCTGGTGGTGTACTTCTGGGTCAGGTCCGGGACGTTGTACACCGTGGCGGTGGCGGTCAGCCCGGTCCGGCCGGTGAGGGTGGAGTTCACGACATATGCGTTGCGGCTGAAGTAGTCGTAGGCGATGTGGACCGGCTCGGTGGCCTTCTTGGTGCCGTAGAACGATCCGCCCGGCTTGAAGTAGTAGTCGTACAGGTTCCAGTGCAGCGCCGGCCAGGCGTTGTTCTGCATCCACCAGATGCTGCCGAACGACTGGGTGTGCTGCCGGGCGCTCCACGCCTCGAAGAACGAGCGGGTGTTCTCGTAGTTCATCACCTCGGACTTCTTCGAGTAGTCTGCGGCGCTGGTCGTGGTGCCGTACCGCTGGTTGAGGGCAGTGGTGTAGACGTCGGTGTTGTCGAAGACGCTGCCGCCCCGGCCTGCGTGGTAGTTCCAGGCCGCGTTGCCGACCGGCCAGGTCTGTGCCGGGGTGAGGAACCGCGAGAGGCTCTCCAGCGGCGGCGGCGCCTCGGTGCCCTCCTCACCGGTGGTCCCGAACGCCGAGCCCTGGCGGGTGAGGTCCCACCACAGCACCGGCGGCTCCCATTTGTAGGGGCCGTCCATCTTCATGCCCGCGTTCGCGTTGGACCAGGTCGCGACGTTGTCCACGGTCGGGTTCTGCCAGTGCAGGCCGGCGGCGATGTTCTTGTACGCGGTCAGATGCGCCGCCGTCGGCGGCTGGTCGCTGCCGTAGTTCCACATGAACGTGCTGGCGTGCGCGCGCAGGGCCCGCATCTGGGTGTTGAGCGATGCCTGGGCGACGGTGGTCTGCTCCGCCGTCCAACCGCTGTCGTTCTCCCAGGCGCTGCAGCAGACGAATCCCGGCATGATCATGATGCCGGCCGCGTCGGCGAGGTCATAGAGCTCCTGGTTGCCGAGCGTCCCTTCGAGGCGGATCGTGTTGAGGCCCATGCCCTTCACGTAGTCGACGTGCGCCTTGTTCGTCCTGGTGTCCCACCGTTGCAGCAGGTCCCAGACGTACCCGCCGCCGCGGAACAGGATCGGCTGGCCGTTGACCTTGTACCCGACGAAGGAGGTGCCCTGCACCGTCGTGCGGTAGTCGGTGAACTGCCGGACGCCGAAGTTGACCGTCTTGCTGTCGGACGCCGCCCCGGAGACGCTTGCCGCCGTCGTGACCTGGTACAGCTCGGGGCTGCCGAACTGGTACGGCCACCACAGCACGGGGTTGACGACGTGCAGCTGCGGGTAGCCGGCGGGATCGAAGACGAGCTCGCGGCGCTCTCCCGCCGCCAGTGTCACGGTCTGGCTCGCCGTGATCGTCGGCTGGCCCGGCTTGCTGATGGTGGCGGTGACGGTCGTGGTGACCGGCGCCGCCGTCGCGTTGATCGCGTCGGCGTAGACGGTGAGGTCGGCCGCATTGGTGGCGGGCAGTGGCAGGACGGTTTTGACGTACGGGTCACGGACGGCGACCGGACCCGTCGTGTCGACGAGCGTGCGGCCCCAGATACCGGCGTTCATGTCGGGCGCCTCAGGGTTCCAGTCGACGGTGCACACCGACAGGTCGGCGCAGGCGTGCCGCGGCGGGGTCACCCGGATCGCGATGGCGTTCAACGCGCCGGGCACGATGGCGCCGGTGACGTTGTATTCGTGCGAGACGAACGTGCCGACGGCGTTCGCGTCGAGCTGCGTGCCGTTGAGCCAGACCTGGGCGCGATAGCTCAGGCCCTGCAGCCGCAGCCAGTAGGCCTGCCCGGGGCTCGCGGCCGCGGCGGTGAACTGGCCGCGGTACCACCAGTCCTGGCCGGTCAGGTCCGGCACGGACTGCAGGTTCGTGCCGGCGTAGATGTTGGTGTAGACGTTGTTCGCCACCAGCCCGGCCAGCACGGTCGAGGGCAGGGTGACCGGGCTCCAGCCGGCGGTCGGGTAGCCGACCTGGGAGATCGTGGCGCCGGTGTCGGCCAGGCCGGTGGCGGAGCGCAGGGCCCAGCCCGAGGTCAGCTCGGTGGAGCCCACGGTGGCGGCCGAGGCGCCGCCGGGGCCGAGCGCACCGATGGTCAGGACCGAGGTCACGGTGAGCAGGAGCGTGGCCAGCGCACGCCGATACATCATCTGATTTCGTGACAATTTGCACCTCCGACGGGTATGCGGAGCCGCAAGCCCGGTGGCGTTGCGGCCCCGCCGGCGGTTACGAGCCGCTCGGCCAGGTGACCTGGGTCGAGTGGTAGTAGTTGATGCCCATGACGTTCCAGCGTGGTCCCTGCGCACCGAGGCGCTGCTTGAACGCGGTGAGGTTGTGCGTGCTCCATGGCGACCAGCCCAGTTCGGCGATCGCGGGCAGCCGCGGGAAGGCCATGTACTCGATGTCGGCCGTGGTCACGAGCGTTTCTGACCACAGCGGTGCCTCGACGCCGAGCACGGCGGTCTCGCCGGCACCGGTGAGGTAGGCGCCCGGGTTCCATTCGTACGCCGTGTTCACGTCGATGAGACCGGCCCACTTCTGACCGAGCCTCGTGTTGTTGCGGTACTTCATGTCCAGGTAGGTCTTGTTGGCCGGGGACATGACCACCTTGGTACCGTTCGCCACCGCCGCAGCCAGCGGCGCATTGCTGGTGGTGGTGCCCCAGAACTGGGCCACCGTCGAGGGCAGCGGGGTCGCGTTGGCCACGTCGTGCCATCCGACGACGGTCTTGCCGTGCGCGGCGACGATCTGCTGTACCCGGTTGATGAAGTACGAGTAGTCGGCCGCGGTGGTGGAGCTGGCCTCGTCGCCGCCGATGTGCACGTACGGGCCCGGGGTCAGCGCGGCGATCTCCCCGATCACCTGGTCGATGAACGTGTACGTCAGCTCCAGCGGCACGCACAGCGAACTGAACCCGACCTGCGTGCCCGTGTACCGGGCCGGCGCCACGCCGTCGCAGTTGAGCTGCGCGTACGAGGCGAGCGCGGCATTGGTGTGCCCGGGCATGTCGATCTCGGGAATGACCGTGATGTACCGGTCGGCCGCGTAGTTCACGATCGCCGTGTAGTCCGCCTGGGTGTAGTAGCCGCCCGGCCCGCCGCCGACCTGCGTGCCGCCGCCGTAGGTCGCCAGATTCGGCCAGGAGTTGATGGCGATGCGCCAGCCCTGGTCGTCGGACAGGTGCAGGTGCAGCACGTTGATCTTGTACAACGCGAGCTGGTCGAGGTACCGCTGGACCTGGGCCACGGTGAAGAAGTGCCGCGCCACGTCGAGCATCGCACCGCGGTGCGCGAACCGCGGGTGGTCGACGATCTGCCCGCCCGGCACCGGCCACGGTCCGGACTGGAGTGTCGCCGCGTCGGCGGTCACGGGCAGCAGCTGCCGCAGCGTCTGCACGCCGCGGAACAGCCCGGCGGGCTGGTTCGCCCGGATGGTGATCGCGCTCGCGGTGACGTCGAGTTGGTAGCCCTCGGCGCCGACGCTGGGCGGCGCACCGGTGAGCAGCAGGGCGATCCCGTCGGCCGGGCCGGCGACGGTGGTGACGACCGGCAGCGGCAGCCCGGTCGAGACCCGCAGCCGGGCTGCGAGCTGGTTGGCGATGGCCGCCGCCGGTGCGGAACCGGGCGCGGCGTAGATGGTGGTGGACGCGGTGATGCCGTGGCTGACCCCGGGCGTGGCGGTAGCCGTGACTGGGGCCGGGACGACCGAGCTGAACGCGACAGCGGTCGCGGCAGCGGCGGGAGCGGTGGTGGCGGACAGGAGGGCGGCGACAATGCCGAGGCCGGTGAGGGCCCCGCCGAGTCGTCGTGGCAGGGAGGAGGTGGCCATGACGGTCCTCTCGCAGAACGCACCAGCCTGCGGGCGGGCTCGCACCCACCAGCAGGTATTTGCATTTGACGATCCCCAGTCCAGCCAGGATGGCATGGGGCCGAGCAAAAGGCAAGGTGCTTTACGAATGGCGCCCGGGTCATGCCTGCCGCAGCGGCGGCAGTGGAACCGGGATGCTCAGCGCCGTTTGCCCCGGCGCCGATGCCGCCCTCGCATGTGTTGGGCGGCACGGTGCCGGTCCCCCCGCGTGAAAGGCTTCTCCGCCGCCCTGCGGACACGACGCGGCCCGCAGCGCACCGGGTCGTGCGCTGCGGGCCGTCGGCTTCAATCCCTGGCTACTTCCCGCCACCGGCGCGGAATGCCACCCAGGCGTCACTCATCCGCTCCGCCTGCCCGGCGGTGAACATGTTCATGCACGAGTCCTGCGAGTAGTCCATGAAGTTGTGGATCGGGTCCAGCCCGGGAGCGCCGCACGTGTCCGCGCCGACCGGGCAGTTGAACTGCGGGATGGCCTCGCGCGGGGTGTCGGCCACGTAGTCGCCGGACGCGGCGCACCCGTGCGCGAAGGTGTGCTCCAGCATCAGCCAGTGCCCGACCTCGTGCGTCAGGGTGTCGCCCTCGGCATACTTGCCGGCCGTCCCGCCGGGCATCGATTCGTCGAGCATGACCACGCCGTCGATGTAGTCGCGGCCGTTGTTGTACCCCTTCGGGAAGTACGCCCAGCCGAGCAGCCCGCCGCCGATGTTGCCCGCGTACACGTTGAGAGTGCGGGCGTCGCCGGCGTACAACGCCTGCTTCATGTCCCGCTCGTTCTTGCCCGGCACGACGGTGTACCAGTCACTGTTCACCGTCCAGGTCGTGCTGGTGAGCGAGAACCGGAACGGCGTGTCGGACGCGTCCGCAGCCGTGCGACCCGCGTACGAGTCGTTGAGCACCGCCATCTGTGCCGCGATCAGCGTGTTCCACCGGTCCTTCTCGGCCGCGCTGAGCGGGTGGTCGGAGATCATGTGAAAGACCGTGGGCACGGTGACGCTGCCGTTGGCCAGACGCGGCGAATCCTTGATCACACCGTAGGCATTCGCTTCGTTCTTCGGGTACAGCTCCGGCTCCTGAGCGGTGGCGCCCTCGCTCACCCGCGCCCCGCTGGCACCCGGGTTGCACGCCGCGGCGCCCGCGGAGGCATGCACGGTACCGGCCGTGCCGGCCACGCTGGAACCGCCACCCGCCGCCACGAAAGTCGCCACGGCAGCGGTCGTGACCGCCAGCCGTAGCGTTGATCTTCTGCGCATCGTTCACCTTCCACATTCCGATGTAAGCAGGCGGGATCGCCGCCCTCCCGGCATGAGAACACACTGCGGTGGTGACGAGAAGACTTGAGCGCGGCAACCAGGGGCCGTTATAGGGTTGACGGCCGACCACGGCTCAGAGCTCGGCGGCGGCCCGCTGCCGTTCCGGCTCCGGCAGGTGGGTTGCGTTGACGATGAGGTTGCGTGCCACAGCAGGGCGGCAAGGCTGGGCCGACCGGTTTCCGCCGTCGGGGACTTCCCGAGCGACTGGTGGCGCGGGTTGCACCAGTCGGACTGTCGCCGGAATTGGCGCTGCTATGTCGAACCCGATTCTGAGAGACGACCCGGTTGTCTGCGTACTTCTCGTCCATCGTCCATTGTGGACGTCACTTTGCTCCGGTCGGGCTGGATCCGGGTCGATGATGACGAGCCGGTCAGCGAACCTGGCCGGGATCCGGTCGAGCAGGTCGATGACGAGGTCACCTTTGGGGTCGATGACGATCGTGCCGCGGCGGGCGTGGATGTCGTCCAGGATCATGTTGAGCAGCAGGGTGCTCTTCCCGGACCCGGTCGAACCGAGCACGTGCAGGTGTTGCCGGCTGTCAGCGACGTTGACCGCGACCGCGTGCCCGCCGACGTCGGCCTTGCCGAGGACCTTCGTGCCGCGGCCACCGGGCGGCACGCTCACCGGCGCGGGCCGGGGTGTGGCGCGGGCCCGGTCCAGGCCGGGCACGGCAATGTCGTGCGGCATCGCGGCGATCGCCGTGAGCTCCGCGGTGCACAGCAGGAACCCGCGTCGCAGCACCCGCGCGGCCAGGACCGCGGCCGGCTGCCGCATCGGCACCCTGCGCAGCCGGTTCCGGCCGGTGTAGACGCCGAACGCGGCCACGACCCCGTCGGCGACATTGACCAGCCGCGCCCGCATCCCGCCCACGTCACCGCCAGACCCACCAGTACTGCCAGTACTGCCAGCACCGCCAGCGCGGCTGGTGCGGGCGACGCCGTAGCGGATCGCGACCTCCCACCGGAGAGCAGCACGGCAGCGGTGTTTGCGAACCGCACGTCCACGTCCCAGTCGGATTGAAAGAGCACTCAGCAACCGCACACATGAGCCACCTCCTTGCGGCTCGTTGCGACCCGAACTGATCCGAAATCGCAGGTCGCCCGCATCCATACTGACCCCTGCAGGGGCCTCGCCCCCGCTGTCACAGGCAACTCCAGCAATAGAGCCTCTCCCCGTTCATCCGGGCCCTCCGTGCCAGTCGAACAAGTTTCTCGAGCACCGACAGCATGTACTCCGGCTCCGGGTACTCGCTGAAGTGGGACCACTCCTCAATGCGCGACCATCGATGGGCCAGGCTCGGCAACCGGTCATCCGGTATCTCGGCAAGCGTGTCCCGAGCGCGCTCACTGAGTGTGCTGACCCACGGACCTTCGTACTCTTCGTCCTGATCGGCACCATCGGGCCAGACGTGTCGTTCCCCGACGGGGTCGACGTCCCAGGCTGCGTCGAGGGCAAACCGCAGCACCTTTCCGAGGACTACAGGGGGGTCGATCCAGTTGGTCTCGACGACGTCCGCCACGGGCGGATGCCCCTTTCGCAATAGCGGACCGCCGCCCGCGGCGGCCATCAGCTCCGCAACAGCTTCCTCATCAAGAGCGCGGAAGTAGTCGAAAAAATGCACCATGGATGCCTCCTGATTGACTACTCCATGCAGGATCTTCTCGCTGTGCAGTTGCCGTTCGAGGACCGCGATATGGTGCCGGCGGGCCAGGATTTCCGCACTTTGGCCTGGTCGCTCATGGAGAGTAGCCAAAGCAGCGCGAGCGCGTTGGTCACGCCGAGGTACGCCAGTCGAAGCAGCACAGGCAGGCATCATCACCCAGTCATCGTCGGCGATCGGACGCATACCGAGAATATCGACCAGCGCAAGATTCTGGACTGGTGGTCGGAGTAGACGTGACCAGGGCGGACGACATTGTCGGCACCCGCAGGGCTGTGGACGTGTTCGAGGCCGGCTGCCGGCAGGTCGATGTGGTCAATGCGTTGGGTGTCACGGCGCAGGCCGCGTCGCGGTGGTACCACCAGTGGCGGTCCGGCGGCCGGGAGGCGTTGGTCGGCGCGGCGCGGCTGGGACGCAGGGCTCGGCTGTCCGATGAGCAGATCGAACAGGTGGAGGCGGCGTTGCTGGCCGGGCCGAAGACCCACGGCTTCGCCACCGACATGTGGACCTGGCCCGGGTCGCCGACGTGATCGAACGAGTGACCGGTGTGCGGCACTCCCCGACGCAGA
>NZ_JBHSIU010000090.1:0-1972 GCF_042653625.1 Dactylosporangium cerinum | reverse complement strand
CCTTCAGCTTCGGCAGCGACGCGCCCCGAACCGGCCAAACAACCAAGATCACCAACAGCATCCGGAATCTGTGCCAGAGCCAGCATGCCGTGTCCGCTGGCAATTTCCTTGACCGGCGGCATTTCGACGGCCATGGCAGCCGACCGGGGTGATCGGCGGCCGCAGCGCATCGACGCGGGAGTTCGCACGGGGACATCCCAGAGCTCCCGGGCGGCATTGCGGTGCCGCCCGGGAGCTCTCTCCCCCCGGGTGCGAAGAAGGTCAGCAGGGCGAGGCCGCGAGCGCAGCCGGAATCTCCCGGCCGACCGGGGTGCGGTGCGTCATGGAGCCTCCCGTCCACTCGCGGCGGCGCCTCGTCATCGGGCCGGCGCCACCGGGGACCGGGGTGGCATCGAAGAGACCTGACGCTACCACTGCCCGGCCATCGGCGCACCGCCCTCGGCGCGGCACAGCGGCGTAGGATGACAGTGTCGCCCAAGACCTCGGCGACCGAGGCCCTGCGTCCATTGTGGACGGTCCGCGACATCGTGACTCGTCGAAGGGGCGCGCCATGACGATCGAACATCCGACCTGCCTGCTGTACCTGCTGACCGCGGGCCGGGAGAAGGAGCTTGTGCTGCGGGTGCACGGCACCGAGCTCACGACCGAGCATCTCACCGCGTGGATGACCGAGGAGGCCGTGCACGCGCTGACGGTCTCGCGGTTCGGTGACGACGAGACCTCGACGCTGCTGCTCAACTTCCGCCACGTGGTGGGCGCGCGGCTCGCTCCCTACAGCGAGACGCGCACCGGATCGTTCTGACGGCCGCGTGTTACGGTCGGCAGCGTTGACCCGTCTCGATTCATTTCTGCTCCGGGTCGTCGGCGACCGATCGTCGCCGTCATGGTGCTCGCACCGAATGACCAGCGCCGGGTAGCCTTCTGCGCTCGCCGTCCGGCGCCGCACCCGCCACGAAAGGTGGGTTTCATGCCAACGACGCACGGCGACCGCTGTGTCCATACCGGCCCCAGGTCGGCCGGTCTTCGACGATGACGATCTCCTACGGGTTGCTGAGCACGTACCCGCCGACCCAGTGCGGGCTGGCGACGTTCACGGCGTCGCTGCTGCGCGCGCTCACCTCACCGGCTGGTGGGGACCGCGCGGGCGTCGTGCGAGTGGTCGAGGCGCCCTGCGCCTGCCGAAAACTCATCCGTGCTGGTGAGAGCCAGTATGCGTAGCCGCTACGGTCTTGGCGTGGTTCCCCGTTCGGGTTCTCGCGTACCTGGTGCTCGCTGCGGCATGATGGTCCGTCGTGCTGCTGCGACTGGCCTACCTCGGACTGACCAACGTGTTCGCGGTACTGCGCCTGCTGCCCACGAGTAACCGGGACAAGGACATCGAGATCCTCGTCTTGCGGCATCAGATCATGGTGCTGCAGCGCCAGCTGGGCAACGAGAAAGTGCGGTTCGACAACGGCGACCGGGCGTTCCTGGCGGCGTTACTGCACCGGCTACCACGCGACGTGCTGAGCCGCATGCGGCTGTTAAAGATCTTTCGGGTTCTCGGTGAGTCGCTGTCGGCCGATCGGGTTGACAGGTAAGACAATCATGGACATGACTGCTTCACCCCGGTCAGCCGGTCCGCGTCGTGGTGTCGTTCGCGACGTGGATGCGTTGCGGGAGCAGCGGATGCGGGCTGTGGACATGTTCGAGGCCGGCTGCCGGCAGGTCGATGTGGTCAATGCGTTGGGTGTCACGGCGCAGGCCGCGTCGCGGTGGTACCACCAGTGGCGGTCCGGTGGCCGGGAGGCGTTGGTCGGCGCGGCGCGGCTGGGACGCAGGGCTCGGCTGTCCGATGAGCAGATCGAACAGGTGGAGGCGGCGTTGCTGGCTGGGCCGAAGACCCACGGCTTCGCCACCGACATGTGGACCCTGGCCCGGGTCGCCGACGTGATCGAACGAGTGACCGGTGTGCGGCACTCCCCGACGCAGA
>NZ_JBHSIU010000089.1:0-23558 GCF_042653625.1 Dactylosporangium cerinum | reverse complement strand
TGTCTGTGTGCGGGGCTTCACCGCGGAAGCTCGGGGTGAGGCGGAGCAGGCGCAGGATCTCGACCGGTCCGTCGGCGGTTTTGGCGGTGGTCGTGGCCCGCTGGGACAGTACGGCGTGCGCGGCGGCGACGGCGTCGATGGTGTCGGTTTTGCCGTGGCGGCGGCGGGCGGTGCGGTCGGGGCGGTTGACCTCGATCACGGCGATGTGGTGGCGGCGCAGGAAACGGGTCAGTGCGGCGCCGTAGGAGCCGGTGCCTTCCACGCCGGCACGGTTCAGGATGCCGAAGCTACTGGCCCAGGTCAGCAGTTGCTGGTAGCCGGCGGCAGTGGTCGGGAAGGTGGCGTCGGCGACGTGGACGCCGAGGGTGGTGATGACCGCGGCGACGTGGACGTCTTTGTGCGTGCCGACGCCGAGAATCACCTGGTTCGGGTCCGGGTCGGGCTGACCGGCGGGGTGCCCGGCGGGGTGCCCGGCCGGGCGCGCGTGGGGCATCCTGGACATGGCGTGTTCGTCCTTCCGATGGCTCGTGGGGCGGATGGCCATCGCTGGACCGGTGGGGCGGTCAGAACTGTGATGGTGCGCTTGTTCGCAGCAAGGCCCCTATCGGGACACGCTCTACCGGTCCGGTGACAGCAAGCACTCCGGCAGCCGACGGTCGACGGATCAGCACCAAGGCATCGACAGAGCCAGTTGCGTTTCGGGTCAGACCGCGGCAGCCGGAGCACGGCTCCAGACTCTCAAGCCGCAAACCCAGACTCACAGTTGCGTTTGCCGATCAGTGGGCGCGTTTGGGCGGGTGCCGGTCGGGTCCTCAGATGGCGGTGGCGAGTTCGGTGAACGCTGCGGCGACGCGGAGTCCGCGGGGGGCGTCGACGCCGAGTTCGTAATGTCCGCGGCGGAGGTTCTGCATGAACGCGTGTCCGGCGATGATCGTCTGGGCGGTCCGGTCGGTCCGCAGCCCGCGCATCGGTCTGAGCCGATCATGGAACGCCGGGTCCGCTCATGCAGAGCCGAACTCCTCGACCGGACCTTTATCGTGCATCAGGCCCACCTGCTGCACACGCTCCACGAGTACGAGACGTTCTACAACCAACATCGGACCCACCGCGCGCTGCACGCCGCAGCGCCCCTACGCCCGCTCCCCCAACCGATCACCGACCGGACCAGCTCGACCACCTCGACATCCGACGACGCGATCGGGACCAGGAGAGCCTCATCGCGCGCGCCGGCCGCGTCATCCTCCTCGATCCGGGTCTGCGGCGCGGCCTGACTGATACCGGCCGCGGCCCCAACTACCCGCCCGTAGCACCTCTGTCAAACCGCGGCCGCGTCACGGCGGCGGAATGAACGGGATCGTGAAGCGGACCGGGCCGGCCGCCGTCGACTCCTGGCCGGCGGCGTCCACCGCGACCACGATGACGGTGTGCGTAGGCCCGGACGGCAGGGTCAGCATCAGCGAGGTACCGCTGGCGGTGGCGAACAGTGCCGCGCCCTCGTAGAGGCGATATCCGGTCACCGGGTCCGCGCTGGCCGGTTGGGTCCAGCTGAGCGTCGCGGTGCCGGTGAAGGCGCCGCTCTGCCGCACGCTGGCGGTCAGGCCGGTCGGCGCGGTCGGCCGGGCCGCCGGCCCGGCAAGGGTGGCGGCGGTGACCGTGCTCCCGGGCGCCGAGGAGCCACACGCGGCGGTCTGCGCGCTGACCGCGTACCCACGGGTGCTGGCCGATGGCAGCCCGGTGATGACGGCGGAGTCCGCCGGCCCGGTGGCGATCACGGCGCCGGAGGGCTTGGCGTACACGGTGAACCCGGTCGCCTCCACGGTGGACACCCAGTGCAGCGCGATCGTGGACGCGGACAGCGCGGTGGCGGTCAGCCCGGTCGGCGCAGGTACCGACGGATCGCAGGTCTGGGTGGCGGTCGCCATGGGTGCGCTCTGCGCTGACTCGCCGCCCGCCGCGTCCAGCGCAGACACGGTGAACTGGTGGCCGGTGTCCCGCCACAGGCCGCTGACCGTCGCGCTGGCGGCGGTGCTCGCGGCGACCGGGGTGGCGCCGTCGTAGACCTGGTACCGGACCGCGGCACCAGTGGAGGGCGCCCAGGACAGCGCGATCGAGGTGTTGGTGCGGGCGCCGACGGTGAGGCCGGTGGGCGCGGCGGGCCGGGCGCTCCCGCCGGACAGCGTGGTGACGGTGAGTCTGACGCTTGGGTGCAGCGTGCCGTTGCAGTCGCGGCGGGCCACCTGCACCGTGTGCGTGGAGGCCGGCGCCAGGCCGCTGATCCTGGCACTGTCCAATGTGGTCTGTTGGACCACCGCGCCGTCGAGCAGCACCAGGAGGGTACCCGGCTGGTCCCAGTAGGGCTGGGCATTGGACCAGGACAGCGACACCGCGGAGGCGGTGACGTCGGTGGCGACCAGGCCGCTCGGCGCGGTCAAGCCGCAGCCGAACGGGCCGCCGACGATCGCGGTACGGGTGACCGGGGCGCTCGGCGCGGACTCCCTGCCGTAGTGGTCGACCGCGGTGACCGTATAGGTGTGCGTGGAGTTGAAGACCAGGTTGCCGACGGTCGCGTGGATGGTGGTGTTGCGGGCCACCACCGCGCCGTTCTCGTAGACCTGGAAGTAGGTGGGCCGGCTGCCGCTGGCGGGCTGCGTCCAGCTCAGTGCAATAGAGGTGGCGCCGTTGCGGGCGTACAGCCGCTGGGGGATGGCCGGGCCGGAGCTTGCCGATGCGGTGCCCGGCAGACCGGCCAGTGCCAGCGCGGTCGCCACAGCGAACAGCCCGGTGCGTCGCAGTACCTGTCGCATGACTACAGGACAGCACTATCCATCTACGGTAGTCAATGATATCCCACCGTGGACCATGACCGCGGACAAGCGCCGTGACCGAACCCGATCGGAGGGCGCGTTGAAGCGAGTGCCGACCGGTCTTCAGATGGCGGTGGCGAGTTCGGTGAACGCTGCGGCGACGCGGAGTCCGCGTGGGGCGTCGATGCCGAGTTCGTAGTGTCCGCGGCGGAGGTTCTGCATGAAGGCGTGTCCGGCGATGATCGTCTGCGCGGTCCGGTCGGTCTGTAGCCCGCGCATCGGTCTGAGCCGGTGCTTGAGCTGGCTGGGGTCGGCTTCCACCCGGTTATTGGCGTGGCGTTTGACGTGGTGCCACGCCGACGTGGCCAGCTCATCGAGCACCGCCGGGTACGCCGGCGCAGCGTCGGTGATCACCTCGGTGGAGAGCCGGACGGCGACCATGATGATGTCAGGCGGGAACCGGAACCCGGCGAACGCTGACCGCGGTAGCAGGACTGGACGTCGGCGGTTCGAGTACTTCACCGTTCAACCCTGCCTGACCAGGGCATCGATTAATGCAACGGACCCGGGCAACGCTCAACGCAACGGAGCCATCGAGATCGCGGGCCGACGCGCGCAGCAGCGTCGGTAGCGCCGCCACGCCCTGGATACCGGCCAGGGCGTCGAACTGACCCCGCGCGGACGTACCAGGGCCGCTTGGCGATGCTGTTGATCGGCGCCACCCCCGCCGACACGACCGCACTCGACCAAGTCACCTGACACGCCGGCCCGACCTGCTGAGACTTGACCGAACCACGAAGGCGTCGTCGTCCACGACCCTATACGCTGGAATTCTGGATCACCTGGTCATTCGCGCCCCCGGTCTCTGGGAGGGCAGATGCGCATCAGCGACGTACTTCGAGTCAAAGGCGGACAGGTCGTCACGGTCACCCCTGACAGCGACGTGCGGCACCTGCTCAGCGTGCTGGCAGAGCACCGGATCGGCGCCGTGGTCGTCTCACAGGACGGCACCTCGGTCGGTGGCATCGTCAGTGAGCGCGACATCGTTCGGGCGTTAGCCGAGCGGGGTCCGGCGGTGCTGTCCGAGCCGGTCACCGCAGTCCACACAGCCCAGGTGCACACGCTCGCGCCGGATATCCACATCGAGGACGTCATGCGGATCATGACCGAGCAGCGGGTCCGGCACGTGCCCGTGGTGGTAGACGGCAGCTTGCGAGGGATCGTCAGCATCGGCGACGTGGTGAAGAACCGCATCGATGAGCTCGAAACCGAGCGGTCCGCACTGACCAACTACATCTCGGGCACCCGCTAACAGCTGGCGCGTTGAGCGATCTCTCAACGCCTGCTCCAGATGCCGTCCACGAATGCCGCGATACGCCGTGCTGGCAGCCATCCGTCGCGGACGGTGTCCGGAATGAGTAAGGCCCGGGTTCCCGAGGACGTGACGCAGCCCGCAGCGCACCGGGTCGTGCGCTGCGGGCTGCTGTTGGCTTCAATTCCTGGCTAGGTCCCGCCACCGGCGCGGAATGCCACCCAGGCATCGCTCATCCGCTCCGCCTGCCCGGCGGTGAACATGTTCATGCAGGAGTCCTGCGAATAGTCCATGAAGTTGTGGATCGGGTCCAGCCCGGGAGCGCCGCAGGTGTCCGCGCCAACTGGACAGTTGAACTGAGGGATGGCCTCCCGCGGGGTGTCGGCCACAAAGTCGCCGGACGCGGCGCACCCGTGCGCGAAGGTGTGCTCGAGCATCAGCCAGTGTCCGACCTCGTGCGTCAGGGTGTCGCCCTCGGCGTACTTGCCCGCCGTCCCGCCGGGCATCGATTCGTCGAGCATGACCACGCCGTCGATGTAGTCGCGGCCGTTGTTGTACCCCTTCGGGAAGTACGCCCAGCCGAGCAGCCCGCCGCCGATGTTGGCCGCGTACACATTGAGGGTGCGGGAGTCGCCGGTGTACAACGCCCGCTTCATGTCCCGCTCGTTCTTGCCCGGCACGACGGTGTACCAGTCGCTGTTCACTGTCCAGGTCGTGCTGGCAAGCGAGAACCGGAACGGCGTGTCGGATGCGTCCGCAGCTGTACGACCCGAGAACGAATCATTGAGCACCGCTACCTGTGCCGCGATCAGCGTGTTCCACCTGTCCTTCTCAGCCGCGCTGAACGGGCGGTCGGAGATCATGTGAACGATCGTGGGCACGGTGACGCCGCCGTTGGGTAGGCGCGGCGCATCCTTGATCACGCCGTAGGCGTTCGCTTCGTTCTTCGGATACAGCTCCGGCTCCTGGGCGGTGGCGCCCCCGCTTACCCGCGCCGCGCTGGTCCCACCGGCACCCGGCTCACACGCCGCGGCGCCCGCGGAGGCATGCACGGAACCCGCCGTGCCAGCCGCGCTGGAAGCTCCACCCGCCGCCACAACAGTCGCCACGGCAGCGGTCATGACCGCCAGCCGTAGCGTTGATCTTTTGCGCATCGTTCACCTTTCACGGATCAGCGAAAAACAGGCGGAACCGGCCACGACCGGGCGCCATGGACCTCGTCCTCCCGGTATGAGAAATACGCCGCGGCGGCGCCGAGAAGACTCCAGCGCCGCAGCCCCGACAGTGCGCGGGGCGCGCTGTGCCAACGCCCGCACGACCTGTGCACCGCCATACGGCGACGAACTCACACACGTCGTTATCCAAATAGCGACAAAGTGCGTCGATGCGTTACTCGCGCGTCCGGCTCCCGAAGACGGGTCGATGACCACAACCGCGTGCCAGGTGTCGGGCATGACCTGCCGGCCCTGCGTGCGGTCGGTCTCCGCCGAGGTCGGCACGCTCCTGAGTGATGTCGTGCAGGGATGCCCCGCGCGGCGACACCAGCCGTGCGGGTCGCGTAGTTCCGGCCGCAGCCCGAGCGGAGGGGGAGCACTCCGCTTCGTCGGCAAGCATGCGATCGACCTCCGAGCCGCCTTGGAGGCCACCGAAGGTGCCGCCTCTGACGACGAAGAGAATAGGCACTTTGAAGCGGACGGGAATCTCAGGCCGTAGCGCCCGGGAACCGCTTGTGCGGCCGCACTGTCATTCGATGAGCGGGAGCTTCTGCTACCACCCGTCCGCGCAGGAGGTCGGGACCGATCTCGGCCACCGACGACACGCCGCACAGTGCCATTGTGCGCAGCAGATCCTCGCGCAGCGCGGTCAGCAGACCACGCACACCCGCCTCGCCACCGACCGCCAGGGCCCAGAGGACCGGACGACCCACCAGGACCGCGTGGGCGCCCAGCGCGAGCGCCCGCACCGCATCCGCACCGGTGCGGATACCGCCGTCCACCAGGACGTGCGCGGGGGTATCGGACAGCGCCGCGGCGACCTCGACCAACGCGTCGGCGGTGGCTACCGCGCCGTCCATCTGCCGACCGCCGTGGTTGGAAACGACGACCCCGCTGGCCCCCGCTGCGACGACGACCTTCGCGTCGTCTCCGCGCAGAACGCCTTTCACCGCGACCGGCAGGCCGCTGACGTCGGCGACCCAGCCGATCAGGTCGGGCGTCAGGGTGTTCTCCAGTTCGATCGAGTAGCTGGCCGAAACCTGCCCACTCTCAGGGAAGTTGGCCAGCCGCAGGTTCGCGCCGGTGGGCAGCCGGTAACCGTGGCGGCGGTCGCGGCGGCGGTCGCCCGCGATCGGCGCGTCGACCGTCAGCAACACGGCGCGGTAGCCGACCGCCGCGGCGCGCTGCAGCAGATCCCGGCTCAGGCCGCGGTCTCGCAGCACGTACGCCTGGAACCATTGGACGCCACCGGCCGCGGCCACCTCCTCCACAGTGGAGGTGGCGTAGGTCGAGACACTGAGGACGGTGTCTGTCGCCGCCGCCGCGGCCGCGGTGGCGATCTCGCCGTCGGGGTGGGCCATCCGCTGCAGACCCATCGGCGCCACCGCGATCGGTGTGGTCATCCGGCAACCCAGGACCTCGACGCCGGCGTCCACGCCACTCACGCCACGCAGCACGCGCGGTGCCAGAAGCCGTTGCCGCCAGCTCGCGACGTTGGCGGCCAGGGTCGTTTCGTCGCCGGCGCCACCGGCGAAGTAGTCGTACACCTCTTCGGGCAGCCGCAGCCTGGCGGCTGCCTCGGTCGCCTCGAGGTCCGCCCAATCAGTAGCCGGCAACCGGATCCACCACCCCGTCGAGTTGAAGCCCCGCGACCCGCCGCGCGACGTTGTCCCGAATTCGTCGCAACAGCAAGGGCGCGGCCAACTCGGCCGGACAGCTGGTGTGCGGCGTGATCAGGCAGTTCGCGAGGCGCCACAGCCGGTGCCCGGCCGGCAGCGGTTCGGGTTCGGTGACGTCCAGCACCGCACCGCCGAGGCGTCCTGTCTCGAGCGCCACGGTCAGGTCATCGGTGACCACCAGCGGGCCGCGGGCCACGTTGACCAGCCAGGCGTCGTCCGGCAACCGCTCGAGCAACCGGGCGTCCACCAACCCGACCGTCTCCGGTGTCAGGGCGAGCGCCAGCACCAGCACGTCCGTCTGCGGTGCGAGCTCCTCGAGCAGCTGCGGCCCCACGGTGCGACGGGCCCCGGGTACGTTCACCGGAGCCCGGCGCACCACGTCGATGGTCACCTCGAACGGCGCCAGCAGCCGGATCAGGGCGCTGGTCACCCCTCCCCCGCCGACGATCGTGACGCGCGCGCCGAACAGCGAGCGGGTGGGCTGCGGCTCCCACCGGCGGTCGCGGGCGTAGCCCGGCACGCCGCGGAACCCGGCGAGGAGCGTGGCCAGCACCCACTCGGCCATCGGCTCGGCGTAGGCGCCCTTGGCCGACGTCCACACCCGGTCATCGGTGATGAGTGGCCCGAACGCGTCCACGCCCGACGTGACCAGCTGCACCCAGCGCACCCGCGGGTGTTCGCGCAGCGTGGCGCCCAGAGCGGCCGGGTCGGACCAGTCGGTCCAGATCACCCCGTCGGCGTCGGCCACCCCGCTGAGCGTGCCCCCGCCCGCCCGGACCGCATCCTCGATCCGGTCGCGGTCGGCCGGAGCGGAGTGCGGTGCGGCCGGCAGCACGCAGATCCGCGTCTCGTCGGCCACGTCAGTCCTGGCCCATCGTGTGCCCGGCGACGTCGGCGAGCGAACGCCGACCGGGACAGGTGTTCACGCCGAATGGGGCCCGCGTGCCCTCATAGTTGATGGCAAGGGACGAGGTCTCAAACATGTCAAACTCCCAGGTTGGCGCCGACAACCGCGGGGATCTTGAAGACCTCGTCCGGATCATCGCCGGCGATGATCGCGCCGGGTTGGAACAACCATCGCACGGTCGCAGATGTCCCACCGGAAGTCAATCTTTGTAATCCACCACGAGGGCCCAGGCACACTGTGGATGATACGTGCCGACACCGGCATTCCCGCCTGCATCGACCTGACTTGACACGCCCCGAGAGCCGAAACAGAATGGCACAACCAAGCGCTTGCTAGGCGCACACGATAGCGGATGTTGACGTCAGCGGCGCCACCGCGACGAACTGGATCCACAATCGAAGGAGCCCGCGCCATGCCGATCCGGATCGCCGTCCTTGACGATTATCAGCGCGTCGCCCGGTCGAGCGCCGATTGGACGCCACTTGACGGCCGGGCCGACGTCACATTCTTCCACGACCACATCACCGACCCGGCTGACTTGGTCCGCCGGCTGGAGCCGTTCGACGTGGTCGTGGCGATGCGCGAGCGGACGGCGTTCCCGGCGGCGATCCTCGACAGGCTGCCCAACCTGGCCCTCCTGGTCACCACCGGTCCGTTCAACGCGGCGATCGACGTCGCGGCCGCACATGCCCGCGGGATCGTGGTCTGCGGAACTGGCGGCGTGCCGCACACCACGGCCGAGCTGACCTGGGCCCTCATCATGGCGGTCACCCGCCGGGTGCCGGCCGAGGATGCCGCGCTGCGGGCAGGGCGGTGGCAGACCACGATCGGTCCTGAGCTGGCTGGATCGACCCTCGGCATCATCGGGCTGGGCAATATCGGCTCGAGGATCGCCCGCTACGCGCGGGCCTTCGACGTTGACGTCGTCGCCTGGAGCGAGAATCTCACCAGCGAGCGGGCCGAGGCGGTGGGCGTGAAGCGTGTCGGCAAGCGCGAACTGTTCGAGCGCGCCGACATAGCTACCGTCCACCTCAAGCTGAGTGAACGCACGAGGAACCTGATCGGTCGACCCGAGCTGGAACTGCTCGGCCCGCGCGGCTATCTGGTCAACACCTCGCGCGGGCCGATCGTGGACGAGTACGCCCTGGCCGAGGCCCTGTCGGACGCCGCCATCGCCGGCGCGGCGCTGGACGTGTTCTCCGTCGAGCCGTTGCCAGCAGACCACCCGCTGCGCGACGCGCCGAACACCGTCCTGACGCCACATATCGGCTATGTCTCGATGCCGATGTACGAGCGGTTCTTCTCGCACGTGGTGGAAGACGTCGTGTCATGGCTGCAGGGCACCCCGGTTCGGGTAATCCCGGCCGAGTCGTAAGCGCCGGAGGCGGGCTTGGCCGACGCCGAGGGCTTGCCGGGGGTCAGCGCACTCCCGGTCACTGGCGTTTCGACCCAGCGGCATAATCTGCTGAGTTCCAGTCCGCTCCGCGATCAAGAAAGACCCACAATGGGTCCTTTCGATCCCTCTCCGATCGAGTGGCTGCCGGTGGCCGGCTGTCCCGAATCTCGTCGACACACAGTTCGTCAAACACCACCATGCGGGAGGCGATACGCCACCGACCAACGGCATCCGGCGTGAATTTGTCCAGGTATCGACATTTCACAGTCGTCAATTGCTGCATGCCGGAGGCTTCTTGTTCACGGCGCCTCAGATAACACAGGCAGTAGGACTCGACTAATGCGACACCCGGGTCAGGCAGGTCAACGAGGACGTTGGTGATGAAATGAACCGACGAGTCCAGTTGTGCATGGCGAACCTTCATGTCCTCGATCAGCCCGTCGACCCCTCCTCGGTACGCACCGTGGTGATCGAAGGCGTTGTCGTGGTAGCACGCACGCACCGAGTCCCAGTCACACCGATCGACCGCCCTCGCATACCGGTGCAGGCAGTCAGTAACGGCCATGGTCACCTGGACCCGTGATTGCTCGAACTGGTCGTCCCGCGGCATTGGTCACCCACTTCCTCGAGTCTGTCGATGCCGTGCTGCGTCATGGCCGCTGAACCAGGACGGATGACGACCGTGGGGCGGAGGATGTCCGCCCCACGGCCAGCTTTCGGTCCAATCAGCAGAGCGGCTGGTAGGTCGCCCACGGTCCCTTCGGCTTGTTGTCCGCGCCGAACTCGATCAGCGACAGGCCGCACAGTCCATCCGTACCGAGGTGCTTGGTGGCGGAGTAGGACAGGGTGAAGCTTGCCTGGCCGAACGAGGCCTGGTATCCGGTGATGCTCTGGATCGCCTCGTTGAGCTTCTTCGGGTCGTCCGCGCCGCCGGCCTTCTCGATCGCGAGCTTGACGATGTGCACCGTGTCCCAGGCTTGGGCATCGTAGGCCGTGATCTCGTAGTCGGCGCCGTTCTTGTCCTTCAGGAACTTGGTGAGCTCCTGGGTACGAGGGTTCTGGCTGTTGATGGAACCCATGAACACCAAACCGTTGAGGGCGCCCGGGTTGGCCAGCTTCCAGGAGTCCGGCTGGTTGCCGATCGACGCGAGGGAGAACCGCGGCTTCGCGGCCAACTGGCTGGCGAGCGTGTTCTGCGCGAGCACCTCGAACGCGCCACCGAGGCTCGTCACCATCACCGCGTCGACGTTCGCGTTCTTGAGTCGGGCCACCTGTGCCGACAGGTCGGACGCCGCGGTGGCACCCTTCTCGGACGCTGCGATCTGCACACAGGGCATCGCGTCGAACAGCGCCTTGTCTACCGCGGCCATGGTCGGGGAGTCATCGGTCAGCACGCCGATCTTCTTGATGTTGGCCTTCTCGAACGCTCCGCAGTACACCTTGGCCCAGTCGCCGGTCGCGTTGGCGAGCATGTAGATGAACTCGTTGTTCGGCGGGTCGACCAGCGTCTGGGTCACGCTGGTGGGGGCGATGGCCGGGATGCCGAGCTGGGTGAGGATCGGCTTGGCCTGCGCCGTTGCCGCGCTACCCGTCTGCATCAGCACCAGCTTGGCGCCCTCGCTGACCAACTTCTGCACCACGGCCGGCGACCTGGTCGGGTCGCTCTCGTCGTTGCCCACCACGAGCTGCAGCGGACTACCGAGCACGCCGCCCTTGTCGTTGATGTCCTGAATGGCCAGCCGGATCGTCTTGCCGGAAATGTTGCTGTATGAAGCGCCCGGACCAGTGCTGTCCTGGTCCAAGCCGATGATGATGGGCTTACCAGTCGCCGTGCCGGTGTCCGGTGCGTCGGAGCCACTCTTGTTGCAGCCCGCGAACGTCACCAACGCGGCGATCAGCGCTCCAGCAAGCGTCGCCGATCTCCTGAATGTGGCCACGTCTACCCCCTACCTCACTGGGACGAATGAATTGGGCTCAACCGTTACGTCGCTACCGCCACGTCGTTCCTGCGTGCGGCCTGGCGAGGAGTCCTCAACCTAACAAGCGCTTGGTTGCCCCAATATCTCTTCGGGCGCGTCCCGTGTCAAGGGGTGCTTGGTCGCGAGCGGGTTACAGAACGATCAAGCCGGTAACCTTCGCGGTCAGCAGCCGCACCGGCGTCACTGCGACGTGGAGGAGTTGCTGGTCGAGCGTGGCGTGGAGGTCGATCACGTCACGGTCTTCCGGTGGGTACAGCGTTTACGCCGCTGCTGGCCGACGCCGCCCGGTTCTGCCGCCGTTCACCCGGTGATAGGTGGTATGTCAATGAGACGTACGTCAGGGTCAACGGGGTGTGGCGGCACGTGTACCGGGCGGTCGATCAGTACGGGCAGGTCGTCGACGTGCTGGTCTCGGTGCGCCGTGATGGCGACGCGGCGCGGAAGTTCGTCCGGCAGGCGCTGTCGACGTTGAAGGTGACGCCCAGCGAGGTGGTCACCGACGCTGCCGCGGTCTACCCGGCGTGCTGGATGAGCTGATCCCGCAGGCGTGGCACCACGTCGAACGGTATGCCAACAATCCGATCGAGGCTGATCACAGCCGGCTCAAGCAGCGACTGAGACCGATGCGTGGACTACGAACCGACAACACGGCACAAGTGATCGTCGCCGGACACGCGTTCGCGCAGAACCTCCGTCGCGGACACTACGAACTCGCCGTCGACGCCCCGCCCGCTCTGCGCGTCGCCGCCGAACTCGCCCAAGCGATCTGACCGCGGACCCGACACGGGTCAATCGCGTCCGCCGATTCCACAATGCAACGGCGCCCGATGCAGTGTTCACCGCCGCGGGGATCGACGTGCTCCGCACGCCACCACAGGCCCCGAGAGCGAACGCCTACGCGGAGCGCTGGGTCGGCACTGTACGACGCGAGTGCACCGACCGGATGCTCATCGCCGGCGAGCGACACCTGACGAGGCTGCCATACCCTGGATCGTCGCCGCCCTGGTTTGGCCGACCTCGCACAAAGCCGCACGTCACAGCCACCGAATCGAATTTACGAGCCCAACAGGTGCTGACCGCAGCCATCGGCCGGGTGCTACTGCGGTTGACGCAGTCATCACCCGGCCGGGCCGAACGTGGTGCTGTCTACCTGGTTTAGACGGGCACGTTTCCGCCGAACGCGACCATGCAGTTCCCTGGCGCTGCCGGCACGGGGTTGGCTTTGGAGCCGTAGTACCCGATCTGCCAGGCACTGACACGCTGTTTGGGAGTGCCGTGGTGGTCGGGAGAGTTCACATTGAGGTCGCCGCTGACCGAGAGAGCATTGATGGCTTCTTCGACGTCGCCAGGCTCGAGCAGACCTTCCTTGTAGACGGTCCGTGCCCACACACCGCTGAAGCAGTCGGCCTCCAGTTCTGCGTTGGGGGGAGTGGTGGGGATTCGGAACGCTCCCTGCATCTGGAGCTCGTTGGCGATGTGGTGGCCGAACTCGTGCGCGACGATCGTCGCGGCAGCGAAGTCGCCCGGCCTCTTCGACTGCTTGTCGAAGATGTTGCCGTCCCACATCTTCAGGAACGTGTTCAGTGGCAGGACGATCGTGCCGTTGTACGTCCTCCCGTTTTTGCTGACCACGTCCAGAGCGCAGAAGAACGCGTTCGGGAAGTCGGTGTTGACGACCGTCGAACGTCCGTAAGGGTCGGTGCACTTGCTGACATACGTGGAGCCCGGTCGGACGATGCGGTAGGAGATCATCGGCTCCTGCAGGCCAACCTGCTTGAACCATGCGGTCCACATGTTGTCCGCACTGTCCATGACCGCGGCGAGGTACTGAGCGGCGGTGTCGAGCTGGCTCATGCCTGGTTCCGGCGAAGTCAGCTCGGCGTAGCTCTCGATCCCATCGCCGTAGCTCTGGATCCCCCCCTGAGTCTGGGTCCGAGTCGGTTCAGGCCTGGGGCTCGGCGACTCAGTAGGTTCCGGCGAATATACCGGCTCGGGGGACGTGGTCGGCGGCGGGCTGTAGGTGCTGCTGCTGGTCGGCTCGCCGCTAGCCGCGGCATGGGTGCTGCTGGGCGAGCTGCCACCACACGCGGTGAGCAGCAACGAGGCGCTGAGGGTGATAGCGGCAACAAAGCTGCGCCAAGGGGATCTGGTGCGCACGTTCGTCTCCATTGTCTCGCTTGCCGATACGGGACTAGCTCACAGGGACGCAAGCTATGCAGAGAGCGCCACCGTGTCTGGTGCGAATGGTCTCCAGTCCCCGTTGTGTGAATAGGTTGACGCCAGCGCCGTTATTATTGGCGCCCCATGGCGGATTCGATGGCTCCTAGTGTCACGTGATCACGTTTGCCTGATTTGTGTGACGTGAACGAACCAGCATCTCCGCGGGCCAGACGCCTTGAACTAGACCAGATCGGATAACACGATCAGCATCACGCGACACTAGAATTTGATTGCTAACTCTAGATGAGGACTACGCTCCGGGAATCCGTCAAGGCGTTCATGGTGCCGACCGTTCGTACGTATTTAGCTCGGGGTACAGGGCCTTTGCAAAGGTAGGGATTTGACCGATTTTGGTCTACGTGAGCAGGCCAAGGAGTCGCAGCGGTCGGTGGGGGTCTCTGGCGTTGGAGCGCATCGTGCGGGGTGCGAGCGAAACGCACGCAGTACCCCGACAGATCAGCGCCGATTGCTCCATCAGTACCGTGACCGCTGCCTGGTCACCGGCCGCGCTACGGGCCATGAGCTCCCCGTCGTCCCTCCCTTGCGGTTTCGCATTCGGCCGCCGCATCGTCGCCGTCCCCATCGCTGTTCCCCTTCCGCCCCCGGATCTCGGCACAGCCTGTGGCGGCCAGCGCGGCGGGACCCGGTCAAATGAGCGGATCGGGAAAAGTTCTCCGGATCCGGCTCGGCCGGCCACGCTCGGCGGGCGGCGCGGCATCCGGTCATGCCGCAGCGGGGGGATGGACCGCCACGTCGCATCCCGCCGGCTCAGGCACCTGGCCGCGGCGGCTGGCGTGCGGATGCCCAGGATGCACCCTCAATGCTGAGACACACGTTCGTCACGGCCATGCTCGACGCCGGCGTCAGCCTCCGCGACGTGCAGATCGCCGCCGGCCACGCTGACCCGCGTACCACGATGCGCTACGACCGGGCCCGCAACAACCTCGACCGGCACCCCAACTACATCCTCGCCACCTACATGGCGTCCGAACCTGACCCGGCGGCTCGCGACCATGCCGAATTGCGTACATCCGATCTTGGTCCGGATACGAGGTGGGCTGTCTGGTCGGTGGTTTCCGACGGCCGGGTCGGTGGAATCCGTCTGGGTGCGACCAGTCCGCTGAGGGCGCCGGCCAGTGACAGCACCGCGCAGGCGACCATCGCGGCGGTGAATCCGCTGTTGAAGGTCTGGGCAGACGCGTAGCTACCGGTGGAGGCGAACGCGGCCACGACGACGGCGACGCCGAATGCTCCACCGAGTTGGCGCATGGTGCTGTAGGCCCCCGACGCCTTGCCGACATACTGCGGCGCGACCGAGCCGAGCGCGGCGCTCTGCGTGGCCGGCAGCGACATGGCCACTCCGCTTCCGGACACGATGAGCGGCGCGATCAACTGCTGGTAGGCCAGGCCCGGTTCGGCGATCACCGCGATCCAGATCATCGCGGCCGCGTGCAGGCCCAGGCCGGCAACGATGAACGGCCGCACACCCATCCGGCCGATGAGCACGCCGGCGATCTGCGGGACGATGAACGTCGTTGCGCCCCACGGCATGAGCGCGAGCCCGGCGCGGACCGGGCTGAAACCCAGCCCGGTCTGCAGGAACTGGGCCATGAAGAACAGCGCACCCAACGCCGATCCCCATTCGAAGAAGATCGCAATGTTGCCGACCGAGAACGCCCGCGAAGCGAACAGGTGCATGGGCAGCATCGGCTCGACCGCGCGCCGTTGCCACCGGACGAACCCGACGGCGAGCAGCACGCCCACCGTCAGGGTGGACAGGATCTCGGCGCTGCCCCAGCCAGCCTTGCTGCCGCGGACCAGCGCCCAGACGATGCCGAACGCGGACGCGGTCACCAGCAGTAGAGCGCCCGGGTCCAGCCTGGCCTTCGGGCCGAACGATTCATCGATCCTGGTCAACGCAAGCGAGATCAGTACCGCGGCGATCGGAATGTTGATCCAAAAGATCCACGGCCAGGAGACCCCGGTGACGATCGCACCACCCAGCAGCGGTCCCACCGGAACCGCCAACCCGGTCACGCCGGCGAAGACACCGAGCGCCTTGGACCGCCGGTCGGCCGGGATGGCCGCACCGAGCAGGGCCAGCGCCAGCGGCATCAGCAGCGCGGCTCCGGCGCCCTGGACGGCACGCGCCGCGATCAGCGCGCCCACGTCCGGTGCGAGCGCGCAGCCGGCCGACGCCGCCGCGAACACGGCCAATCCGGTGATGAACATGCGTCGCCGGCCGAACCGGTCGCCCAGCGCGGCCGCCGTCATCAGCAGTACCGCAAAGGTCAGCACGTAGGCGGTGACCGTCCACTCCAGCTCCTCGATCGAGGCGTGCAGCGCGGTGCGGATGGCGCCCAGCGCGGACGTGACGACCAACGAGTCCAAGGTCACCATCATCGCCGCGAGCGCGGTCACCGCAACCGCCCACCGCTGCGCAGCCGTCAACGTGGGTGATGTGCTGTTCGGTGGCATTCTTCCCTCCGTCTTTGTCGGTGGTACTTGCGATTCCGAGGCCTGGTCCATGCCGTCGGGTGTGGCCACCTCCGCGGCCGCCGGTAGACGTGGCGTGGGCGGTGTAGAAAGCCTTCTCGAGGGCCATGGTCATGCCTTCCCAGGCTGGCTGGGTGAGGGGGTGGGAAGCCCTGACGCCGGCCGGCGGCGCCCGGGGCGGAGCATGGGTCCGGATGCGGTCGCGCACCGCTACATCGCCGCTTGCTCGCTCGCCGGTTCGGTCCGGCGGGAAAGCGGACGCAGAATGCCGTCCGGAAATCCGACCAGGCCGTGCGCGAGCATTCGGCGGTGGGCGATACGCCAGCCGGTCGGGGTGCGTTCGAAGCTGTCGACATAGCGGGCCAGAATGATCGGGTCAGCTGCCGCGCCCGGCGGCCGGTGCCATGCGTAGACGTAGGACGTCGTCGCGGCGTGATCCGCGTCGGGAAAACTGATCTGCACGTTCGAGATGTGATGACTGGTCGCCGTGCCGTCGAGGAGCTGGCGCGTGAGCCAGTCGACCAACGCCGCTGACGAATGCAGGATCTCGGCCTCGCGAACGCCGTATTCGGCCAGGCAGTCGTCGGTGAACACCCCGGCTATGGCAGTGAAATCCCGCTCGTCGACGAGCCGGGCGTAGGTATGCAGTACCTCGGTGATAGCGGCTCGGTCGGTGAGCTCGCGGACGGCGATGTCGATGTCGATGGACACGGTTCCTCCTGCTGGCATCGGATGCGACAGTGCGTTGTCGCTCCACTGAGGTAGACACCGCGGCGTCGGGAAAAGGGGCGCCGGCCGACCGCCACGTTCGCCCCTCGGCCGGTGTCCAAACAGGAGGTACGACAACGATGCCGGGAAGAAGGTGACCCGAAGGTGGGACAGTGGCTGCCGACCTGATCTCGAAGGCGCGGGCCGGGGACGGCGACGCGTTCCGTGAGCTGACCGAGCCGCACCTGCGAGAGTTGCAGGTGCACTGCTACCGGATGCTCGGCTCCTTCCAGGACGCCGAGGACGCCCTCCAGGAGACGCTGCTGGCCGCCTGGCAAGGCCTCGACGGTTTCCAGGAGCGCGCCTCACTCCGCACATGGCTCTACCGGATCGCCACCAACCGGTGCCTCAACGCGCGCCGGTCGGCCAGCCGACGCCCGGCCAAGGAGTGGGACATGCCCAATGTCGAACCGCCCGAGCCGACCCGACTCAGCGAAGTTGTCTGGCTCCAGCCATATCCGGACGCCCTCCTCGAGAGTGCGTTCGACGCGCCACCCGGCCCGGAGGCCCGCTACGAACAGACCGAGACCATCTCCCTGGCCTTCGTGACCGCCCTGCAGGTCCTACCGCCCCGCCAGCTCGCCGTCCTGGTCCTGCGCGACGTCCTGGGATTCCACGCCAATGAGGTGGCCGAGATGCTCGACTCGAGCGTCGAGTCGGTCAAGAGCGCCCTCAAACGGGCCCGCGCCAGACTGCAGCACCGGCACACAACCGACGACCGCGAACCGGCTCCCGCCGCCGGCTCACCCGCCGAGGAGGCGATCGTGGCGAAGTTCGTCAGCGCGTACGAGTCCGCCGATCTCGACGCGCTGGTCGCGCTGCTGACCGACGACGTGTTCACCTCGATGCCGCCGATGCCCTTCGAATACGGGGGCCGCGACATCGTGGCCCGCTTCTACGCCAGCATCTTCGGCTCCGGTCGTAGGTCCGATCTTGTACCGACGCGAGCCAACGGCCAGCCGGCGTTCGCGGCCTACCTGCGCACCCCGACCGGCATCAGCCACGGAACCGGTCTCATCGTCCTCACCCTCACCGGCGACCGGATCTGCGCCATGACCCGCTTCGAAAACAGCGTGTTCCCGTGGTTCGGGCTGCCGCGATCAATCCCGAGCCGATAGCCGGGCCTGACCACCAGTTCGGTACAGCGGTCAGGCCCGGGGTCTACGGGTACGACTGGGCTTCCTCCTGAGATGTGGACACCCTGAGACTGGACGTTGGTCCAGGGGAGGCTCCGCGGCCGCCGCCCTGGCGGCGTCACGACGTGAACGCCGTCAGGGTGCCCGGTGCGTCGGTGGCGTCACGAGCCGCGACCAGGGCCATGCCGCCGGTGAGGACCACGCCCTCGGCGTAGCCGTCCACCGGCGCCGTCCACCGGCGTCGGCCGGTGCCCGTATCGAGCGCCAACAGTCCGCCCTGGCCGGAGGCCAGGTACAGGGCGTCGTCGACCAGGGTCGGCCGGTCCACCGGGCCCGGAACCGGTTGCTGCCAGGTGACCTTGCCGGTGCCGACCGCCACCGCGTACAGAGTGCCGGGTGTGGTGTCCGTGCCGATGTACACGTCGTGGGCGCTGACGGCGAACGAGGACATCGGCGGATCGCCCGGAGGGGCGAACGACCATTTGCGGGTGCCGGTCCGGGCGTCGAGCGCGAAGAGGCTGGTGCCGCGACCCGGCAGCGCTCCGGCGGCGACGCCGGCCACGAAAAGGGTGCCGTCGTCGGCGACCGGCGTCACCAGCCGGTCGGCGCCGGTATCGAAGGTCCAGGCCACCCGCTGCCGGGCCAGATCGATGGCGGTCATCGTGCCGGTGCCCTCACCGCCGACGTATGCCATCCCGTCCGCGATGGTGGTGCGGGACACGCTATGTCCGACATGGACGGACCAGCGGGTCCGGCCGTCCGCCGGGTCCAGCGCCACGAGATCGCGCCGGCGCGTACCGAGGTACACCGTCCCGTCCTGGATGCTGACCTGCGCGCCGTCGGCCGCGCCGACGAACCGCCAGCGCTCCTGGTGGCTTCTCAGATCGACGGCGTGGGTGACGCCGTCGGACGTCGTGGCGTACACGGTGCCGGACGCCACCGTGACCGCTGCGTTCAGCTGCGCGCCCAGCGCCACTGACCACAGGACCGCGCCGGATTCCAGGTCCAGCGCCACGAGCGATCCGTCTCCGGGCACCAGCACCTGCCCCGCCACCACAGCGGGCGGCAGGGTCAGCGGCACCGGTCCGGTGAAGCGCCACCGCACCCGGACCGGGTCGCTCGGGGCAGGCCCGGGCATCCGGCCGGTTCGCCGGAGATCGCCGCGGTAGTCGGTCACGTCGGCGATCCTCGGGGGCTGCACGGCGGTCGACGGCGGCGCGGTAGGCGCGGCGGTCGAACAGGCCGTCAGCAGCATCACGGCCACGGTCGGGCCGGCCCAGCGCATCAGCATGCGCCGACTCTGCGCCCGATGCCCGCCAACCGGTACCGTGCTGCCACAGTGCCGCCGGGGCTGCGGCGCGGGCATGATGGTGCGATGTGGGCGGCCCGCGCCATCATCGTGACGGTCTTCGCCGCCCTGTCGGTCGAGGCGGCCCGGGCCGACCTGTCGGCGGGTGCTACCGCGGTGCTGGCGGCGGTCGACGTGGCGGTCGGGCTCGCATTCGCCGTGGCGGCGCTCGCGGCGGTCGGCAGCCACGCCGAGCGGTTGACGGTGGCCGCGGTCGGCGCGGCATGGCTGGCCGGCTCGACCTTCGCGGTCACCCGGTCGCTGCATCAGAGCGTGCTGGTCGTCGCGCTGCTGGCCTTTCCGGCAGGCCGGATCCGCGGCGTGGAGCGGGTGCTGCTCACCGTCCCCGCGATCGCTGCGGCGTTACAGATCGTGCCGCAGCCCGGCGTCGCCGCGCTCTTCGCCGCCGTCGCGCCAGTCGCGTTGCTCAGCGCGCCACGCACCCGCCCCGCGGTGCGGGGCGCCGCCGTGGCGTTCCCGGCCGCTGCCGGCGCCGTCGTCGCCGGTGCACTGATGTACTCCTGGTGGGGCGCCCGGCACGATCCGCCGATGTCGCCGCTCGTGGTCTACGAGTCGGCGCTCATCGCGGTCGCCGCCGGGTTCGTGGCGGCCACCAGGGCCGTGCGCAGGGGCGCCGGACGCCTGGCGGACCAGGCCATCGGCGGCGACCGGGGCAGCGGCATGACCGGCCTGCGAGCCGTGCTCGCCGACCTGCTCGGCGATCTGGACCTGCGCGTCGACCTGTGGGACACGACGGCCAAGCAGTACGTCGATCCGGCGACCGGTGCCACGCGACCCTTCGACGCGGAGGGAGCATCGCCGGTACGGGTGGACGGCGCCCTCGCCGCCCGTATCGTCACCACCGCGACGGCGATGGCCGACCCGCCCACGGCGGCGGCGGTGCGCACGGCGGTCGGCCTGGCCGTCGCGAACCACCGGCTGCGGGCAGCCCACGAGCAGCGGGTAGCGGAGCTGCACGCGTCGCGGCAGCGCCTGCTCGCCGTCACCGACCGCGAGCGCGACCGTGCGGCCGGAGCGCTGCGCACCCAGGTGATAGCGGCGCTGGATCGGGCGGCGGAGGCGCTCGCGGCGCGAGATCGCATCCATGTTCCGGGGCCTGACGCGGGGGACCTCGGCACGTTGCTGGACGAGGTGGTGGCCGGGATCGGTGTCGCTGCCGCGGACGTGCGGCGCATCGTCGGTGGCGCACCACCGTCGGCGCTCGGCGACGGGCGGCTGCGCGCGGCGGTCGAGTCGCTCGCCGCGGCGAGCCCCGTGCCGGTCTCGGTCGGCATCGAACCGATGCCGGCCGCCGGCGCCGCCGTCGAGACGGCGCTGTTCTACGTGTGTTCGGAGGCGCTCACGAACATCGTCAAACACGCCGGGGCAGGCCGGGCGTGGATCCGGCTGCGGTACACGGATGGGCGGTTCGTGCTCGAGGTCGGTGACAACGGCTGCGGCGGCGCCGACCCGCACGGCTCCGGGTTGCAAGGTCTGGCCGACCGGCTGGCGGCCCACGGAGGCCGGCTGACCGTGGCCAGCCATGCCAACCACGGCACCCTGCTGACCGCGACGATCGGCAACCCTGCGGTCCGCTAGGGCAGGCGGCACTCAGCCGGGACGACGAGCGGCTCCGGCACCGTGCCGGCGGTCGCCTTGACCACTTCCGCCATCGACGCCGCCGTGGCCGGGTCGCCGGCGAGGCGGTCGAGCACGGGCCGCACCGCCTCGCGCAGTTCGGCGAGCTGCGCCGGTGATGCCTGCGCCACCCGCACACCCTGCTTGCACAGACGGTCCGCGATCGTCGAGTCGTCATAGCCATGGTCGATCGAGGCCTGCACCGCCTCCCGCGCCGCCGCGCGCAGCCACTCCCGCTGCTTGGGGCTCAACGCGTCGTACCGCGTCCGGCTCATGGCGATGACCGGCATCCGGGGCCACAGCACGACGTTGGCGGCCAGCACCGGCAGCAGCCGGCCGTAGTTGTTGCGCGCGTACTGGGCCACGTCGATCTCGGCCGCCCGCAGGGTGCCCGCGCGGACAAGGTCCGGGAAGGTGTAGCTGGCCTCCACGGGGACGCCGCCCAGCACCCGGACGACGTCGGCCTGCACTGAGGAGTGGAACGCTCGTATCGGCATGCCCCGCCAGTGCCGGAGGTCGGTCAGGGGCGTGTCCACCGACCACAGGCGGCGCACCGGCCCCACGGTCAGGCCAAGTCCGATCACCCGCGAGTGGTCGAGGGTCGCCAGCAGCCGGCTGGCGGCCGGACCGCCGGCAAGCGCCCGCTGCGCGGCGTATCCGTTGACCATGAACGGCGCCTCGACCGGCTCCATCCCGTGCAGCCCGGCGGGGCCGAAGGCGCGGGTGGCGGGGAAACCGCCGTCCAGCGCGCCGCCGTCCAGCGCCGCCACAAGGTCCGACTCGGCCGAGGCCGCCGTGTCGCCGTAATGGTCCACGACCGTTACCCGCAGGCGGCCACCGGAGATGCGCTGCAGCGCATCGACGAACACCGGCGGCCCGATGATCTCACCGTTGGGGTTGAGGTTGTCGATGGTGGCGAAGCGCAGCACGACAACGTTGCTGCCGGTCTTGTCCGCCACGCCGGCGGCGTCGCAGGCCGCGCCCGCCAGCACCCCGGCCGCTACGACAACCCCGGCCAGGATCCGCACCGTCAGGCAATGCGCGTCCAAGGCTGCACCGTCCAGTTGCTCAGCTCCGGGAACCCTGCCTGGTCGCCGATGCCGACGAAGTTGTTGAACGACACGCCGTTGTCGACGACCTTCCAGTCGAGATGGTAGTCGTCCTCCGGCCCGCAGCCGTCGAGCTTCTGCGAGTGCCGGGCGCAGCCGCTGAGCTTCACCAGCAGTACCTGATCGTGGACGAACCACGCCGTGTTGCCCGTGCCGTGCAGGGTGCCGACCTCGACCACGGCGGGCATCTTCGGGTCGTGCGTGCCGCACTCGACGCCCGGCGTCTCGATCGCGACGCATTCGAGCTTGAACGTGCCGTCCTTCACCGTCAGCGTCCAGGTGCCGGCATTGCCCGGGTCGTCGATGCCGAGCTCCCGCGCCCGTTCGACCGGCAGTTGTGAGCGGTAGACGCCGTTGGGCAGCGCCGACCGCTCAGGCGGCGCCTTCGGGAGCGTCGGTGCGGTGTACGGCGGCGGAGGACTCGCCGGCGACGATGGCGCGCTGCTCGCCGCGCTCCCAGCTGTGCGGTCCCCGCAGGCGGCGACGAACACGGCCGCCAGCATCATGAGTCGGGTGGCCCTGCGATGTCCGGTCATGCACCGAACGCTACGAACCCGCCCGCCCGCACACCACCGTGGTAGCTCAGTGCGGCCAGGCCGGTCCCCGTCGTACGCTGCTGGCGTGACCAGTTCGGAGCGAAGCGTAGCGGCCGGTCACCAGGAACACAGCACGGTCAGCCACGACCGGGGCGCCTCGATCGGCATTGCGGTGATCGGGCTGGCCTGGCTGCTCCCCGCACTGGCCGCCTGGCCGCCGCTCGGCGCATACCCACGCGCCGCGCTCCTGGCGGCGCCGCCGCTCGCGATCGCCGGTGTGGCACTCCTGATCGACGGGCGGCGCCGGATCGCGATCGCGCTTTCCGGCTTCGCAGCGGCCGTCCACGTGCTCACATACGACCCGTTCTACGACCCGGCATGCCACTGGACGTGTCTCGCCGCTCCGGTGCCGCTGTCGAGCGTGGTCGGGCTGCGCACGGCCACGCTCGTCGTCTCCGGGCTCGCGCTGGCGGCCACCGTTGCGGCGATCCGGCAGCGCGAACCGGGCCGCAAGCTGGTCCGGCACGGCCGGGGCCTGCTGATCGCGTGCGCCGGCTCGGCGCTGCTGACGGTCGCGGCCATCAGCGCCCCGCTGGCGGACCGCGCCACGGCGGCCCGACCACTGGCGACACTCGGCGCGCTGCTCGCCGGCGCCGCCGTCCTCGCCAAGGCCTTCCATGTGCGGCACGTGCGCGGACAGGTTCAGCGGGCGGTGGCACAGCTCGCGGGCACCGTCACCGGACCGGTGATCGCGGTGCGGTTCGCACTTCCGGGCGGCACGATGTGGCTCGACGGTGCCGGACGTCCGGCGCCGGACGGCGACGGGCCCGCCGTGGTCCTGTTCGACGGGGACCGGCCCGCGATCAGGCTGCTACTCGGCTCGCGGACCAACCCGGCCCTCACCCTGGCCGCCATCGGCCCCGCCAGCCGCCTCGCCCTGCACAACGCGCGGCTCCGGGCGGCCGGCGAGTACCAGCTCGCCGAGATCCGGGCGTCACAGCGCCGGATCGTCGAGA
>NZ_JBHSIU010000088.1:0-1374 GCF_042653625.1 Dactylosporangium cerinum | reverse complement strand
CCTCGCTCACCTGCGGCTCGCCTGACGATCCGTGCTGGACGGCCGGCCGCGAAGCCATGCTCATCCGGATGGTGGACGCCCTGCACGACTCGTGCGACGTCGACGACGAACTGTGGCGGTCCGCGCAGGAATTGTTCGACGAACGGCAACTGCTCGACGTGCCACTGCTGTGCGGGTGGTATCACGCGATCTGTTTCGCCGCCCGCACCGCTCGCGTCGAACTCGAGCCCGGTGCTCCCCGCTTCGCCGACGTCACGGCCGCCTGATGGCCGACCCACCGGTGGCAGTGGTGAACGCCTGCACCCGTGACGGGGAAGGCGGCAGCCCCACCGCGGTCGTGATCGACGACGCCACGCTCACCGACGACGACCGTCACGCCATCGCCCGTAGGACCGGCACCTCCCACACCGCGTTCATCGACACCAGCACAGCGGACGCGCCCATGGCGCGCTTCTTCACCAGCGCCGGGGAACTCACGAACTGCGGCCATGGCATCATCGCCGCGCAAGCCGTCCTGCTGCACCGCAGCGGCGCCACCGAGCACCACGGCAGCCTGGGCACCGCAGGCCGCACCTTCGCCACGACCGCCATCGGCCGCCACAACGGCATCGAAGTCTGGTTCGACCAAGGCGTCATCGCCCTGGCGGACCACGCCGACGCCACTGCCGGCGGCATAATCGCGGCCCTCGACCTGCAACGAGCGGACATCGCCGCCGACGTACGGGTCGCCTCGCCCGGCACGCCACGACTTCTCGTCCCCGTCCGGAATCACCTGACGCTGCTGTCCATGCAGCCCGACTTCGATCGGCTGGCAACCGAGTGCCGCCGACTCGGGTATCTCGGCTGCTTCACCTACGCGCTGCCGCCGACCGCAAGAACGGCCGCCGCCCGCATGTTCGCCCCCGCGATCGGCGTCAACGAGGACATCGCGAACGCCAACAGTGTCGGCTGCCTTGCCGCCCACCTGCTCGACACATCCGGCAATGGCGAAATCGAGATCCACCAGGGTGACACGCTCCGGAGACCGTCATCGATTTTCGCCAGCGCGACCTGCACTGGATCCGGCATCGTCGCCAGAATCGGCGGAGTGGTCGACTTCGGCCCGCCCATCGATCTCCGTGCACCAAAGCCGTCGAGCCACCTTCCCTGGCGATGATCGGATGCACGGTCATCGGCAGTTCAGGAAGCCTCCGGCGACCGTCCGGACGATGACGCCCTGCAACCGGCCACAGCTGGCCGCCGCGCACGATCGGCGGCATGTCCGGATTCGATGCCGACCTCCGACGTACCAGGCGTGAACGACACCTCGCGAAGAGCGGCCGCACGGCTCGCGGCCGCCGCCATTGTCACCTACCAGGGCCTGCTCCTCATCGC
>NZ_JBHSIU010000087.1:0-38701 GCF_042653625.1 Dactylosporangium cerinum | reverse complement strand
CCTCCGGCACCGAACTCCACACCGGCGGCGGCGCCGCCGAACTCGGCGTCGCCTCCAACTAACCACCGACAACTCGGCACCGACAGCTGAGCACCAACCAGAGCATCACCCGCAGGACCCCTGGCGTGAGGCCGGTCACCAACACGGTGACCGGCCTCAGCCCTGTCCGGGGCAACGGGACAGTAGGTGCATGAACAGCAGTCCCGCACGGGTGTTCCGGATCGCCGCGATCGGGGAGGCGTGCTCCTGGCTCGGCCTGCTGGTCGGGATGTTCTTCAAGTACGTCGTGGTCGAGAACGAGATCGGCGTGAAGGTCTTCGGGCCGGTCCACGGTGCGATGTTCATCGCGTACCTGGCCGCGCTGGTGTGGGTGGCCAGGGCGGAGCGGTGGAGCCTCGCGCGGTTCGCCGTCGGGGCGGTGGCGTCGATCCCGCCGTTCACGACGCTGCTGTTCGAGCTGTGGGTGGAGCGGGTCAGGCGCGCCCCGGTGCCGGAACGCGCCTGACCACAGGCGTCAGGCCGGCAGGGTCCAGCGCTGGTTCTGGCCCGTGCCGCAGGCCCAGATCTGCAGCTGGGTGCCGTCGGCGGAGCTGGGCCCGGTGGCGTCGAGGCACTTGCCGAGGGCGCGCAGCGTGCCGTCGCCCGGTGCGGTCCAGGTCTGGGCGGCGCTGCCGTTGCAGTCGTAGAGCTGGACCTTCGTGCCGTTCGCGGAGTTGGCCGCGGCGACGTCGAGGCACTTGCCGAGCGCGCGCAGCGTGCCGTCCGTGCCGACGGTCCAGGTCTGTGCGGTGGTGCCGTTGCAGGTCCACAGCTGGATCTTCGTGCCGTTGGCCGGGTTGGCGCCGGCAACGTCGACGCACTTGGCGCCGTAGCCGGTGATCGGGCCGACCCGCGTGGACGGGGTACCGCTGCTGGCGTCCGCCCACAGGTAGGTGCCGACCGTCTTCGCCGGCAGGGTGCTGCTCACCTGCTGGGTGCCGACCCGCAACGTAAACGATTGCGACGAAGACGTCTGGTTGACCACCACGGTGACGAGCGTGCCGTCGGGGTTGAGGAACGCCACGTTGGTGACGGTGCCGGTGCTGCCGTAGCCGGTGGCGACGCGGCGGGCGCCGGCCTTCACGAACTTCGAGAACTGGGCGACCATGTTGTAGTCCGGCAGGGCCCAGAAGGTGTCGCGGTTGCTGGTGCTCTGCACGAGCATCGTCGGGTCGGGCGAGCCGGACCAGCGTTCCGGGGCGCGGTTCTGGTCGAGCATGCTGACCCAGCCCTCATACAGGGTGGCCTGGTTGCGGAAGTACTGCACGATCCGGTCCGCGCCCGAGGTGCCCCACACGGATCGCTCGGTCATCAGCACGTCCTTGTCCGGGTAGGACGCCTTGACCGTGCTCATCGCCGACGGGTCGCCGGCGTAGTCGTGGAAGGCCACGCCGTCCACGGAGGAGTAGGCGTCCGAGTGCGAGGACGAGCTGCCCAGTACGCCGGCCGCATAGGAGACCGACTCGGAGAAGTTGTGGTCGAAGGCCCAGATGCGGGTGCTGAGACCGTTGTTCGTGAGCTCGGTCCGCAGCGCCTTGGCCAGCTGCCGCTCCTGGTCCGCGGAGACGAGCATGCCGGGGTAGTCGGCCGGGGAGAACAGCGGCTCGTTCTGCAGCGTGAGGGCGTGGATCGGGATGCCCTGGGCGGTGTACGCCTGCACCGCGCGCCGGTAGTAGGTGGCCAGGGTCGGGATCTGGCTGGTGACCAGGCTGCCGCCGATGATGGCGTTGTTCGTCTTCATCCAGCCCGGCGCCGACCAGGCGCTCGCGAACACCTTGATGTCCGGGTTGATGGCGAGGGCCTGGCGGACGGTGGCGATGATCCCGTAATCGATGTCGCGCTGGATGGAGAACCGGGACAGCGTCGGGTCGGCCGCGCCGTCGTCGTAGGTGTAGAAGTCGTGCGACGTGAAGTCGCTGGTGCCGAACGTGATCCGGATGACGTTGAAGCCGGCGCCGGTGGCGGGGTCGACGAGCGCGCGCAGGGCCCGGTCGCGGGCGGTGGCACTCATCCGGGACAGGTTGTAGACCGTGGACTCCTCCAGGGACGAGCCCACACCGAGGATCGTCTGGAAGCGGGAGTTCGTGTCGACGGTGATGGTGGGGGTGCCGGCGGCCGCGACCACCGGCACGTCGGCCTGGCGGGACAGCTGGTAGGGCGTGCCGGCGAGGCCGGTCGCCGGGTTGGTGTACCAGTTGCCGTTCTTCGGCTCGTAGCCGGCGGTGCGGGACTCGGAGCTCCAGTAGACCTGCACGCTGGTGGCGGCGGCCTGAGCGCTGGGCACGCTCAGGCCGACGACAGACGCGGCGAGGACAGCAAGGGCGAGCAGCGGTCGGGTTGGGACCATGAGGGTGCTCCTGGCGGGGACGCGGGGAGTGCACGGAAACTTCAGGACTCGAAATAAGTCCTGACCGAACTCTCCGCAATAGGCAGCCAACCTGTCAATAGGTGGCCACGTTGAGCTTGCCCCTCGGATCGAAGTAGCCGATGGTGTCGTGGAAGCCGTCGGTGGCCGTGCCGATCCCGGACGCCGCCGGAAACTCGTAGTCGTAAACGTAGAAGCAGGTCGGCCGGCAGCCCTGGGAGTAGCCGCGGTGCACGGTGCCGCCCGGCGCGTGGAACCAGATGTACAGGTCCGACGGGTGCGACGTGAGCGAGAACCCGCCCGACGAGTTCGCCACCACCGGCTGCGTGACGGTGCTGCGGTTGGTGAGCGTCGCCGAGCCGGTCGTGGCGGTGGCCAGGTTGATCACGCCACCGGCGGTCCAGCCGAGAATCAGGCCGTTGTCCGCGCCGGAGTCGTCGAACCCGAGCGTCGGCCCCTCGGCAGTGGTCTCGGCGAACACCACCCGGTCGCGCAGCACCAGGCCGCCGGGCGCGCCGGCGCCGGTGCAGCCGCTGCTGTCGAGCCGGGCGAGGTTAATCCGGTTGTCGGTGCCGGTCCACGCGATCCAGCGGGTACCGAAGGTGTCATGCGCGAGAGCGGGCGACCGGTTCGTGCGCACCCCCGTGAACGCGGTGCGGCACTTGAGACCGTTGCCGATGGTGTAGCCGACGGTGAGGGTGTTGGCGTTGTTGGCGGCGGACCAGGCGAGGTAGACGCCCACGGCGTAGCCGAACGAGCCGTCGGCGTCCAGCGCCGGACCCTCACCCTCGGGCACGCGCTCGACGACCGTGTTGTCCTTGGTGAAGTGCTGCCCGCCGTCGACGGACCAGCCGATGATCAGCTGCTTGCCGGACGTCCCGGAGGTCGAGCCGGTCCAGGCGGCGTAGAGCCGGTTGCTCGCGAAGGCGAGCGCGGGCCGGCCGGAGCCGGTGTGGACGGTGGTGTACGCCGCCGCCACGCCCGGGAAGAGTCCCAGCAGGAGCGTGGCGGCGGCGACGGACAGGATGAAGCGGCGCACAGGTGTCTCCACTCGACGGCGGCGGGCGTTTCGAGAGAGCGCTCTCCGCGCCAGTTTGGAGACGGCATTGCTGTCGGTCAATCCGAGTTGCCACCTGTTGCCATCCGGACAGGGACCGACCACACCTGGAACGTCGGGCCGTCCGTGGGCACCTCCGCCGCTCCCCCGTAAAGGTTTACGGCCGACTCGAGGCCGGCGACGTGCAGCGGTGCGCCGGGCGCCCGCCGGGCCACCACCAGGAGCCGCTCCGACGTGGTCTCCCGCCAGAACGCGATGGTGTCGGCGTCGGCGTGTTCCAGGCGCAGCCCGCCGTGGCGCAGCGCCGGATGGGCCCGGCGCAGGCCGAGCAGCGCCCGGTAGCGGGCCAGGGTCGGCCGGTGCCAGCGCGGCTCGTCGTGCCACGGCATGGTGCGCCGGGCCTCCTCGCCCCACGCGCCGGTGAGGCCGAGCTCGTCGCCGGCGAACACCATCGGCACGCCGGGCAGGGTCGCGAGAAGCCCCGCGGCCACCTCGACCCGGTCCGGGTCGCCCACGACGGTGCGGATCCGCGCCGTGTCATGGGTGCCCAGCGCCGTCCACGAGTGCGTCCACGACCGCCACGACATGCCCGCCGCGGCGGAGCGCATCGAGCGCACCGCGGCGTCGCCGCCGCGGGCCGGCACGCCGCCCGGGACGCCGAGGAAGTCCGGCAGCGCCAGGTCGGCCGCGCGCAGCCAGGTCCACAGCGGACGGGTGAACCCGGCGTAGTTCATCGTGCCCTGCCAGCCGTCGACGTCCAGGTCGCTGCCGGCGCTGTGGGAGTGCTCGGCGACGAGCATCGCGTCGGGGCGCACGTCGCGGACCGCCCGGGCGACGAGCCGGGAGACCTCGTGGGTGAGGTCGTCGGTGCCGTGCCGGCCGGTCATGTTGGCCACGTCGACCCGCCAGCCGTCGAGGTGCTCGAGCCACCGCTGGAGCGGGTCGGCGAACGCCTTGCGCAGCCCGGTGGAGTTCCAGTTGAGCTTCGGCAGGCTCGGCACCCCGAGCCAGGCGGCGTACCCGCCGTCCGGCGAGCGGTAGTAGCGGTCCTGCGCGGCCGGGTCGAGGAACCACTCGTGCCCGTCGCCGGTGTGGTTGGTGGTGATGTCGCCGATGAGCCGCATGCCGCGGGCGTGCAGGGCGTCGGCGAGCCGGGCGAGGGCCGCGTCGCCGCCCAGCAGCGGGTCGACGGCGTCGAAGGTGGACGCGTCGTAGCGGTGGTTGGAGCCGGCCGGGAAGAACGGGGTCAGGTAGACGGTGTCGGCGCCGAGGGACTGGATGTGATCCAGGCGGCCGATGATGCCGTCGAGGTCGCCGCCGTACACCTGCCGCCCGGTCAGCTCGCCACGGCCGACGACCGGGGCGTCCCAGCCGCACGGCACCGCCCAGGACGGCAACGCCCGCTCGGCGTAGGCGGCCGACCGGGCGAACCGGTCGGGGAAGATCTGGTAGACGCACGCGTCCCGGATCCAGGCGGGCGGCGCGGGGTGCGCCACCAGCCTGAAGTCCGTGGCGTCGGAGACCTCGTGGTCGGCGAGACCGGCCGCGCTGTACCAGCGGTCGCCGACCAGGAACCGGTACGGCGTGACCGGGTTGTGCACGGGAACGGCCGCCCGCCACCACAGCTCGTCGCCGCGGCGCTCGGGCACGGCCTCGCTGAACCGCGGCTCACCGTCCACAAGGGACCGCACGTGAACGGTTTCGACGCCCGGTGACGTCCGCAACACCACGTCGACGTCGGTGCCCAGGACGGGTGCCTGGTCGGGCACGTGCAGGGCGGACCCGTCGTGGTGGATCACCCCTTCACCGCCCCGGCGGTCAGCCCCGACACGATGTACCGCTGCAGCGACTGGAACACCAGCACCGTCGGGATCGCGGTCAGCAGCGACCCGGCGCAGAACATGCCGAAGTTGGCGTTGCGCTGGCCGGCGATGAGCCCGTAGAGGCCGACGGCCAGGGTCTTGGAGTCGTCGGAGCGCAGGAACACGTTGGCGAGCAGGACCTCGTTGATGGTGCCGATGAAGCCGAGCAGCGCGGTGACCGCGAGGATCGGGGCGATCAGCGGCAACGTGATCCGGAAGAACGTCTGCGCGTGGGTCGCGCCGTCCATGACCGCGGACTCGTCCAGCTCGCGCGGGACGGTGTCGAGGAAGCCCTTCATCAGCCAGGTGCCGACGCCGAGGGCACCGCCGAGGTACAGCAGCATCAGCCCCCACGGGCTGTCCAGCCCGAACGACGGGTAGAAGTCGCCGATCCCGGCGAACAGCAGGTAGATCGTGACGACGGCGAGGAACTGCGGGAACATCTGGATGAGCAGCAGCGCCATCAGCCCGACCCGCCGGCCGGCGAAGCGCATCCGGGAGAACGCGTAGGCGGCGAGCACCGACAGGAACACCCCGGCGCTCGATGCGGTCAGTGCGATGACGACGGAGTTGACGTACCAGCGGCTGAACGCCGTCCTGGTGAACAGGTCGACGAAGTTGCCGGTGCTGGCCCCGGTCGGGTAGAGCTCGGTCGAGCTGAGCGAGCCGACCGGGTTGAACGCCGCGGACACCACGAACACAATCGGGAAGAGCGAGAACAGCACGGCCGCGATCCCGGCCAGGTGCCGCCAGCCCATCTGGCGCATCCACTTGCCCACGCCGGCTCCTTCGCTGCGCTTCGGAACGCTCATGAGTACACCTCCTCCTGCTTGCGACTGCGGCGGAACCCGATCACGGACACGAGCGCGACGATGGCGAAGATGTAGACCGAGATCGCCGCGGCGAACCCGAACTGGGCGCCGGAGCCGCCGAACGCCAGCCGGTAGGTGTAGGTGATGAGCAGGTCCGTGGCGCCGACGCTGGAGTCGTCGGGCGGGAACGGGCCGCCCTCGGTGGTCAGGTAGATCGCGTTGAAGTTGTTGAAGTTGAACGCGAACGAGGCGATGAGCAGCGGGGTCAGCGCGACCAGCAGCAGCGGCAGGGTGACCTGTTTGAAGCGCTGCCACATCGAGGCGCCGTCGATCGTGGCGGCCTCCGTCATCTCCTTCGGGATGGCCTGCAGCGCACCGGTGGCGACCAGGAACATGTACGGGTAGCCCATCCACAGCTGCACGAGGATGACCGCGAGCCGGGCCGTCGCCGGCTGGCCGAACCAGTCGACGTCGAGGCCGAAGAGCCGGTTGATGAGCCCGAACTGCTGGTTGAACAGGTCCCGCCAGACGAGCAGCATCGCGAAGCCCGGCATCGCGTAGGGCAGGACCAGCAGCACCCGGTAGACGCTGCGGCCCCGTAACCGGTCGGCGTTGAGCGCGATCGCGCAGCCGAGCCCGAGACCGAACGTGACGAGCACCGAGCCGATCGCGAACGCGAAGTTCCACAGCAGGGTCTGCAGGAAGTGCCCGGAGATGCGGGAGTCGGTCAGGACCCGGGTGAAGTTGCTGAAGCCGACGGACACCTTCCAGCCCTGCGGGAGCCGCTCGCCGTCGGCGGCGACGAAGCCGCCGGCGTCGTTGTCGGCCTTCCACTGCTTGCCGGTGCCGCGGTCGGTGACGCAGTCGCAGCCGCCGTCGTAGAACTGGGTGGCCTGGCCGTTGTACGCGCGGGTGAGGCCGGACGCGCGGACCGCGCCCTCGCCGGTCGGCACGCTGAACGCGAGGATGTCGTCGTTGCGCAGGTTGGCCTCGCCGAGGCTCAGCAGGGTGTAGCCGTCGGCCTCGACGACCTTGCCGCCGGCGACGGTGAACTGCGCCGGGTGCAGGCCGTCGCCGTCGCCGACGAACGTGGCGCCGGTCTTGTCGACCAGCAGGAAGACGATGGCGCCCTCCCGGGTGGCGACGGCGAGGTCGTACTCCATCGAACCCGGGACCTGCTTCACCGACGCGCCCTGCACGGCGACGATCGCCTCGGCCTTGCTGCCGCGGTGCCCGTCGCCGTAGTTGGTGAAGGCGGTGCTGGCCGTGTAGAGCACCGGCACGACCTGGAACGCGAGCAGGAAGATGGTGCCGGGCACGAGGTACTTGGCCGCGATGTGCCGCGGGGTCAGGTAGATGTAGAAGAGCAGTGCGGTGGTCGCGGCGAGCGCCGCGAGCCAGCCCCAGGCGTGGGCGCCGACCAGCGGGAGGGCGGCCGCGATCGCCAGCGCCAGCCCGGCGCCGAGCAGGGCGATCTTGATGGTGGGGCCGGCGAGCGAGCCGCCTTCCCGCTGAGTCGTCGTCTTCATGGTTACTTGTTGATCGCTTCGGTGATCGCCTTGCCGGCGGCCGCGAGGGTCGTCTGCACGTCGGCGCCGCCGATGATCGCCGCCTCGGCCTTGCCGAACGGGTCCCAGACCGCGGCCATGGCCGGGATCGCGGGGAGCACGGCGCCGCCCTTGCCGGCGTCCAGCCACTTCTGGATGTCCGGGTCGCTGCCCTTGACCTGGTCGAGCGCGGCGACCAGCGCCGGCGGCCGCGGGTTGGCCTGGTACAGCGCCACCTGCAGGTCGGGCTTGGTCAGGTAGTTGGTGATGAACTCGTTCGCGAGGGCCTTGCTCTTGCCCTTGGACGCCACGTAGAACGCCTGCACGCCGACGAACGGCTGGGCGGGTTTGCCGCCGGCGAACGCCGGGATCGGGGTGATGTCGTACTTGACGCCGGCCTTCTTGATGTCGGCGACGGCCCATGGGCCGGAGATGAGGAACGCGGTCTTGCCGCCGGTGAAGGTGGGGATGGCGTTGTCGCCGGTGATGGAGCGGGTCAGCGCGCCGCTGCCCTTCTCACCGAGCGCGGCGATCTTCTTGAACGCCTCGACCGAGGCGGGCTTGTCCACGCCCAGGTCGGCCGGGTCGTAGTCGCCATTGGCCTTCTGGCCGAAGAGGTAGCCGCCGGCCGAGGCGTACAGCGGGTACGCGTGGTACGCGTCGCCGGTGGTGCCGACCTGCAGCGACATGATGTTGGTGACCTTGCCGGCCGTCTTCAGCGTCTGCCCGGCCTTGACCAGGTCCTCGATCGACGCGGGTGCGGTGGGCGCCAGGTCCGTGTTGCGGATCAGGGCGAGGTTCTCGATCGCGTAGGGGACGCCGTAGAGCTGGCCGTTGAAGGTGACGGCCTTGACCGCGACCTCGGCGAACGCGGACTTCTGCGCGTCCGGCAGCTGCACCGGGTCGATCGCGCCGTTCTGGACCAGGTTGCCGATCCAGTCGTGCGCGCCGACGACGATGTCCGGGCCCTTGCCGGACTGCGACGCGGTGACGAAGTTCGTCTGCAGGTCCTTGGAGATCGCCTGGACCTCGACGGTGACGCCGTTGTCCTTGCCGAACTTCTCGGCGAACGGCTTCAGCGCCGCGGAGCGCTGGTCGTCGGCCCAGATGGTGAGGGTGCCGCCGGCGGCCTTCGACGCGTTGGACGAAGCGGGCTTGGCGTCGGAACCGCAGGCGGTGAGTGCTAACGACAGAGCCGCAAGGGTGACGACACCCGTGATGCGGATGCGCATGGGGGGTTCTCCTGTTCGGGGCAGGGGGGTGCCTCGACCGCCCCCGGAGGGGCGGAAGGCGAAAAGGGTGTGGGGTGGTGCGCGGCGTCCTTGCGCAACCACTGACGTGGTCTTGCGGAGCCACGGAATTGCCGGAACTGAGCAATAGCGGGGTGTGAGGCGGACGGGTGCCGGGTCGCGATTCCTACGACACCCGTGCGCCGTGGCCGAACGCTAGCAAGACCTTGCTGTGAATGAAAGACCTTGCATCGACCTTTCACAAATGGCGGTTCGATGCTTTACAGTCGGCCTATGTCCACCGAGCCACCCCGTGCCCGGCTCGCTGACATCGCCCGGCAGGCGGAGGTCAGCGAGGCGACGGTGTCCCGCGTGCTCAACAACCGCGCCGGCGTCAGCGCGGACACGCGGCAGGCCGTCCTCACCGCGCTCGACGTGCTCGGCTACGAGCGCCCCGAGCGGCTGCGCAAGCGCAGCGCGGGTCTCGTCGGACTGGTCACGCCCGAGCTGGAGAACCCCATCTTCCCGCTCTTCGCCCAGATCATCGAGTCGTCCCTGGCCCAGCACGGCTTCACGCCGGTGCTGTGCACGCAGACCCCGGGCGGCGTGACCGAGGACGAGTATGTCGAGATGCTGCTGGACCGGTCCGTCGCCGGGATCATCTTCATCTCCGGCCTGCACGCCGACACCACGGCGGACCACGACCGTTACCGCAAGCTGATCGACCGGCCCCTGCCGATCGTGATGATCACCGGCTACGTCGCGGGCCTCGACGCGCCCTGCATCTCCTGCGACGACCGGCTCGCCAGCCAGACCGCGGTGGACCACCTCGCCTCGCTCGGCCACACCCGCATCGGCCTCATCTCGGGCCCCGACCGTTTCCTGCCGGTGCAGCGCAAGCTCACCGGCTACCGCGCGGCGATGCAGCGCCACGGGCTCGACGAGATGGTCGAGCTGTCCCTCTTCGGCGTCGAGGGCGGCGCCGCGGCCGCCGACCGGCTCATCGCGCGCGGCGCGACCGGCCTCGTCTGCGGTTCGGACCTCATGGCGCTCGGCGCGGTCCGCGCCGCCCGCGCCCGCGGTCTTTCGGTGCCCAAGGACGTCTCCGTCGTCGGCTACGACGACTCGCTGCTCATCGCCTTCACCGACCCGCCGCTGACCACGCTGCGGCAGCCGGTCCGGGCGATGTCCAACGCCGCGGTGCGCGCCCTCGTCGACACCATCAACGGGCAGCCGACCCCGCATTCGGAGTACCTGTTCAACCCGGAGCTCGTGGTCCGCGGTTCAACGGGCATCGTCGCCCGCTGACGCCGCACCGACTCCGCTTCCGAAAATCCTTTCAGCGCAAGGGACCCTTCACCGTGCCTTCTTCCAATTGGTGGCGCACCGCGGCCATCTACGAGATCTACGTGCGCAGCTTCGCCGACGGCAACGGCGACGGTGAGGGCGACCTCATCGGGCTGCGGGAACGCCTGCCGTACCTCAAGGACCTCGGCGTCGACGCGATCTGGCTGACGCCGTTCTTCCGCTCCCCGATGGTCGACGGCGGCTACGACGTCGCCGACTACCGCGACGTGGACCCGATGTTCGGCACCCTCGCCGACTTCGACGCGATGCTCGCCGCGGCGCACGCCCTGGACATCAGGGTCATCGTCGACATCGTGCCCAACCACACGTCGTCGCAGCACGCGTGGTTCGCCGAGGCCCTCGCATCGGAGTCCGGGTCCCTCGCGCGGGACCGGTACATCTTCCGGCCTTCAAGTGATGAACCGCCGAACGACTGGGAGTCCATCTTCGGCGGCCGGGCCTGGACCCGCACCCCCGACGGCGAGTGGTACCTGCACCTGTTCGACCCGGCCCAGCCCGACCTCAACTGGGACAACGCCGACGTGCGGGCCGAGTTCGAGTCGGTGCTGCGGTTCTGGCTGGACCGCGGCGTCGACGGCTTCCGCGTCGACGTCGCCCATGGCATGGTGAAGGAGGCCGGCCTGCCGTCCGTCGGGCACCCGCAGCAGATCGGGCTGCTCGGCCGCGAGCCGCTGCCGTACTTCGACCAGGACGGCGTCCACGAGATCTACCGCGCGTGGCGCAAGATCCTCGACTCCTACCCCGGTGACCGGATGGCGGTCGCGGAGGCGTGGGCGTCGACCCCGCTGCGGCTGGCCCGCTACGTCGCCGCCGACGAGCTGCACCAGGCGTTCAACTTCGACTTCCTCGCCGCGCCGTGGTCCGCGGCCGAGCTGCGCGCGACGGTCGACGCGTGCATCGAGGCCGCCGACAGCGTCGGTGCGCCGACCACGTGGGTGCTGTCCAACCACGACAAGGCCCGCCACGTCACGCGCTTCGGCTCGTCGTCGGTGGCGCGCGCCGCCGCGCTGCTCATGCTGGCGCTGCCCGGCGCGGTCTACCTGTACCAGGGCGAGGAGCTCGGCCTGCCCGAGGTGCTGGACCTGCCCGACGACGCCCGCCAGGACCCCGTGTGGCACCGCTCCGGCGGCACCGATCCCGGCCGCGACGGCTGCCGGGTGCCGCTGCCGTGGACCGCGGACGCGCCCGCCTACGGCTTCTCCGCCACCGGACGCTCCTGGCTGCCGCAGCCGGACTGGTCGGCCCTGGCCGTGTCCGCGCAACTCGGTGTGCCGGCGTCGTTCCTGGAGTTGTACCGCGAAGCCCTGCGGCTGCGCCGCACCTTCACCGGCCCGCTGACCTGGCACCCCTCCCCCGCCGACGTGCTGGACTTCCAGCGTGCCGACCTGCGTTGCGTGGTCAACCTGTCGGCCGCCGCCGTCGCCGTCCCGGCGGGCGAGGTGCTGCTGTCCAGCGTGGACCTGGCCGGTGGCCTCCTGCCGCCGGACGCGGCGGTCTGGGTGCGATAACGGTTGCGCCCCGGATGCCCGCCGGTCGGAGGGCATCCGGGGCGGCGCGCTTCGCATATGCTCCCCGCCGTGCCATTCCAGCAGCCCGTCCCGGCGAGCGAGCCGGTCGACCTCTTCCCCAGCCTGCGCGGCCTGGTGGCGGACGGCCAGCGGGGCGACTGGGCGGCCGTCATGACGCACCTCGGCGGGCTGCCCAGCCTCGACGACCTCGTCGTCGCGTGCAGCCAGCTAGAGGGGCGCGTCCCCGACCACGTGCTCGCGCGGGTGCCGGTCGGCGACCCGTCCTGGGCCATGGCCCAGACGATGCGGGCCGCCCACATCACCGAGGCGGGCTGGAAGATCCGCGGCGACGGCTGGGCGCGCACCGTGACCCAGCCGCAGTGGGCCGCGTTCCGCGAGCACCTCAACCGGGCGGAGCAGCTCCTCATCGACGTCACCGCCCGCGAGCCCCGGCTCGGATACGCGTGGCTGGAGCGGATGACCACCTGCCAGGGGCTCTCGCTCGGCGCCGCCGAGGCCCGCCGGCGCTACGACCGGCTCAGTGCGCACGCCCCGCACACGTACATCGCCGGCTTCCGGCTCATGCAGCAGCTCCTGCCGAAGTGGAGCGGATCGTGGGAGCAGGTGTCCGCGTTCGCCGCGGAACTGCTGCGGGTGACCCCGGCCGGGTCGATCGGGCTGTTGCCGGTGCTCGTCGCGCACCTGGAACGGCACAGCGCCGCCGACACCGACACCGATGCCGCGGCGCACCTGCGCGACCCGGCCGTCGTCGCGGAGATCCACCTCGTCGCCGACCGGACGGTCCGGCACCCCGCGTTCCAGCCCGGCTACCGCGTCTACACCGCGCACGACTACTTCGCGATGCTGTTCTCCCTCATGGGGGACCATGCCGCCGCCGCGCCGCACTTCCGGGCGCTGCACGGGCGGCGCACCCCGTTCTGGGAGTGGTACTTCGGCGACGCCGGCACCGCCTACGCCCGGCACCGGGACCGTGCGCTGGCGAGAGGCTGAAGCGTGCTGCGGCACACCGAGGTCGACGGCGTCCCCACCCTGCTCACGCCGAGTTCGGGCCCGATGATCGCCGGCCTGACGTTCCGTGTCGGCCTGGTCGACGAGGGGCTGGCCCGCACCGGCATCACGCACCTCGTCGAGCACCTTGCCCTGCACCGCCACGGCGTCGCCGACCATCACTACAACGGCGCCACCGGCAGCATCGTCACCCACTTCCACATGCAGGGCTCCGAGGCAGACATCGTCCGCTACCTCGAGATGGTCTGCGACTCGCTGTCCGACCTGCCGGTCGAGCGCCTCGAGACGGAAAAGGCGATCCTGCGCACCGAGGCGGCCGGCCGCGCCGACGGCGTCAATGCGCTGCTGCCGTTGTGGCGCTACGGCGCGCAGCACTTCGGCCTGGTCAGCTACCCGGAGTGGGGCGTGGACCAGCTCACCGCCGACGACGTGCGGGCGTGGGCCCGGGCCTGGTTCACCCGGGAGAACGCGGTGCTGTGGATCTCCGGTGACCAGGTGCCGGCCGGGCTGCGGCTGCGGCTGCCCGGTGGCGGCCACCGCCGGCCGGTGCCGCCGGCGGCCACGGTGCTGCCGTCGACCCCGGCGTACTTCACCGGACCCAACGGCGGTGTCGTCTTCGACGGCCTCATGCGCCGGCACACCGCGGGCACGCTGTTCGGCGGGATGCTGGAGCGCGAGCTGTTCCGGGCGCTGCGCCAGGAGGGCGGCCTGTCCTACACGGCGAGCGCGTCCTACGACCCGCGCGGCGACGGGTTCGCGGTCGTCACGGCGTTCGCCGACGCGCTGCCCGAACGGCAGGGCGCCGTGCTCGGCGGCTTCGTGGACGTCCTGGCCGGGTTCCGGGTCGGCCGCATCGAACAGGCCGACCTCGACGCGGTGCGGGCGAAGCGGGAGGAGTCGCTGGCCCACCCCGACGTCCACGCGGGCCGGTTGCCGGGCCTCGCCACGAACCTGCTCATCGGCGAGCCCCTCCTCAGCGTGGACGAACTGCGTGCCGAGCTGCGCGCGGTCACGCCGGCCGGCATCCACGACGCCGCCCTGCAGGTCACCGGCTCCGGGCTGCTGCAGGTCCCGCCGGGGCACCGCGCCGACTGGGCCGGCTTCACCGCCGCGCCGACGACGTCGAGCGAGACGATCCCCGGCTACACGTTCCGGTCCGTGGACGGCTCCGGCGCCGCGCTCGTCCTCGGCGCCGAGGGCGTCAGCCTCGTCGAGGGCGAGCGCCGGGTCACTGTGCGGTTCCGCACCTGCGCCGCCGTTCACGCCTGGCCGGACGGCGCCCGCCAGCTGATCGGTCTGGACGGCATCACGGTGCGGATCGAGCCGACCCTGTTCGCCGCCCCGCCGGACACCGCGGCCCGCATCGACGCCGCCGTCGACCCGGCGCTGGTGGTGCGGATGCCGGCCCGCAAACCCGATGCCATCCCCCGGCCGTACACGCCGGCGCAGCCGCCGCCCACGCAGCTCTTCCCGGCGGCGTCCCCGGATCCGAACCTGGTGCTGGTCCCGGGCGCGCAGCAGGGCCTGCCCCAGCCCCTGATCCAGCCGCTGGCCCCGGCCGCGTTCCCGGCGGGCCGCTACGCCGCCCGCCCGGGACGGGTCCGGCCCGGCACCGGCCAGCTGGTCGCGATGATCGTCCTGTTCGCCTGCGGCATGGTGTTCCTGTGCCTCGCCGGCATCCTCACCTCCGCCACCGCCGAGGGGCTCGAACCCGGCGAGAAGGAGTTCCGCGACCTCGGCTGGTTCATGATCCTGACCGTGGCCTGGGCAAGCACCCTGTCCCTGCTCGGCCCAGCCGGCTACCTGCTGGTCCGCCGCCTGCGCAGCTGACCTCCTCGGTGAGGGCCCGGGCGGCCGGGGTACTTCCAGGTGGCGTTGACACGGTCTGGCTGCTCGCGTAGGTCGCCGCGCCGTCCCGATGCCGGCCCTCACGGGGGACATCGGGACGGCGTGCGCTCACATATGCTCCGCGCCGTGCCGTTTCAGATGCCGGTGCCGGAGAGCCAGCCGGCCGACCTGTTCACCGAGCTGCGCCGCCTCGCCGCCGACGCCGGCCGGGGTGACTGGCCCGCCGTGGCGGCGTTCCTCGGCGGGCTGCGGTCGCTGGACGACCTCGCGGTGGCGTGCGGCCAGATCGAGGACAAGCTCGACGACCAGGTCCTCGAGCGGGTGCCGTTCGGCGACCCGGCCTGGGCGCTGGCACACACGATCCTCGGGGTCCGCACCGTGCTGCGCGGGTGGAAGATCCGCGGGACCGGCTGGGCCCGCAACGTCACGCGGCAGCAGTGGGCAGGCTTCTACGAGCACCTCAACCAGGCCGAGCAGATCCTCATCGAGGTCACCGCCCGCGATCCGCAGCAGGGCTACGCGTGGCTGGAACGGATGATCATCTGCCGGGGCATCTCGCTCGGCCACGACGAGGCCCGGCGGCGGTACGACCGGCTGAGCGCGCACCACCCGTTCGCGTACATCGCCGGATATCACCTCGTGCAGCAGCTGCAGCCGAAGTGGGGCGGGTCGTGGGAGACGGTGGCCGAATTCGGCGCGGAGCTGCTGCGCACCGCGCCCCCGGGGTCGGTCGGGCTGCTCGCCGTCCTCGCCGGGCACATGGAGCGCTTCCAGGCGTCGGACTCCGACGTCGAGGGCACGGCGCTGCTGCGCGCCCCGGCGACCGTGGCGCAGATCCACCAGGTCGCCGACCTGACCGTCCGGCACCCCGCGTTCCAGCCCGGTTACCGGTTCTACACCGCGCACGACTACTTCGCGATGCTGTTCTCCCTCGCCGGCGACCACGCCGCCGCGGCGCCGCACTTCCGGGCACTGGCCGGTCGGCGCACCCCGCTCTGGACGTCGTACTTCGACAACCCCGGCGTCGCGTACGCGAACCTCCGGGACCGCGCGCTGGCGAGAGGTTGATCCCGTGCTGCACCGCACCGAAGTCGACGGCGTCCCCACGCTGCTCGCGCCGAGCTCCGGCCCGATGACCGCCGGGCTGACCTTCCGGGTCGGCCTGGCCGACGAGGGCGCCGCGCGCATCGGCATCACGCACCTCGTCGAGCATCTCGCGCTGCACCGGCACGGCGTGGCCGACTACCACTACAACGGCGCCACCGGCAGCGTCGTCACGCATTTCCACATGCAGGGCAGCGAGCGCGACATCGTCACGTATCTGGAGATGGTCTGCGACTCCCTCGCCGACCTGCCGGTGCAGCGGCTGGAGACCGAGAAGGCGATCCTGCGCACCGAGGCGGCCGGGCATGGCGGCGGCGTCAACCGGATGTTGCCGATGTGGCGGTACGGCGCCCAGCACTACGGCCTGGTCAGCTACCCCGAGTGGGGCATCGACCGACTCGGGCCCGACGACGTGCGGGCCTGGGCGAACGCCTGGTTCACCCGCGCGAACGCCGTGCTGTGGATCTCCGGCGACCGGGTCCCGCCGGGCCTGCGGCTGCGCCTGCCGGCTGGGACGCTCCGCCCGGTGCCGGTCGCCTCGACGGTGCTGCCGGCGACACCGGCATACTTCACCGGCGCCGGCGGCGGCGTCGTCTTCGACGGCGTCATGCGCCGGCACGTGGCCGGTTCGGTGTTCGCCCTGATGCTGGAGCGGGAGTTGTTCCGGTCGCTGCGGCAGGAGAGCGGCCTGTCGTACGCGGCGAGCGCCTCCTACGACCCGCGCGGCGACGGCATGGCGGTGGTCACCGCGTTCGCCGACGCGCTGCCGGAGAAGCAGCGCGCGGTCGTCGGCGGTTTCGTCGACGTCCTCGCCGGGTTCCGGGTCGGCCGGATCACCCAGACCGAGCTCGACGCGGTCCGCGCGAAACGCGACGAGGCATTGTGCCACCCCGACGCGCACGCGGGCCGGCTGCCGGGCCTGGCCACCGACCTGCTCACCGGCACACGGCTGCGCACACTCGACGAGCTGCGCGCCCAGCTGTACGCCGTCACCCTCGCCGACGTGCACGGCGCCGCCCTGCAGGTCCTCGGCTCGGGGCTGCTGCAGGTGCCGCCGGGCAGCCGCGCCGACTGGGCCGGGTTCGCGGCGGCGCCGACGACGTCCACGGACGCGATCCCCGGGCACACGTACCGGGCGGTCGACGGCTCCGGCGCTTCGCTCGTCCTCGGCGCGGACGGGGTCAGCATCGTCGAGGGCGAGTGCCGGGCGACGGTCCGCTACCGCTCCTGCGCGGTGGTGCACGCATGGCCGGACGGCGCGCGGCAGCTGGTCGGCCTGGACGGGATCGCAGTGATGGTCGAGCCGGCGCTGTTCGCCGCGCCCGCGGACACCGCCGCCCGCATCGACCGGTCCGTGGACCCGTCGATCGTCCTGCCGATGCCGGCCCGCAACCCGGACGACATCCCCCGCCCGTCGCCGTCACCTGCCACCGGCACGTTCCCGCCGTCGACCGCCACGTTTCCGGCCCCCACCGGAGGGCTGCCACCGGCAACCGGAGTGATCCCGCGGACCATCACGGTGCTCCCGCCCGATGGGGTGCTCCCGCCCGCCACCGGTACGTTCCCACCCTTCACCGGCGGGTTCCCGCCGGCAACCGGCAGGTTCTCGCCGGGGAACGGCACGCTTCCGTCGGCTTCATGCTGATCCGCCGTCCTCGTCGGCGGGGCCGCCGCCCGTGGAGGCGGGCCCGGGCACCACACGTGCCCGGGCCCGGTGCGGCTACTTCCAGGTGGCGTTGACGGTCTGGTTGGCGGTGCCGGTGTTCAGGGTGCGGTTGGCGCCGCTCTCCCAGGTCACGTTGCCCGAGCCGTCCTTCTTGATGAACTTGTACTCCACGGCGGTGTTGGACGGCAGCGTGACCGTGCCGGACCAGACGGGGTAGTTCGCCGAGGACAGGGCGATCGCGTTCGCCGTGTTCCAGGAGCCCAGGGCGGGGATCGAGCCGACCACGTACACGTTCTGGCCCAGGACCGTGGTGACGGTGGCGTTGAAGGTCACCGCCGGGTTCGTCGTCGAGGAACCGTTCCAGCTGGTGTTGACGGTGCCGGTACCGGTGGCCGGGACCGTGTAGGTGTGGTTGCTGCCCGGCTCCCAGGTGACGTTGCCGGCGCTGTCCTTGGCGATGAACTTGTACTCGACCGCGGTGCTGGCCGGCAGGGCGACCGTCGTCGTCCAGGATGAGCCGGCGGCGGTCATCGGGATGGCGTTCGCGGTGTTCCACGAGCCCAGCGACGCCACCGAACCGACCAGGTAGATCGGGTTGCCGGTGGGCGCGCCGGTCACGGTGAAGGCCACGCCGGCCGGGTTCGGCGACGAGGTGGACGGGGTCGGGGACGGGGTGCCGCCGGTGACGCGGGCGTTGACGTGGATCGCGACGGCGTCCTTGGCGTTCGCGCCGACGGTCGCCTGGCCGGAGCCGTTGACGGTGACGGTCGGGCCGCTGCACGAGGACGTGGCTGCCGTGTAGTCGCCGTGGATGACGTCGCAGTACGTGCCGGCCGGCAGGCCGGTGCTGAAGGTGCGGGAGGCGACCGCGCCGCCGCCGTTGTTGATGAGGGTCCAGCCGTTGGCGCCGCGGGAGAAGGCGATCGCGTTGGCGCCGTCGCTCCACCAGTTGCCGACGGTGGTGCTGGCCTTGGTGGCGTTGTGGAAGCCGACCATGTTGCGGACCGGGCGCTGCCGGTGCTGGCACTCCCAGCCGCTGCCGCAGCTGACGGCGCTGACGTAACCGTTGCCGTCGGCCGGCGGGGACGCGTCGGTGTTGGTGAAGCTGAACGAGCTCATGACGTTCGGGGTGCCGTAGTTCCAGGCCAGCATGAAGACCGTGGCGAGGGTGTCGGTGCTGCCGTTCTTGTAGCTGAGCGTGGAGCCGTTGCGCTCGGTGTCGTGGTTGGACACGAACGCGGTCGCCTTGTCCGACGGGCGCAGGCCCCAGCTGGTGCCGAACGTCTGCAGGTTGGCGATGCTGCCGGTGAACTGGCTCTTCAGGTTGGTGGCGTAGTTGAACTCCAGGACGCCGCCGATGCCCTCGTAGGCGGCCATCGACAGGTTGCCGCTGCCGCCGGGCATGACCTCCTGCGTCCAGTACACGTTCTGGTTCGTCAGCTTGCCCTTGATGGCGGCCAGGTCGGCCTGGGCCATGTGCTTGGCCGCGTCGATGCGGAACCCGTCGACGCCGACGCTGATCAGGTTGTTCAGGTATCCGGCGATCTTCGTGCGGACGTAATCGGTTTCGGTGGCCAGGTCGGACAGGCCGACCAGCTGGCAGTTCCACACCTCCGTCTGGTTGTTCCAGTCGTGGATCTGGTTGTCCGCCTGGGGGCAGGCGCCGCCGTTGTGGTGGAAGTCGTTGTACCCGTAGCCCGCGCTCGGGTAGCTGTAGCTGTTCGTGAACGACGCCGGCCCGTACGCGGTCGTCGACGTCTGGTTGGCGCCGGTCATGTGGTTGATGACGGCGTCGACGTAGACCTTCACGCCGGCCGCGTGGCAGGTGCTGACCATCGACGCGAACTGCGCCGCGGTGCCCATGCGGCTGTTGAGGTCGTAGGCGGCCGGCTGGTAGATGTCCCACCACGGGTGACCGGCGACGCTGATCGAGTCCTCCGGCGGGGCGACCTGCACGGCACCGTAGCCGGCCGGGCCGAGCACGTTGGTGCACTCGGAGGCGATCGACGTCCACGGCCACGACCACAGGTTGGCGATGACGTCGTCGGTGGCCACGGAGGCGTCGGCGTCGCGGTCGGCGGACAGCAGCGGGTAGGCGAGCGCGCCGGTCAGGGCGAGCGCGACCGCGCCTATGGACAGAACACGTTTCACGGGGTGTCTCCTCAAGATCAGCGGAGGTACGGGCCGGCGGTGCCGACCTTGCCCGGCGCGGGGTTGCCGGGCAGCGACAGCACGTAGACGCGCATGGCGCCCTTCGCGGTCACGGTGGCGGTGAGGGTGCCGTTGGCGACGGTCTGCACGTCACCGGTGACGGCGTCGGTGTACGTGCCGTTGGGGATGCCGGTGAACGTGGCGGTGCTGGAGACGGCGACGAGGACGAAGCTGTCCACGCTGCCGGCGGTGTAGCGGCGCTTGTAGGCGATGCCGCCGGAGACGCCCACGGTGGAGTACTGCCCCATCTGCAGTGCCGGCACCGCGCGGCGGATCTGGTTGAGCCGTTGGACGTGCTGCACGAGCGGTTTCTGCAGCGTGGTGGCGACCGGGCCGCTGGCGCTGGCGACGGTGCCGTAGCCGGATGCCACGACGGATCCCTCCACATAGGAGCCGAAGTAGGCGCGGCCGGTGTTGGCCAGGGGGCAGGTCGGGCCGCAGTCGATCTGCTTGCCGGCCTGGAACTCGACCTCCGAGCCGTAGTAGAGGACGGGGACGCCACGGAACGTCCACATCAGATCCATGTTCTCGGCCCACGCGTCCGTGCCGCCGGCGTAGCGGGTCGAGGACTTGTTGGGACCGTAGTCGTGCGAGTCCACGTACACGGCGTTGTACGTGGCGTCGTTGACGCTGTCGTCGGAGTCCTTGCCGTTGTTGAAGGCGTTGGCGGCGTCACCGAAGTTCATGTGCATCCGCATGTCGATGATGTTCATGCCGGAGAACTGGCTGTGGTCCGGCGCGTGGTAGTCGTTGCCCTGCAGGAACGCGTTGGTGGACGTGGGCTGGTTCCCGGTGCCCTGCAGGTTCTCGTAGTTGAACTGCTCCAGGGCGGCGGTGGCGTCGTCGGCGCTGTACGTGCGCCGTTCCTTCCAGGTGTAGAACTGCGCGGAGTGGTTGACCGAGCCGCGGTTCCACTTGTCGTTGACGAACGCGGCGACCTCGCCGAAGACGTAGAAGTCGTTGGCCTTGGCCGCGCCGTACTTCTGGGTCAGGTGCTGCTGCAGGGCCGGCAGGAACCGCCGGTTCCAGGTGACCCGCGGGATGTGCACCGCGGTGTCGACCCGGAACCCGTCCACGCCCATGTCGATGTAGGAGTTGTAGGCGTCGATGAGGTACTGCTGCACCACCGGGTTCTCGGTGTTGAAGTCGGCCAGGTCGTCGTGCAGCCAGCAGGAGCGGGCGTCCTCGCCCTCCCAGTTGCCGATCCAGCACTGGTGGTACAGCGAGGCGGGGAACATCTTCGCGGTCGGGCTCGGCCACTGGCAGTGGTGGTTGGCGTAGCCCTCCGGGCTGAACGTGCCGTTGGTCTGGCCGTAGTTGGGGCAGGTGTTGCCGGCCGGTGCGGTGGTGGACCACAGGTCGCCGTTGTAGGCCCGCCCGAGCGCGTTCTCGTTGAGCGGGTTGTAGGTCGCGCCGGCGGTCTTCTCGCTGTACATCCAGTCCCACTGCCCGTCCCGGGCACCCCACACGGTCGGCACGTACAGGCCGTTCGCTCCCCAACGGGAGCTGTGGTTGTAGACCACGTCCTGGTAGATCTTCAGGCCCTTGGCGTGCGCGGAGTTGATGAGGTCCTGGTAGGAGGCGCCGGGTGACTCGAGGCGCGGGTCGACGCGGAAGAAGTCCCAGCCGTGGTAGCCGTGGTAGTCGTAGTCGGACCGGTTGAGCACGACCGGCGTGATCCAGACGGCGGAGAAGCCGAGGCCCTTGATGTAGTCGAGCTTGTCCACGAGACCCTTGAAGTCGCCGCGGAACATCGGGTCGTTGTTGGCGGCGTTGCCGGACTTCACGTGCTGGCTGCCGCCGCGGTCGTTGGCCGGGTCACCGTCGTAGAACCGGGCGGTGAGGACGAAGTAGATGCTCTCCTTGCGCGGATCGCCGCCGAGCATCGAGCCGCCGGCCGGCAGCGGCGGCGCGTCGCCGGTCGTGGCGGTGACGGTGTTCGACGGGCCGGAGACGTTGCCTGCCGCGTCGACGGCCTTCACGGTGTACGTGTAGCTGGTGCGCGGCGCGAGCCCGCCGTCGATGTACCCGTTCGTCGAGCTCGTCAGCTGGACCGGTCCCGGGGTGCGGGCGATCTGATAGCCGGTGACGCCGCGGTCGTCGGTCGAGGCGGTCCAGGCGAGGGTCACGGTGATGTGGTCGACGGTCGCGGTGAGGCCGCCGGGGACGCTCGGCGGGGTGATGTCGGGCGGGACCGCGGCGCACGGGTCGGTCGCGCCGCCGGTGACGACCCCGCCGGCGACCTTGGACGTGCCGGCGGTGAGGCGGTAGTTGGCGCCGTTGTTGTTGTCCCAGGTGCCGGATCCGTTGTTGAACACCGCCTGCAGGCCGGTGGCGGCGCCGAGCGCGACGGTCTTCTTCACCCAGCCGGTGCAGGCGGTCTCGTTCATCGCCACACCCGGGACGGCCGTCCACGCCTCGCCGGTCGGCGCGTAGTGGAGGTTCACCACCGGCCAGGTCTTGCCGGCGGTGGAGTAGAAGACGGTGGCCGTGTTGCCGGTGGGCGGCGGCGTGGTCGGCGTCGGCTGGCCACCGCAGGGGTTGCCGGTGCCCGCGACCCCACCGGAGACGGTGACGTCGCCGCTGCCGAGCGGGTAGTTGCGGCCCGAGTTGTTGTCCCACGTGCCGGATCCGTCGTTGAACACCACTTGCAGGCCGGTCGCGGAGCCGAGGTCGATCGTCTTGCTGTACCAGCCGGTGCAGGCGGTCGACATCGCGACGCCCGGCACCGCGGTCCACGCGCCGCCGTTGGGCGCGTAGTGGATGTTCACCGTGGTCCAGGCGGCGGTGGGCTTGTAGTAGACGGTCACGGTGGTGCCCGCGGCGGCGAGGGCGGGGACGACGAGCAGGGACGCCAGCAGCGTCAGGACAGCGAGCAACAGAGTTCTGCTACGGGACACGGGGGTGCTCCTTGCGTGCATCGAAGACAGCCTGGCGGGGCGTGCAGCGCGTGGAGGAAGACTGATCTGGCCGATTGACACATGTCAAGCTTCTTGCAAAAATCACCAGCTTCTCACCGACCTCATGGCCATTGAGCTGCTGAAATGCCGAAGCCATCTTGCAAAGATCAACAGGTCTTTACCGGCGAGTTACGGGAAGCTAGCATCAGGGCGCTCTTGCAAGACTTTGCAACTTCTGCAAGTCACCTACAGTGGAGCGTATCCGTTGAAGCGTCCCCTCCTGCTCGCCGCGGTCCTCGCCCTGACCGCCGTCGGGCTCAGCGCACCGCCCGCGGCCGCGTCGCAGCACCGCGGCGATGTCACCGCGCACCTCTTCCAATGGCCCTGGCGCGACGTCGCCCAGGAGTGCCGCAGCACCCTCGGTCCGGCCGGTTACGCCGCCGTGCAGGTCACCCCGCCGCAGGAACACGTCGAGTTACCGGCCCAGGGCTATCCCTGGTGGCAGGCGTACCAGCCGGTCAGCTACCGGCTCGACAGCCGCTACGGCAACACCCGCGAGTTCGCCGGCATGGTCGAGACCTGCCACCGCGCCGGGGTGAAGGTCTACGTCGACGCCGTCATCAACCACATGTCGGGGCAGGTCGGCGGCGGCACCGGCAGCGGCGGCACCCGCTTCGGCAAGTACGACTACCCCGGCCTCTACGACAGCACCGATTTCCACCACTGCGGCGGTGACGGCTGGATCCACGACTGGAACAACGCGTGGGAGATCCAGCACTGCGAGCTGCTCGGCCTGTCCGACCTCGCCACCGAGCAGGACGACGTCCGCGATGACATCGCCGGCTACCTCAACGGCCTGCTCCGGCTCGGTGTCGACGGGTTCCGCATCGACGCCGCGAAGCACATCCCGGCCGCCGACCTCGCCGCCGTCAAGGCCAGACTGCAGCGCCCCGCGTATCTCTACCAGGAGGTGCTGGGCAACGCGCCGATCCCGAAAACCGATTACCTGCCCAACGGCGACGTCATCGAGGACGCATACGGCCAGCAGATCAGCCGGGTGGTGAAGTCCGGCAAGCTCAGCTGGCTCGACCAGTTCGGCGAGGCGTGGGGCTTCTCCCCCAGCGGCAGCGCCGTCGTCTACGTCGACAGCCACGACACCGAACGCGACCAGAGCGGCGCGACGCTCACGTACAAGGACGGGCCGCTGTTCGCGATCGGCAACGTCTTCTCCCTGGCCTGGCCCTACGGGCACCCGCTTGTGCTGTCCAGCTACGGCTTCACCAGCACCGACGCCGGACCGCCGGGCGCCGCGCCGGACGGCGACCTGCGCTCCGTGCGCTGCGGCGGCGTCACCAGCGGCCCCGGCGGCTGGCTCTGCCAGCAGCAGGACCCCGCGACGCTCGGCCTGGTCGGCTTCCGCAACACCGCCGGCACCGCACCGGTGAGCCGCTGGTGGAGCGACGGCGACAACGCCATCGGTTTCGCCCGCGAGGGCCGCGGCTACGTCGTGCTCAACCGGGAGAGCACCGCCGTCACCCGCACGTTCGACACCGGCCTGCCGGCGGGCGTCTACTGCGACGTCACCCGCGGCACCGTGCGCGGCAACCGCTGCACCGGGCCGACCGTCACCGTCGGCAGGACGGGCGCGCTGACCACCACGGTCCCGGGCCTGAGCGCGCTCGCGATCGACGTGCAGCACCGGGTGTCCCGCCCGGTCGCCGCGCCGGCACCGGCGGTCAGCTTCTCCGCGTACGCCACGGTCGCCGCCGGCGAGCGCCTTGTGCTCGTCGGCAACACCCCGGCCCTCGGCGCCTGGAACCCGGCGCTCGGCGTGCGCCTCTCCTCCGCCGGGTACCCGCAGTGGACGGCGCGGGTGCAGGTGCCCGCCGGCACGGCGATCGAGTACAAGTACGTGAAGGTCGCCGCCGACGGCACCGTCACCTGGGAGAGCCGCCCGAACCGCACCGCCACGGTGCCCGCCGACGGCTGGCTGTCCACTTCGGACGGCTGGGAGGCCGGCGCCACCGTCCAGGCCGACGTGACGATGCACGTCGCCGAGGAGCCCGGGCAGCAGGTGTACCTCGTCGGCGCCGCACCGTCGATCGGATCGTGGGACCCGGCCAACGCGGTGCCGCTGACCAAGACCGCCGACGCGACATGGACCGGCCAGGTGACCCTGCCGGGGTCGGCGGTCGTGGAGTACAAGTACATCCGCAAGGACGCCGGCGGGACCGTGACGTGGGAGAGCGACCCGAACCGCACGGTCGCCACCCCGTCGGGCGGCACCATCACCCTCGACGAGACCTGGCGCTGATCCCTTACGTTGCCCGCACCGCGCGCGAGGTTGTCGACGCGGTGCGGGCTACGTGGAGGTGTCTTTCCGCCGTGCCAGGGCCTGGCCCGCGGGAAGGCCGGCGACAAACGTCCGCAGGAAGCCGGTGAGCTGCGTCAGGTCGAGACCTTCGGACGCGGCGTCGATGGACCGGTAGAGCGTCTCCTCGATCTCGGCGATCTGCCGGGCCAGGTCGGCACCCGCTGCGGTGAGGGTGAGCTGGACCTGCCGCCGGTCGTGCACGGCGACCACCCGGTCGACCAGGCCGGCGGCGGCGAGCCGGTCGACGAGCCGGCTGGGACTGCTGCCGCTCTCGCAGACCAGCAGGTCGCCGAGGCCGTTGAGGGTGAGGGGCTGGCGGTCCTGCAGGATGCGCAGCACCTCCGCCTGGGACGCGGTGACCCCCAGCGGCCGGAGGGCCTGGCCGAGCTGGCGGTTGCCTTCCCGCTGGGCGGCAAGGATCAGGTACCGCAGTTCCTCAGCGGGCCGCACGGGGTCACCTCGTTCCTGTCGCGTTCCGCGACGGGTGGAAACACTACACAGCAATGGTCGCGGGCAGGCTCATGGCCTGGGCGAGGCGGGCGGCCGCGCCCGGGTCGTGGGCCGGCAGGACGACGAGCCCGGGAAGCCGTCGCCGCAGTTCGTTCACCTGCTGGACCGCGGTGTGCATCTGCCGCTTGTCGCCCACGCCGGGCAGCTTGCCCTCGGCGAGCAGCCGGTCGTCGTAGGTGAGGTCGCCGACCATGAGCAGCGGCGGGCGCCCGGGCTGGCGGACCAGCATCGACACCGATCCCGGCGTGTGCCCGGGCGTGGGCAGGAGCACCAGGCTGCCGTCGCCGAACAGGTCGTGCCCCTTGCCGAACGGCGCGATCGACGGATCGGCCAGGCCTTCCGGTGTCACGCGGTCCCATCGCAGGCCCGGCAGGTCGATGTGGGACCGCATCAGGCCCCGCGCTTCCGGCAGCGGTGCGTGCAGCGAGTCCCACTCCGGCCGGCTGACCATGATGCGGGCACCGCCGAGCCCGGGCAGCCCGCCGATGTGGTCCTGATGCAGGTGCGAGATCACGGCGGTGTTGACGTCGCCGACACCGTGGCCCAGCCGGCGCAGACCGGCCGCGAGGGTCTGGTCAGGTTCGATGTCGAACGTCGCCAGCCTTGAGTACACCTTGCCGGTCAGGCCGCCCGGGAAGTAGTCCGGGTCGGTCACCGAGGCGCGGTCCTGCCCGGTGTCGAACAGCACCAGGCCCTCGCGGTGCTCGATGACGTAGACGTTGATCGGGCGCGGGTCGGTCCAGCGCCGCGAGGTGAACAGCCAGACGTAGGTGTTCTTCCAGGTCGGTCCGACGTGCTCGGGGCGGATGGCCACGGTGCCGGTGCTCAGGACGGAGACCTTGGCGATGGGGTTGTGCGGGTGCATGACGGCTCCTCTGTGTCGCGAATTCGATGACACGACATTAGATGACACGACATTGAATTACAAGACGGGGGTCCGCGGGCTTCGCGGGGCGGAGCGCTACCGGCCGGCAGCCGGCCGCGCGTCCGGTTCGTTGTAGACGACCGACCAGGGTCCGGGCGCGCCGACGATCCGGTCGGGGCGCCCGGGGCCGGTCTCCAGGACCTCGCGGGCGATCGCGGCGAACCGGGCCGCCGCCGGGTGCGGATTACTGGCCGGCCACACCGCCGATGTCTCCTGCCACAGCGGGTCACCTTCCAGCGGGCGCCAGGCGAGGCGTGGCTCACGGCGCACCGAGGCCTCCCGCTCCAGACCGATGCCCAGGCCGGCCAGGACCAGCCCGCACAGGAACTCCGGGTTGCGGGCGTGCCGGATGCCACTGGGCGCGTAACCGTTGTCGTGACAGGTGGCGAGCAGCTGGTCGTACCAGGCCGGCGCCGTCGAGCGCGGGAACATGACCAGGCCGTGCCCGGCCAGCTGCTCCAGCCGCAGCACGGTGAGCCGGGTCAGCGGCGAGGTCCGGGGCAGGACCACGCCGAGCCGGACCCGGGTCACCGGGCCGAAGGCCAGGTCGGCGGCGTCCACCGGGTGGTGCACCAGGCCGACGTCGAGGCGCGCGCCGGCGAGCTGCTCCAGCTGCTCGGCCGTGGACAGCTCCTGCAGGTCGACGTCGAGGCCGGGGGCCTGCTCCGCGAGGCGGCGCAGCAGCTCGCCCAGGGCCGGCGCCGGGGTCTCCGGTGGCACGCCGGCGCGCAGCGTGCCGAGGTCACCGTCGCGGATGCTGTGCATGAGCGCCCGCAGTCGCTGCTCCGCGGCCAGGAACCGCTCCGCCTCGTCGCGCAGCGCGTGCCCGGCGGCGGTCAGCTCGGTGCCGCGCGGCAGCCGGTCGAACAGGGTCACGCCGAGCTCGCGTTCGAGCCGCCGCATCGCCTGGCTCAGCGGCGGCTGGGCGATGCCGAGCAGCTCCGCGGCCCGGCTGAAGTGCAGCTCCTCGGCGACGACCAGGAAGTACCGCAGGTGCCGCGCGAGGTCCGCCATACGCTGAGCCTATGTCGATCAACGATGAGCTGGCCGGGGTGTTCGCCGACGCGGGGGTGGAAGGGTGGCTGCACGCCCGCGACGTCGACACCGGCCGCGACATCGGTTTCGGTGCCGGCGAGCAGGTCGTGCTCGCCTCGATCGTGAAGATCCTCATCGTCCTCGAGTTCGCCCGGCAGGTCTCGGCGGGCACCCTCGACCCGGCGGAGCGGGTCGTCGTGCGCACCGGGGACCGGCTCGGCGGCTGGGGCACGGCGGGCTGCGTCGACGACGTCGAGCTGTCGCTGCGGGATCTCGCGTACTTCACCATGTCCGTCAGTGACAACACGGCCGCGGACGTGCTGCTCGACCGGGTCGGCCGGGACGTGGTGCCGCTGCTGGCCGCCGAGCTCGGCCTGCACCGGACCCGGATCGCCGGCGGCCCCCGACAGCTGCTCGAGTCGATGTTCGACGACGTCGGCGCCCGCGACGCCGCCGAGTTCGGCCGGGTGTTCCCGACCCTGCCGCAGGCGCGCGTGCGGGCCTTGCGGGTGTTCGACCCTGCCCGCACGACGTCGAGCACGCCGCAGGAGATGACCCGGCTGCTCGGCCTCATCTGGCGCGACGAGGCCGGCCCGGCGGAGGCCTGCGCGGCGGTGCGCGGGCTGATGTTCCGGCAGCTGTTCCGGACCCGGCTCGCCGCGGGGTTTCCGGCGGACGCACGGGTCGCCGGCAAGACGGGGACGCTGCCCGGTCACGCGATGGAGGCGGGCGTGGTCGAGTTTCCCGACGGCGGCCGCTACGCCGTGGCGGCGTTCGTGCGGTCCGGCGCGGCCCCCGGCGTGCTGGACGCGACCCTCGCCGCGGCCGCGTCCGTCGCCGTCGAGGGCCTTCGTGACCTGCGCCGATAGCCGATCGGATATGCCCTCAGCGGTGATCTGATCTTGGACACGGTGCGGTCTGCGCTGCTTGGGTGGGCGCATGCCAGATCGTCGTGATTTCATCCGTACCGCTGTCGCCGTCGCCGCCGTTCCCTCGGCGGTTGCGCTTCCGGTCGCTCCCGCCTCTGCCGCGCCGGCTCGTGGCGCCGGCACGTTCCGCTGGTTCGGGACCGCCGGCTGGCGGATCGACGTCGGCGGGCGGACGCTGCTCGTCGACCCGTACCTGAGCCGGTTCGACACCGGACTGTTCACCGGGGCGTTCAACCCCGCCACGAAGCTGACCGTCAAGGCCGACGTCATCGCGGCCCGGGTCGGCAAGCCGGAGACGGTCCTGGTCACGCACACGCACTGGGACCACTTCAACGACGTCCCGCACATCGCCACGACCACCGGCGCCCGCGTCGTCGGCACCCTCACCGCCTACCACCTGGCCCTGGCCGGCGGCGTGCCGAGCGGCAAGCTGTGCCCGGTCAAGGGCGGCGAGGTCCTCGACTTCGGCGACTACACGGTCGAGGTCGTCGCGTCGCTGCACAGCCGCAACGCCGCGTATTCGATGGCGTTCCCGGGCGTGCGGGTCAGCCAGCCGCCACCGGCGCAGACGATCGCCGACCTGCCCGAGGGCGACACGCTGTCGTTCCAGGTCAGGATCGCCGGCGGCCCGTCGGTGTTCTTCATGGGCGGCAGCGACTTCGTCGAACGCAACCTCACCGGGCTGGACCCGGACGTGGCGATGGTCGCGCTGCCGTCCAGCACCGCCACGGACGACTACGTCCCCCGGTTGATGGAGGCGCTCGGCCGGCCGAAGGTCGTGGTGCCGGTGCACTGGGACAACTTCGAGACCGACCTGCGCAACCCGCCGACGATCGCCCCCGCCGACGCGACCCGCCTCGACGCACTGATCGCCGAGGTCCGCAAGGCGTCGCCGCGCTCGCAGGTGGTCCGGCCGGAGTACGACACCCCGTACACCTTCTGAAACCCTGATGCTGCAACCCTGATCAGGAGCGCCAACGGCGGCTGCGCTCCTCGATCTCCTCCCTGGTCACGCGCAACTGGTCCCGCGCCGCCTGTTCGACGGCGGCCGGGTCGCCGCGCTCCATGCACTCCACGATCGTCAGGTGGGCGTCGACCTGGACGCGGGGCACCTCGTCGGGGAACAGGTTGGTCTGCTGGCGCCCCCGCAGCGCGCTCTCGACCGCGTGGCTGAGCTGGGCGAAGATCTTGTTCCCGCTGGCCGCCAGCAGGGTGTCGTGGAACCGCACGTCGGCCAGGAGATACGCGTGGTAGTCCCCTTTGAGTACGTCGCCGCGCTCAACGCCACGATGAAGCTCACCACCACCGACCACGACCGGCCCCAGGTCGTCGGCGTGGCCCGGTCCCGCGAGATCGTCGGCAGCGTCATCGTCGCGTCGATCCAGGGCAAGGACGTCGCGGCCGCGGCGGCCGCCGCGGACAAGGACCTCACCGAGTTCCTGAAGACCGACGGCAAATGAATCGCCGGTTGCGTTGGCTCTTCGCGGCGCCGGCGACCCTGTTCGTCATCCTGGCGATGGTCTTCCCGATCCTCTACACGGTCCGGCTCAGCTTCCAGTCGTGGAGCGGCAGCCTGACCAGGGCACCCCGGTGGGTCGGGCTGGACAACTACCGAACTCACTCATCACCGGGCTGGGCCTGCCCGCGCAGCCCTGGCTCTCCTCGACCCGCGGCGTCCTGCCCACCCTCATGCTCATCGACGTCTGGCAGTGGACCCCGATGATGACCCTGCTCTGCCTGGCCGGCCTGGCGACGCTGCCGGCGGAGACCTACGAGGCCGCCGCGGTCGACGGGGCCGGCGCCTGGCAGCGGTTCCGGCGGATCACCGTGCCGCTGCTCGGCCCGACGATGACCGCCGCGGTGCTGCTCCGCTCGATCGACGCCCTGAAGACCTTCGACATCATCTACGCGATGACCGGCGGCGGCCCCGTCTACCAGAGCGAGACCCTGAACATCTACGGCTACATCACCGGCTTCGAGCAGTTCCAGTTCGGTCGGGCGGCGGCGATCGTCGTCGTCTTCTTCCTGATCGTGCTGGTGTTCGCGATCGCCCTGGCCAAGCTCAACTCGCATGGGAGGTCGCGCGATGAAGCCGCGCCGGGGGTGGCGGACGGCCGTGCGGTACACCGCGATCGTGGTCGTCCTCACGGTGTTCCTGGCGCCGTTCCTGTGGATGGTGCTGGCCTCGCTGCGCCGGCACGTCGACATCACCAGCGGGCGGTTGTTCGGGGGCAGCTTCACGCTGCGCAACTACCGGACCGTGTTCGACGACTTCCAGTTCGGCGACTACGTGGTCAACAGCCTGGTCATCGCGGGCTGGTCCACGACGCTGTCGCTGCTCATCGGGCTGCCCGCCGCCTACGCCATCGCCCGCGGCGGGATGCGGCGCACCGCGATGACCATCCTGGTGGCGCGGATGGTGCCCGGCATCGGGCTGGTCACCCCGTGGTACATCCTGTTCAACTACGCGGGCCTGACCGGCACGTACACCTCGATGGTCGTCTGCCACATGCTGGTGAGCCTGCCGTTCGTCGTGTGGGTGATGATGAACTTCTTCGAGGGCCTGTCGACCGACTTCGAGGACGCCGCGATGGCCGACGGTGCCGGCCGGGTCGGCGCGTTCGTGCGCATCGTGCTGCCGCTGTCCCTGCCGGGCGTGGTGACCAGCGGCATCCTGGCGTTCATCTTCTCCTGGAACAACTTCCTGTTCTCGCTCGTGCTGAGCAGCAAGTCGACGAAGCCGCTGCCGGTGGCCATGTACAGCTTCATCGGCTACAGCGAGGTCGACTGGGGCGGGCTGATGGCGGCGGCGGTGTCGGTGACCCTGCCGGTGCTGGTGATCGCGCTGTTCGTGCAGCGGTACATCGTCGCGGGCCTCACCGCGGGCGCCGTCAAGGGCTGACGTCCGGGGCCTGGCACCGCAGCGCCAGGCCCCGGGCACCCGGTCAGGCCGGTTCGATCCAGATGTTGCGGTAGCGGACATTGGCGCCCGCGTCGTTGTGGTCCTGCAGTCGGATCGGCAGGTTCGCCGCGGACTCGGCCGCGCCGTTGCCGGTCGGGCCGTCGATCTCGATGTCGTTGTGGACGGTGACCCCGTTCCACACCACGGTGACCCGGGCGTTGGACACCTTCGTCGTGCCGTTCCACCGGGCCGCGCGGAACGTGACATCGTAGGTCTGCCACGTCTCCGGCGCCGTTCCGGCGTTACTGTTCGGCGCCCGCTTCAGGTAGATGGCGCCGCACTCGTTGTTGGCCAGGGTCGCCTTGCCGAACGTGTCGAGCACCTGCAGCTCGTAGCGGTCCTGCAGGTAGATCCCGCTGTTGCCGCGGGCCTGACCGGTCACCTCCGGCGGCAGGTTCGGCAGCCAGAACTCCACGTGCAGCTTGAAGTCACCGAAGGTCTGCTTGGTGCGCAGGTCGCCGCCGAGCACCTCGGCCGAGCCGTCCGCCACGGGCCAGGTCGCGGCGCTGCCGTCGGAGGCGGCGAACGCATTGAGGTTGCCGCCGTCGAACAGCTGCACCCGGCTGGTGCCGTTGTGCGTCCACACCTGCTGCGCGGCGCCGGTGGCGTCGGCGATCTGCAGCTGGGTGCCGTTGGCGGTGCCACCGCCGGCCGCTTCCAGGACCCGGCCGGACTGCGGGTTGCGCAGCGTGCCGTCGGCCTGTGCCTGCCACACCTGCGCGGCGCTGCCGTTGCAGTTCCACAGCTGCACCAGGGTGCCGGCGGCGGTGGCGCCACCGGCGACGTCCAGGCACTTGCCCAGCGCCCGCAGGGTGTCCCCGGACCGGGTCCAGCTCTGCGCGGTGGTGCCGTTGCAGCCCCACAGCTGGATCTTCGTGCCGTTGGCGGTGCCGGCGTTGCTGACGTCGACGCACTTGCCGCCGATGCCGGTGATCGTGCCGGTGCGGTCGCCGGGCGGCGGTCCGACGGTGAGGCTGTCGAGGTTCACGTGACCGATGTCGCCGCTGTCCACCTTGTACGCGACGGTGTTCCCGCCCGCCCGCAGCGTCACCTGGTCGACCTTGACGGCCCACGTCTCCCAGTCTGTCGTGCTGGCGAGCGTCACCTGCCTGACCTTGACGCCGTTGACGTAGAGGCTCACCGTCTTCGGCCCCGCCGACGGGTTCGGGCCGTTGCTGTAGCGGAGGCTGAGGTCGTGCGCCCCGGCCGTCTGCGTCGTGACGCTGAACGTGGTGGCCGCGCCGACGCTGCCGTAGCCGGCCACGAAACCGCTGCCGGTGTATCCACTGTGGTCGGTCGCGACGCTCGCGCTGCCGCTGAGCCCCGCGTGCTCGGCCTCGAGCCGCCCGGGCTGCGGCAGGGTGCCGTCGACCAGGCTGTTCAGCGTGTACCAGGCCTCGGTGCTCCACAGCGACGCGCCCGTGGTGGACGTGAACGGCCGCGGCGAGCGCAGGTACACGACCCGGCCGGGCTTCAGGTTGGCCAGCTGCAGCGTCACCTTGAGCCGGTCCGCGGACAGCGTCGCCGAGGTGACCGGCAGCGTCTCCTCGTCGACCTTCGGCCCGCCGTACGCGGGGGTCGGCACGTAGCGCCACTGCTTGGCGGTGTAGCGCGCGGCGAGCTGCGCGGCGGTGTCCGTCGAAATCGGTTGCGTGTACTCGACCTCGAAGCCGCCGGCGACCGCCCGCATGGCCTTGATCTCGAAGGCGTTCGTGCCGTTCGGGGTGAGCTTCTGCAGGCCGTAGGTCAGCTTGCCGTCCTGGCCCCAGTTGCCGCCCGCGCCGAGCCCGCCCACGTAGAGCGCGCCGTCGGGGCCCTGGCTGAGCCGCAGCACCCCCATCTCCAGGCCCTGCGTGACGCGGAAGACCGCGCCCTGGTACTCGCCGTTGACCTTCTCCAGGTACGCCCGCTGGATGCCGCCGTAGGTGACGTCACCGAAGAGCAGCTGCCCGGCGAACGGCCCGCTGTTGAGCAGCAGCGGCGTGCTCGGGGAGTTGGCGATCTCGTTCTGCGGCAGCCACAGCACCGGTTGCGTGACCGGCTGGTTGTCGAACGGGCCGTCCGGGTTGGTGTAGTGGCCGAAGAACCGGTCCTGCTTGATGCGCACCAGCTTCGACGCGGGCAGCCAGCCGCCCTGGTTGTCGGTGACGAAGATGTCGCCCTCCGGGCCCCAGCCGATGCCGTCCGGGGTGCGCAGGCCGCCGGCGACGTACTGGACCGCGCCGGTGCTGCGGTTGATCTTCAGGCTGGTGCCGCGGTTCGGGGAGCCCTGCGGGTCCGTGGTCGCGCCGCCCTGGTTGATCGACACGGACAGGTTCAGGTAGAAGAAGCCGTCCTTGTACAGCAGGCCGAACGCGAACTCGTGGAAGTTGCCGTCGTACGGCCACGTTGCGACCGTCCGGTACTGGTCGATCTGGCCGTCGCCGTTGGTGTCGTTGAGCTCGGTCAGCTCGTGCTTCTGCGACACGTAGAGCTTGCCGTCGACGTACTTGATGCCCATCGGCTCCCGCAGGCCGGTCGCGATCCGGGTGTAGGTCACCTGCGACGGTGACGTGGTGCCGGTGACGCCGCTGAGGAGGTAGACCTCGCCCACGGTGGTGTTGCTGCCGCCCCACGTGGTGATCGCCAGCCGCCCGTCCGGCAGCCAGTCCATCGCGCTCACCTGCGGCTGGAAGCCGGTCGGGCGCAGGTTGGTCAGCGTGTAGCCGGGGTGCACGGCGTTGAGCGGGAGCCCGTCGCCGGGGCTGTCCGCGGCGCCCTCGCACTCCTTGCGCCCGGGCGCGGTCACCCGCACGACGCCGGAGTCCGTGCTGAGCACCGAGTTCGGCACCAGCGCGAACGCCGACGCGCCCGGCGGGCGCCACTCCAGGGTCAGCTGCTGGCCGCCGGTGCGCTCGAAGTAGTCGATGCGGATGGCGTGGTACCCCGTGCCGAGGGTGACCGTGCCCTCCATCGCGGTCGCGCCGTGCAGCCCGTCGTGGTTGATGACGGTCGCACCGTCCACCAGCAGGCGCGAGCCGTCGTCGCTGGTGAGCCGGAAGATGTACGACCCGGCGGTTGCGATGTTGACGTTGCCGATCACCTGCGCCTGGAACAGGTCCTCGAACCCGAAGTCGGCGGCGGTGGTCCAGTTGATGGTCGGCATGAGCTTGTCGACGTTCGGCGTCTGCCCGGTCTTGAGGGTGCAGATCGAGTTCAGCGGCGTCTGTACGTCGAAGACGCGCAGCGTGACACCGGGTTCCTGCGGCGGGACGGCGGCCCGGGCCTGGGTGGCCGGCAACAGGCCGGCGATCAGGACGGCGGCTGCCGCGCCCAGGATGGTTCTCTGCATCGAGCGCTCCAGGGGTAGGAGTGTCGGACGGCAGCGCACAGCGCAGCCGCCAGGACCTCCCCGCGCGCTCGCCGAAGGGCGACACGGGCCATCGCCGGGCCGTCAATTTTGGCGGTGACGACCCTCGATGTGGTACGTCACGCTAGAAGACTTTCGTTCGCATGTCCAGAAGTTCGGTCCAGAACATCGAAAGTTTGACTCGCTCCGATTTTCTGGGCTGAGCACCGCGTACCAGAACGCGCCCCTCTACGCCCGCGACTCGACGTCCATCACGCTCGCTGTCGGCCTCCACAGTGGAGCGAACAGCGTCGCCGCCGGTCTTCGGCTCGTGGTCACGGGATGTTCACGCGTTGCCGCTCGTGCGACATACTCTCAATCATCGATATTGATGATCCCTTGTGAGTGTCGATCCACGAAAGGCAAGCGGTTGAAACCGATGCACTCCACGACCAGGACCGGCGGCCGTCGGGCCGCGTCCTGGGCCGTCGCCGGGCTGGCCGCGCTCGCGGTCCTGCTGCCCGCGACGCCGGCCTTCGCCGACTCACTGCCCAATCTGCCGCAGAACGCGGGAGGCTACGAGCAGTCGTTCTCGCCCGCGTACGACTACGACACTGACGGGTGCTACGCCGTCGCGGCGATCAGCCCCGGCGGCACGCTCAACCCGGGGCTGAACCCCACCGGCGCCCTCAACGGCAACTGCCGGGACCAGTCCGACCTGGACCGGTCGCAGACCTACGCCCGGTCGAAGTGCAACAACGGCTGGTGCGCAATCGTTTACGCCAGCTACTTCGAGAAGGACCAGGCCCTGCCCGGCGTCAGCCTCGGCGGCCACCGGCACGACTGGGAGCACGTCATCTCCTGGGTCAACCAGGCGAGCAACCAGGTCGAGTACGTGACCACGACCCAGCACAGCAGCCAGGTGACCTACCCGCGCGCCCAGGTGCGGTTCGAGGGGAGCCACCCCAAGACCGTCTACCACAAGGACGGCGTGTCGACCCACTTCTTCCGGCTGGCCAACACCAACGACGATCCGCCGGAGAACCACTACCACGTCTGGCGCTACCCGCCGCTGGTGGACTGGAACGGCTGGCCCAGCACGGCGCTGCGCGACCGGCTGATGACCGCCGACTTCGGGTCGGCCACGATCAAGATCAAGAACGGCTCGTTCGAGTCGCTGCTGGCCGCGTCCAAGCCCGCCGCGATCCCGTTCAACCCGCAAGGCTGACGTCCGGCGGCCGGTGCCTGAGCCTCAGGCACCGGCGCTTCGGCGGTACCCTGGAGCCGCTCCGCCGGCGGGTCAGGAGGCATGGGTGGCCGAAGACGACGCGACGGGGACGCAGGACCGTCGCCGCACCGCGCGGCTGGTGCTGGTGCTGCTCGGAGCCGTGCTGCTCGGCTATCCGGCGCTGTTCTTCGGCTGGTACCTCACCGCGGAGCACGTCACCGCCCGGATCACCAGCTGCGCGTCCGACGCGCCGCATCCGCTGCGGTGCCCCACCCATGGTGACTGGCGGATGGCCGACGGCTCGACCAGGTCCGGGCGGATCTTCATCCAGACGCCGGCACCGTCCGACGTCGGCCGGACGCTCCCGGCGCGGGCGACCACGGACTGGGCGGTCGCCGAGGGGGTGACCGCGTCGGCACCGGGCACCTACGCGGCCATCGTCGCCGGGGTGGATGTCGCGCTCGGCCTCGGGCTGCTGGCCCTGCGCGGCTCGTTGCGACGGTGACGGCTACAGCAGCGTCTCCTGGTGCGGGAACGTGAGCCGCGCGGTGGTGATCCCCTCGATGACCTGCTCGTCGTTGAGCTCGCGCTCCTGCACCTGGGCGTAGTTGCGGCCGCGGTGGTGGGTGTTGCGCATCCGCACCACGTTCGGGAAACGGCCCACGGCGCGCATGTCGCCGAGCCCCGACAGGAACACCAGCTGGATGCCGTTGGCCGCGGCCACCCGCCGCTGCAGGTCCAGGAACGCGACGTAGTTGGCGGTGCCGAGCGGGTTGTCCATCGGCAGCACGCCGAGGCCGGGCACGTCACCGCCGCGGTTCGCGGCGCGCAGCCGGGCGAGCATGCAGAACAGCAGCAGGCTGATCGTCACCTTCTCCCCGCCGGACCACTTGCTCATCAGCTCGACCGGCTGCCGGTCCTCGCCGAGCTCGGTCGACGGCTTCAGCACGCGGGCGGTGAAGTTGCCACGGCCGACGACGGCGGTGGTCGCCTCCCACACCAGGGTCAGCCCGTCGGGGATGTTCTCCTGCCGGGCGACGAGCCGCTCCACGAGCCGCTCGACCCGGCTGCGCAGCGTCGCATCGGTGGTGTCCACAGTGGAGCGCGGGCCCACGTCGAGAAACCGCCGGTTGCGCAGGTGATCGGCGAGGCCCGGCGGCAGCTGCGCGTGGTGCTGGGCGCGCTGCAGCGTCTTGAGCCCTTCGCGGACCTCGGCGCACAGCGCGGTCACCACCAGGTGCTTGTCCTTGTCCACGGCCTCCAGCTCACCGGCGAGCGCGTGCCGATACGTGCGCAGCTCCCCGGCCAGCTCCGCCGGCAGGTCGGCCGTGTGCCCGCCGCGGAACCGGTCCCGAACCTCGGCGGTGACGGCGGTGAAGCGCTCCTCACCGGCCCAGCGGTCGACCCGGTGCACCTCGGTGGCGAGCTGGTTGCGGGCGCCGGTGACCGCCTTCTCCGCGGCCTGCAACGCCCGCCGCGCCGCACGACCGGCCTCCCGGGCCGCGTCCACGTCGCCGTCGAACGCCGCCGCCTCGACCCCGTCGCGCTCCCCCAGATCGGCCTCCAGGTCCCCGGCGAGCCCGTGGAAGTCCGCGGCCCGCCGGCGCTGCAGCTCGGCCGCCTGTTCCGCCGCCGCCTGCCGGTCCCGGGCCCCGTGCGCCGCCTCCACGGTCACGTCGAGCTGCTCCCGAAGTCCCTCCGCCAGGTGTACGACCTCCGGAAGCTCCTCCGACGCCGGCCGCTCGGCGGTGCGTGCGGCGAGCTCGCCCCGCGCCGTGTCCCGCTCGGACTCGGCCCGGGTGGCGGCCGCCCGCGCCGCGAAGTGCGCCTGCTCGGCCTGCTCGGTCTCGCGGGCGACCAGCGCGGCGTCGGCGGCCTCGGGCGTCGCCGCGAGCTGCGCCGCCGTCTCGTGCTCCGCCGCGGTGAACTGCCGGATCTGCCGGTCGAGCCCGTCGAGGCGGCGGCCGATCTCGCTGATCGTCGCCTCGAGCGCGTCACCGGACGAGCGCCGCAGGTACGCCTCGTCGGCCGCCTGGAACGCACTCATCGCCGCGGCAAGGCTGACCCTCGCGCTCCCGGGTTCCCGGCTCCCGGGTTCCCGGCTCCCGGGTTCCCGGCTCCCGGCGATCCGGCGGAGTTCGTCGATCCGGGCGCGGTGGCCGCGGGCGGTCCCCCGGTGCTGCTCGGCAGCGGCGGTGCAGCGGGTCGCGACGGTGGCGTACCCGCGTTCCTGCTCCTCCGCCTCTTCCAGCTGGCGTTCGAGGTCGGCCCGGCGGGCCGGGAGCTGCCGCAGCTCGACGCGCTGCCGGTCCGCCTCCGGCGCCCGCCGGGACAGGTCCTGCAGAGCACCGAGCCGCGTGGCAAGAATCCGGCGCCGTTCGGCGAGCCGCTGCTGGGCGTCGCGGAGCCGCCCGGCCCGGGCGTCGAGCTCACCGCGGGCGGCGTCGAGCTGCCCGGCCCGCTCCCGTGCCTGCTGAAGCAGGCCACCGACCCGGCGGTGCTCGGCGTCGAGGTGCTCGCGGTGCCCGGGCGGGCAACGGTCGGCGAGCTGCCGCAGCTGGTCCTTGAGCCGCAGGTCGTGGTCGCGCGCGTCGAGGAGCTCCTGGACCCGTTCGCCTCGGTCGCGCCGGCTGTCCGCACGGCGGTCCGCCTCCCGGGCGGCGGCGGTCCGGTCGAACATCGCGGGCGCGGGCTCCAACACAAACCCGCCACCCGCCTGGACACCACCCACCTGGACACCGGCTGCGGCAGCGGTCCCGCCGCCGACCCGGACACCGGCTGCAGCACCGGCCGCAGCGCCGGTCACGGCAGCGGTTCCGCCGCCGACCTGGACATCGGCGCCAGCTGCAGCGCCGATCACAGCAG
>NZ_JBHSIU010000086.1:121664-283346 GCF_042653625.1 Dactylosporangium cerinum | reverse complement strand
GTGGGCTCTGGGTGGCTGCTCGGCTTCGCCTTCGCTCCCCCGTGGGGGACCTTCGCTCCACCTCGGGATCACAAGTCGATTCGTGGTGGAGTTGTGGTGGGTGGGTCGCGGAAGGGGTGGGGGCGGGGCAGGATCGGGGGATGACGGAGTCGCGGCATGTCAGCACCCACATCGATCGGTCGGCGGCGGAGGTTTATGCCTATGCGTCGGATCCGAGGAACCTGCCGGCGTGGGCGCCCGGGTTGTTGAAGTCCGTGGAGCAGGTCGACGGGCAGTGGGTGGCCGACTCGGACATGGGGCGGATCCTGTTGGACTGGGCGCCGGACAATCCGTACGGGGTGCTCGACCATCACGTGACGGTGCCGTCGGGGCAGACGTTCTACAACCCGATGCGGGTGACGGCCGACGGCGACGGCAGTGAGGTCGTGTTCAGCGTGCGGCGGCAGCCGGAGATGACCGACGCGGAGTTTGACCGGGACTGCGCCGCGGTCCAGGCCGACCTCGACGCGCTGCGGGACATTCTGCAGGGTTAGGCCGACTCCCGGACGACCAGTTCGGTGGGGACGATGACGGCGGCTGGGCTCTCCCCGTCGATGAGGCTCAGCAGGAGCCGGACCATTTCGGCGCTGATGCGGGGGTACGACTGGCGCACCGTCGTCAGCGGCGGCTGGGTCGTCAGGGCGACCTGGCTGTCGTCGAAGCCGCCGACCGCGACGTCCTCGGGGATGCGCTTGCCCGCCAGTTGCAGCACGGTGATGGCGCCGGCGGCCATGAGGTCCGAGGCGACGAAGACCGCGTCCAGGTCCGGGGCCTGCGCAAGGAGGCGGCGCATCGCGGCCTCGCCGCCGGCGCGGGTGTAGTCGCCGTGGGCGATCAGGGCCGGGTCGGACTCGCCGAGTGCCTCGCGGTAGCCGGCCAGGCGTTCGATGCCGCCGGGGGTGTCGAGGGGGCCGGTGATCGTGGCGATCCGGCGGCGGCCGGTGGAGCGCAGGTATTCGACCATCTGCCGCGCGCCGTCGCGGTCGTCGGCGGCGACGTAGGCGGCCTGCCGCTCGTAGCCGAGGGGCTTGCCGCAGGCGACGACCGGCAGGCCGCGGCTGAGCAGCTCCGGGATGAGCGGGTTGCCGCTGTGCGTGGAGACGAGCAGGGCGCCGTCGACGTGGCCGCCGGTCAGGTAGCGGCCGAGGCGCTTGCGGTCCTCGAGGCTGCTGGCGAGGGTCAGCAGCAGCGTGATGTCGTGCTTGGCCAGCGCCTGGGTGCAGCCGTGCAGCAGGACGTTGAAGTTGGGGTCCTCGAAGAGCCGGTCCTGCGGCTCGGACAAGATGAAGGCGACCGACTGCGAGCGCTGCGTGACGAGGCTGCGGGCGTGCTGGTTCACGACGTAGCCGGTCTTGCGCATGGCCTTCTCGACCGCCTCCTGGGCGGCGTCGCTGACGTCGCGGCCGCCGTTGAGGACCCGGGACACGGTGCCCCGGGACACCCCGGCCGCCGCCGCCACATCGTTGATGGTGGGACGGCGGGCGGGGCGGCGACGTGGTTCGGGCACGACGACATTCTGCACCAGCTTCAGCCCTTTACTGCTCCGGACAGCAGGTCCACCCGCCAGTACCGCTGCAGGGTCAGGAAGAGCACGACCAGCGGCAGGATCGACAGCAGCGCCCCGGTGACGACCAGGGTGTAGAGCGCGGGCGTGGTGTTGCCCTGGTTGAGCATCGTGTAGAGCCCGACGGTGACGGGGAACCGGTCGTCGGAGGTGAGCATGATGAACGGCAGCAGGAAGTTGTTCCAGATCGCGACGAACTGGAACAGGAACACGGTGACCAGCCCGGGGATCATCGACGGCACCGCGATGCTGGCGAAGATCCGCAGTTCGCCGGCGCCGTCGGCGCGGGCCGCCTCGATGAGCGAGTCGGGCACCGCGGCGGCGGCGTAGATCCGGGCGAGGTAGATGCCGTAGGGGCTCAGCACGCTCGGCAGCAGCACCGACAGGTAGCTGTCGGTGAGCTGGAACTTCGCCAGGAGCAGATACTGCGGGATCGCCAGGACCACGGCCGGCACGAGCACCCCGGCGAGCAGGACGTTGAAGACCACCGAGCGGCCCGGGAAGCGGTACTTGGCGAGGGTGTACCCGGTGAGCCCGGAGACGGCGGTGGACAGCAGCGCGCCCACCCCGGCGTACAGCGCCGTGTTGAGGATCCAGCGCCAGTACATGCCGGACTGGTATTCCGACAGGTCCTGGAGGTTGTCCAGCAGCGCGGTGCCGGGGGCGAGGGTGAAGCTGTGGAACAGTTCCGCGTTGGTCTTCGACGCGGCGGTGATGACCCAGACGATCGGCAGCAGGCAGTAGAGCGCGCCGATCAGCAGCACCGCCGTGGGCACCCACGAAGAGCGGCGGGCGGTCATTGCTCGGATCCGAACGCGCGGCGCTGCACCAGTTGCAGGAAGCCGAACGAGAACACCAGCGTGACCAGGGCGAGCACGACCGAGGCGGCGGCCGCCGAGTGGATGTCGTCGCGGGCGAACGCGTCCTGGTAGATCTTCATCAGCGGGGTCCAGTTCGACGGGAGGGCGTTCGTCAGCGGGCGCAGCGTGGTCGGCTCGCTGAACACCTGCAGGGTGGCGATGAGCGAGAAGACGAAGGTCATGATGAGCGCCGGGGTGAGCATCGGGATCTTGATCCGCCAGGCGATCTGCGCCTCGGTGGCACCGTCGAGGCGGGCGGCCTCGTACATCTCGGTCGGCACCGCCCGCAGCGCGGTGTAGAGCACGATCATGTTGAACCCGGTGCCGCCCCACACGGCGATGTTGGCGATGGAGAAGTAGATGCTGGTGGGGCCGAGCAGGTTCACCGGGTCGCCGCCCGCCTGGACCAGCAGCCACTGCCCGGGGCCGACCGACGGCAGGTAGATGAACCCCCACATGAGGCTGGCGATGACGGCCGGCACCGCGTAGGGCAGGAAGATCGCGATCCGGGAGAACCTGCGGGCCCGGGCCCTGGGCAGGTCCAGCAGCAGCGCGAAGAGCAGCGCGAGGCCGAGCATCGTCGGCACGAGCAGCCCGCCGTAGATGAGCACCCGCACCGCGCTGCGCCAGAACTCGTCGTCGTCCAGCACGGCCCGGTAGTTCGCCAGGCCGGCGAAGGACTCGCTGCGGGCGGCGGCGCCGAGCCCCAGCCCGGACACCTTCACCCGGCGCAGCGACAGGTAAACGGTGTAGCCGATGGGCACGACCATGAAGACGGCGAAGAGCACGATGGCCGGGCTGAGGAAGGCGTACGGCACCCGGGTGGGCGCCGTACGCGTCGGACGTCGTGTCATCCCGAGACCTTGAAGCCGTTCTTCTTCAGGTCGTCGACGGTGGCCTTCTGCATCTGGTCCACGGCCGGACCGAAGGCGGTCTTTCCCGTGATGGCCTTGGCGAAGGCGTCCTTGTACGTGGCGTAGGTGACGTTCACGTTCGGGCCCCACGTGACGCCGGCGGCGGTGCCCGCGAACTGCTGGGCGAGGGTGTAGAACTCGGGCTGGTTGCTGAAGAACGCCGGCGGCTTGGCGAGGGCCCCGCCGGACTGCGCGGCGGTCGCGGCCGGGTAGATGCCGCCCTCGGTGATCAGGCCGGTGACGGCGGCCGGGTCGGTGTTGAGCCACACGGCGAACTGGGTGGCCTGCGCGATGTGCTTGCTCTTCGCGGCCACGGCGGTGGACGAGCCGCCCCAGCTGCCGGTCTTGTGCTCGCCGGCGGTCCACTGCGGCAGCTCGGCGATGGCCCACTTGCCCGCCGTGTCGGGTGCGTTGCCGGCCAGGACGCCCGGGCCCCAGACCGCGCTCGGCCAGGCGATCAGGGTGCCGTCGTTGAGTGCCTTGTTCCATTCGGGGGTGTACATCGGCTGGCTGTCGACGTCACCCGCGGCGACGAGGCCGCTCCAGTAGTCGGCGAGCTTCCTGGTCGCCGGGTCGTCGACGTGCACCGACCAGGTGTCGCCGCTGACGCCGAACCACTGGGCGCCGGCCTGCTGGGCGAGGCCGGCGAACCAGCCGGGGTCACCGGCGGAGAACGTGGTCAGGCGCCGCTTCGGGTCCTTCTGCTTCACCTGCTTGGCGACCTGGGCGAACTCGTCCCAGGTCTTGGGGACCTGCAGGCCGAGGTCCTTGAACAGGTCGGCGCGGTAGTACAGCATCATCGGCCCGGAGTCCTGCGGGATCGCGTAGACCGCGTCGGTGCCGAGCGTGATCGTGCTCCACACGCCGGGCGCGAACTTCGACTTGGCGTCGCCGGCGTGCTTGGTGAGGTCGGCCGCGGCGCCGTTGCTGACCAGGGTCGGCAGCGCCTGGTACTCGGCCTGGAAGAGGTCCGGCGGGTTGCCGGCCTTGTGGGCGGTGAGGACCTTCGTGACCTCCTCGTCGCCCTGCGCCTGCTTGCTGACGGTGACGTGGATGTCGGGGTGGGCGGTGTTCCACTGCGCCACGACCTTGTCGATGCCGGGCACCCAGGACCAGAAGGTCAGCTCGACCTTGCCGCCCGCGTCGGTGGCGTCGTCGCCACCGGTGCTGCAGGCGGAGGAGAGCAGGAGTGTGCCGGCCGTGGCCGCGAGCAGCAACGCGCGGATCTTCGGCTTCATGAGGGTCTCCAACTGCGATCGTCGTCGCGTGAACGGGGGTGAACGACCGTGAGCGCTCACAGTTTTGGCCGTGCTATGCACGGTGTCAAGACGTTGCGCATCTCTGAATTCGACCGGTACAACATGCGATACTGAATCCGGACGAGGTCTGGGAACGTTCACGGTTCGCGCGATGAGGAGCAACAAAGATGGCGCCAGCGGAGCAGCCGCGGCCCTCGGGGTGGCCGTATCCACGGGGGCTGGACGCGATCGCGTACGGCGGTGACTACGCCCCGGAGCAGTGGCCCGAGGAGGTCTGGGCGCAGGACGTCGAGCTCATGCGGGTCGCCGGGGTCAACCTCGTCAGCATCGGGATCTTCAGCTGGGCACTGATCGAGCCGGACGAGGGCCGCTACACGTTCGAGTGGCTCGACCGCGCCCTCGAACTGCTGCACGGCAACGGGATCCGGGTCGATCTGGCCACGCCGACGGCGGCGCCACCACCCTGGTTCGCGCACCACCACCCCGGCGCCCGGCTGGTCGACCGCGCCGGGCACGTCCTCGGCCAGGGCGGCCGGCAGAGCTTCTGCCCCAGCTCGCCGGACTACGCCCGGGCCTCCGCCGCCATCGCCGAGCAGCTCGGCCGGCGCTACGGCGGGCACCCCGCCGTCGCGCTGTGGCACGTGCACAACGAGTTCGCCGGGGTCAACGCGCACTGCTACTGCGACACGTGCGCGGCCGCCTTCCGGGAGTGGCTGCGGGACCGGCACGGCGACCTGGCGACGCTCAACGCGGCGTGGGGCACCACGTTCTGGGGCCAGCGCTACGGCGACTGGGCCCAGATCGAGCCGCCGCGGGCCGCGCCGACCGCGGTCAACCCCGCCCAGCAGCTGGACTACCTGCGGTTCTGCTCCGACACGCACCTGGCCAACTACCGGCGCGAGCGCGACGCACTCCGGCGGCACTCGCCGGGCGTACCGATCACGACCAACTTCATGATCGCCAACTGCAAGTGGCTGGACTACTGGAAGTGGGCCGGCGAGGTCGACATCGTCGCCAACGACCACTACCTGGACGCCGCCCGCGAGGACCGGCACGTCGAGCTGGCCATGTGCGCCGACCTCACCCGCAGCCTCGCCGGCGGCGAGCCGTGGCTGCTGATGGAGCACTCCACCGGCGCGGTCAACTGGCAGCCGCGCAACATCGCCAAGCGCCCCGGCGAGCTGGCCCGCAACAGCCTGTCCCACGTGGCCCGCGGCGCCGACGGGGTGCTGTTCTTCCAGTGGCGGGCCTCGCGCTTCGGCGCGGAGAAGTTCCACTCGGCGATGCTGCCGCAGGGCGGCACCGGCACCCGGATCTGGCGCGAGGTCACCGAGCTCGGCGGGCGGCTGGCCGGGCTCGGCGCGCTGCGCGGCACCCGGGTCGCGGCCGACGTCGCCGTCGTCTGGGACTGGGAGTCGTGGTGGGCCCTGGAGCTGGAGTGGCGCCCGTCGGTCGACCTGCAGTTCCGGGAGCGGATCGAGGCCTACTACGGGCAGCTGTGGCGGGACCACCTGACCGTCGACTTCGTGCACCCCGAGGCCGACCTCGGCCGCTACCGCCTGGTGGTGGTGCCGACGCTGTACCTGACCACCGAGGCCGCCGCGAAGAACCTCGACGCCTACGTCACCTGCGGCGGGACGCTGCTGGTGTCGTACTTCTCCGGCGTGGTCGACGCCAACGACACCGTGCCCGACGGCCCGTATCCGGGAGCGCTGCGCGACCTGCTCGGCCTCACCGTCGAGGAGTTCCTGCCGCTGCGGGCCGGCGAGCGGGTCGAGCTCAGCGACGGCTCCGCCGCGGACGTCTGGGCCGAGGCCGTGCTCCCGGCCGGCGCCGAGACGGTGCTGCACTACGTCGACGGCCCGGCACCCGGCGGCCCGGCCGTCACCCGGCACGCCCATGGGCGCGGCACCGCCTGGTACGTCTCCACCCGCCTCGGCGAGGAGGCTCTCGGGCGACTGATGCGGCAGGTGTACGACGGTGCCGGGCTGGACGCGCGACCAGACCTGCCGGACACCCTCGAGCTCGTGCGCCGCCCACCGTTCCGGTTCGCGATCAACCACGGCACGAGCCCGGTCGACGTTGACGGTGTCACCGTCGAGGCCGGTGCCGTCGCCGTGGTCGAGGAGGGGTGACGTGCTCATCGACCTGCGCCGCGCCCAGATCCTCGCCGACGCCCGGGAGCAGGGCGGCGTCAGCCTGCGGGAGCTGAGCCACCGGTTCGCGGTGTCCATCCCGACGATCCGCCGGGACCTGTCCGCCCTGGCCGACCAGGGCCTGGTCCAGCGGGTGCACGGCGGTGCGGTCGCGGTGCGCGCCCGCGCGGAGCGGGGCCCGGTCAGGATGCGCACCGCTGTGACGCACCCGCCCGCTTCGGTTCCGGCCCCTGTCGAGAACGCCGCCGGCGCAGGGGTCGCCGGCGCGGGGGTCGCCGGCGCGGGGGTCGCCGGCGAGGTCTACGTGGCGCGGCCGGTGCTGTCACCGGCCGAGGCCGCGGCGCTGGTGACACCCGGGATGGCGGTCGGCGTCTCGGGCGGCTCGGCGGCCGTGCGCCTCGCCGAGCTGCTCGACGACGTGGCCGACCTGACCGTGGTGACACCGGTCGTCGCCATTGCCGCGGCGGTGCGCAACCGGGCGACCGTCGTCGTGCTGGTCGGCGGGGTGCGCACGCCGAGCGGCAGCCACGCCGGGCCGCTCGCCCAGGCGACCCTCGCGCAGCTCAACCTCGACCTGGCGGTCGTGGAGCTGCGCGACCCGGCGACGACCGGTGACGCGCTGGCCGCCCAGACCGAACTGGCCCTGGTCCAGCGCGCCACCGCCGCCGCGTTCGTGCAGAGCGCTACGGGGTCCAGACCACGTTCGGGTTGACCTGCCCGGTCCAGTTGAAGACCGCCATGTTGTCCCACTGGTTGCCGGTGCCGTTGATGTTCGCCGGGTCCCAGCCGTTGCCGGGGACCGCATACCAGGTGGGCTCCCAGTAGAAGACCCCGATCGCGCCGGCGCCGCGGGCGGTGTTCTGCACGGCGGTGAAGTTGGCCGCCTGCCCGGCCCAGGTCGCCGGGTAGCCGGAGCAGGTGCTGTTCACCGAGTTGGCCTCGCCGTCGGCGTTGGCCGAGGTGAACGGATACGCGGTCTCCGCGAGCACGACCGGCTTGCCGTAGCGGGTGCGCACGTCGGTGATGACCGTGGCCAGGTTCGACAGCGTGCCGTGCCACATGCAGTAGTACGACAGCCCGGTGATGTCCCAGGCGACCCCCTTGGCGGTGATGCCGTCGTAGAACCAGCGGGCGTTGGCCTGGCTGTCGGCGTCGGCCGTGTGGATGATGACCTTCGTGCCGCCGTTGCACGCCTTGGTCGCGTTGTAACCGGCCTTCAGCAGCAGGCTGAGGTTGGTGAAGTTGTTGTTGACGACCTTGCCGTCGTTCCACAGCATGCCGACGTTGATCTCGTTGCCGATCTGCACGCTGTCCGGCGTGGTGCCCTGCGCCTTGAGCGCGGTGCAGACGTTGTACGTGTAGTTGTAGACGTCGGTCTGCAGCGCCGCGATGCCGTGGCTCGCCCACGCCGCCGGCTTGTACTGCTTCCCCGGGTCGGCCCAGGTGTCGGAGTAGTGGAAGTCGACCATCAGCGCGAGCCCCTTGGCCTTCACCCGCTTGGCGTCGATCAGCACCTTCGCGAGGTTGTTGTAGCCGCTGGCGGGGTTGTTCCAGATCCGGAGCCGGGCGTAGTTGACGCCGGCGCCCTTGAGCACGTCGAGCGGGTCGGCGGCGGTGCCGGCCGCGGTGTAGTACTTGGCGCCCAGGTCGAGGCTGCGCTGCAGGGACGAGACGTCCGCGCCGCGCATGGTGAGGGTGGTGGCCGCGGTGGCGGGCGCGGCCGGGGTCAGCGCTGGGGCGGCGGCGCCCAGCAGGAGCGCGCCCACGAGGGCCGCAAGGCGGGGACTTCGGCGCACAGGAACTCCTTCGGGGTGATGTTCCGTGAACGCTCCCAGTCTCAATTCGGCTATCTACATGTGTCAAGGATCCACATGGCGCTCAGATCCCGGGAGCGCTCACGGAGCGACGGCACGCGGACCCGCCGTGGGGCGGGTCCGGGTGCGGACGTGCTCAGGCCTTGGAGGTGGCGTCCTGCAGCGTCGCGGCCAGCGCGAGATAGCGCGTGGCGATGGTGTCCCAGTCGGTGCCGGCGGTGCGCCGCAGGCCTTCCGCCCGCATGCCCGCCACCAGGTCCGGGTCGGTGAACAGCCGCTTGAGCGCGGCACCGATCGCGGGGCCGTCGCGGTGCGGCACGAGCAGGCCCGCGCCGGTGCCGAGCAGCTCCACCGCGTGCTGGAACTTGGTCGCGATGACGGGCTTGCCCGCCGCGACCGCCTCGTGCAGCACGCCGGAGGACACCTGATCGGTCGTGTCATACGGCAGGACCACGACGTCGGCCCGGTCGACCAGGCGGGCGAGCGCCGGCGGGTCCGCATACGAGCGCTCGAACCTGACCAGGTCCGCCACGCCGAACGCCCGGACCTTCTTGTACAGCCCCAACCGGTAGGACTCGCCCTCCTCGGAGAGCACCTTCGGATGCGTCTGGCCCGAGATCACGTAGCGCGGGCGCGGCGCGAGGTGCCTGACCTCGCGCATCCCGGCGATGGCCCACTCCACACCCTTGCCCGGGCCGAGCAGGCCCCAGGTGAGGACCATCGGCTCACCGGACGAGCTGATCGTGCGGATCGCCGGCTGCACCAGCGCACCGTGCGGGATGACGTGCACCTTGCCCGGGTCGACCGTGTAGGTCTCGTGCAGGCGCGTCCTGGCCGACTCGGTCGTGATGACCACGGCGCCGGCGAGCGAGGCCACGGTCTCCAGGACCCACTGCTGGTGCGGGGTCGGCCGGCGCAGCACGGTGTGCAGCACGATGATGCTGGGCGACCGGAGCCGGTGCAGCAGGTCGAGCACGCCGTCGCCGTCGTTGCCGTCGAAGATGCCGTATTCGTGGTTGACGATCACCACGTCGTGCCGGTCCAGCGCGGCGGCAGCGACCTCGGCGGAGCCGGCCGCGTTGGCCTGGAGGTGGGCGATCACCTCGGGCCGGTCGGTGAAGGTCGGCGAGTCGACGACCCGCACGACACCGACCCGGTCGACGCCCGCCGCGGCGGACAGCGCGGTGCTGAGCGCCCCCGCGAAGGCGGCGACACCGCACTGGGTCGGCGGGTATGTGCTCAACAGGCCGAAGGACGTGTTCACCGCGCCCACCTTTCGTCGGCGGGCTCGGCGCCAGGGATGAAAATGGCCGGACCTTCCGGGGTCACGGTACACCCGTCGCCTGGATCGGCCCTCGTCCGGTTCCCTCGTTCTGGCTGTTAGGCGCCTTTTGTAGTGGTAGAGTGTGAAGCGTTGCAGTTTTGGTTTCCGCATACTTTGCCAGCGCCTGGGTGGGTATCAGATGCCCTGGGCGCTTTTTTGCGTTCCAGCCCTGTCTTGGGATGAGGGTAATCAGCCGCAGCGACGCGGTGTCCACACGGTGTGGACACCATCAACCTGCGAGGAGCATCAAATGACTGTCGGCACCGTGAAGTGGTTCAACGCCGAAAAGGGCTTCGGATTCATCACGCCGGACGGCGGCGGCGCGGACCTGTTCGCGCACTACTCGGCCATCGCCACCGGCGGCTTCCGCAGCCTGGAGGAGAACCAGCGGGTCGAGTTCGAGGTGACCCAGGGCGCCAAGGGCCCGCAGGCCTCGAACATCCGCCCGGTCTGAGCCTCGCCGGCCCTGGCCGGCGATCACTCAAGGACAAGACAGACCACGCTGAAAGCTCACGCACCCGCGCCGCGGGTGCGTGAGCTTTTTTCATGCCCTCGCGTGAGGGATTTTGTGGGAGTTTCTCAACCCCGCCACCGACGGCGCCGGCAACGTCAACCGCAACGCGGCGCCGCCGCTGGGCCAGACGCTGCCCGAGCGGATCCTGGTGCCCTACCCGGTCGAGTCGGCGCTGTCCGGCATCATGCGCAACGACAACCGCGACCTGATGTTCTACCGGCGCACGTTCACCGTGCCGGCCGGCTGGAACGGCCGCCGGGTCCAGCTGCACTTCGGCGCGGTGGACTACGAGGCCACCGTCTGGGTCAACGGCACGCAGGTGACCACCCACAAGGGCGGCTACAACCGGTTCGAGGTCGACATCACCCCGCAGCTCAACGGCGGCGTCAACGAGATCGTGGTGCGGGTCTACGACCCGACGGACGGCCGCGGCGAGAAGCAGCCGATCGGCAAGCAGACCAACAACCCGAGCGGCATCTTCTACACCCCGACGTCCGGGATCTGGCAGACGGTCTGGCTGGAGCCGACCCCCGTGTCGTCGATCTACTCGGTCGACATCTACGCCAACCTGGCCAGCAACACCGCCCGGGTCCGGGTGTTCACCCGCGGCAACGTCACCGGCCACACGGTCTTCGCCGAGGCGCTCAACGGTTCAACCGTCGTCGGCACCGCCACCGGCGGGTTCACGGGCTCGCCGCCGGCGGCACGTCGTTCGAGTCGCTGAACTTCCCCGGCTCGTACCTCCGCCACTACGCCGACGACGTCTACCTCGCCCGCAGCGGCGGCCCGAACGCTTGGGACACCGCGACCGGCTTCGCCGCCGACGCGACCTGGAACACGGCCGTCCCGGCCCTGTGGCGCAGCTCGGTGCTGCTGCAGACCGACGTGCGCAAGTCGCTGCAGGTCACCACGTGGGGCTTCACCGACCGCTACCTGCGCCACGCCGACAGCCTCGCGTACACCGAGATCGTCAACGGTGGCAGCAGCGCGCTGCTGAAGGCCGACGCCACGTACACGGTCCGCCGGGGCCTCGCCGACTCGTCGTGCTACTCGTTCGAGTCGGTGAACTTCCCGGGCCAGTTCCTGCGGCACGCCGACAGCCGGGTCCGCAACGCGGTGAACGACGGCTCGGCCCTGTTCTCCGCCGACGCCACCTTCTGCGCCCGCCCGGGCGTCGGCGGCACCGGCATCACGTTCGAGTCGATCAACATCGCGGGCTCATACCTGCGGCACTTCGAGTCAGCGGTGTACATCTCCGCCGGCAACGGCACCGGTTTCCAGCGGCCACAGGCCCTCTCGGCCGACAGCAGCTGGAACCTGGCTAACCCTTGGAGCGAGTTTTCGTCGCCGTGACCTGCTGGCTGAGGGCGGCGTCCTTCTCCGCCACCATCGTTCGCAGCGCATCCTGGAAGTCGCGGACCTTCGCCAGCAGGGCGGGGTCCGCGGCGGCCAGGATGCGCACGGCCATGAGGCCGGCGTTGCGGGCGCCGCCGATCGCCATGGTGGCGACCGGGATGCCGGCCGGCATCTGCACGATCGACATCAGCGAGTCCATGCCGTCCAGATACTTGAGCGGCACGGGGACGCCGATGACCGGCAGGGGGGTCACGGAGGCGACCATGCCGGGCAGGTGCGCCGCGCCGCCCGCGCCGGCGATGATGACCTTCAGCCCGCGGTCGGCGGCCTGGCCGGCGTAGTCGAGCATCAGGTGCGGCGTCCGGTGCGCGGACACGACCCGCACCTCATGGGCGATGCCGAACTCGTCCAGCGCCTCGGCGGCCAGGCGCATCACGGGCCAGTCCGAGTCGCTGCCCATGATGATGCCGACGTCGGTCAATGCTCATACCCTTCTTCGAGGATGCGGGCGGCCCTGGCGGCGCGCCGGCGGCAGTCTTCCAGGTCGTCGCCGAGGACCGTCACATGGCCGATCTTGCGGCCGGGGCGGACCTGCTTGCCGTAGAGGTGGACCTTCGCGCCGGGCTCCTCGGCGAAGAGGTGGTGCAGCCGCTCGTCGATCGACATGCCGCCGGGGGCGCCGCCGAGGACGTTGGCCATCACGACGGCCGGTGCGGTGAGCCGGGTGTCGCCCATCGGGTAGTCGAGCACGGCCCGCAGGTGCTGCTCGAACTGCGAGGTCCTGGCGCCCTCGATGGTCCAGTGCGCGGAGTTGTGCGGGCGCATCGCCAGCTCGTTGACCAGGATCCGGCCGTCGGTCGTCTCGAACAGCTCGACGGCGAGCACGCCGACCACGCCGAGGCGGGTGGCGAGGTCGATGGCGAGCCGCTGCGCCTCGATCGCGAGGTCCTCGTCCAGGTCCGGGGCGGGCGCGAGCACCTCGACGCAGATGCCGTCCTTCTGGACGGTCTCGACGACCGGGTAGGCGGCGACCTGGCCCAGCGGCGACCTGGCGACGACGGCGGCCAGCTCCCGCTTGAGCTGGACCAGTTCCTCGCCGATCAGGTCCTGGTGGTCTGGGAGGTCTTTGCTTGAGTGGGCTTTGAACACGCCGCGGCCGTCGTAGCCGCCGGTGGCGGTCTTCACGATGATCGGCCAGCCGACCTCGTCGCCGAAGGCCTTGATGTCCCCTGCCGTCCACTTGGGCACGGGGAAGCCCAGCTCCGCCAGGTGCGTGCGCATCTCGCGCTTGTTCTGGGCGAACCGCAGCGCGTCCGCGCCGGGCAGCAGGGTGACACCCTCGGCGGCGAGGGTGCGGATGAGGTCGCCGGGCACGTGCTCGTGGTCGAAGGTGACCACGTCGCAGCCCTTCGCGAAGGCCCGGACCGTGTCGAGGTCGTCGTGCCGGCCGATGACCACGTCGGCGGCGACGAGCGCGGCCCCGTCGTCGGCGGAGACGGCGAGCACCCGCAGCGACTGGCCGAGGGCGATGGCGGCCTGGTGGGTCATGCGGGCCAGCTGGCCGCCGCCCACCATGCCCACGACGGGGAGTCCGGTTCGCGAGTCCATAGGCTGGTGAGCCTAACGTTTTCCGGTCGCGGCGCCCTCCTCGCGGGCGCCGCGACCGGCGCGGATCACACTGAGGGGCCTTGCTTGCGCAGTTCCTCCACCTGGGTCATGGCCTGGCGGAGCTCGGCCAGCCAGGATTCGGTGTGCTGGCCGACCAGGGCGACGCACCAGGCCAGGGCCTCGGAGCGGGACCTGGCCACGCCGGAGTCGACGAGCGTGTCCAGGACCTGCCGCTCCGCCTGCCGGAGGCGCGTCATCACCGGCGCGGAGAACGTGGTGAACAGCTCGCGGGTCTCGCCGACCCGCACGCCCCACGCCACCTTGCGCTGGTAACGCCGCTCCAGCTGCTGCGCGATGCCGATCCGCTGGTCCCGGGTGGTCTCCCGGAACCCGGCGATGCGGCCCTGCTCGGCGGCGGCCCGGTCGCCGTCGCTCGCGTCGTCCGCCAGGGTGGGCTCACTGAGCCGCCCGACGATGGTGATCTCGTCACGGTCGATGGTGATCTCGGCGGGCCCGGTGAACCAGCCCTCGGGCAGCGCGCCGCCGATCCAGGCGGGCGCGTCGGTGGCCGGCGGTGGCTGCTCGGCGCGGGGCCGCCATTCTCCTCGTCGCATGTGCTTACTCCCTTGCTCGCGTATCGCTGATTACACGATTACACCGTTACAAGGGCATGCCAAGGGCAGGCGTGTTCGCCTGACGCTGAACTGTTCGCTGAACCCGCTTGGTCGCTGAACCGCTTGTTGCTCAGCCCAGACCCGCGACCAGGTCCTCCAGGGCGGTCACCGGCGTGTCGCACACGAAGTTGCGGCAGACGTAGGCGGTGGGCAGGTTGTCGCGCTGGATCCGCGCCTCCAGCAGCGGCACCCCCGGCGCGTCCGGCGGGCCCGCGACGACCACGGCACCCGGCGGCGCGTGCCACCAGGCGGCGGCGACGAGCGGGTCGTTGCGGTCGTCGGTGGCGATCGCGATCTCATACGGGCCGGACAGCAGCGCCTCGCCGACCGAGCAGGCGTAGCCGGTGAACCGGCCGTGGGTCGCCGCGACCATCGCCACCGTGGCGAGCGCCCGCTCGGCCGCCTCCCGCCTGGTCACGTCCGCCGTCAGCGCCGAGTAGGTGACCAGCGCGGCCGCGATCGCGGACAGGCCGGACGGGGTCGCGTTGTCGGTGACGTCGGCGGGCCGGCTGACCAGCCGCTCCGCGTCGTCGGCGGTGTCGAAGAACCCGCCGGCCGGGTCCGCGAACCGCTCCAGGGCCACGTCCAGCAGCCGTCCCGCCAGGGTCAGCCACTCGCCGTCGCCGGTCGCCTGGTGCACCGCGCAGAACGCCTCGGCGACCGCGCCGTAGTCCTCCAGCACGCCGGCGGGCGTCCCGACCACACCGTTACGGGACACCCGTCGCAGCCGGCCGTCCACGATGTGCACGTCGGCCAGATACCTGGCCGTGTCGACGGCGAGCTGAACGGCCGGCGGATCGCCGTACACCTGGCCGAACTCGATCAGAGCGGTGATCGCCAACCCGTTCCACGCCGCGACGATCTTGCCGTCCCGGCCCGGCTGCGGCCTGGCGTCCCGGGCGGCCAGCAGGCGCTGCTTGATGTCCAGCCAGCGCTCCAGGTTGAGCGGGTCCTCGGGCAGCTGCAGCACCGAGGCGCCGTGCTCGAACGTGCCGTCCGCGGTCACCTCGAGCAGGTAGCGGGCCCAGGCGCCGTCGATCTCGCCGAGGACCTCGTCGATCTGCGCCGGCGTCCACGCGTAGGTCAGGCCCTCGACGCCGTCGGTGTCCGCGTCCAGCGCCGAGATGAACCCGTGCCCGTCGTGCAGGTCACGCCGCAGGAAGTCGGCGACCTCCCCGGCGACCCGCCGAGCGGTGCCGCCACCGGCGATGCGGTGCAGCTGCACATACACCCGCAGCAGCAACGCGTTGTCGTAGAGCATCTTCTCGAAGTGCGGCACCGTCCACGTGCCGTCCACGGCATACCGCGCGAAACCGCCGGCGAGCTGGTCGTACATGCCGCCACGGGCCATCCGCTCGCAGGTGTACCGCACGATGTCGAGCACCTCGTCGTCACGGGTGCGCTGGTGGTACCGCAGCAAAAAGAGCAAGTTCATGTGCGGTGGGAACTTCGGCGCGCCACCGAACCCGCCGTGCTCCTTGTCGTAGCTCTTGACGAGGCTCTGCGCCGCCGCGTCCAGCACGCCCTCGTGCATCGGGTTCGCCGGCGGTTTCGCGGCGATCTGCCGGATCGCGTCGACCACTTTCGCGCTCTGCTCCCGCACCGCCTCGTTCTGCCCGCGCCACGCGTCGGACACCGCCCTGACGAGCCGCTCGAACGCGTCGCGCGGGAAATAGGTGCCGCAGAAGAACGGCTCCCCGTCGGGCGTGGCGAACACCGTCATCGGCCAGCCGCCCTGCCCGGTCATCGCCTGCGTCGCGGTCATGTACACCGCGTCGACGTCGGGCCGCTCCTCCCGGTCCACCTTGATCGGCACCGTCAGCTCGTTGACGAGCGCGGCGACGCCCTCATGCTCGAACGACTCGTGCGCCATCACGTGACACCAGTGGCACGCCGAGTAACCCACGCTGATCAGGACCGGGACGTCCCGCCGCCGGGCTTCCGCGAAGGCGTCGTCCCCCCACGGCCACCAGTCGACCGGGTTGTCCTTGTGCTGCTGCAGATAGGGCGAGGTCGCGTCGGCAAGACGGTTGGCCATGCCTTCAGCCTCTCATGCACGACACGCTCGGACGTCGGCACTTGACATGGCAGCCTGGTTCACAGAAGTACACTTCCCGGAACTATACTTCTGTATTCTGACCACCAGGTGGGGGCGGCGATGGAAAAGCCTGAAAAGATCTTCGCTCGGGACCGGGAGTGGCAGGGCCTGACCAGGTTCACCGGCCTTCCGCTCGGCGCGACCCGGGGCGCTGCGGCGCTCGGCGTGGTGAGCGGCCGCCGCCGGCAGGGCAAGAGTTTCCTCCTGCAGTCACTCGCCGAGGCCTGCGGCGGCATGTACTTCGCGGCCACCGAGGCCACCGAGGCGGAGTCGTTGCGGCTGTTCAACGCGTCGCTCACCCGTCAGACCGGCGTGGTGGCCGACGCCCCCTTCCGCGACTGGCACGAGGCCGTCGCGCACCTGTTCCGCAGCTTCCGCGACCGGCCGGCCGTCGTGATCATCGACGAGTTCCCGTTCCTGGTCAGGACGTCGCCCGCGCTGCCGTCGATCATCCAGCGCGAGCTCGGCCCGGGAGGCGCGGGGCAGACGAGTTCCGCGCGGCTCGTGCTGTGCGGATCGGCGATGTCGGTGATGGGAGAGCTCCTGTCCGGCCAGGCACCGCTGCGCGGCCGCGCAAGCCTTGAGCTGGTCATCCATCCCTTCGGATACCGCGACTCCGCGGCCTTCTGGGGCATCACGGATCCCCGGCTCGCCGTCCTGGTCCACGCGGTCGTCGGCGGCACCCCGGCGTACCGCTACGAGTTCACCCAGGGCGACCGGCCCGCCGACCTCGACGACTTCGCTCCGTGGGTCATCCGAACGGTCCTGAACCCGCAGACACCGCTGTTCAGGGAGGCGCGATACCTGCTGGCAGAGGAGTCGGCCATCCGGGATCCGGCGCTCTACCACTCGGTGCTGGCGGCAATCGCCAGCGGCAACAACACCAACGGCGGCATCGCGAGCTTCATCGGCAGGAAGTCCGACCAGATCACGCACCCGCTCAACGTCCTGGAGGACTGCGCGCTGATCGGCCGCGAGCCGGACCTGTTCCGGCAGGGCCGATCCCGCTACCGGATCGTCGAACCCCTGATCACCTTCTATGAGGCGATCATGCGCAGCCGGTGGGCCGAGCTGGAGATCCACCGCGCCGAGCAGGTCTGGTCCGCCACCCGGGAGACGTTCCTCGCTCAGGTCGTCGGCCCGCACTTCGAAGCGTTGTGCCGGGCGTTCGCGCTGGACTCCGGAGCCGAACTCTTCGGGGATCAGCCGGGCGAGGTCGGCTCGGGCGCGGTCAGCGATCCACAACGTCGCACGCAGATCGAGGTCGACGTGGTCGCTCTCGCCCCACGGCAGCCGAACACAGCGAGGCGCATCGTCTCCCTGGGCGAGGCGAAGTGGGGCGAGACCATCGGCCATCACCACCTGAACCGCCTGACCAGGGCACGCGACCTACTGAGCCTCAGGGGCTACGAGACCGGCGAGACGGTGCTCACGCTCTACGGCGGCACGGGATTCACCGACGAGTTGACCGCGGCGGCGGCCAGGGATGACCGCATCCTGCTCGTCGACCTCGATCGCCTGTATCGGCCCCTCTGACCTCAGGCGGCTCCGTTGCTGCCCGCCGGTCGGGCCCGGACTGCGTCCCAGGGCATGGCGGTCGCGGCGCGGGTCAGGGTGGTGGCCCAGGCGAGGATCGTGTCGGGGTCGCCGGTGCCGCCTTCGCACAGCAGGTACTGGCCCTCGATCCACCATGGCGGGACCGTGTCGAAGATCGCCACCGGGGTGGGGACGTGGCCGGCGAACAGCTGGGCCAGGGCCGGGTCGGGGGCGGTCGCGGCGACCTGGCCGGTGTTGTCGAAGGACGTGTGTGCCAGGAACGGCACCGGCGCCGGCAGGGGCACCATCCAGACGGTCTGCACCGGGTCTGAGCGGCGGGGCTTGCGACGGTACCGGTCGCCGGCGAGCACCGGCACGCCGTTCACGGCGCCCCTGACCACGTCGAACAGCTCCACCGACGGCGCGCCCTCCTGGACACCCAGGAGCTTGCGGGCCGACTGCGGACCGGGCACCGGCACCGCGAGCGACGGCAGGAACTCCCAGCTCTGCCGGGCCGCGAGACGCTTGCGGCCGCCGGTGGGCGACAGGGCCGGCAGGCTGCGGTACGCGTTGAGGACGGCGGCCAGGATGCCCATCTCGATGATGAGGACGACGGTCGCCACGAGGTACCCGTTGAGCTGTGGCAGGGCGCGGGCGGCGGCGATCATGGCGACCAGGCCGCCGATGGAGGCGTGGATCCCGCCGACGACGGCGAAGCGTGGGTCCAGTCGCGCGCCGACCAGGCCCGTGGCGGTGCCGATGACCAGGAAGCCGATGACCGCGGCGACGGCGCCGGGCAGGCCGGCCTTCGCCAGCGGGACGGCGACCGCGGCGATGAGGATGCCACCGCCGATGACGGCGATGGCGGCGACCGCCTTGTCACTGATGCCGAGGCCGACGGCGCCGCGGGTCGGGGGCTTGCGGCGCTCGGGCAGGATCAGGCGGCTGCGGGCGGTGAGCTCCGCCTCGATCCGCTCGACGAAGGCCGCGTAGTCCGCCTTGTCGGCGCCGGTGATGTCGACGGCACGCCCGTCGAGCGTGACCAGGCCGGCGGCGGTGATCTTCGAGCCGGTCGCGGCGTCGCCGGTGACTTCCTTGCGGGTGACGTACATCTCGTCGATCCACGAGAACTGGGCGGCGTCGACGCGGCGGTTGCGGGTCCACACCAGGCCGTGCTGGTAGTGGTGGACGATCACGTAGGTGCCGAAGAGCCGGAAGAAGGAGTAGCCGGCCGCGGCGAGGCCGCCGATCGCCAGCAGGACCACCGCCATGGCGAGCAGCTTGAACTGCAGGAACTCGACGTTCGAGACGATCCAGCTGATGCCTGCGGCGGCGCCGAAGAGCACGGCCGAGATAACGAGGCCGGTGACGCACTCCACCAGCGGGTGGTCGCCCTTGTGCACGGCGACGAGGCTGCCGAGCTGCTGGCGCTGGGCGAGCGCCGCGACCCGCGGCGGCACCTGGAAGGTCGATGCGTCCATGTCTTCCCCCGTGCTGCTCGAACAATCCGATCGACGCTGGACAGTACGCCACCGGGACAGGTGCCCGCTGCCCCGGCCGCTTTACATCTCCGCCCGAGTCTGCCACTGTTCTAGAACAGTCACAACAGTTCTAGAACTCTTGGAGTGATCACACCATGGGTGATCTGCTGATCCGGCCGCACCGCACGCCGGCCCGCGTGCAGCTGATGGACGATCCGGGACCGCTGGGCAGGTTCGGGGAATATGGCGGGCGCTATGTGCCCGAGTCGCTGATCGGTGCCTGCCGGCAGGTCGAGGAGGCGTTCCGGTCCGCGTGGGCCGACCCCGCGTTCCGCAACCAGCTCGCCGGCCTGCTCGCCACGCACGTCGGCCGGCCGACGCCGCTGACGCCGGCGGTGCGGCTGTCCGCCGAGCTCGGCGTGACGCTGCTGCTCAAGCGCGAGGACCTCACCCACACCGGCTCCCACAAGATCAACAATGTGATCGGCCAGGCGCTGCTCGCGACCCGGATGGGGCACAAACGGCTGATCGCCGAGACCGGGGCGGGGCAGCACGGGGTGGCGACCGCGACCGCGGCGGCCATGTTCGGGCTGTCCGCGACCGTGTTCATGGGCGAGCGCGACATCGAGCGGCAGGCGCTCAATGTGTTCCGGATGCGGATGCTCGGCGCCGAGGTCGTGCCGGTCCGCACCGGCGCCAGGACGTTGAAGGACGCCACCAGCGAGGCGATGCGCCACTGGGTCGGCGCCACCGAGGACAGCTACTACTGCATGGGCTCCGTGCTCGGCCCGATGCCCTATCCGTGGATGGTGCGCGAGTTCCAGCGGGTCATCGGCGACGAGGCCCGCCGCCAGTGCGCCACCGCCCTGCCGGCCGCCGTGCCCGACTATGTCGTCGCGTGCGTCGGCGGCGGGTCGAACGCGGCCGGGACGTTCGCCGGGTTCGTCGACACCACGGCGAAGCTGGTCGGGGTCGAGGCCGAGGGCGGCGCCGGCGCCACCCGCGGCACCCTCGGCGTGCTGCACGGGGTGCGTTCGATGTTCCTGCAGGACGACGACGGCCAGGTGCTGGAGGCGCACTCGATCGCGGCCGGCCTGGACTACCCGGGCATCGGCCCCGAGCACGTGCACCTGCGCGACCTCGGCCGGGCGCGCTATGTCACGGTCGACGACGCCGAGGTCGTTGACGCGGTCGTCCGGCTCGCCCGCACCGAGGGGATCGTGGCGGCGCTCGAGTCCGCGCACGCGGTCGCGTGGGTGATCCGTGCCGCCGCCGACGGCACGCTGCCCGCCGGTTCGACCGTGCTGCTGACCCTGTCCGGCCGGGGCGACAAGGACATCTCCGCGCTGAAGGAGCTGCTGTGAAACTGCCGAGCGACCACAAGATCCTGATGCCGTATCTCACCGGCGGCGCCGTCGCCGACTGGACCGATCACCTCCGGGCGCTCGTCGACGCCGGCGCCGACGCGATCGAGATCGGCCTGCCGTTCTCCGACCCGACGCTGGACGGCGCCACGATCCAGGAGGCCACCCACGCGGCACTGACCCGGGGCGCCACCCTGCGCGGCATCCTGACCCGCGTCTCGGAGGTCGCCGGCACCGTGCCGCTCGTCGCCAGCACGTATGCCAACCTCGTCGTGCGGGACCGCGCCTTCTGCAGCAACCTCCGCGACGCGGGCTTCGACGGGCTGATCGTGCCCGACCTACCGCTCGAGGAATGCGCCGAGTTCGAGAACCAGGACCTGGATCTGGTGCTGCTGGCGTCCCCGGCCACGACGGACGAGCGCCTCGACGAGATCGCCCGCCGCAGCCGCGGCTTCGTCTACGCGGTCACGGTCATGGGCACCACGGGCGAGCGCGAGACGCTGGCCGCGTCCGCCGCCGACCTGGCCCGGCGGCTCACCACCCGCAGCGACCTGCCGGTGTTGCTAGGATTCGGCATCTCCACCCCGGCGCAGGCCGCGCAGGCCGCCCAGCTCGCCGACGGTGTCGTCATCGGCGCCGCGATCATGCGCCGGGTGCTCGACGGCGCCGCACCGGCCGAGCTCGGGGCATATCTCCGGTCGATCCGGGAGGCCATGGACGAAGGGTGAGCCGATCAGCTCCGAGCCGCGATATCGCAGCATCGCCGCCGACCTGGCCGAGAAGATCCGCGCCGGCCACTACGCGCCGGGCGATGCCCTGCCCGCGCAGCGGGACCTCAGCCACAGCTACGGCGTGACTTTGATGACGCTGCGGCAGGCCCTGCGCCATCTCAGCGACGAGGGGCTGATCGTCCAGCAGGCGGGCAAGGGCACCTACGTGTCGCCGCCGCACCTCGCGTATCGGCTCGGGTCGCTGCGCAGCCTCGCCGACGACCTGCGCGACCAGGGGCACGAGGTGCACACCCGGGTGCTGGACAGCAGCCTGCGCCGCCCGCCGTCCGCGGTCGCGGTCCAGCTGGGAGCACCGGCGCTGCGGCTCGAGCGGGTGCGGGAGTTCGCGGGGCGGGCCGCCGTGCACCAGGTGTCGTGGGTCCGCAAGCCGTTCGGCAACCGGCTGCGTGCGGTCGACTTCACCACCAAGTCGCTCTACGCGGCCCTTGCGGACGCCGGGGTCGCGGTCGCCCGGGCGGCGGAGACGATCCGGCCGGACGTGCTGGACGAGACCCTGGCGGGGCACCTGCGGGCGGCGGTGGGCACGCCGGTCTTCGTCAGCGACCGGACCACGTACTCCCTGGACGACACCCTGGTCGTCGTCGACCGGGCCGTGATCCTGGGCGAGATGATGGAGATCCGGGCGGCCCGCGCGGCGACGGGGCTGTCGCTGACCTGGTCCGGTTCCCAGCCGTAACGCGACCCGCGCCCTCTTCGGCAACCCGGCGGCGGCGCGACCTTGGCCCGCACGCCGACCCGCCGCCGGATCAGCCTCGTTGCTCGCGTGCGCTGCGCCGGGAGTGGATCTCCCCTGGTGATCACCAGCCGGCTGCCCGCTTCGATCACGCGGGCCCGGCAGGCGCGCGGCGCCACAACGACACCCGCGCCACCATGACACCGACGTGGGCGGCCGGCGGTCGCGCTGCACCGATCTTTGAGCAGGTCGAAGTCGTCGCGCGGCCGTCCCGACGACCATCCCGCGATTTCGATCACCCGAAAGATCCACTCCGCGGGCGGAACACGCCCGAAGGCTGCGCGGGAGAGTCAGACGCGGCCCCGGAGAGACTCGACGCCATGATCGAAGGATCGGCGCGGCCCCCACGATCAGCCCACGCCTTCGATCGGCGGGACGCGGGCAACGGCTGCGCGGGACGGTCAGACGTGGCCGCGGAGGGACTCGTCGTAGATGACTGCGGGTGGGGTGTCGAGCAGGTCGTGGGCCGCCCGGCTGAACGTGCTCGCATCACGGCGCCGGCGCAGTTCCACCGTCACCGAGTCGCAGGGCGCCCCGCCCTCCAGCGCCGCCACCGCACCCGACGGGAGCAGGAACACCGCCTCGCGGGCGCCGACGGCGCGGTCCGAGGGGCGGGCCGCGATCCCGACGACCATCGCCTCGGTCACGATCCGCCCGCGGGAGAGGGTGACCCGCTCGCCGGCGCGGATGTCGTGGGCGGCTGCGGTCCGCTCGTCGATCAGCAGCTGCGCGTCCGTCGCCGGGTACGCCCCCGACCGCAGCTCCGACCAGCGCAGCCCCGGCCGGTTCGCGGCGGTCAGGACCGTGGCGCCGTTGAGCAGGCCGCGGGAGGTGACGGCCGTGACGCCGTACAGGGTGGTGCCGCACTCGACGGCCGCCGCCTGAGGCAACGACGCCAGCCGGTCGACCTGCCGTGGCGTGAACTTGCCGACGAGTTTCACGTCGGCGTCGCCCGGCAGGTCCGCGAACTGGGCCGACCCCCCGTACCGGTCAAGGACCACGAAGGCGGCGACCGCTACCACCCCGACCACGAAGACGGCGAGTACCGTCCGCTCCCCGCGCATGAGGCCGACGGTACCGGAGCTATCACCCCTGGCCGGGGCGCCACGCAGGCCGAACGTCAGGCGGCGCGACCCAGGTAGCGCAGGAGCGTCACGGCCGGCCCGCCGGCGGCCGGCAGGGCGGGGGCGTAGGCACCGTACGCCCGCAGCGGCTCGACGATCTCCCGCGCGACCGGCAGCAGCTGCTCCGCGAGGGCGTCGGACAGCGGCGAGGGCTGCCCGGTGGCAACGGCGACGTCCCAGGCGTGGACGGCGGCGTCGAGGCCGCACGCACCGGCGCCGATCCAGCCGGCCAGCTTGCCCTGCGGCAGCGGCGTGGGCGCCTCCGCGGCGTCGGCGGGGATGGTCGCCCAGGCCGCGGCGGACGCCCGCATCGTCTCCTCGACGTACGCCACGAACGCGTCGAAGTCGCCGTCGAGCTCGCCCGACGGGGCGAACGGGTCGTACGTCGGCCAGCCCTCGCCGGTGATCGTCGCGGCGAAGCCGAGCTGGTCGCCCGCTGCGTGCTGCAGGACCTGGGTGACGTTCCACCGCTCGCACGGCGTCGGCAGGTGCAGGTCCGACGGCCGCAGACCGGCGAGCACCGCCCGCAACGCCGCGTGCGACTCGTCCAGGACGGTCCAGGTGTTCGAGCTCATCGCGCACTCCTCAACTCGGTGACTGCAATCAGTCTATCAGAACGGAATACTCCATTCCAATACTTGGCCGCAGACTTTCCGGGCCGGGGCGGTGACGGTCAGGCGACGTCGAGGGTGGCCTTGCGGCGGCTCTCGCGCTCGAACCAGGCGAGGAGGGCCAGGCCGACCAGCACGTACAGGGTGCCGAGGGCGGCCTCGGCGAGCACGTCGTCGCGGACGGAGGCCAGGCCCGCACCGGCCGCGACCTCGCGGGCCGCGGCGATGCCGTGGGTCAACGGGAGCCACTGCGCGACGGCGGCCATCCAGCCGGGCAGGTCGGACAGCGGGACGTTGACGCCGGCGAAGACCAGCAGGACGCCGACGACCAGGTTGGACAGGACGGCGACCTCGCGGACGCGCAGCGACAGGGCCGCGTTGGCGAGGCCCAGACCGGTGCACGCGAAGGCCGACACGGCCACCACACCGGTGAGGGACAACAACGACGAAGCATGGATCGGTACGTCCAGCAGCACCGACCCGGCGCCCAGCGCGACGAGCGCGACGGCGAGGCCGTTGACCACGACCGGCAGCGCCCGGCCGAGGAACAGCGGGATCCGGCGCGCCGGCGAGACCAGCAGCAGCCCGAGGGTGCCCTGGCGGCGCTCGTCGCCGACGGTGATGCCCATCGCGAAGATGCACGGGATCGCGGCGTTCTGCACGGCGTTGCCGATGACGTAGAACGCGTCGTCGCCGACGCCCGCGGCACGGCCCACATAGGCGAAGAAGAGGATCTGTGCGATCGGCCCGACGATGAACGTGGGGATCAGAATCCACGGGCTCAGCCACGAGAACAGCGCCCGATAGCTGGTCAGCCCGCCCAGCAGAAACAACCGGAAACCGCTCACGCCGTCACCTCCGCTGCGCTCCGGCGCCGACCTGAGCCAACCCTGCGCTCCTGATGAGCGGCCCCTCCGCTGCGCTCCGGACCACTCATGTCAGCGCCAGGGTGGCGTGGCGGCGGGCGGCGTCGACGAGGCGGATCGCCAGGAGGGAGCCGAGCACGCCATACGCCGCGGCGAGGCCGAGGCAGGCGGCCAGCGCCGGCAGGGCGTTCCGGCCCTCCGCGGCGGCGCGGATCGCGTCGATGCCCCAGGTCGGCGCGAGGAGCCAGGAGACCGGCCGGATCCAGGTGGGCAGCAGGTCGAGGGGCACCAGGAAGCCACAGATGAGCCAGACCGGCATCTCCAGGGCGGTGCCGAGCGCCCACGCGGTGCGGTATCGGACCGAGGAGACGGCGAGCAGGAAGCCGAGGACGCCGATCGAGACGACGGTGACGACCACCGCGACGACGAACTGGACCGGGCGCTGGACGATGAGGTCGACGCCGAACACGAATCGGCCCCACAGGAGCGTGACGACGAGGCTGTAGGCACCGATGGTGGCCATCGACAGCGTGACGGGCAGGATGACCACCGGCAGCGGGGTCGGCGCCGCGACCAGCAGCTCCAGCGTGCCCTGGCGGCGCTCCTGCTGCAGTGCGGCCGAGGCGGTGGTGCTGGTCGAGGACCACACCCCCATGACACTGGCGCCGACGGCGGCGCTGAGCAGCGCCGGGCCCTGCGCGCCGCCGTGGGTGAACATCATGAACACGACGGTGGAGAAGAACAGCGGATACAGGATGCCGAGCACGCCGTCGAAGGCGGAGCGGCTGCGCATCTTCAGCTGCAACCACCACGCGACGCCGATCACGCGGAAGACCGTCACGCCGCCACCTCCGCCGCGCCGGAATGCGTCACGCCCTACCGACCAGCTCGACGTAGGCGTCCTCGAGGGTCGGCTGGCGGGTCGAGACCCGGCCGACCTGGGCGCCGTCGAGGGCGCTGAGCACCGGCTGGGTCAGCTCGGAGCCGGGCTCGGCGTGGACCAGCAGGACCTGGGCCGGGCCGCGCTCCTCCACGACCAGCGAGCGCACCCCGGGCAGCGCACGGATCCGCTCGTCGGTGCCACCCGGCAGGCCGAAGACCTCGACCTCGACCACGCTGCCGAGGCTGACCTTCTGCTTGAGCTGCTCGGGGGTGCCTTCGGCGACGATCCGGCCGCCGGCGAGCACGGCGATGCGGTCGCAGAGCTCGTCGGCCTCGAACATGTAGTGCGTGGTGAGCAGCACCGTGGTGCCCTGCTCGATGAGGGCCTTGACGGTCTGCCGCAGCTCGCGGGCGCCGACCGGGTCGATGCCGATGCTGGGCTCGTCGAGGAACAGGACCTCGGGACGGTGCAGCAGGCCGCGGGCGATGTGCAGACGCTGCCGCATGCCGCGCGAATAGCCCTCGACCCGCTCCCGTTCGCGGCCGGTCAGTCCGACGAGCTCCAGCAGCTCGCCGATGCGGGCGCGCTGCTCGCGGGCGGGCACCGCATACAGCTCGGCGAAGTACCGCAGGTTGTCCAGGCCGGAGAGCCGCTCATACAGGCCGCGGTCGCCGCCGAAGACGTAACCGACGCGCCGGCGCACCTCGCGGGGCCTGGCGACCACGTCGTGGCCGAGGACCTCGATCCGGCCGCTGGTCGGCAGCAGGAGCGTGATGAGCATCTTGATCGTGGTGGTCTTGCCGGCGCCGTTGGGCCCGAGCAGACCGAACAGCTCGCCCCGCTCGACCTGGAAGGAGATGCCGCGCACCGCCTCGACGACCTTTTCCGTGCGGCGCAGGCCGCTGCGCGAGCGGAACGTCCGCCCCAGGTCGGACACATCGATGACACGCAATCCCAGCCCCCGCTCAAGGATGATGCGGCGACCTTAACACCAGCGCCCAGACACCGAGGTCCCTCGATGCGGAGGGTGACCGGTCGCTAACTGGCGCCTTCGGCCCGCAGGTGGCGGCGCTGAACCTGGCGGCGTTCGCGCAGGACGGCGGCGAGCCGGTCGGCGGACAGCGGCGGGTGGAACAGGAAGCCCTGTGCGGACGTGCAGCCCAGCGACGCCAGGGCGGCGCGCTGATCCGGGTTCTCGACACCCTCGGCGACGACCCGCAGGTTGAGCCGGAGCCCCAGCTCGACGGTGGCCCGGACGATCGCCTCGGCCTTCGGCGAGTCGATCATCTGGGAGACGAACTCACGGTCGATCTTCACCTCCTGCACGGGCAGCCGGGTGAGCACCGTGAACGACGAGAACCCGGTGCCGAAGTCGTCGACCGCGAGCTGGACGCCGAGGCGCTGCACCCGAGCGAGGACGTCGTCGATGACCGGCGACTTGGACAGCATCACCGTCTCGGTGATCTCCAGGACGAGCAGCTCGGCGGGGAGGCGGTGCCGGGCGAGCAGGTCGCCGATCGTCTCCGGCAACTGCCGCTCCAGCAGGCTCCGGGCGGAGATGTTGACCGACACCGGGACGGCCAGGCCGGCGCGCCGCCAGCCGGAGGCCAGGCCGATGGCCCGGTCCAGGACCCACCTGGTCAGCGGGCCCATCAGCTCGCTGGCCTCCACGACCGGCAGGAACTGGTCGGGGGCGAGCCGGCCGCGCCGTGGGTGCCGCCACCGGATGAGGGCCTCGACGCCGGTGATCTGCTGGGCGCCGGCGGCGAGGGACACGGCCGGCTGCAGCTCGACGGTGAGCTGCTCCTCGGAGTGCAGCGCCTCGCGCAGTTCGGCGAGCAGGGCCAGGCGGTCCGTGCTGGCGTCGTCGCGGCCGGCGTCGTACCAGGCGACCGGCTGCACGGCGCGCTTCGCCTGATACATCGCGATGTCGGCGCGGCGCAGGAGCTCGGTGAGGTCGACCTCGCCGGCCGCGGCGACGACCACCCCGATGGACGGCTCCTTCGACAGCAGCACCCCGTCGATCCGCATCGGCACCGCGATCTGCACGCCGAGCTTGCGGGCGCGTTCGACGGCGGCGGCGAGGGCGAGGTCGGCGCCGCCGGTGTCCAGGTCGGTGATGAGCAGCGCGAACTCGTCGCCGCCGAGCCGCGCGAGCAGGTCACCGGCGTTGCCGGCCTCGGTGACCCGGCCGGCGATGACGCGCAGCACCTCGTCGCCGGCGGCGTGACCGAGGGCGTTGTTGACCTCTTTGAAGTCGTTGACGTCCAGCAGCAGCATCGCGACGGGGTCGTCGACGCCGCGGCGGCGCAGCAGGGCGTTGCCACGCGACAGCAGCGCCGCCCGGTTGAGCAGACCGGTCAGCGGGTCGTGGATCGCGTCGTACGTGGTGCGCTCGCTCATCGTGCGCAGCTCGTCCTGGGTGATCGCGTCGTGCAGCGCGGCGGCGAGGGCGTCGCCGAACGCGTCGAGCATCCGCTGGTTGCGGGGCCGCAGCCGGCCGAGGCCGGCCAGCTCGAGCTCCCCGACCGCGAGGGCGCCGACGGCGAGGGGGTGCCCGACCGGGGCGGTGGAGGGCGCGGCGGAGGTGGTGCCGAAGACGGTGCCGTCGGCAAGGATCACCCGCGCGCCGGTGACGCCGAAGAGCCGCCGGGCCCCGTCGATGCCGGCGTCGGCGGTGCCGCGCACGTCGAGCCGGTTGAGGTCGCGGGTCGCCTCGGCGAACTCGTGCCAGGTGCGGCGCTCCTCACGGTCACCGATGCGGGTGGCGTAGAGCTGCTGCAGCAGCCACAGCACGGGCGGCAGGAGCAGCAGCAGGAGCGCGTCGGTGACGCAGGCCCAGACGATGACCAGGCCGACCACGATGTTGCCGACGACCATGAGCAGCTTGCCGCGCAGCAGTTCGACGGCGACGGTGGCCGGCCGGCCACCGCGCGAGGTCGCGACGTGCGCGGCGACCAGGCTGATCGCGACCACGCAGTACACCAGCGCGCCGGCGCACAGGGCGAGGACGCCTCTGGTCGTGAGGGGGACGTCGTGCACCGGCTGGACGAGGACCGTGGTGAGGGCGGCGAGGCTGCCGGCAACGGTGAGCGCGGAGACGCTGTAGAGCAGGTCGCGGGCGCTGCGGACGCGACCGGCGCGGGCGTCGACGACGCGCAGGACGGCGTGGGACACGCCCACGCCGGCGAGGACGACCAGCGGGATCACCGCGGGCGGCAGGTTCACACACAGCACGACCATCGCCGCCTCGCCCCAGGCGAGGGTGGCGTGCCCGGCTCCGGCGCGGACCCTCAGGCGGGCGAGCTGCGCGATGACCACCACGCCGAAACCCGCGGCGACGGCGGCGAGGACATCCTGGGAAGCGGCGTATCGGTTCGCCGGGAACCCGGCGGTCAGCAACACGGCGAGGACCACGCTGACGGCAGCGGCGGACGCCACGGCGGCGGTCAGCCGCACCGGCACGGGTCTCATCGATGCGCCGGATCGATGAACGACAATAACGCTAAGCGCTGGCGTGAATGCGCAGCGTGAGCAGATATATGGACAAACGGGGTGTCCACCATTTGCCCCCCTTCCCTGCCCCACAGGGAGACGCGTCCAGCGAAAGGAACGCGCACCCCGTGAAGGCTAAAGCACGGAAGAAAGGCACAACAGTGGTCAGAGCCGCGCTTCTGGCTCCGGCCCGCCGCCGAGGTCGCGCTCGTCGGCCGAGGTGGCGGGTTTGTCGGGATCCGGGAACTCGGCGGGAAGGCGGCGAATCCGGGCGGTCATGTTGCGGATCAAGAACACCGTCGCGATCGCGAGCAGGACGATGATGAGCAGTCCCATCGGACCGGCCAAACCGCCCGAGCGGGTGTCCCCGAAGTTGTTCTCGGCGAGGATCTGCAGGGCGTGCATACCGCTACCTTACGCCCGCGAAAAGATCGTCTTCCGGCGTGCGGGTGTCGACGTGCGACTTCACCAGCTCGTAGTCCTCGGTGGGCCACACCTTCTGCTGGATGTTGAGCGGAACCGCGAACCAGAAGCCGTCCGGGTCGACCTGGGTGGCGTGCGCACGCAGCGCGTCGTCGCGGGCCTCGAAGAACTCGCCGCACGGCACGCGGGTGGTGACCCGGTCACCCTTGTCGGTGCGCTCCTCGTCCCACTGCTTCATCCACTCGGTGTAGGGCGACTCACCGGTAGCCTCGATCATCGCCTCGTGCAGGGCGTGCATGCGGGCCTTGGACCAGCCCATGTTGTAGTAGAGCTTCAGCGGCTGCCACGGCTCACCCTTGTCCGGATAGCGGGTCGCGTCGCCGGCCGCCTCGAACGCCACCATGCTCACCTTGTGCGTCATGACGTGGTCGGGGTGCGGGTAGCCGCCCTCCTCGTCATACGTGGTGACCACGTGCGGGCGGAACTTCCGGATCAGCTCGACCAGCGGCGCCGCCGCGTCCTGCGGGTCCATCAGGCCGAAACACCCCTCGGGCAGCGGCGGCAGCGGGTCACCCTCCGGGAAGCCCGAGTCGACGAAACCCAGCCACGCCTGATCCACCCCGAGGATCTCCCGCGCCCGGTCCATCTCGGCGCGGCGGATCGTCGCGATGTTCTCCCAGACCTCGGGCCGGTCCAGCTTCGGGTTGAGCACGCTGCCGCGCTCGCCGCCGGTGCACGTGACGACCAGCACCTCGACGCCCTCGGCGGCATAGCGCGCCATCGCGGCCGCGCCCTTGCTCGACTCGTCGTCGGGATGCGCGTGCACCGCCATCAATCGCAGTTGCTCGCTCACGAGCTCTCCTCAAGGTGTCCGTCAACCCCGCTGCCGGGGCGCCCCGGGTTACGACCCTATTGTGGTCGGTACCTCCGACGAAACGACGAGGACCTCCTTCCCGTGACCGAGACGCACGCCACAGCCAAGTACCCGCCCGGCCGCTACGGCCGCCGCCGGGAGCCCCGACCGCGCCGCACCTGGCTGGTCGCGCTCGTCGCCGCCATCGCCGCCGTCGCCGGGGTGCTCATCGCGGTGAAGCTGTTCCAGCAGTACGGACCGCAGGAGTACGAGCCCCAGGTCCAGCGCTTCTACGCGATCAGCGACGACGGCATCACGGTCGACTTCGTGGTCCGCAAGGACGCGGAGAAGGAGGCCACCTGCCGGGTCCGGGCCCGATCCGCCAGCGGCGAAGAGGTCGGTCTGGCCGAGGTGCCCGTGCCCCAGGGGGCCGAGGCACTGGTCACCTACCGCCTGGCGACCAGCGACCGGCCGGTCACGGTGGAGGTCCCGGCCTGCGGTCCGCGCCGCGCCCGCTGACCATCCGGCCCGCGCCCGCGGCGGCACCCGGCATTTTCCATGTCGGTGGTGATGCGCCTCACTGGTACGTTGGTGGTTTGACCCAGCGTGCCCGTAAGGAGATCTTCAGTGTCGACCACCGACGGCGACCAGGGGACAACCTGGCTGTCGCAGGAAGCATATGACCGGCTGCAGGCCGAGTTGGACGAGCACATCGCCAACCGGCCGGCGATCGCCGCGGAGATCAACGCACGCCGCGAAGAGGGCGACCTGCGCGAGAACGGCGGCTACCACGCCGCCCGCGAGGAGCAGGGCAAGGCCGAGGGCCGCATCCTGTACCTGAAGGAGTTCCTGCGCAAGGCGGTCGTCGGCGATGCGCCGACGACCAACAAGGTCGCGCCCGGCACCGTCGTCACGATCCAGTTCGACGACGACGAGGACGACACCGAGACGTTCCTGCTGGGCTCCCGGGAGATCGCGGCGACGACGGATCTCACCGTCTACAGCCCGGAGTCCGCGCTGGGCAAGGCGATCCTGGGCGCGAGCAAGGGTGACCAGGTGAAGTACACCGCCCCGAGCGGCGCCCAGATCAAGGTGAAGATCATCAAGTTCGAGCCGTTCGGCGGCTGAGCCTCACAGCGCTTTCAGGGTCCGCGCCGAGCTGGCGCTGTGTTTGGCCAGCTCGGCGTCGATCCGCTCGTTGCGGACCGGGTCGAGCACCACGGCCGCCGACTCCAGCGCGGTCGCATCGACCAGCCGCGCCCGCAGTCCCGACGGCGGGTGGCTGGCGAAGAGCGCGGTCTCGCGCAGCGTCGCGGCTTCGCGCCGCACGGCCAGCTGCGGGCGGACCTCGGCGAGCAGCCGCACGGTGGTCTGTGGCCACTCGGCGACCGGCCGGCCGGCCCGGGCGTCCCGCATGATCAGCATCGCCAGGCTGTCCATGACGACGAGCGTGTCAAGCAACTCGACGGTCGCCGCGCGACCCGCCATCCGCGCCGCGACCAGGTCGGCCCGGTATTCCGCCCGCTGTCCCTCCCGCAGCGCCAGCACCGCCAGCGCGGTGCGGGGCGCCCAGAGCAGCGCCCGCAGCACCAGCTTGACCAGGTTCAGCAGCGGTCGGACGATCCAGACGACGAGGAAACCGTCGGACCAGCCGCCGGTGTCCCGCGCGGACTCGGGCTCCAGCAGGGCGTCGAGCTCGGCCAGGCCGATCAGCGACGGCTGGGTGAGCAGGCGGCGGCGCGGGTCGCCGTTGACGAAGTGGCCGAGTTCGTGGCCCAGCAACGCCACCCGCGACTGCCGCGGCAGCGCGTTCCACAGCGGCAGGCCCACCACCAGCACCGGCCGCCGGCGCAGGCCGACCAGTCCGGCCGCGGCGTCGAACGCGTCGCCCTCTATGTAGATCCGCGGGACCGGCGCGCCGGCCGCGCCGGCCACCTCCCGCACCAGCGCGTGCAGCTGTGGCGCCGCCGATTCGGTGACCTCGGTCGCGTACTTCGGCACCCGGTCGAACCGGGGGCGTAGCAGGACCGCGACGCCGATCACGAGCAGGCCGGCAATCGCCCCGGGAACCGAGATCGTGCACAGCCAGATCCCGGCCGCGAGGAGGGCGAGGATCAGGCCGTACAACAGGATCGACGAGATCAACAGCACACGGGATCCGGCCGTCCCGGCACGACCGGCGCCGCCGCTGAACGCCTCGAAGGTGGCGAGGGTGTGGCGACGGGCGGAGCGGTGTGCGACGCGGTCGAGCCAGCCGAGAGTCACATTGATCTTCTACGCGCCGAACGTCACCGTGTATCCAGCCGAACGGAGCGCGTTGACCAGCCGGTCGGAGTGTTCGGAGCCGCGCGTCTCCACCGACAGGTGGATCTCGACCTCGCCGAGCTGCAGCCGCGGGTCCTGCCGCCGGTGTGCGACGTCGACGACGTTGGCGCCGTGCTCGGCGATCTGCGCGAGGATCTTCGCCAGGTGGCCGGGGCGGTCGCCGCAGCGCACGGTGAAGGTCAGGTAGCGGCCGGCGGCGGCGAGGCCGTGCTCGATCACCCGCAGCATGAGCATCGGGTCGATGTTGCCGCCGGACAGCACGGCGGCGACCGGCGTCTCGACCTGGACGGCACCGGCGAGCAGGGCGGCGACGCCGACGCTGCCGGCCGGCTCGACAACGGTCTTGCCGCGCTCCAGCAGCATCAGCAGCGCCCGCGAGATGTCCTCGTCGGTGACCGTGACGATCTCGTCGACGAGCTTGCTGACGTGCGCGAACGTCAGGTCGCCGGGCCGGCCGACCGCGATGCCGTCGGCGATCGTGCCCAGCGCCGCCAGCCGGACCGGGCGCCCGGCGCGCAGCGACCCCGGGAACGCGGCGGCGCCGGCCGCCTGCACCCCGATGATCCGCACGTCCGGCCGCAACGCCTTGATCGCGACGGCGAGCCCGGAGATGAGACCGCCGCCGCCCACGCCGGTGACGACGGTCCGCATCTCGGGCAGCTGCTCGATCAGCTCCAGGCCGAGCGTGCCCTGCCCGGCGATGATGTCGGGGTGGTCGAACGGGTGGATGAGCACCGCCCCGGTCCGCTCCGCGAACTCGTGCGCGGCGACGAGTGCCTCGTCGACCGACGATCCGGCGAACTGGACCGCGGCGCCGTAGCCCTTGGTCGCGGCGATCTTCGGCAGCGGCGCGCCGACCGGCATGAAGACGGTGCTGGTGGTGCCGAGCAGGCCGGCGGCGAGGGCGACGCCCTGCGCGTGGTTGCCGGCGCTGGCCGCGACCACGCCCCGGCGCCGCTCGTCGTCGCTGAGGCGGGCGATCCGCACGTAGGCGCCGCGGACCTTGAACGATCCCGCGCGCTGCAGGTTTTCGCACTTGAGCCAGGCGGGGCCGCCGAGCTTCGCGGTGAGGGGCCGGTTGGGCTCGACCGGCGTCCGGCGGATCACACCGGACAGCAGATCACGCGCCGCTTCGATGTCAGCGAGCGTCACGAGCCCAGACACAGGTTCAGTCATTCCCTGATCGTGCCACCCACCGAAAGCGGCAGCACCACGGTCCAGTCCTCATCGGTGGACCGCAGCGCCCGCAGCGTCGCCCGGGGCACGGCGGCGCCCCGGATGCGGGCGACGCGGCCGTACTGGGCGCTGGTCACCCTCGCGATCAGCACCAGTGCGAACGCGGCCGCGGCGATGCCCAGCGCGGCCCCGGGCAGGCGCAGCAGCAGCTGCCGGCCGAACAGGTGCGACACCAGTGCCCGGTCGACGGTCCCGCCGGCCGCGACCCGCTCGCGCACGTCGTCGATCTCGCGCAGGTTGTCGAGCCCGGCGAGGACGCCCAGCCCGACGGCGGTCAGGGCCAGCAGCAGGCTGATCCACCACAGCCAGGTCAGCGTGGTCATCCTGCGACGCAGGGCCGGTGCCCGGCCGACACTGCCGACCGCGACGTCCATCAACGGCATTTTGGATGTGGTACGGATACCGAACGCGACCAGGTTGGACCGGGCCCGTCTGGACCACCCGGCGAACACCACCCAGGCCGTGACCACCGTGGCGGCGAGGACGGCCCAGGCGGCGAGCCGGACGGCGCCCACGTCGCTGCCCGGCCGGTGCGCGGCCCAGACGTCGATGAGCGGCAGGAACGCCACGCACAGGTGGGTGAGCGCGGCCGCGGCGACGGCGAGCATCGCCGCGGTCGCCCAGCTCGAGATGGCTCTGATCTGCCGCATCCCTACCGCCGGGCCGCCACGCGCGGCCAGCCGGGCGCGTGCCGTCGCCAGGGCGCGGCCTGCTCCAGCTGCCCCGCGACGGCGAGCAGCAGCAGCTCGCTGCCCGGTGGCCCGACGAACTGGACCGCGACGGGCAGGCCGTCGGGGCGGACCCCGACCGGGACCACGATCGCCGGGAAGCCGGCGAAGTTCCACGGCGCGCTGTAGGGCGCGTACCGGGCGTTGACCAGCATGTTGGCCGACCAGGACCGCTCCGACCAGCGGTAGGCGCGCGGCGGCGCGGTGGCGAGCGCCGGGGTGACGAGGAGGTCGAAGCCGCCGCCGATGAACCAGTTGTGGCAGCGTTCGCGCCACTCGTCGCGGTCGGCGGCCCTGACCAGGCCGCGCCGGATCGCCCGCTCACCGAGCTTCGCGTGCTGGCGGGTGCGCCGCTGCAGCCGGATCGGGTTGAGGCCCTCCGCGTCGACGTGGGCGCCGGCGAACCAGGTGGCGAGGACCTTCGCGGCCAGCGCCGGCGGATAGACGGGGTCGGCCCGCACCGCGTCGTGGCCGAGGCGCAGCAGCAGCCGCGCGGCGTCGCTGAGCCCCTTGCGCGCGCCCGCGTCGGGCCGGACACCGGCCGCGGGACTGCGCGGGGACACCGCCACGCGCAGCTTGCCGGGAGTTTTCAGGGCTTCCGGGGCACGCCCGGCGAGGACCGAGAAGCCCAGCGACGCGTCGCCCACGGTGGTGGCGAGGATGCCGTTCTCGGCGAGCCCGTGCCAGTCGTTGGCGCCGATGCCGGCGGGGACCACGCCCCGGCCGGGTTTCAGCCCGACGAGCCCGCAGCAGGCGGCCGGGATCCGGATCGAGCCGAGCCCGTCGTTGCCGTGCGCGATCGGCACCAGCCCGGCGGCGACCGCGGCGGCGGAACCGCCCGAGGAGCCGCCGGGGGTCCGATCGGTGCGCCACGGGTTGCGGGTGATCCCGTCGGCGTCGTCGGTGAGCGCCCAGATGCCGAGCTCCGGCATCTTCGTCACGCCGACGACGATCGCGCCCGCGCCCCGCAGCCGCCGCACGACCTCGTGGTCGCCGTCGGCGACGGGCCCACGGGCGGCCGCCGAGCCGTTCCAGGTCGGCAGGCCGGTGACCGCGACGTTCTCCTTGACCGCGATCGGCACTCCGGCCAGCGGCAGGTTGCGCAGCTCCGGCTGATCGTCGACGATCTCCGCCTCGGCGATCGCCTCGCCGGCCCGGACCTGCCGGAACGCGCCGACGACCCGGTCATAGGCCCGGATCGAGTCGAGGTGGTCGGCGACGACCTCCGTGGCGGACGTGTCACCGCGGCGCACCGCGCGGGCGATCTCCCGCGCGGTGGTGCCGACCCAGGTGGTGGAGCGGTGCAGCATCTGAAACACCTTCCGGCCGTTGATGACCCTGAGTGTCTCAACGAGCGAGGGCCTGCTCCAGATCGGCAAGGAGATCGTCGATCGTCTCGATGCCGACGGAGAGCCGGACGAGATCGCCGGGGACCTCCAGGGGCGAGCCGGCGGCGCTCGCATGCGTCATCCGTCCCGGGTGCTCGATCAGCGACTCCACGCCGCCGAGGGACTCGCCGAGCACGAACAGCTTCGCCCGGTTGCAGATGTCCACGGCCGCCTCCTCGCCGCCGGCGGCCCGGAAGCTCACCATGCCGCCGAAGCGCCGCATCTGCTTCGCGGCGATCTCGTGCCCGTGGTGGTCCGGCAGCCCCGGGTACAGCACCTGGCCCACGGCCTTGTGCCGGGTCAGGAACTCGACGACCTTCTCCGCGTTGTCGCAGTGCCGGTCCATCCGCACGCCGAGCGTCTTGATGCCGCGCATCGTCAGCCAGGCGTCGAACGGGCCGCTGACCGCGCCCATCGCGTTCTGGTGATACGCGAGGCGCCCGAGCAGCTCGTCGTCGTCGCCGACCAGCGCGCCGCCGACCACGTCGGAGTGCCCGCCGATGTACTTCGTGGTCGAGTGCACCACCACGTCGGCGCCGAGGTGCAGCGGCTGCTGCAGGTAGGGCGAGGCGAACGTGTTGTCGACCACCAGCAGCGCACCCCGGTCGTGCGCGACCTGGGCGAGCGCGGCGATGTCGGCGATGCCGAGCAGCGGGTTCGTCGGCGTCTCCAGCCACACGATCTTCGTGCGGTCGGTCATCGCGTCACGGACCGCGTCGACGCTGTGGATCGACGCGGGCGTGAAGTCCAGCCCCCAGCGCTGGGCGACCTTCGCGAACAGCCGGTACGTGCCGCCGTAGGCGTCGTCGGGGATGACCACGTGGTCGCCCGGCTGGCACACCGTGCGCAGCAGCGTGTCCTCGGCGGCGAGCCCGGACGCGAACGCCAGGGCCCTGCGGCCGCCCTCGATCGCGGCGAGACACTCCTGCAGCGCGTCACGGGTCGGGTTGGTGGTCCGGCTGTACTCGTAGCCGCGGCGGGGGTGGCCCACCGCGTCCTGCGCGTACGTGCTGGTCTGGTAGATCGGCGGGACCACCGCACCTGTGGCGGGGTCCGGCTCCTGGCCGGCGTGGATGGCGAGGGTCTCGAAGCCGTGCGTCATGGACCGACCATAGTGGGGGATCGCGTGAGCCGGGTCACGGGCCGTCTTTTCTGCCCGATCGCGTCGGGGTTCGCGGCCCCGGATCGCGGCCGGAATGGCCTGACGCCGTAATGGCTTGATAAGGCGGACGGCGTTTTCCCGAGGCAGACTTGAGCCCAAGCACCTCAAGTTGTATAGGAGCTGATCGTGTTCCCGTGGTCCCGCAAGCCGCTCGACCTGCCCACCGCTGAGACCGCCCTGCCCGGCCGCGACGCCGAGATGCCGGTCGCCGCGACCCACACCGTGCTCGGCACCCCGCTGCGCGGACCGTGGCCCCTGGGCCTGGAGGTCGCGTACTTCGGCATGGGCTGTTTCTGGGGCGCGGAGCGCATCTTCTGGCGCATCCCCGGCGTCCACTCCACCGCCGTCGGCTACCAGGGCGGTTTCACCGCCAACCCGACGTATGAGGAGACCTGCTCCGGTAAGACCGGCCACACCGAGGCCGTCCAGGTGGTCTACGACCCGCTGAAGGTCTCCTACGAGACGCTGCTGAAGGCATTCTGGGAGAACCACGACCCGACCCAGGGCATGGCCCAGGGCAACGACGTCGGCACCCAGTACCGCTCGGCGATCTACACCACCACCCCCGCCCAGGCCGCCGCGGCCGCCGCGTCCCGGGAGGCGTTCGCCCCGGTCGTCCGCGCCGCCGGCAAGGGCGAGATCACCACCGAGATCGCCACCGCCGGCCCGTTCTACTACGCCGAGGACTACCACCAGCAGTACCTGTCCGACGTCAAGAACCCCTACGGCTACTGCAACCACGGCCCGAACGGCATGACCTGCCCCATCGGCGTCGGCTCCCTGCCCACCGCCTGAGGCTCCGGCCGAGGGCAGACCCGCCCGGCCATCGCGGCGGGTCAGGCGCTGATCAGCGTCAGGGTCAGGGTGCCGGTGTACTGGCCCTTCGGAGAGGTGTCGGGCATCCACAGGTGCACGGTGGCGGCGACGTACTGCACGCCGAGGCCGGCGCCCCGGGGCGCGCCCGCCAGAACGGCCGCCTCGGCGAGGCCGGGGCTGGTCGAGGTCTGCAGGGCCGGGCGGACCGGCGGACCGGCGGTCACCGTGCCCTCCGCGTCACTGCCGGCCCGCACCAGGGCGGGTGACCAGCCGAGGTTGCCGGCGGCGACCGTCGTGGTGCCGTTGACCATGTCGGTCGCCTGGCCGGTCACCGTCCAGCCGGGCTGCCCCGGCCGGGTGTCGGCGACGGCGATCCCGCCGAGGTCACCCTGGAAGACCCACGCGTGGCGGTGCCCGGTCGGATCGGTGGCCTGTGCCGGGTGGCCGTCCGGGGTCGCGGGGTCCAACTGGGTCAGTGACACCCGCGTGCCGAGCGTCACCCGGATGCTGACCTCGCCCGCGTACGGCGCGGTGTCGTTCTGCGCCAGTGCCGGCACGGTGACGGGCTCCGGTGCGGCGGCGCCCGACGGCAGCGGGACGATCTCGCCGAGCCGGTCCCGGGCCAGGTCGCCGGCGTAGAAGGTCGGGTTGTTGCACCGGGCCGGGTCCAGCGTGCTCACGTCGACCGCGGGGTCGATGTCGTGCAGCTTCCTGAGCTGGTCGAACTGGGCGCGGACCAGGTTCAGCGGCAACGGCGCGTAGCCCGCCGAGCTCACGTTGTGCTGGCCGCCGCACGCGGTGTAGGAGAAGAAGTCGACCATCGTCTGTCGTTTCCCGGTGTCCATCCGCGCGTCGTTGCCGGTCGGCAGGATCAGGTATGTGTACCCGGACAGCGGGTACACCCTGGGGTCCGCGGACGCGTACACGCCGTCAAGGTTCACGGTCAGGTCCGGGTTCAGGGTCGCGCGGGTCAGCGAGAGGCTCACGTTGAGCGGATCCGGCGCGATGAAGTAGCCGGCGGCGTTGCGGACCTTCGCGACCGGATAGCCGGCGCCGAACGCGTAGGAGTATTCGCTGTAGCCGATGGCGCCGTTGCTGCTGCCGGCGGAGACGGTGTTCATCACACCGTCTGAGCCGTTCACGGCGATCGGACGGGGGCGGGTGCCCGTGCGCGGCGTGGTCGGGAAGTACTCGGTCCACGCCGATGTGCCGTTGTACTGCTGCCACAGGCTCGGGTACTGCTTCGCGAGGTACGCGGTCAGCTGGGCGGTCGCACCGGACGCCTCCGAGTGGACAACGACGATGATGGGCAGCGACGGCAGTTTCCGCCCGGCGTTGTCGGCGGTGATCTGCGGGTCGTTCCAGTTCGTGATCTGCCCGAGGAAGATCTTCGCCAGCGTCAGACCCGACAGCCGCAGGTCGCGCACCAGGGCGCCACCGATGCGCACCTGGTACGGGAAGGCGAGCGCGCCCGCGACCAGCGGCGCGTACGCGTACGGCCGGCCCTGCGCGTCGTCGATCTGGCCCGTCTTCGGATCCCTGCCGCGGAACGGCAGGTCGGAGACGCCGAAGTCGCTCGCCACGGCGGCGAAGTCCTTGCGCCCCGTGACCGAGCCGGTCGGGGTGTAGTCGGCCTGCAGACCCTGGAGCTGCGCTCCGGCGACCCAGTCGTTGAGCGCGTTCGCCGCGAACGTCGAACCGGTGCCCTCGATCCGGGCGTGCGCCGGAGCGGCCCGGGCGGTCCCGGGACTGGTGGCCACGACCAGGACGGCCGCCAGGCACGACGCGATGATGCTCTTCCCCCGCATGAGCAAGATCCGATCGCGGCCGGGTGAACGGGGCAGAAACGACCGGCGTGCGGCGGACACGGGGTGAACGGCGCAGCGGCCCGGGAACCTGAGGTGGTTCCCGGGCCGCGCTCGTGCCGACAGGGTCAGCTGGTGGTCACGTAGTCACCGATGGTGAACGTGGCGCCGCTGGAGATGATCGACTGGTTGAAGTTGGGGTTGTTGACCTTCGCGTTGATACGGCCGTCGTTGACGACGGTGAGCGTGTACGCGCCGTCGGGGATGACGCTCTTGATGGTCGCCGCCGCCGCCGAGAGGTCGGTGCCCAGCGGGCCGGACAGGATGGCCGTGTCGGCGTCCGTGATCGACGTGATGGAGACGCCGGTGCTGTTCAGCAGGCGGCCGACGTCCGCGTTGGTGAACAGGCCGGTGCCGACCGCTGCGGTCAGCGTGGTGACCCCGCCGGCGGTGGCCGTCGTGGCGGACGCGATCGTCCGCGAGTTGCCGATGGTGGTGGTGTCGACGGGGCCGTTGGTGCCGGCGGTCGACAGGGTCACCGTCGTCGGACTGAGCACCGCGGCGATGGTGGTGCCAGCCGCGGTGAGGCCGGAGCCCACCGGCGTGCCGAACTGCGTGCCGGTGATCGTGACGCCGACGTCCGCCGCGTTGAAGGCCGCCGTGGGCGAGGTCAGCGTGGTGGTGCCGCTGATCGTGGCGTCCTCGACCTTCCTGGTGTACGGCTGCAGGTTCACCTTGCAGATGAGCAGGCCGTCGTTCATGACCAGGACGTCGGAGCACTCCGACACCTGCGGGTTGGCCTTGTGTCCGGCGATTGTGGCGTCGTTGTAGGCGCCGCGGCTGAGGAAGACGTGCGCGCCCGCGGTGTCCGGCGTGGCGCCGCCGGCGGTGTTCGCCGGGTTGAGCGACGCGAAGCCGACGCCCTGGATCTCGACGAACCTTCCGGTGTTCGCCATGGTCCTCGGCATCGTGTTCGGTGTCGCGACAATGCCGTTGGAGTAGGTGAACGCCGCCAGCTTGTTCACGGTGCCGCCGGTCGTCGTGACCGACAGGGTCACCGGCTGGCCGTCCGCGGCATGCGGGGGCGTGATCGCGGTGAAGCTGAGGCCGTCGCTCGCGATCGTCGGAGTCATGGAGACACCGCCGAGCATGACCGTCGCGCCCGTCAGGTTCGTGCCGGTCACGACGATCGGAGTGCCACCCCGGGCGGGGCCGCTGATCGGGCTGACGCCCGTGACGGTGGCCGAGGCCGAAACCGAGTAGCCGCTCGCGAGGCCCGCGACCAGGGCGTCACCCGGGCTGCCGACCGAGGCCCAGGGCGTGTTGCCGCCGTAGACGCAGACGTTGTACTTGGTCGGTGCCGTGCCGACGATCGGCAGGCTCGGGACCTTCACGTACAGCTTGGTCGGCGAGTACAGGGCGACGCTCGACGCCGCGACGACGAACGGCATGGTGGTCGTGACCGGGTTCGCCGCGGCAATCGGGGCCGCGTACGTCGGCCAGCACGCATTGAGCGCCACGGTCGGTGCGGCCGCCGCCGCGCCCGGTGCCACCGCGCCGGCCAGCTGGAAGCTGACATAGGGCGTGCCGGTGAACACGGACGTCGTCGTGTTGATCGTCACCGTCGGACCAGTGGCCGAGTTCGCCGGGCCGGTGCCCGGGGTGATGGTCAATGCGACCGCCGCTGATGCGGGACTTGCCGTCGTCACGATGGCCGCGACCGCGACGCCCAGCACCACCCCCGCGCGGGCGAGTTTCGAGCGTGTGAGTGATCGGAAATGCATGTGGTCTCCTCCGGTGGTCACCACGGCATGAGCGAATGAGGGCGCGCGATCACCAAAGGACCGTGAGTACACCCAACGTCACGAAACGTAACAGCACAAATGCTGAGAGTGACTCACTTTCGCCCAACTGGCCGGGTGGACCCGTCATGGCGGTAGCGCCGCAGGCGGCCACCTAAACCGGCTACACAGCGTAATTCTGATGTTACTTTGAGTTGTCCAGTGGATCGTGCGGCCGGCCGCACCGGATGCGCCGTACAGCACTCGAGAGGACCTCGCTCAATGTCCCATGTCCATTCCTGGCGGCACTCCCGCCTTGCCAGAGCCGTGAGCATCGGCGCCGCCGCGGCGACTCTCCTGGTGGTCGTCCAGCCACTTCCCGCCCATGCCGCAACCCTGCCCGGCACGCTGGCCCTGACCTCTCCAGCCAACGGCAAGCTCGCCGCGCTCACGAAGAACCAGGTCGTCACCCTGACCGTCTCCGGGACCGGCGCGACCGCCCTGTCGGAGGACAACGTCGTCGCCGTCAAGCTCGGCGCCGACCCCAACTGCGACGACCTGACGAACTACGTCGTCACCAGCGCGACGACGATCACGGTCAAGACCCCCTCGACCGGCTGCATCGCCAGCAGCGCCGCGGAGGAGGTCGCCATCCTGTTCAACGACATCGCGTCGCCCGACACGATCGCGAAGGCGTCGGCCATCACGTTCGTGTCCCCGCCGAAGCTCGGCCTGCTGGCCACCAAGCCGGTGATCAACGACAACAGCAGCGCGATCTCGGACGTCACGAAGCAGGCGCAGCGGTTCCTCACCAGCGGCGCCCAGGTCGTGCGGGTCAAGGCCGCCGCCGACTTCGCCTTCGACCCACGCACCACCGCCGGCCTGAAGGCCAACCTGGGCGGTAAGGACGGCACCGACGTCAAGGTCTACGACGCCACCACCGGCCTCACCCAGCGCACGGCCGCCACCGCGACCGACCAGACGGTGACCGCCGACGTCGGCAACTACCTGACCTTCAAGACCGCGGCCGGCATGGACGCGAACAACGACACGATCATCATCACGCAGAACGGCGTGAGCAAGTCGTTCCTCAAGGCGGACACCGGCGCCGACGTCGTGGTCGGCCCGGCCATCACCTCGATGAACGTCACGTCCGGCAAGGCCACCGGCGGGACCGTCGTCGCCATCACCGGCACCAATTTCAACAAGACGCTCAGCGCGTACGCCAATGACGGCAGCAACACCGTCAAGGTGATGTTCTGCGGCATCGAGGCGGACAACTACGGCGTCACGTCGCCGGCCACGCCCGCGGTCAACAGCGGCGGCACGGTCATCACCGTCATCACGCCGAACGTCACCGCCGACGCCCTGGGCGTCGGGGCCACCAACTACGCCGGCGTCTGCCCCGTGTCGATCCAGGAAGGATCGTGGGTCAGTCCCCTCAACGGAGCGACCTCGTTCGCGTTCCTCAACGAGTAGGCACCCGCACCCCGGACACCGGGAACGGCCCGGTCCCCGCAATGGGGGCCGGGCCGTTCGGCATGAGGTTTTGGCAGGCGAGGGCACACTGTCGCGATATATGCGGGGGAACCACGAAGGTGTGCCCTCGCCTGCCGTGTAGACCCGCCCGATCCCTGGGGAGGACGCCTGGCCGGAGGCGTTCGGAGTCGGCGGAGGCATGCCGACAACCGTGCCCGGGCGGGTCTTTGTGTCGCGGTGTCCGCAGGGCGTGGCGGGCGCGCCGAGGTCACCGCTGAGATCAACGATCGTGCTAGAGAAAGGTTCCCCGGTTGCCGCCGGCGCGGTGCCATCCACCCCGGGACCGCTGCGCGGCGCCGAGGTCGATCCGCCAGTCGGGCATCGTCCGCAGGCTGTAGAGGTCGTGCCGGGCGGTCCAGGCCTCGTTCCACGGCCGCCGGGAGGCGGCCTCCGCGTTCTCGGCGAGCCGGCGCGGCGCGCAGGGCCACTCCCGCCCGCACCAGATGCACTGTCCGTCACCGTCCGACTCGTTGTGCCGGCTCAGGATCTGCGTGGCGTCGCGCCACAGCAGCCAATCGACGACGTCTGTTGGCTCGGACTGGTCAACACTGACCAACTTCCCTACCCCCAAACTCTGCATGATCCCGACAGATGGCTCCGGAGAACCTCCGGACGAAACGTTAAACAGTCGAGGTGCACGCGTGGGCGGACAGCCTGTGCGATTCCGGTGTGACCACCCGAAAGTGGCGGCGCGGATAATGGCGGCCATGGAGAGCCCCCTGCTGCAGCGGATCCGCGATGCCGTCATCGGCGACGACCAGGTGATGTGGGGGCCATACGGCGCGCGCCGCGTCACCTACGCCGACTACACGGCGTCAGGACGGGCGCTGGACTTCATCGAACGGTTCATCCTTGACGAGGTGTTGCCGCGGTACGCCAACACGCACACCGAGTCCTCCGGAACCGGGCTGCAGACGACCCGGCTGCGGGAGGACGCCCGCCAGATCGTCAACGACGCGGTCGGCGGCGACGCGGAGACCGTCGTGATCTTCACCGGTTCGGGGTCGACCGCCGCGATCGACAAGATGGTGCACATCCTGGGGCTGCGGGTGCCGGCCGAGCTCGAGGACCGGTACGACCTGTCGGCGCACATCCCGCCCGCCGAGCGCCCGGTGGTGTTCATCGGGCCGTTCGAGCATCACTCCAACGAGTTGCCGTGGCGGGAGTCCATCGCGGACGTCGTCGTCATCCCGGAGGATCACAACGGTCACATCGACCTGTCGCGCCTGCGGGCGGAGCTCGCGCGGCACGCCGACCGGCCGCTGAAGATCGGGTCGTTCTCCGCGGCCTCCAACGTGACCGGGATCGTCAGCGACACACACGCGATCTCGGCGCTGCTGCACGAGCACGGGGCGCTGTCGTTCTGGGACTTCGCCGCCGCGGCGCCGTACGTCGACGTGGCGATGTACGGGTCCGGGCCGGGCCAGTACAAGGACGCGGTCTTCATCTCGCCGCACAAGTTCGTCGGCGGGCCCGGGACGCCCGGGGTCCTCGTCGTGCGGCGGGAGGTGCTGCGCAACCGCGTGCCCACGGTGCCCGGTGGCGGCACGGTCGACTATGTCAACCCGACCGCCCACCATTACATCGCCGACGCCGCGCACCGCGAGGAGGGCGGCACGCCGGCGATCGTCGAGTCGATCCGGGCCGGCCTGGTGTTCCAGCTCAAGCAGGCCGTCGGCACCGACACCATCCGGGAGCTCGAGGAGGGCTTCCTGCGCGAGGCGATCACCTCGTGGAAGACGAACCCGAACATCGAGATCCTCGGCAACCTCGACGCGTCCCGGCTGTCGATCGTGTCGTTCGTGGTCAAACGACCCGGCGGCCGGTACCTGCACCACAACTTCGTGGTGTCGCTGCTCAACGACCTGTTCGGGATCCAGGCGCGGGGCGGCTGTTCGTGCGCCGGCCCGTACGGTCACCGGCTGCTCGGCATCGACATCGAGCGCTCGCAGCGCTTCGAGCAGGAGATCATCGCCGGCTGCGAGGGGATCAAGCCCGGGTGGGTGCGGGTCAGCTTCAACTACTTCATCTCCGACGCGGTGCTGCGCTACATCGTCGACGCCGTGCACTTCGTGGCCACCCACGGCTGGTCGTTGCTGCCGCAGTACCGCTTCGACCCGTACACCGGACTCTGGAAGCATCGCGACGGCCTGGTGGAGCCGCCCCTGCGGCTGTCGGAGCTGCACTACGACGCCGACGGCGAGTTGCGCTGGCCGGCCCGCCACGAACGGGCGTCGGAGTCGGCCCTCGCCGGCTACCTGCTCGAGGCGGCCCGCATCGTCGAGGCGGTCGAGCAGCAGGAGCAGCCCGACGGCGTGGTCTCCACGAACTTCGAGGCCCTGCGCTGGTTCGACCTGCCCGCGATATCGCTGACGGCATAACCGGGTATGGATGTCGCGGGCGTGGTGTTGCCAGCGACATGGAACCCGAAACCGACGCGCTCGACGCGTACAGCCGGGTCGTCACCAGCGTGGCGGCGGCCCTGCTGCCCAGTGTCGCCAGCCTGACCGTGCGCAGCCACCGCGGCGAGGGCGCCGGCTCGGCCGTCGTCTACACCCCGGACGGCTTCGTGCTGACCAGCGCCCACGTCGTGGCGGGCGCGGACGGCGGCGTCGCCGAATTCACCAACGGCACCTCCAGCCGCTTCGACGTCGTCGGCGCCGATCCCCTCGCCGACCTGGCGGTGCTGCGCATCCACGACACCGGGGTGCCGCCGGCGACCCTCGGCAACGCCGACGACCTGCGCATCGGCCAGCTCGTCGTGGCCGTCGGCAACCCGCTCGGCCTGGCCGGCTCGATCACCGCCGGCGTCGTCAGCGCCCTCGGCCGGTCGCTGCCGGTCCGCGACGGCCGGCACGTCCGGCTCATCGACGACGTGGTGCAGACCGACGCCGCGCTCAACCCCGGCAACTCCGGCGGCGCCCTGGCCGACTCGACCGGCAAGGTCGTCGGCATCAACACCGCCGTCGCCGGCATCGGGCTCGGCCTCGCCGTGCCGGTCAACAGCACGACCCGCCTGATCATGTCGGAGCTCATGTCGACCGGGAAGGTCCGCCGCGCCTGGCTCGGCGTCGCCGGCACCCCGGTGACGCTCCCCCAGCCCGTCGCGGACCGGGCCGGGCAGCGCAAGGGCCTGCGGCTGGTCGAGGTGGTGCCGGGCAGCCCCGCGGGCCAGGCCGGCCTCTACGTGGGCGACGTGATGCTGTCCGCCGGCGGCCGGCCGATCCTGGGGGTCCAGGACGTGCAGCGGCTCATGCTCGGCCCGGCCATCGGGCAGCGCCTGCAGATCACCGTCCTGCGCAAGGCAGCCCTGGTGGACGTGGTGGCCGTGCCGGAACCCCTGTCATAAGAGGTTCCGGCCCGGGGTGGCTCAGCTCAGGTGGGCCAGGAGGTCCTGCCGGGTGATGACGCCGGCGGGCTTGCCGTCGACGAGGACCACCGCGGCGTCGGCCTTCTCGAGCAGGGCGACGGCCTCGCTCACCGGCTGGCCGCCGCCGATCATCGGCAGCGGGTCGCCCATGTGCCGCTCCACGATGTCGTGGAGGTGGGCCTGGCCGGTGAACAGCGCGTCGAGGAGGTCACGCTCCGCGATCGAGCCGGCCACCTCGCCGGTCACGACGGGCGGCTCGGCCTTGAGGACGGGCAGCTGGGAGACGCCGTACTCGCGCATGTAGTCGATGGCGTCGCGGACCGTCTCGTTGGGGTGCACGTGCACCAGCTGCGGCAGGCCGCCGTCCTTGCCGACCAGCACGTCGGCGACGGTCGGCAGCTCAGCGGCGGTGCGCAGGAAGCCGTAGCGGGCCATCCAGCCGTCGTTGAAGATCTTGCTGAGGTAGCCACGGCCGCCGTCGGGCAGCAGGACGACCACGACGTCGTCGGGGCCGGCCGCGCGGGCGACCTTCAGTGCCGCGGCGACCGCCATGCCGCAGGAACCGCCGACGAGCAGGCCCTCCTCGCGGGCGAGGCGGCGGGTCAGGTCGAAGGACTCCTTGTCGGACACCTCGACGATCTCGTCGCAGACGTCGCGGTCATACGTGGTGGGCCAGAAGTCCTCGCCGACGCCTTCGACGAGGTACGGCCGGCCGGTGCCGCCCGAGTAGACGGAGCCCTCGGGGTCGGCGCCGACGATACGGACCGCGCCGCCGGAGACCTCCTTGAGGTAACGGCCCACGCCGGAGATCGTGCCGCCGGTGCCGACGCCGGCGACGAAGTGCGTCACCTTGCCGGCCGTCTGGTCCCAGACCTCGGGTCCCGTGGTCTCGTAGTGCGAGCGGGGGTTGGCCGGGTTGGCATACTGGTCGGGCTTCCAGGCGCCCGGGATGTCCCGGGCGAGCCGGTCGGAGACGTTGTAGTAGGACCGGGGGTCCTCGGGCGCGACCGCGGTCGGGCAGACCACGACCTCCGCACCGTAGGCCCGCATCACGTTCTGTTTGTCCTCGCTGACCTTGTCGGGGCAGACGAAGACGCACTTGTACCCGCGCAGCTGGGCGACGAGCGCGAGACCGACCCCGGTGTTGCCGCTGGTCGGCTCGACGATCGTGCCGCCGGGCTTGAGCAGGCCGGCCTTCTCTGCCTCCTCGACCATGCGCAGCGCGATGCGGTCCTTCACGCTGCCGCCGGGGTTGAGGTATTCGACCTTCGCCAGGACGGTCGCGGAGATTCCGGACGTCACGTTGCGGAGCCGGACAAGGGGCGTATTGCCCACCAATTCGACGACGTTGTCGTAGTAGCGCACGCGGCCAGCGTATAGCGCCGGAATCGGCTACTTGACGACGTGCCCGGGAATCACGTTGTCGCGCTGCTTCTCCCACTCCAGGAAGCGCTCCAGCTCGTCCAGCAGCGCGCCGGCGAAGTAGGTCGCCATGGCGAGGTCGTCGACGACGCCGAGGACCAGCAGGAACAGCTCCGGCACGGCGTCGATCGGGGAGACGATGTAGACGGCCGAGGCGGCCAGCAGCGCCAGGCGGGTGCCGCCGTCGTATTCGCCCTTCAGCGTCGCCTTGATCATCCGTGGAATGGCACCGAGCCGCTTGCCGAGCCCTGGCGTGCCGGGCTTGAACACCCTCAGCAGCGCCGTCCACGCCAACCGCCGTCGCAGCGTGCTGTCCGCCATGATCGCCGCCCTCTCTCGTCTGGCTATGAATGTAACGGTGCCGGGCCACAACAGCGCGCGGTAGAAATGACGCGTGGAGCGCGGAGGTTTGGCCGGCCGCCACCGCCGGGCAACCGGAAATGACCCTCGCCTGGGACGATGGCCGTGCGGCGACGATCCGGGCCGGCGCAGGCCCCGATCGGTCGGGATGAGGACGATCGGGATCTTTACTTGTCAGTGGCGGATACTTGCGGAGTGGGGGTTAGCCTCGGAGGTCGCGCGGATGGCGGGAGGCGAGAAGGGCAGTGGGGGCGTTGAAGCTTCGGTCGGAACAGGTGCGGCGGATCGCCACGGCGGCCGTGGTCGGCGGCGGTGGCATCGCGGGCGCGAGCGCGTTGTTCTACGGCGTGGTCATCGGGCAGGCACTGCTGGCCCGCCGGGTCATCCCCCAGGTCGTGAGCCCTCCCCCGCGCGCCGACGGCACGTATGGCGCGCACTTCGACGGTGAGCCGATCCGCCTGGTCGTGCTCGGCGACTCCTCCGCCGCCGGATACGGCGCGGAGCTGCCCAGCGAGACCTTCGCCGCGGCGGTCGCGGCCGGCCTCGCCCAGCAGCAGCGGCGTCCGGTGTGGATGCGCTGCCTCGCGGTCGTCGGCTGTGAGTCGCGCGGGCTGTCGCCGCAGGTGGACGTGGCGCTGCGACACCGGCCCGACGTCGCGGTGATCTGCATCGGTGGCAATGACGTCACGCACCGCGTCAACGTGTCCCTCGCGGTGCGGCACCAGGTCGACGCGGTGCGCCGGCTGCGGTCCGCGGGCGTCCAGGTCGTCGTCGGCACCTGCCCCGACCTGGGCACGATCCGGCCGATCCAGCCGCCGCTGCGCTGGCTGGCCCGGCACTGGAGCCGGCAGATGGCGACGGCGCAGACGATCGCGGTGGTCGAGGCGGGCGGACGGACCGTGTCGCTGGGCGACCTGCTCGGCGAGCTGTTCTACGCCGAGCCGGACCGCATGTTCAGCTTCGACCGGTTCCACCCGTCCGGTGCCGGCTACCTGGCGGCGGCGCAGGCGGTGCTGCCGACGGTGGTCGCGTCGCTGACCGAGCCCGACGTGGCGGCGCCGCTGACCGCGTCGCTGCGGGCCGGCGAGGGCGTGCGGTCCCTGCCGCGTGCCGCGGCGGAGGCGGCCCAGCACCCCGGCACCGAGGTCAGCGCCGCGCAGGTGGCCGGCAGCGAGCGCGGCCCGGCGGGCCGCTGGGCGCAGCTGCGCCACCGGGTCTGGCACCGGCTGCCGCAACAGGCGGCCCGCGAGCCCTCCCAGACTGAGGACCGCTACCCCCAGGAGTCGACATGATCACGATCAAGCGGCTGGCACGGATGGCCACGGTCACTGTGATCGCCGGCACGGTCGGCGGCGCCGCGGTCCTCGCGGCACAGGCGATGGCCGCCCGGGCGAGGTCCTACGCCAAGCCCGACATGCGGCTGGCGATGCGCTCCTCGGTGGGTGCGGTCGGGAAGCCGCCGATGCGGCTGGTCCTGCTCGGCGACGCCACCGCGCTCGGCGTCGGCGTCGACCGGGTCGCCGACACCGTCGGCGGGCAGCTGGCGGCGCTCCTCGCCGAGGGCACCGCCGGCCGCCGGGTCGAGCTGTCCAGCGTGGCCGTGGCCGGATCCCGCTCCGCCGACCTCGCCACGCAGGTGGCGCGGGCGCTGGTCGGGCCGGCGCCGGACGTGGCGGTGATCCTGGTCGGCACCAACGACGTGACGCACGTCGGGCGTGGCTCCGACGCCGCGGAGTATCTCGGGTCCGCCTGCCGGCGGCTGCGGGACGCCGGCATCCCGGTCGTCGTCGGCACCTGCCCCGATTTCGGCGCGCTGCGGGCGTTCGCGCCGCCGCTGCGGCAGCTGCTCGGCTGGCGCAGCCGGAGCGTGGCCCGGCAGCAGGCCGTCGCCGCCGCGGCGGCCGGCGCGGTCGTCGTGGACCTGGCCGCGCGGACCGGTGCGGTGTTCCGGGCGGACGCGGGCACGCTGTGCCACGACGGCTTCCACCCGTCCGCCGACGGCTACCGGGTGTGGGCGCACGCGCTGCTGCCCGCCGTCGAGGAGGCCGCCGCGGTCCGCGGGTTTCTGCACTAATGATGCACTGAATCTGCAGATTTCTCACAGCCGCTCGCCGGGCTTCGTTACCCTGCAGTAGCGTCAGAGCCATGCCGGAAGCTGTCATTGTCGCCACCGCCCGGTCCCCGATCGGCCGTGCGGCCAAGGGATCTCTGCGCGACCTCCGCCCCGACGACCTCGCCGCGACCATCGTCCGCGCCGCGCTCGCCAAGGTCCCCGAACTCGACCCGCGGGACATCGAAGACCTCTACCTCGGCTGCGGCCTGCCCGGCGGTGAGCAGGGCTTCAACATGGCCCGCGTGGTCAGCACCCTGCTCGGGTTCGACCACCTGCCGGGCGCCACCACCACCCGCTACTGCGCCTCGTCGCTGCAGACCACCCGGATGGCGTTCCACGCGATCAAGGCCGGCGAGGGCGACGTGTTCATCTCCGCCGGTGTCGAGTGCGTGTCGCGCTACGCGCGGGGCAACTCCGACGGGCTGCCGGCCGAGGCGCAGGCGGCCGTCGGCGGCCCGTGGCAGAATCCGGCGTTCGCGGACGCCTACGCGCGCACCACCAAGCGCGCCGAGGGCGGCGGCGAGCCGTGGCACGACCCCCGCGAGGAGGGCGCGCTGCCCGACATCTACGTCGCGATGGGCCAGACCGCCGAGAACCTCGCCGAGCTCGAGGGCGTCACCCGGGCGGACATGGACGAGTTCGGCGTCCGGTCGCAGAACCTGGCCGAGGCCGCGATCGGCAGCGGCTTCTGGGCCCGCGAGATCACGCCGGTGACGACCCCCGACGGCACCGTGGTGAGCACCGACGACGGTCCGCGCGCCGGGGTGACCCTGGAGGCGGTGGCCGGGCTCAAGCCGGTCTTCCGCCCCGACGGCCGGGTCACCGCCGGCAACTGTTGCCCGCTCAACGACGGCGCCGCAGCGGTCGTCATCATGAGCGACGTCAAGGCCCGTGAGCTGGGCATCACGCCCCTGGCCCGGATCCTGTCGACCGGCGTCACCGCCATGTCGCCGGAGATCATGGGCATCGGCCCGGTCGAGGCGTCCCGCAGCGCGCTCAAGCGGGCCGGGATGAGCATCGACGACGTCGACCTGGTCGAGATCAACGAGGCGTTCGCCGCGCAGGTCATCCCGTCGTACCGGCAGCTGGGCATCCCGATCGAGAAGCTCAACGTCAACGGCGGCGCGATCGCGGTCGGTCACCCGTTCGGCATGACCGGCGCCCGCATCACCGGCACCCTGATCAACTCGCTGAGCTGGCACGACAAGTCGATCGGCCTGGAGACCATGTGCGTCGGCGGCGGCCAGGGCATGGCCATGGTCATCGAGCGCCTGTCCTGAACCCTGCCATAGCTGCACAGGGCCCTGCGGATCATCTACTGTGCAGTCCAGCCGGGCGCGGGTGCTCTCAGCCTCACTGAAGCGCAGGCGTCAGAGCTGCCCGCGCACGGCCCGCACTTTCTCGGCGGCCTCGTCCACCAGGGCGGGGCCGCCGAACCTTGTCAGGTCCGCGGCCACCACCCGCAGCTGGTCCGGCAGGGCGAGGTCGTTGTCGAGGCGGGGCACCGGCAGGCGGTCCCGGCCCTCCGCGTCAGCGCAGCGGTCCGCGAGCCACTGCACCAGGTCGTGCACCGTGTCGGCGCGAGAGGCCCCGGACGCACCGGACGCCGCCCATCGGGACGGCGTCCAGTGTCCGACCTGCCCGACCAGCCGGCCCACCGTCGCGGTGAGGCGGTCGTCGGGCTGCATCAGCGGCGCAGGTAGCTGAGCATGCGCAGGATCTCCCAGTACAGGAAGATCAGCCCGACCAGGATGCCGAACGAGCAGTACCAGGCGTACTTCTCCGGCAGCCCCTGCCGGACGCCCTGCTCGACGGCGTCGAAGTCGAGCACGAACGTGAGGGCCGCGACCACGATGATCACCAGGCTGAACACGATCGGCAGCCAGCCGACCTTGCCCTCGGTGCCGTAGTCGCGCAGGCCGAGGTTGAGGCCGAACAGGTAGAACACGAAGTTGGCCAGGCTCAGCACCACGACGCCGACGAGGGCGCCGATGACCATCTTCGTGAACCGCGGCGTGGCCCGCAGGATCTGCAGCTTGTAGAGCACCGCCATGACGGCGAAGATGCCGAACGTGCCGATGACCGCCTGGATGACGATGCCGCTGTAGGCATGTTCGTACCAGCGGCTGACCACGCCGAGCAGCACGCCCTGCAGGGCGGCGTAGGGGACGATGACGGCCGGGTTGGTCACCTGCGCGAACGAGATGACCAGGCCGAGCACCAGACCCGCGATGAGCGAACCGAACAGCGCGAGGGTGGTGACGCCACCGGTGTCCGGCAGGAGCGCCCAGGCCCCCGCACCGAAGATGCCGGTGACGCCCAGCAGTGCGACGGTGCGCACCACGACGTCGTCGATGGTCATCGCCCGGGTGGCGGCCGGGGCCTGGTAGCCGGACTGGGGATACCCGTAGCCGGGAGGCGCACCGAAGCTCGGCGGCTGCACTTGCGACCGCTCCTGTCGCGCCGCCTGTCCTAGGCGGTTGAGCACCGGGTTCGAACTCTGCACGATCAGCCTCCAGAGGCGTCGCATTCATGTGTACGACCAGCGTACCGCGCCTGCCCGGTTCAAGTGGATCTCAGTTTCGCGGGGGTCGGCGCGAACCGCCCCGGCCCCCGCAGGTCGGGTGCTATACGCCGAAGGTCTCGCAGCGACCGCCGGTGTTGGTGTTGTTGCCGCGGCCCGCGGCGGCGGTGTCGGCGCCCGCACCGCAGTCGACGGCGTCGTTGCCGCTGCCGGTGCCGATCACGTCGTTGCCGGCGCCGGTGGTGACGGTGTTGTTGCCGTTCCCGGCGTCGACCCGGTCGTCGCCGGCGCCGGTGGTGATGCTGTCGTTGCCCGACGCGGTGACGACGACGTTGGCGCCGTCACCGGCGCGGATGACGTTGTTGCCGCCGCCGGCCTCGATCCGGTCGTCGCCGGCGCCGGTAGTGATCACGTCGTTGCCGGATGCCGCGGTGATCGTGTTGGTGCCGGCGCCCGCGTCGACGACGTTGTTGCCGCCGCCGGCGTCGATCCGGTCGTCGCCGCCCGTGGTGGTGATCACGTCGTTGCCGGGGCCGGTCACGACGCAGTCGGCGCCGCCCCCGCCGGTGACCACGTCGTTGCCGCCACGGCCGACGATCAGGTCGGCGCCGGCGGTGCCGGTGAGGCGCTCGTTGCCGGTGGTGCCGACCACCACGGCGTCGACCGCGCCGCACAGCAGGCCGGCCGCCTGGACCGTGACGGCGCCGGCGTGCTGGATGCCGGTCAGCGTCTCGGTGAACGCCAGGGAACCGCCGGCCGGGACGCTGAACGTGACCGGCACGGAGCGGAAGGTCACCGCCACGCCCGCCGGGTCGCCGTCGAGCGTGGACACCCCGACGGCGCCCGTGATCAGGTACGACCCCTGGCCGAGCGTGACCGCCGCGGTGCTGCCGGTGAGCTCGAGCACCACGGGCGCCGTACCGCTGCCGACGTCGAACCGGACGGACCCGCCGGATCCGGCGGACACCGCGACGGCCCTGTCCCCGCGGGCCGTGATCCGGCCGGAGACCGCGGCGGTGGCGAAGCTGGCCGAGTCGGCGGGCGCCGGGTCGACCTCGTCGAGGATGCCGTCGTCGTCCGCGTCGAGGTCGGTGCAGGCGATCGTGCCGCCGCGCAGGGCGTGCCCGTCGGTGCCGCTGTCGTCGGACCAGAACACCGGCTTGCGGCCGGCGGCGCACGCCGACTGCGGCGCGATCGCGAAGCCCTCGTTGTTGAGGTTCGGCATACCGGCCGGGCGTTCGTACAGCCCGCTGACGGCGAACGTGCCGGCGGTCACGTCGAGGGTGGCGACCCGGCCGTTGCAGGTGTCGTCGCAGACCGCCCACAGGTGCCCGGTCTCCGGCTCGAACTCCAGGTCCATCACGGACGGGAACCCGCTGGCGAACGTCGCGACCCGGGTGAAGCCGCCGCCCGAGGTGAGAGCGTAGGCGTACACCGCACCGTTGGCCTCCAGGCCGACGAGGAACAGCCCGTCGCCGTGACCGGGGTACGCGGCCGGGTCGTACGCGCCACCGCGCTGGTCGGCGAACCCGTGCGCGGTGAGGTACGCGTCCGGCACCCAGGTGATCGCCTCCAGGCCGCTGTTCGCGGCGACCGCGGGCAGGTCTGCGGTGAGGTTCCACTCGGCGGTCGCGGTGCCGCTGACGCCGTCGTACCGTTCGATCGTCGGCCGGCTGACGCCGCTCACGGCGTTGTTGCGCTCGGTCGACACGTAGATGCCGTCGGGCCGCCAGACCACGCCTTCGGCGTCGACGTCACCCGTGCCGTCGGCGTAGTGCAGGACCGTGGTGGTCGCCGGCGTCCACGCCGCGCCGTCCCAGGTGAGGCGGTACAGCGTGCCGGGGCCGTTCTTGACCGCCCAGAGGGTCGAGCCGCCCTGGTACGCCAGGCCGCTCAGGTTGCCCCCGAACGCGTTGAGCTGGTCGGCGGTGGTGACGTCCGCACCGCCCGGCCAGGCCGCGGCGGGCGTCTGGCCCGGGCAGGCGTTGGCCGCGCTCCGGGTGGCCGCCGTCGTCGCGGCGAACTGCCCCGTGCCGTCCGGGCAGCGCCCGTAGGTCACTGCCGCATGGGCGGTCCAGGTGTACGAGTCGAGCAGCGTCACCCCGTCGGCGGCGAACAGCCGGGCCGAGTCGGCCGCGCCGAGCCCGAACACCGGGTCCACGTCCAGCGTCGTGTACGCGCCGGGGGCGAGGACCGTGCCCGCCGCAATGGTGAACACGTGGGTGTCGTCGTTGTCCTTGACCTGCCACCCGGAGATGTCGACGGCGGCGGTGCCGGTGTTGACCAGCTCGACCCAGTCGCCGGGCGTGCCGCCGTTGGACTCAACCTCGTTGATCTTCACCTTCGCGGCGGGAGTGGTGCAGTCGTTGGCCGCGCCCCGGGTCGACGAGGACGTCGTGACGAACGCGCCGCTGCCGTCCGGGCACCGGCCGTAGGTGGTGGCGGCGTGCGCGGTCCAGCTGTAGGAGTCCAGCAGCGTCACCCCGTCGGCCGCGAACACGCGGGCGGAGTCGGCGCCACCGAGCCCGTACGCGGTCTCGACGTCGACCGGCAGGTAGCCGCCGGCGGCGATCGTCGTGCCGGCCGCGATGGTGAACACGTGGGTGTCGTCGCTGTCCTTCACCACCCAGCCCGACACGTCGACGGCAACCGCGGCGGTGTTGACCAGCTCGACCCAGTCGCCGGGCGTGCCGCCGTTGGACTCGACCTCGTTGATCTTCACCTTCGCGGCGGGAGTGGTGCAGTCGTTGGCCGCGCCCCGGGTCGACGAGGACGTCGTGACGAACGCGCCGCTGCCGTCCGGACACCGGCCGTAGGTGGTGGCGGCGTGCGCGGTCCAGCTGTAGGAGTCCACCGGCGTCACCCCGTCGGCGGCGAAGAGCCGGGCCGAGTCGGCGCCGCCCAGCCCGAAGACCGGGTCGACGTCCACGGCCAGGTAGCCGCCCGCGGCGACGCTCGTGCCCGCGGCGATGGTGAACACGTGGGTGTCGTCGTTGTCCTTGACCACCCAGCCGGACACGTCGACGGCGGCGGTGCCGGTGTTGACCAGCTCGACCCAGTCGCCGGGCGTGCCGCCGTTGGACTCAACCTCGTTGATACGGATGGTGGACGCTTCCTCCGCCACCGCCGGCGTATATCCGACGGTGATACCGGCGAAAGCGGTCGCTACCGCAACAATCACTCGGAACTGGGTGCGCAATGTGGCCGGCCTTTCGCGGAAAGTGTTTTCCGCGAAAGCCTCGACCATGACGACGAAGGGAACATGAACGCACGGCGAAACAATTGGTGCCCGGGGCGGGGTTCGAACCCGCACGCCTCGCGGCAGCCGCTTTTAAGGCGGCCGTGTCTGCCGTTCCACCACCCGGGCGTAGAAACGCGTCTCACGGTAGCCCGTCCGACGAACCCTCAACACCGACAAGGGGACCGCCGTTACTGTCATCCGGGTGAGCAGCACCCCACTGACCGACGAGGTTGAGATGGCGCCGCCGGAGACCTTGACAAATGAAGGTCAGCCGATGCATATGCGTCACCGCTGGGCGGTCGACGCCGGGGTCGGGCTGCTCTTCGTGCTCGCCGCCGCGTTCCTGACGCACCGACTGTGGCCCGGTCCGGCGGGGCGGGTGCTCGCCCTCAACCCGAGTGACCAGGCGCTCGACGAATGGTTCCTCGCCTACGCCACCCGAGCGTATCGCGGCGACTTCTCCCTCGTGACCGGCATGCTGAACGCGCCCGACGGGGTCAACCTGCTGTGCAACGCCTCGCTGATCGGCATGGGGCTGCTGCTCGCGCCGGTCACCCTCGCGTTCGGCGCGCCCGTCACGTTCAGCCTGCTGGTCGCCGGCAACCTCGCCGCGACGGGGATCGGGTGGTACCTGCTGTTCGCCAGGACCCTCGCGATGCACCGGGCCGGCGCGCTGATCGGCGCGGCCTTCGCCGCCTTCGCGCCCGGCATGGTGTCGCAGTCCAACGCGCACCTGCACATGACCGCGGCCTGGCTGGTGCCGCCGATCGTCTGGTGCGTGGTCCGCATCGCCCGCCAGACCGAGGTCACCTGGCGGACCGCCCGGACCGGGCTGCTGCTCGGCGCCCTGGTCGCGGTCCAGTTCTTCGTCGGCGAGGAGGTGCTGTTCCTCACCGCGGTCACCCTGGCGCTGTTCACGCTCGTGTTCGTGGCGGTGGCCCGCCCCTCGCTGCGGGTCGCGCCGCCGTTCGTGTTCGGGCTCGGTCTCGCCGCCGGGCTGGCCGCGGCGCTGCTGGCCTATCCGCTGTGGCTGCAGTTCCACGGGCCGCAGAGTGTCGAGGGCGGTGTCTTCCTGCCGTCGTTCTTCTCCGCCGACCTGTTCAGCTTCACCGCCATCTCGCCGCTGTCGCTCGCCGGCGACGACAGCGCCGCGCGGCTGGTCAGCGGCCCGGCCGAGTACACCACCTTCTTCGGCGCACCGCTGCTGCTCGTCGCGCTCGGGGCGACCGTGTGGATGTGGCGGCGCCCGGCCGTCGTCGCGGCCGCGGTCACCGCGGTCGTGCTGTGCCTCTTCGCGCTCGGGCCGTTCATCGCCATGGACCGCGAGCCGACGTCGCAGCGGGGGCCGTTCTCCCTGCTGTCGGGGCTGCCGGTGATCGAGTCCGCGCTGCCGACGCGGTTCGCGCTGGCCGCGATCCCGTTGCTCGCCGTGATCCTGGCGCGGGTCGTCGACGCGGCGATCACGCAGACCGAGACGCTGCGGCTGCTCGTGCCGGTCGCGGTGGTCGCCGCGCTCGTGCCCCTGGCGCCGGCGCCGCTGCCCGTGATCGACCGGGCGCCCGTGCCGCGGTTCTTCACGGAGGGGTACTGGAAGGTGTACGCGCCCGAAGACGGCGTGGTCGTGCCGGTGCCGCTGCCCGACCCGCGGGATCCGGACGCGATGCGCTGGGCCGCGGCGACGAACGCCCGGATCGCCACGCCGCAGGGCTGGTTCATCGGGCCGTACGGCAAGGGCGGCGCCGCGGCCGTCGGCGTCTACCCCCGCCCGACGTCGCAGCTGCTGCAGCGGGTCGCGAAGTCCGGCCGGCCGGCGGAGCTCACCGCCGCGGACCGGGAGGCGCTGACCCGCGACATCGCATACTGGCGGGCGGCGTCCTTCGTGCTGGACCCGCACCACCCGAAGGCCGGGGCGCTCAAGCAGACCATGGACGATCTGCTCGGCCCCGGCGAACAGGTCGGAGACGTCTGGGTGTGGCGCGCGCCCTAGGCCGCCTTGGCCTTGTCCTTCTGCTCCGCCTTCGTGGGCAGCGGAATCGGCGGGGCCACGGTGAGGAACGGCTCGCGCGGCTCGTGCAGCGACCCGAGCGCGACGACCTCACGGCGCAGCACCAGCTGCAGCGTCCAGTCGACCAGCACCCGGATCTTGCGGTTGAGCGTGGGGATCCGGCTCAGGTGGTAGGACCGGTGCATGAACCACGCCGGCAGCCCGCGGACCTTCACGCCGTAGACGTGCGCGACCCCCTTGTAGAGGCCGAGCCCGGCGACCGAACCGACGTGCTTGTGCTTGTAGTCCACCGGCCTGCGCCCGCGCACGACCGCGGCGATGTTGTCGGCCAGCTTCGCCGCCTGGCGCACCGCGTGCTGCGCGCTCGGCGAGCACAACGCCCCCGGCACCTCCGACGTGAGGTCCGGCACGGCGGCGCAGTCGCCGGCGCTCCAGGCCCCCTCGACGACGTCCCCGTTCTGGTCCACGACCTGCAGCGTGGGCAGGCAGGTGATCGCGCCGCGCGGGGTCCTCGGCAGGTCCGTGTCCTCGAGCATCGGGTGCGGCTTGACGCCCGCCGTCCACACGATCGTGTCGGCCGGGAACTCGTCGCCGTCGGACAGCTTCACGATGCCGTCGACGCACGACTCCAGCCGCGTGCCGAGCCGGATGTCGATCGCCCGGCGGGTGAGCTGCACGACCGTGTAGGCACCCATCTCGGGGCCGACCTCGGGCAGGATCCGCTGCGCCGCCTCGACGAGCACGAACCGCACGTCTTCCTGCGGGATCTCCGGGTAGTAGCGCAACGCCCCGCGGACCATGTCCTCCATCTCCGCGAGGGCCTCGATCCCGGCGTACCCACCGCCGACGAACACGAACGTCAGCGCCCGCTTGCGGGTCGCCGGGTCACTCGTGGTCGCCGCCACGTCGAGCCGGTCCAGCACGCTGTTGCGCAGGAAGATGGCCTCGCCGATGGTCTTGAAGCCGACCGCCTGCTCGCGCAGCCCTGGGATCGGCAGCGTCCGCGACACCGAACCCGGCGCCACCACGATGTGGTCATACGGCACCTCGCGGGCCGGCCCGACGATCGGCTGGACGATGGCCACCTTGCGGGCGTGCTCGATCCGGGTGACCTCACCGGAGAGCACGTGGCAGCGCTTGAGCTCGCGCCGCAGCGGCACGACCGTGTGCCGCGGGGAGATGTTGCCGGCCGCTGACTCCGGCAGGAACGGCTGGTACGTCATGTGCGGCTGAGGGTCGACAACCGTCACCTCGGCCTCGTGCCGGTGCAGCTTCTTGGACATGCGCAGAGCGGCGTAGAGCCCGACGTGTCCGGCACCGACGATCAGGATTCGCTTAGCAGCCACAGCAACAACGCTAACGGCCAAAAGCCCTCACGTTCAGTCAGGCCACAGACATGTAACGACCGTTACCACAGCTGTAACGGCGCGCACAGTTACCCGCCAGTCGCTGCACTGTTTCCCGCCTGTCGCTGCGCGAAAGCTCGCCGCCCCACCGCTTCGCGGCGGGTCCCGCCGGGGGATTCTCACCCCGGACCCCCAATGCTCGCTGCGCTCGCACGACCTGCGCCCTGACGGGCGCGGTCGACTCACACGCTTGCGCGTGGGCACCCGAAAGACCGGGGGTCCAGGTTTCTCGTCCCACAGGTCTTTCGTCCAACTCGCCCGCTCTGCGCGCGAGACGACGGAGGCGGGCCCATCCCATGGGCGCGGGTGTTGCCCATGCTTCCTGGACTGTGGGAAACGGCGACCACTTTGGTGATCGACGGGTTTTCGGGAGGGCAGGCCCGCCCCCGTCGTCTCGCGCGCATGGCGGGCGAGGAGGACGACAGACCTGAGCGATCCGAAACCCGGACCCCCGGTCCTTCAAGTGCCCACGCGCAAGCGTCCGAGTCGACCGCGCCCGCCAGGGCGCAGGTCGTGCGAGCGTAGCGAGCATTGGGGGTGTGGGGTGAGAATCCCCCACTGCTCTTCCGGCCGAAGGCCGCCGCGGAAGAAACAGGCTTGAGTGCGAGCGCAGCGAGCATGGGGGGTGTGGGGTGAGAATCCCCCACTGCTCTTCCGGCCGAAGGCCGCCGCGGAAGAAACAGGCTTGAGTGCGAGCGCAGCGAGCATGGGGGGTGTGGGGTGGCGCAGCCCCCCGCCGGGACGCCGCGCCAGCGGTGGCCCAGCTAGCACAGTTCGCACAGCACAGCTAGCCCAGCCCCGCTCGCACAGCACAGCCAAATCAGTTGGCCTTGCGGGTGATCAGCCAAGCCAGAGCCCCGGCTGCCAAAACGCCGGCCAGGGAGGCGATCAGGAAGACCGGGCCGATGACGGCCTTGACCGCGGCGAGGAGCAGGACGCTGACGATCGCGCTGGCGCTGATGATGGCGGTCGCGCGGAGCAGCCAGCTGACGATGACGCCGGGCGAGACGATCGCGTCGTAGGGCAGGGCGGCGGCGAGGGCGGCGAGGGAGTGCGTGAGGTACAGGACCGTGGCCAGGGCGATGAGGCGCGGGATGGTGATGACCTGGTCGTAGACGTAGGTGCCCAGGAGCCAGCCGAACACGCACAGCAGGATCGCCAGGCCGATCAGGCGGGTGCGGGGGAAGAGGGCGGGCAGCGCTGCCAGCACCGCGGCGAAGAGCAGTGCGGCGGGGCGCAGGATCACCTCGGCGGGGAAGGCGATCAGGGCCGAGACCAGGGTGAGCAGGAACACCATGAAGCGGACCAGCAGGGGGCCGGCCGCGGCGCGTTCGAGCATGTCCTTGAGCCGGCCGAGGCGGGCCAGCAGGGCGTCCTGGAGCTCCTCGATCATTTGGTGACCGTCCGGGAGAGGGCGACGCGGGTGACGCCGCGCAGGATCTCGTCGAGGCTGCCGGCGCCGCCCCACGGGACGACGGGGACGCCGTGCTCGCGGAGCTGGCCGATGACGCTGTCGCGTTCGAGGGCCCAGAGGCGGTGGGCGACGTGGCCCCATGGTCCGGTGCCGCGCAGGGCACCCGAAGGCGCCGTGAGGGTGTCGACGGCGACCACGAAGCGGCCCGCGCGGGCGAGGTTGGCCAGCATCGCGGCGGAGCGCGGGTCGAGCAGCGGGGTGAGGACCATGACCAGGGCGTTGTGCTGCACCATGTGCGGGCCGAAGACCGAGGGCGGCGGCTCGTCGGCGACCTGGGCGGGGGCGATGTCGAGCAGCCATTCCAGCGTCGTCATGTAGTGCCGGCGACCGCTGGCGGCGCGCAACTGGCGGATCTGGCCGCCGTACTGCAGCAGGGCGACCCGGTCGCCGCGGCGCAGGTAGTGCTCGGCGATGCCGGCCGCGGCGCGCACGGTGGTGTCCAGGACCGAGGCGCGGCCGTCGATGCCGCCGGAGCGGCCCGCCTCGTGCAGCGCGTCGAGCAGGACGACGACCTCGGCGTCGCGGTCGGACAGGGTACTGACGACGTGCAGTTCGCGGGTACGCAGGGAGACCCGCCAGTCGATGCGGCGCAGCCGGTCGCCGGAGCCGAAGCGGCGCACCCCGGCGAGCTCGCCGCCTTCACCGGGGCGGCGGGAGCGGTGACCGCCGACGTGCCCGGCCGCGCGGGGCATGGCCTCGTCGGCGTCGAAGTGCTCGATCGCCGGGTACGCCTTGATCGGCAGCGCGGGTGCCTGCACGGACCGGCTGATGAGCAGGCCGTCGGCGGCGAAGCCGTGTGCGGTGACCGGGCCGAGCAGGTGGCGGCCCCAGCGCAGGACCCGGCCGTGCAGGTCGATGCCGGCGATGGTGCCGGGGTCGACGTCGACGACGTAGGGGCGGTCGCTGTGTTCGAGGCGGACCCAGCGGGGCACGGCGAGCCGGACCACGACGAGGTCGAAGCCGCCGGGGTTGGGGTTGCCGACGCCGACGTTCACGTCGAGGTCGGCGCCCTCGACCACGAACGGCTCGGCGGTGGTGACCTCCATCGTCGGCGCGCGGCCGGGGCGGCGCACCAGGGACAGGGCGGTGCCGACGGCGAACGGGGTGGCCAGCACGACCAGGTCGAACCGTCCGATGAGGACGGCGACGAAGACGAGCACCCCGGCGATGAACACCGCCCGGCCGAGTGCCCGGGTGGGTTCGAAGGCGCGGGCGTGCGTCCGGCGCGGCCGCGGCTCAGCCACGCCTTCCGCCGTAGGTGGGCAGCGCGCCGCTGGCCGGGGCCGGGGTCTGCGCGAGCACCTCGCCCACCACGGCCCGGGGGTCGATGCGCTTGAGCCACATCTCCGGCAGGAGCGTGATGCGGTGGGCGAGGGCCGGCACGGCGACGGCCTTGACGTCCTCGGGGATGACGTAGTCCCGGCCGCTGAGCGCGGCGGCGGCCCGGGCCAGCAGCAGCAGGGCGAGCGAGCCGCGGGGGGAGGCGCCGACGAGGACCTGCGGGTGCGAGCGGGTCGCCGCGGCGAGCGAGACGATGTACCGCCCGATCGAGTCCTCGACCGTGACGTCCTCCAGGGCGCCCTGCATCGCGAGGAGGGTCTCGGAGTCCACGACCGGCTCGATCACCGCCTCCTCCTGCCGGCGGGTCATCCGGCGGCGCAGGACCTCCCACTCCTCGTCGGCCTCCGGGTACCCGAACGAGACGCGGAGCAGGAAGCGGTCGAGCTGGGCCTCCGGCAGCGGGTAGGTGCCCTCGTACTCGATCGGGTTGGCGGTGGCGAGGACGTGGAAGGGCGGGTCGAGCCGGTAGGTGGCGCCCTCGACGGACACCTGCCGCTCCTGCATCGCCTCCAGCAGCGCCGACTGCGTCTTCGGCGGGGTGCGGTTGATCTCGTCGGCGAGCAGCAGGTTCGTGAAGACCGGGCCGGCCCGGAACGTGAACTCGTGCGAGCGCTGGTCGTAGAGGAACGACCCGGTCACGTCGGCGGGCAGCAGGTCGGGGGTGAACTGCAGCCGGCGGAACCCGATGCCGAGCGTCTGCGCGAACGACCGCGCGGTCAGCGTCTTGGCCAGGCCCGGCAGGTCCTCCAGCAGCACGTGACCGCCGGCGAGGATCCCGGCCAGGACCAGCTCCAGCGAGTCGCGCTTGCCGACGACCACCGTGCCGACCTGGTCGAGGACCACCTTGGCGATCCGGCCAACCTCGGCCGGTGCGAGCGTCTTCATAGCTCCTCCACCTTCGCGACGATCGATGCTACGTCCCCTGGGCTCGGCACGCGCGACGGCGGCTGATGCAGCAGCGTCCACAGCTCCTCCCCCAGCAGTGCCCGGGCCTGTCTCGGCGAGCCCGCCAGGGTGATCCCGTGTCGTTGCCGCAACCTGGTGTCGACCAGGTCGGCGATGCGGGGCACGACCAGGGCCCCGAACCGTTTCGCGTCCCGCTCGCCCCACACCAGGCGGTCCTCCCACCGGCCGACGGCCAGCCGCAGGCCGTCGAGGACCGGGATGCCGTCGACGACCTCGCCGGTGCGCCGGGTCTTGGCGAGGGCCTTCTTCTTGGCGAGGGTCGGTGGCCGGACCGGGGTCAGCCCACGTCCCGTGACGGCGACCGGCAGTTCGTCGGCGCGGACCTGCCGCAGCCCCTCCTGGATGATCCCGGCCGAGAGGATCCCGAGGAAGACGAGTGGGTACGACACGGTCAGGCCGAACACGTACAGCAGACCCCACCCGACGGTGGTGAGCGCGAGCGCGATGAACAGCCTGCGGATCCACCACCTGGTGTCATACGGCCGGGAGGGCCGGCGCACCGGGCGGGGGTCGGCGGCGACAGCGGTGCGGCCGGCGTCGAAGAGCTCTTCGAGGCTGACCATCTCGTCGGGGTTACGCGCCACGGACGGCACCTCCGCGCAGTGCCAGCTCGGTCCGCAGCTGCCGCAGCGCCTCGGTCGCGTTCTGCCGGGACCGTTCGTCGACGGGGTGGGTGGCGTACCGGGCCTCGCGATACACGTGCGCCAGGCCCTCCAGGGTCGGCCGGCTGATCTGGTGCCCGGTGAGCAGGCGGGTGACCAGGTCGGTGGGGCTGTCGCCGGTCTCCCGCGGGGTGCCGGCGGCCGCGGCGGCCCGCTCCAGGCGGACCCAGCACGCGATGACGGCCTTGCGCGGGTCGGTGTCGGTGTCGGAGAGCTCCACGAGGCCCGCGTCGACCGCGGCGATCACCGCGGCGCCGCCGTCGTCCGTCATCGGGGCCGGCTGCTTCGGCTCGACGAACAGCCTGGCCTTGCGCTTCGGGTCGCCGTTGCGCAGCAGCGACCACACCAGCACGCCGGCGGCGACGACCAGCAGGAGCACGCACAGGACCCCGGCGGTGTACGTCACCCATTCGGGAAACTCGTAGGACGACGCCTGCTCGGTCGCGGGTGACGGCGGGAGGGTCGCCACCGCGGTGCTGGTCGGCAGGTCGGACGGCACGGGCGGGCTCTGGTCCAGCGGGGGCACCGGCAGCTTGCTGATCTCCGGTGAGGAGGTGGCCGCGGCGACGGCGGCGACCCCGAGGGCGGCGATGACGGCGAGCACCGGCAACCAGCGGTTGAAGGTGCGGTCCATGACATCCCGTCGGTCAGCGTCATCCGATCCCGGCGAGTGCCTTCGCACGGGTGAAAACCTCGTCCAGCATTCCTGGCGTGAGCCTGCCGGTAAAGGTGTTCTGCTGGCTCACGTGGTAACAACCGAGCAACGCGGGGGCGGCGCCTGGTTGCCACGGGGCATCGTCGGCCTGCCACAGCGCGCCGTGGCCGAACGGTACCTTCCGTGCCGGTGCTACACCGTAGACGGCGCGCAGGGCGGGCCAGAACGCGGCCCACGCGAACCCGCCCAGCGCGATGACGACCCGCAGGTCGGGGCGGATGAGGGCGAGCTCGCGGTGCAGGTAGGGCGCGCACGTGTCGCGCTCCGCAGGGGTCGGCTTGTTGTCCGGCGGCGCGCACCGCACCGCGGCGAAGATCCGGGTGCCGGTGATCGTGAGGCCGTCGTCGCGGCTGACGCTGGTCGGCTGGTTGGCGAGGCCGGCCCGGTGCATCGCGGCGAAGAGGACGTCACCGGACCGGTCGCCGGTGAAGATGCGACCGGTCCGGTTCCCGCCGTGCGCCGCGGGTGCCAGGCCGAGGATGCCGATCCTCGCGTCGTGGGCACCGAAGCCGGGGACCGGGCGGCCCCAGTACTCCTCGTCGCGGAAGGCGGCCCGTTTCGTCGCCGCGACCTCCTCCCGCCACGCGACCAGCCGGGGGCACAGCCGGCAGTCGCAGATCTCGGCGTCGAGGAGGTCGAGGTCGTCGGTCACGCCCCAAAGCTAGCGGGACGGGCTCACGGCGGGCGGCGACACTGACGGCGACGGCGAGGCGGTGACCGAGGGGCTGGCCGAGGGGCTGGCCGAAGGAGTGGCGGACGGTGCCCCGCTGTCCGCCGGCTCCGGGGTCTCGGCCGGCCGCGGGGTGCCGAAGCACAGCGGGTAGGTCGCCGGCCTGGACCCATCGCCGGTCATGCAGCGCCAGTAGTCGCCGACCTGGATCGGGTTGCCGTTCTGGTCGTACAGGGTGATGCGCTCCAGGTGGCGGCCCTGTTCGTCGACCGGGAAGACGTTGGTCACGCCGGACAGCGGACCGCCGGCGGTCGGGTAGTAGTTCTGGGAGGTGTACTGCCGCAGCAGGCTGGGCGCGTTGGCGACGACGAACAGCGTGCCGACGACGGCGACCGCGGTCGTGGCGAACCCGATCCAGCGCGGCAGCCGGGGCACCCCTGTGGCGCCGATGCGGACCGACACGACGATCGCCACCGCGATGAACAGCCAGCCCAGTGGGTCGTCGAAGCGTTCCGTCGGCAGGATGTCGGTGGCGAAGATCAGCACCACGATCGCGACCGCGCGGGCGATCCACCAGGCGGGGCGCAGCAGCCGCAGGAACTCGGTGGCCCGCGGGTAGCCGATCACCTTGCCGGCGCGCTTGTCGAGGTCCGGCAGAGCGGCGACGAGCCGCTCGTAGTAGACGACCAGCGGCGCCCGGTCGGTGTCCGGGGCCGGACCGGTGTCGAGGCCGGCGGCGGCGCGCAGCTCGGCGGCGTAGGTCGCCGGCGGGCCGAGCCGGTCCACGAGGGGGCCGCCCTGCTCCTCCAGCACCTCCGCGAAGTGCGCCGGCAGGTCTTCGAGGAGCTCGTCGCGGGTGTCCTCGGGCAGGTCGGCCAGGGCCGCCGCGACCCGCTCGTAGTAGTAGTCGATCTCGATCGTGGCTGCCTCGGTCACGACGTCTCCCCGATCAACTGGTCCATGGTCGTGGCGAAGCCCCGCCACACCTTGCCCGAGGCGCCGAGCTGGGTGCGGCCGGCCGCGTTCAGCGCGTAGTACTTGCGGTGCGGTCCCGACTCGCTGGGGACCACGTAGGTGGTGAGCATCCCGGCCTGGAAGAGCCGGCGCAGGGTGCCGTACACGGAGGCGTCGCCGACCTCGTCGAGCCCGGCCGACCGCAGCCGGCGCAGGATGTCGTAGCCGTATCCGTCCTCGTCCCGCAGGACGGCGAGCACGGCCAGGTCGAGGACCCCCTTGAGCAGCTGGGTGGTGTCCACGTGAAGCACAGTACTGTGCATTGCGCACTACTATCAAGTACGGGCATGCAAAAGGGCGGCCCGCGTGTCGCGGACCGCCCTTCAGTGACGGACGTCTGTGGTTACTTCACCGGCGAGAGGCAGAGGGCCTGGCCGCTGGCGGCGTTGGTGCCCTGCCAGAGGACGGACTCGGCGCCCTTCTCGATGTAGTCGTTGCAGACGGTGGTGTCGTTCTTCAGCGACTCGGCCCGGCTGACGCCGTCCTTGATACCGACGACCTTGTACTTCGCCTTGGTGTCGGTGCACTTGACGATCTTCAGGTCCACCTCTTTGGTGTCGGTGCCGGTGATCTCGTCACCCTCGAGGCAGTCGCCGACCTTCGCGTTGGTGGAGCTGCTGTTGATCTCGTCCTTGATCGAGTCGAAGACGCTGTTGCCGGTGAACCACAGGATCGCGCCACAGGCCACACACAGCGCCACGACGATGCCGATGATGATCAGCGCGATCTTGCCACCGCGGCCCCGGCGGGGCGGGGGCGGCGGGGCACCGAAGGGCGCGCCGGGCGGCGATCCGAACTGTGGCTGGTCGCCGTACTGCGGGGCGCCGTACTGCGGCTGCTGACCGTACTGGGGCTGCTGACCGTACTGCGGCTGCTGGCCGTATGGGTCGCCACCACCGGGAGGCGGCGGGTAGCTGCCGGGCGGCGGGTACTGATCTGACATGTGGTTCCTTCCGGGTATGCCGCAAAGATCACCCTAACGGGCGAAGTGGTCCTGGGCCTGCAAAAGCGACCCACCAGCCCGCGGGAGACGGCTCACGATAACCGCAGACGCCTGATGCATACAGTCCAGTGCGCGGGCGTATTACGGTGTGCGCCGTGACCGATCTGCTGAAGCGCCTCGCCTCCGGCCCCGGTGTCTACCGTGGGCGCGGTGACGGGCTGGAGTCCGGACCGTTCGTCGCCCGCATCAAGGTGACCTCGGTGGTGCGCGGCAACGCGATCACCCTCGATTACGAAGCAGTCAGCGACAGCAAGGGACTGCAACACGTTGAGCACACGATCCTCACAGCGAGTGAGGCCGGACGGCTCGAACTGCACGTCACGTGCCTGGAATTGCCCGGTGTGACCAGGTTCGTGGAACACGAGGCCGGCGTCTTCAACGCGTACGAGGGGCCCATGCCGGCGAAGATCATCATGACGATGCCGGCCGAGGGCGTGCTCACCTACGGCTGGTGGTGGTCCCGCGACGACGCCGAGCCGCGCGAGCAGTCCCGCGCCGAGGTGCGCCGCACCGGCTGAGGCCGGCTGATCAGGACTGACGTAAACACGACATAGCCACGCCGTCCAGAATGTCCGACTCCGAGGCGACCACGGCCTCGGCGCCGGCCCGCTCCAGGATGATCCGCAGGATCAGTGCGCCCGCGCCGATCACGTCCGCGCGGCCCGGGTGCATGACGGCGTTCTCCAGCCGCTGCTCCGGCGTGGCGGCGAGCAGGTCCGCGGTCACCTTCGCCACGTCTGCGGTGGAGACCCGGGCCCGGTGGATGTGCTCGGGCACGTATTCGGTCAGGCCCAGCGCCAGGGCGGTCACGGTGGTCACCGACCCGGCGAGGCCGACGAACGTGCTGGCCCGCCCGGCGTCGACTGCGGCGAGGGCCCGGTCGACCGCGCCGATGATGTCCTTCTCGGCGGCCAGGATCTGCGCCGGCGTCGGCGGGTGGTCGTGCAGGTGGCGCTCGGTGAGCCGGACGCAGCCGATGTCGACGCTGATCGCGGCCTCGACGCCGGCCGTGGTCCCCACCACGAACTCGGTCGAGCCGCCGCCGATGTCGAAGACCAGGAACGGTGGCTTCGCCTGCAGGCCCTGCACGGCGCCGGCGAAGGTGAGCCGGGCCTCCTCGTCGCCGCTGACGACCTCCGGGGCGAAGCCGAGGGTGGCGGTGACCATCGCGCGGAAGTCGTCGGCGTTGGACGCGTCCCGGCTCGCGCTGGTGGCGACCATCCGGGCATGATCGACCCCGGCCGCGGCGATCTCGGCGGCGTAGTGGACCAGCGCCACCCGGGTGCGCTCGATCGCCTCCTCGGCCAGCCGGCCGGTCCGGTCGACGCCCTGGCCGAGCCGCACGATCCGCATCTGCCGGGTGACGTCCACGAGGGACCCGTCGGGCTGGACGTCGGCGATCAGCAGGCGGACGGAGTTGGTGCCACAGTCGATCGCCGCAACCCGGGTCATGCGTGCAACCTACAGATGCAGCAGCATCCGGTGGTTGCCGAGGGTGTTGGGTTTGACCCGCTCCAGGTCGAGGAACTCCGCGACACCCTCGTCGTAGGAGCGCAGCAGCTCCTCGTAGACCTGGTGGGTGACGGGGGTGCCGTCGATCGGCACGAACCCGAACGAGCCGAAGAACCGTGTCTCGAACGTGAGCACGAACACCCGCCGCACACCGATCTCCCGGGCCGCCGCCAGGAGCTCCGCCACGAGCTTGTGGCCGATCTTGTGGCCGCGGATCATCGGGTCGACGGCGACCGTGCGCACCTCGGCGAGGTCCTCCCACATCACGTGCAGCGCGCCGCAGCCCACGATCACGCCGTCGCGCTCCGCGACCCAGAACTCCTGGACCGCCTCATACAGCGCCACTGTCGGTTTCGACAGCAGCCGCCGGTCCGCCACGTACATGGCGACCAGCCTCCTGATGCCCCGCACATCTCCGGTCCGGGCCCGCCGGACGGTTACCTCCATGACCGTCAGGGTAGTGGCGCGCGGATGTGGCATATGACACGTGAGCGCGTGCTCGTCGTCACCGCGTCGGTGGCGACCGTCATTGCGGGCACCATGACCGTCATGTACCTGACCCGCGACCCCGGCACCCGGGTGGTGACCGTCGAGCGGACCCAGCTGGTAACTCCCAGCGCGAGCGCCGCCCCGGTCCGCAGCGGCGGGGGCGTGAAGGCGGGCTACGCGGTGCGCAGCAAGTGGAAGGACGGCTTCAACGCCGAGGTGACCGTCACCAACATCGGCAGCCAGCCGCTGCAGGGCTGGACGGTGCAGTTGCAGCTGCCGCCGGGCGTGGACCTCACGTCGACCTGGGGCGCCGCCGCCGAGCACAAGGCAAACAAGGTGACGCTGCGCTCCCAATCGTGGAACACCTACCTGGAGCCCGGCGGCTCGATCCGGATGGGTTTCGAGGCCAAGGGCAAGGCCGCCGATCCGGTCAGCTGCACCGTCAACGGGTCGCCCTGCTGACAGTTCGTTGAAAGACCCGGTGACCGGCCCCACATTGGCGGCATGCATCGTGCCGGTTCCCGAATCCTCGCCGTCGTGCTCGCGTCCGTGCTCGGCGCCGGCGCGCTGGGCTGCGGCCTCCTCAACCAGGTCAAGCAGACCGTCGACAACGTCTCCGCAATCACCGACCTCGCCGACCGGATGGGCAAGTCGGGCAACCTGACCTTCACCGCCGAGTACAAGACCGATGACGGCACCGCGACGACCGTGGTGCAGCAGCCGCCGAAGGCCGCGTACATCGGCAAGGACGGGCGCTTCATCCTCACCGAGGACACGCTGCTGGTCTGCACCGGCAAGACCGGCCAGAAGGTCGTCTGCCAGAAGAGCGCCGTGCAGACCGGCCAGCTCTCCTCCGCCGACCAGGCCGCCTACCTCTCGGCCGTGGCCGGCGGCGGCTTCATCAACACCGAGATGGCGCTCGCCCTGATGACCGCGGCGGCCGTGGTCCCGGGCGTCAAGATCGCCAAGAACACCGCGACGATCGCCGGCCAGAAGAGCGACTGCCTCGACGTCACCGGCATCCCCCAGGACGCCAACGCCGGCCCGAACGACGTCACGGCGAAGGAGTTCCACGTCTGCGTCGCCGAGAGCGGCCTGCTCACCCGCTTCAAGGGGGTCGGCACCGACGACAAGGCGATCGGCGTCGAGCTCAGCAAGTACAGCGAGAAGGTCGACGCGCAGGCGTTCGTCGCACCGAAGGGCGCCCAGATCGTGCAGAACACCGCACCGCCGGTCGCGGGTAAGTAAAGTTTCCTGCCGTGCTCGGTGGCCGTCGGGCGGCGGAGGTGGCGGTGCTGCCGTAACGTGCAGAACCGTGCTGACGCCGCCCGCTGGTCTCACCGAAGACGCCCTCAAGGAGGCCCTGCGACTGCAATGGGGCCTCCCCGTCGCGTCGCTGGGATACCGTGCGGTCGGCTTCGGCAGCCACCACTGGGAGGTCGCCGACGAGGGCGGCAACCGCTGGTTCGTCACCGTCGACCAGGACGCCGACGTCGGACGGCTCACGGCGTCGCTGAGCGTCGCGGTGGACCTGCACGCCATCGGCCGGACCTTCGCGGTCGCCCCCGTGCCGACCCGCGCCGGCGCGCCGCTCTTCGTCCACGGCGACTTCGCCGTCACCGTCTACCCGTTCGTCGACGGCCAGAGCTTCGACTGGAACGCGTTCCGCGGCCCCGACCACCGCCAGGCCACCCTGGACATGATCATCCAGCTGCACACCGCGCCCACAATCGTCCACCGGCACGCCCGCGTCGACGACTTCGCCGTCCCCGGCCGCGGCGAGATCGAGGCGGCGCTCAAGGCCCCGGGCCCCGACTGCGGCCCCTACGCCCGCCTGGCCGCGGAACTGCTCGCCGGACACCGCGAGGCCCTGGCCGGCCTCCTGGCCCGCTACGACGAGCTGGTGCTGGACAGCCACGGCGAACCCGTCCGCGCGGTGCTCACCCACGGCGAACCGCACTCCGGCAACACGATGCTCACCCCGAGCGGTTGGCGTCTCATCGACTGGGACACGGTCCTGATCTCCCCGCCGGAGCGCGACCTGTGGCTCATCGAGCCGGGCGACGGCTCGATCTTCTCCGCCTACGCCGCCGCGACCGGCGTCCTGCCCCGCCCCTCGACGATCATGCTGTACCAGCTGCGCTGGGCCCTGACCGACATCGCCGTCGAGGTGCGCCGCTTCCGCCGCCCGCACACCGGCACCGCCGACGACCTGGAAGGCTGGGAGATCCTCCGCTCGGTCGTCACCCGCATCTGAAGCTGTTCACTGTCACCCGCCTGCGGCTTCGCCGAAGCTCGCCGCCCCACCGCTCCGCGGCGGGTCCCGCCGGGGGATTCTCACCCCGGACCCCCAATGCTCGCTGCGCTCGCACAGCCGCGCGTGCCGCGCTGGCTGGGACGGCGCATACGCGCCCATCCCGTGGCCGGCCTCCGCCTCAGGGCGCCGCTCTCGTGATCCGGTCGACCTTGTGCACCCAGGGGTGCACAAGGTCGACCGGATCACGGAACGTCTCAGGTGGGCGGAGGGACGCAGGGGCCGGCGGCCCACCACTCGGCGGCCAGGGCGAGGGTCTCGTCGCCGAACGGGTTGACGCCCGGGCCGACCGCGAGCGCGTGGCCGAGGTGGACGTGCAGGCACTTCACCCGGGTGGGCATGCCGCCGGCCGAGACGCCGTCGATCTCGTCGACGTGGCCGACCTGCTCGCGGCGGCGCAGGTAGTCCTCGTGGGCCGCCTCGTAGGCCTTGCGCAGGTCAGGATCCGCCGCGAGGCGGGCACCCATCTCGCGCATGAGACCCGAGGACTCCAGCCGGCTGCACTCGTGCACCGCCCGGGGGCAGGTCAGGTAGAACAGGGTCGGGAACGGGGTGCCGTCGGGCAGCCGCGGGGTGGTCTCGACCACGTCGGGCAGGCCGCACGGGCAGCGGTGCGCGACCGCGCGCGTGCCGCGGGGGGCGCGGCCGAGCTGGGCGGCGACCACCGCGAGGTCGGCGTCGGTCGCGGGCTCGAATTCCGAAGTCATGCTTTGTCCGCCGCCTCGACGCTCGACCACAGTTTGTTGTACCAGGGACGCGGCGCCTTCGCGGCGCCCGGGATCGCGGTCGGGTCGGTCTGCCGGTTGCGCGCCGGGTCGACCACGACGTAGGGCTTCTCGCCGGGCAGGACCATGTGCAGCCGCTGACGGGCCTGGCTGATCACGTATTCGTCGTCGTTCCACTTCGCCGCCCGCTCCGCCATGTCGGCGATCTTGGCGATCTGCCGCTCCTGGCTCTGCTCCAGGGCCGTGATCTCGGCCTGCTGGGCGAGGTAGACGCGGACCGGATAGGCGTAGGCCAGCAGCAGGACCAGCAGGACCAGGCCCAGGACCACGGCACGGTTGGTGAAACGTCTCGGCTGCGGGGCGCGGGTGCGCAATGCGGCACCGCCGGAGGACACGGCCCGTCTGGCGACCGTCGGCCTGACCGGTGCCCTGCCCGCCCCGCCGGCCCCGGCGCGCTGCGCGCCGCGGGGACCTGAGGCTCTGGTGGGCGCGCCGCGGCCGCCCGGCCTGGTGCGCTGCTGCATGCCTCCCCCTTGTGGAACACGCCCGCGGCCCTCGGGAGGAGGGCCGCGGACATGAAACCGGACTAACGGTACCGCGGGAACGCGCCCCGACCGGCGAACCGCGCCGCGTCGTCGAGCTCGTCCTCGATGCGCAGGAGCTGGTTGTACTTGGCGACCCGCTCGGACCGGGCCGGGGCACCGGTCTTGATCTGGCCGCTGCCGACCGCGACGGCCAGGTCGGCGATCGTGGTGTCCTCGGTCTCACCCGAGCGGTGGCTCATCATCGTGCGGAACCCGGCGCGGTGGGCCAGGTCGACGGCGTCGAGCGTCTCGGTGAGCGAGCCGATCTGGTTGACCTTGACGAGCACCGCGTTGGCGGTGTCGGTGGCGATGCCACGGGCGATGCGCTGCGGGTTGGTGACGAACAGGTCGTCGCCGACGATCTGGATGCGGTTGCCGATCGCGTCGGTCATCGCCTTCCAGCCGTCCCAGTCCTCCTCCGACAGCGGGTCCTCGATGGACACGATCGGATACGCGTCGACGAGCTGGGTGTAGTAGGCGATCATCTCGTCGGAGGACTTGGAGCCGCCCTCGAACTTGTAGCCGCCCTCCTTGTAGAACTCGGTCGCGGCCACGTCGAGCGCGAGCACGATGTCGCTGCCGAGCGTGAAGCCGGCCTTCTCGACGGCCTCGGCGATCAGGTCGAGCGCGGCGGCGTTGGTCGGCAGGTTCGGCGCGAAGCCACCCTCGTCGCCGAGGCCGGTGGACAGGCCCTTCTTCTTCAGGACCGACTTCAGCGAGTGGTACACCTCGGCGCCGGTGCGCAGCGCCTCGCGGAAGGTCGGCGCGCCGATCGGGGCGATCATGAACTCCTGGACGTCGACGTTGGAGTCGGCGTGGGAGCCACCGTTGAGGATGTTGAGCATCGGCACCGGCAGCAGGTGCGCGTTGGGGCCGCCGAGGTACTTGAAGAGGCTCAGACCGGCCGAGTCGGCGGCGGCCTTGGCGACGGCCAGGGAGACACCCAGGATCGCGTTGGCACCGAGGTTCGACTTCTCCGGGGTGCCGTCGAGGTCGAGCATGGCCTGGTCGATGAGGCGCTGCTCGGTGGCGTCGAAGCCGCGCACGGCCTCGGCGATGCGCTCGTTGACGTTCTCGACGGCCTTCTCGACACCCTTGCCGAGGTATCGCTTCGAGTCGCCGTCGCGCAGCTCGTTGGCCTCGAAGGCGCCGGTCGAGGCGCCGGACGGGACGGCCGCGCGGGCGAGGGTGCCGTCGTCGAGGACGACCTCGACCTCGACGGTCGGGTTGCCCCGCGAGTCCAGGATCTCCCGCGCGCCGATTGCTTCAATCGTGGCCACTGTCACTCCTTGCAGACAAAGATTGGTCGGCCGCCACGGTGCGGCACCTTGAGCCTATCGGTTGCGCGGATCTTGCTGACCCGCACCTACAGGTTGAGCAGGGTGCGCAGGTGGCGGGGCGGGGGCGAGCCGTGCGCGAGCATCTGGTCGTGCCAGTCGCGCAGCGTGACGTCCACCGGCCGTTCACCCGCGATCTCACGCACCTCGGTGTAGCCCACGAAGTACGTCGACAGCTGGGTCGAGGACAGCAGCGCGCGCCGCCACTTCCCGGCCGCCTCCCCTTCCTCCTGGAACCCGGCGCCCATCATCAGCGCCATCGCCTCCTGCTCGGTCATCCCGTCGCAGTGGATCCGCTGGTCGATGATCGCGTTGATGCTCATCCGCAGCTGCATCTTCAGCTGCTGCAGGCGCACCGGCAGGCCACCGAAGCCGCGCTCGGCCATCAGCTCCTCGGCGTAGACCGCCCAGCCCTCCACGAACGGCCCGGACCAGCCGATCGCCCTGGCCCGGGTGCGGCCCCGGAAGCGGCGGGCGTGCGCGAGCTGCAGGAAGTGCCCGGGAGTCGCCTCGTGCACGGTGAGGTCGACCAGCATGTGGTTGTTGTACTCACGGTAGAACGACGCGACCCGCTCCGCGGACCAGTCCGACGGAGTGGGTGAGATGCAGAAGAACGTCGGCAGCTCCGCCGCCTCCAGCAGGCCCGGCGGGTCGCAGTACGCGACGGCGACGCCCCGCGCGAACTCGGGCATCTCCATGATCACGAGGGGGTCGTCGATGAGGGTGACGAGGTCGTGGTCCCGCACGAACGCGGTCGCCTCGTCCAGGGACACCTTCGCCAGGTCCACGATCGAGTCGTTGTCCGGCACATCAAGCGCCGCCTGGGCGAACGCGGCGCGCACCGTGTCGTCGGTCTCCGGGCCGCCGGTCAGCTCGGCCGCCGCGGCCCGCAGCTGCGCCGTCACCCGTTCCAGGTTGGCCTCGGCGCGGGCCAGCACCGTCGCGGCGCCGAGCTCCGTGTCGAGCGTGTGCCACAGCCGGGCCTCCCACAGCCGCCGGCCGAGGCGCGGGTCCCGGTCGGCGGCGTCGACCCGCCCGCGCAGCCAGGCCGCGAAGTCGTCGAGCTCGGCCGCGGCCCGTTCCTGCAACGGCCGCACCACGTCGGCCAGCCCCGGCGCCTCTTTGAGCAGTTCGCCGAGCTCATCCCGTACCAACCGGGCCGTGCCTTGAAATTGTCCTTGTGCGGTCTCCAGGTGCACCTTCGGCGAATCTGTGAGGGTGGCGCGGGCGGTCGCGAGTGCGTCGGGGATCGCCGAGAGCCGGGCCGCGATGGACACGAGCCGCTCCTCGGCGGGCGCGAACGGCCGCGAGATCAGCGCGTCGAGCAGCGTCGCCGGGTTGTGCACGAGCGGGTTCCACTCGTGCTCGCGGATCTCCGTCCGCTCGAACAGCATCCGCTCGACCCGGGCGAGGAGCACCGCGTGGTCGACCTGCTCCTGCGGGTCGAGCAGGTCCAGGTCGACCTGGGTCAGCGCGGCGGAGGCGTCGCGGAGCATGTCGACGTCGCCGGCGACCGCCTCCGCGGACAGGTCGGGCAGCCGGTCGTCGAACCGGTGGTCGCCCGCCGACGCCGCGAGCCGGGGATCCGACTCCAGCAACGCGTCGGCGATGTGCTCGGCAAGGGGCACGAAGTCATGCGGCATGCCCTTGAACCTATACCGGACCCAGAGCGGACCTAGACGAGTCCGGCGAGCGTCCTGACCGCCCTGGCGAGCTCGTGCGGCGTGTGCGCGGCGTACCCGAGGACGAGCCCGGGCGGCCCCTTGCGCACCCGCAGCGACGACAGCGCGAGCGGGCCGAGCCCGCTCTCCAGCGCTCGCTGCGCCACGGCCCGGTCGTCGGTCCCCGGTGGCAGCTCGATGACCAGGTGCAGCCCCGCGGCGATCCCGCCGATGCGGGCCCGCGGCAGGTGCCGGCGCAGCGCGGCGACGACCGCGTCGCGGCGCTCCCGGTGCAGCCGGCGGGCCCGGCGCAGATGCCGGTCGTAGCCGCCGCCGGCCAGGAACTCCGCGAACGCCAGCTGCTGCAGCGCCGGGCCGCCGTTGTCGGCGTCGGCCTTGGCCGCGCACAGCGCCTGCAGGACCGCCGCCGGTGGTGCGAGCCAGCCGAGCCGCAGCCCGGGCGCGAGGACCTTGCTGACCGAGCCGACCAGGGCGACCCGGTCCGGGGCGAGGCCCTGCAGGCAGGCGACGGGCTCGCGGTCATACCGGTGCTCGGCGTCGTAGTCGTCCTCGACGATCAGCCCGTCGACCCTGCGGGCCCAGGCGATGAGCTCGGTCCGGCGCTGCGGCGCCAGCACGACACCGGTCGGGAACTGGTGTGCCGGGGTGACCACGACCGCCTTGCACCGGCTGCGGCCGAGCGCCCGGACGTCGAGACCGTCGCCGTCGACCGGCACCGGGACGACCTCGAGCCCGAGCCGCCCGAGGTGGTCCCGGAGCGCCGCCGGGCCGGGGTCCTCCAGCGCGATCCTGCGCACGTCCCGCCCCTGCAGCACCTTCGCCAGCAGCGCCAGGCCCTGCGTCACACCGGCGGTCACGATCAGCCCCTCCGGTGCCACCAGCGCGGCGCGGACCCGTCCGAGGTAGCTGGACAGCTCGCGGCGCAGCCGCGGCGCGCCGGTCGCGTCGCCGTAGTCGAAGTCGGCGTCCAGGGCGCTGGTCAGCGCCGTCTCATAGGCCCGGCGCCACGCCGTGCGCGGGAACATCCCCAGGTCCGGCACGCCCGGCCGCAACGGCGCGACCGTCGCCGGCCGGTCCGGCGGGTCGCTGCGCCGGCGCGGGACGGCCGTGGCGACGGCCGCGACCACGGTGCCGGACCCGCGCCGGGTCAGCAGCCGCCCCTCGGCGGTGAGCTGCTCATACGCGCCCACGACCAGCCCTCGCGACACGCCGAGGTCGGCGGCCAGGTCCCTGGTCGACGGCAGCCGTGTCCCGGGCGCCAGCCGCCCGCGGGTGATCGCCTCCCGCAGCGCGCCGACGAGCTGGTCGCCAACCCGCGGCCGAGTGCGGTCAAGCTCGACCAACGCCTCCCAGACCGACAAAGTGGACCTCCAAACGCGGGGCTCGGTGGCACTGTAGCGTGGACCACTGCCGATCGTAAGTTCACCGTCATGAACCGGCTGTACACCTTGTACTGCGTGCTGACCTGCGCGATCCTTGGCTCTTCCTTCACCGTCAGCCGATCGCTGGTGGACTATCCGGTCCTGACCGGGCAGGCACTGCGCTACACCCTCGCCGCGGCGGCGCTCGCCCTGCTCACCTCCTGGCTGCGGCCCACCGGACGCGAGCTGGTGCGGCTGGCCCTGGTCGCCGCGACCGGCCTGGTCGGTTTCAACGTGCTGCTCATGTACGCCCTCCGCCACGCCGACCCGGCCGCCATCGGCACGATCGTCGGGGTCAGCCCGCTCCTGCTCGCGCTGCTCGGCCCGCTGCAGGAACGCCGCCGCCCGTCGGCGCGCCTGCTGCTCGCCGCCACGGTCGTGGTCCTCGGCGCGGTCCTCGTCGAGGGCGGCGGCCGCATCGACGCCCCCGGCCTTCTTGCCGCTGTGGGGGTGCTGCTGTGCGAGGCCGCGTTCTCGCTGCTGGCCGCGCCGCTGCTGCCCCGCCTCGGCCCGGTCCGGGTGTCGGCCTGGAGCACCGCCCTCGCCGTGCCGCTGCTGCTGGTGGTGCTGCCGTTCAGCGGCGAACGCCCCCGGCTGCCGACCGCGGGTGAGGGTTCGGCGCTGGCCTTTCTCGGGCTCGTGCTGACCGTGGTCGCGTTCGTCTGCTGGTACACCGGCGTCGCCCACCTCGGCGTCGAACGCGCCGGTGTCTTCGTCGGGCTGGTGCCGGTGTTCGCCCTCGCCACGGTCGCCGTCACGGACCGGGTCGTCCCCGACCCCCGCCAGCTCGCCGGCGTCCTGGCCGTCGCCGCCGGGCTCGTGATCGGCCTGAGGCGAGCCAGCCGGGACGCCTCGAACCCGTCCGCGACGCCGGCGCCGGCGACTGCCTGATCGCGACGACGGCCAGGATGGTCGAGCGCCGCTGGTGGATCCCTACTCGGCGCGGCGGACGGCGTCCATATAGGACAGGGCGGCGGTGCGCAGGGCGGCCTCCGCGTCCTGGCCGGTCTCGTGCGCCTGGACGACGAGGGCGAAGAGCGCCGCCCCGAGCGGGTCGGCGGGGGTGAAGGGGACCGTCAGGCCGGCCCGGGCGACGCGGTGCAGCAGCTTCGCCACGAGGGCCAGGGCAGGCTGGGAGAGGGCCACCCCGTCGACGGCGGAGGCACGGGACTTCTCGGCCTGTTTGATCTGCTCCCAGTTGGCGATGATGTCGTCGATGCCGCCGACCTCGGTGTCGGCGAAGACGTGCGGGTTTCGCCGGATGAGCTTGTCCACCAGGTCGCCCGCGACGTCGTCGAGGGTGAATCCGGCGGTCTCCTCCGCGAGGCGGGCGTGCAGGACGACCTGGAGCAGGACGTCACCGAGCTCCTCGCGCACCGCGTCCAGGTCCTCGTCGCGGATGGCGTCGTAGAGCTCGTAGGACTCCTCCAGCAGGAACGGCGCCAGCGAGGCGTGGGTCTGGGCCCGCTTCCACGCGTCGCCGGTCTCGGGGTGCATGAGCCGGTCCATGACCGTGACGGCGTCCAGGACGCGGGCGCCGGGCGGGTCCCAGGAGCCGTAGAGCAGCTCGAGCTCGGCCAGGCCGGGCTCGCGGGCCAGCCGGAGGCCCAGGGACCGGGCGAGGTCCTCGTCGCCGTCGGGTGAGGCGAGCCAGACGAAGGTGCCGTGCGCGGCCAGGGCGTCGAGCAGGACGTCGACGGTGGGCTCGACGACGGTGACCGACGCGCCGGCGGCACGCAGGGCGGCAACCTGCTCGGAGTCAGCGGCGGTGAGCACCGGATGGGCGCGGATGAGATCCCACGCCTGGGCGGTGAGCACGCCGGCCGGGAGCCGGGGTGACGTCACCAGCAGGATCACGCTGCCCGGCACGGTGCCTCAGACCTCCTCGAAGGACCCCGCGGAATCCGGGGCGACAGTCAGGTGCACCAGGATACTGGCCCGCGCGGGGCCGCCGGTCTGGCCGAGGTTGACCTCGACCGGCAGCCCGTAGGTGAGCCCGGCGTAGCGCGGGTTGACGGTGATGCCGGAGGTGGCGACGGCCTCGTCGAGCAGCCGGCGCAGGGCGATCATCCGGCCGATGCTGTCGCGGTTGAGCAGGTACTGGACCTGTTCGAAGGTGTACCGCTCGGAGACCGGGCGGCCGCTGGGGAAGTACAGCGCGTCGAAGGCGGCGCGCTGCTGGTCGCGGCCGGGTTCGACGGGGGTGACCGACTGGGCCAGGGTGAGCAGGACGTTCTGGGTGTCGGTGACGAGGGACACGATCGGCGCGTCGGTCGGCAGGTCGTAGTACTGCGCGACGGCCGACGTGGTGGTGGTCCGGGACAGCGGGAGCGAGCGTTGCTCCGCGAGCCGCCCGCCGACCTCACGGATGATCATCGAGCCGAGGACGTAGCCGGTGACCTCGCCGCGCTGGGCCGGGGCGAAGGGCAGGTCGGCGGCGACGCTGCGGACCTCGTCGATGGTGACGGTGTCCTCGCCGAGGTAGGCCGCGACGTTCGGGTCGGACCGGCAGCCGGCGAGGAACGCACACGCGAGGACCGCGACCAGCGCGAGGACACGGAACCGAGGCATGATCACTTCTTTCTGGACCTGGCGCCGGCGGCAGCGGCGGTCATCGGCGTGTAGTGCGGGTCCTGGGCGAGCGAGGTGCGGAACGCGCCCAGGACCGTGGGGTCGTCGGACACCTGGAACTGCTGCGTGGGGCCCTTGTTGTCGGTCGGGTCGGACTCGAAGTACATGACCGCCCGGATCTGCGGGTTGGCCTTGAAGGTCGCGGACGCGTCCGCGAGCCAGGTGGCGCGCTGCTCGGTGCCCCAGGCGCGGGCCACCCCGAACTCGCCGATCATCACCGGCTTCGTCGGGTGCTGCGCGCAGAACTGCAGGAACTCCCGCATCAGCGCGCCGATCGTGTCGTACCTGGTGCCGGCGTAGACGTCGACGCAGTTCCAGTCGACCTGGTCGTCGCCGGGGTAGAACTCGTCCGCGTAGCCTCCCTGGAAACCCTCCACGGTCGGGCACCATACCCAGGACGCGTTGGTGGCGCCCTCGGCGGTGAAGATGGCCCGCACATACTTCCACGCCGCGACGTAGTCCGCGCCGGACCACATCTGGGCGCGCAGGTTCGGGCGGTCCATCTCCCACCGGTACCGCAGCAGCACCGGACGCCCGAACGCCTTGAGCTCGCGGGCCCGCTCGCGGATGAGCTCGTCGTAGCGGCCCATCGTGATGAGCCGGGTGTCGCCGCCCGCCCACGACAGCATCAGCGTCGTGCCGCGGGCGGCGAACTGCTCGTCGGAGGCGTTGAAGAAGTTCTCGTCGAAGCGGCGGTACGTGTTGACGATCGCCATCTTCCGGCCGACCGACTTCTCCCAGGCGGTCATCGCGGTGAGCCGGCCGGACTCGGTGAGGTGTTCCGGCCGGACCCACGCACCCAGGTAGGAGCCGCGCTTCGGGGGTGCGATGGGGCCGGCCGCGAACGGACCGGTGGAGGTCGCGATCGCCGGCGGAGCGCCCGGCGACGCCGGCCCGGAGGAAGGCGCCGGCCTGGGTGCCGGTGTGTCCTTCGTGGACATGACGCTGAGGGTCACCGCCGTCGCCCCGGCCACGACGGCGACCACGACGGCGGCGATCAGCCCGATCCGCTTCACTGCGAGCACTCCCTCCGTGAACTACCTGGGTATCCGGCGGGCCACGTACAGCACGTCGGTGGCCACGCCCGACAGGCGGCCGCTGCGGGCGGCGAGGTCGTCCGCGCGGCGGGCGACCGGTCGCAGCCATTCGCGGCGGTACGCGCCGGCCGGGCACAGTGCGAAGCCGCGCCGCTCGACGACCTCGAAGCCGTGCCGGGCGAGCAGCTGCTCGACCTCGGCGTGGTGCAGCTCGGCGAACCACTGGTTGGCGCGGTTGGAGCGGTGCCGCAGGTGCCGCAGCGACGAGCGGTTGCCGTGGTTCTCCACGACCAGCAGGCCCGAGTCGGCCTCCGGCAGGATCTTCGCGGCGAACGCGATCGCCCGGTCCCGGACGTCCTTCGGCGCGTTGAGCAGCAGCCGGAACACGGTGACGAGGGCCGGTCCGTCCACAGTGGCCGGCTCCGGGACCGGTCCGTCACCGTCGACCTGGTGCAGTTTCGCGTAGACGCCCGCCTCCTGGGCCTTCGCGAGCATCTGGGCGGACACGTCGTAGCCGTGCGCCGCCCGCACGACGCCGTGCAGCAGCCTGATCGCCCGGCCGGTGCCGCACGCGAAGTCGTGCTGGACCGGCCGGCGGGCGGTGAACTCGCGGCGGACCAGGCGGCGCAGGAACGCGCGTTGCCGGCCGCTCACCGCCGTCGAGTAGGTCTCCGGCGCGTAGACCACCCGCTCGTACTTGTCGACCGCCGCATCCGACTGGAAGACCTCCGCGTAGTCAGTTCTCATCGTTCCCCCTGCATCAGAACGTGCCTCAAACGCACGGCCGCGTAGCCGTACGCGGCCGCACCCGCCCCCGTGGCGGCGAATTTCACGAACAGCCCGTGGACCGGCAGCACGGCCAGCTGCGGCACGGCGAAACACGATGTGGCCAGCCCACCGGCGAGCAGCGTGGCTCGGCCGAACGGGTGCAGGCCGAGGCCGCGGACCACCTGGACGAGGGGGACCAGGTTGTTGACGAGCACCGCCGCGCACAGGCCGACGGCGGCCCCGAACGCGCCGTGCCGGGGGATCAGCAGCGCGTCGACGCCGAGCATGGTGACCAGGGCGAGACCCACGTTGGCGAGGTTCCACCAGGTGCGGCCGGCCATGGCGAGCACCACGTCGACCATCCCGCACGCGGTCGCGACCATCATCGTCGCGGCGAGCAGCCGCACGATGTGCACGCCGCCTTCGTAGTGCTCGCCGAAGAGGTCCAGGTACTGGTGCGCGTAGGTGAACATCAGCAGGTACAGCGGCCAGCAGGCGAGGACGACCCACGCGGTCGCCTGGCGGTAGAGCAGGTTCGCGCCGGCCGTGTCCCGCACCGCGAGGCGTTCGGCGAGGCGGGGCTGGACGGACTGGGTGACACCCTGGTTGACGAACTGGCCGAGAATCACGAAGCGGCCGGCAACGGCGTACATGGCGGCGGGGGCGAGGCCGGCGAGGGCCGCGACGAGCAGCACGTCGACGCGCTGCAGCGCCATCTGCGCAAGGCTGGCGACGGCGCGGGGCGCGGTGAACGCCCAGAACCGCCGCGGGGTGAAATCCGAAATATCGGTTTTATCTGAGGAAACTGCCCCGCGCAGCCGCGTCAGCGCGAGCCCGGCCAGCAGCGCGGCGGGCAGGTACGGCAACGCCCACAACGCGGCGAACACGTCCGGCCCCCAGCCGAGCGCCCAGACGAGCGCGAGCAACACCAGCTGAAGACCGGGGCGCATGACCCGGTCCAGCAGCACGGTGGGCCGCATCGCGCGAAGCCCGCGCGTGGCGGCGAGCAGCGCGTCGCTGAGCGCGGCGAGGGGCAGGAACACCGCGAGGGTCCGCACCAGGTCGGCCCGGCCGGGGACGAGGTCCGCGGCGAACCACAGCCCGCCGGCGATGACCAGCGCGGCGACGGCCAGGGGGACCAGCGCGGTGCGCAGGCACTGGCCGAGGCGGGACAGGTCGCCGACGGCGCGCATCCGGGCCGGCCAGTACACCAGCGACGTCTGCACACCCAGCTTGGCGACGGTGACACCGAGGCCGAACACGGCCGTGGCGGCGAAGAACGCGCCCGCGCCGTGCGGATCGAGGGCGCGGGCGGCGAGCCAGGTGACGCCGAGCCCGGCGACGCCGGTGCAGGCGGTGCCGGCAAGGTTCGCCAGCCCACCCCGGGCGGCGCCGCGCAGCATGCCGCTGGGCGTCTCCAGGGTGGGTTTGGTGAGCGTCGCCGTCACGCCGGACTGTCCGCTGTGGACAGCCAGGAGGGGCGGTGGCCGAGCCAGGTGGCCAGGCGCTCGTCGAAGGGTGCGTAATGCGCCGCGAGCTGCGACGCGATCGAGTCGTCGAGGCGGTTGCGGGGGCGGGCGTTGTGCCGTTCGAACGCCGGGTACTGCCCGACCCGCGGCAGGCCGAGGAAGTCCAGGACGGCGTCGTACACCGGCTCGGGGCGCAGAAAGAACTCGGTGCTGTCCACGACGTGGACCCGGTCGCGGCCGAGCAGCGCCGCCATCGGCTCGATGTACTCGATGTACTCGCCGCGGGCCCGGTAGGCGTGGTGCTGGTGGGCGAAGCTGTACGCGCTGGGGTCGTTGAGCAGCAGCTCGCGCTGCCCGGCGAGCCGGGAGGGCTCCAGGGCGAGGGCGCGGCCGAAGTCGACCTCCGGCTCGAAGCCGCGGGCGACCTCGTGCGCGTGCTGGGAGTAGGCGCGCTCCACCGGGTCGCGGACGAGCACGACGAGCTTCACGTCGGGCAGGTCGGCGGCGATCCTGGCGAGGGCGTGCGGGTGGTACATGTAGTACGGGCTGGACTCGAACGTCTGCGCGGGGACGCCGAGCTCGTCCTGGATCCGCAGCGCCCGCCGCTGCAGCGGGAAGTGGCCGCGATACCAGCGCAGCCCGTGGTGATAGCCGACGTCGAAGTAGTGCACGCCCTTGTGCAGCACGGCCTTGATGACGGCGGGGTGCGCGGCGAGGGCCCGGTAGAGCGACGTGGTGCCGCAGCGCTGGCCGCCGCAGATCAGGAACTGCGGCAGCATCCGCCGGCTGGCGGTCAGCTGCCCGTAGTTGCGGGATCCGAAGTGGACGATCCGCTTCATCGTGTCGGGAATCTGCACGGGCATGGTTACAGTGCCTCCACTCGCGCGACGAGAACGGGCAGCAGCCAGCTGCCGAGCACGCCCAGCCGGGCGCCGGCCTCCGCCTGCCGGTCGGTGACGTACCGGGTGGCCAGGTCGATGAGGTAGAGCAGGGTGGTCACCTCGACCGCCTGACGGTGCACCACGCCGAACGGCAGCAGCAGCTCGGGCGCGGCGTCGATGAGGTCGTTGACGCACCTGGCGGCCGACGGGGACCGGCCGAGGCCGGCCTGCAGCGCGTGGTGCAGCGCGTCGTAGCCGATCGGGACGCCGGGGGTGAAGCGTTCCCAGTCCCAGACCAGGATCGTGTCGGTGAGGCAGGCCATGTTCCACGGGGACCAGTCGCCGTGCCAGGAGCCGTAGGTGAGCTGGACACCGCCGGCGGAGCGGGCGATCCGCTCGGCCGCGGCCCGCAGCGCGCCGCCCTCCGGGTGCTCGGCGACGGCGTCGAGCCGGGCGCGCAGGCGGGTCCAGTAGCCGCTGTCGTCGAAGCGGCCGCGCCGGGTGCCGCAGCAGGCGGCGACCTCGCGCATCGCGTTGGCGAGCCGGGGCGCGGTCAGCGGGGCCCGCGGCCGCCACACCGGCAGCGCCGACTGCACGAGGACCTCGTGCTCGCCCCACTGTCCGATGTGGAGCGCGTCGGGCACCCGCAGCGCCTTGAGGCCGGCGGTCGACACGGCCGCCAGGGCGTTGCCCTCGGCCTTCACCAGGGTCCGGGTCAGCGGCGAGGTGCCGAGCTTGGCGAACGCCGTGGTGGTGCCGTCGGCGGTGAGCAGCTGCAGAACCGGCTTGCGGTTGGCCCGCGCGGGTCCGATGTGGACGCTGAGCCGCACGTCGGTCTCCAGCACGTGGCGCAGGTAGGTGTCGATGGTGTCCGCGCCCGGCGTGATGCGCAGCCGGTCCCGCAGCAGCATCGACGACGCGCCCGTGCGCAGGGCGGCGACGACCGCGTCGCGCTTGAGCTTCGCCACCCGGGACTGGGGCTCGGCGTACCGGCGCACGGCGGCTGCGGCGAGGCGGCGGTCGTCGGCGGGCACGAGCAGCCGCGGCTTGCGGGCGTTCGGCACGACCAGGTACTCCACCGTCGCGGTCCCCTGCCCCGGGTACAGCAGGGCGAGGACCTCCTCGATGTACTGCGCGCGCAGCTGCTCGTCGTCGACCCGCAGTGCGGCCGGGGCGGTCTTCACGGGACTCATCGGCTCTCCAAACGGTTGCGCCACAGGACGGCGTACGCGAGGAAGGTCAGCGCCAGCGGGGAGACGAGCGCGTTGTACCAGAACATCGCGGCGAAGCTGGACACGATCGCGGCGGTGGCGGCGAGCCCGGCCGGGGTCGCGTCGCGCCGGAAGCGCCACAGCCCGACGACGAAGAAACCCAGGTAGGTGACGGTGCCGAGCAGCCCGTGCGCGAAGAGGAGCTGCCACAGCTGGCCGTTGCCGCCGATGGTGAAGTTGCCGCAGCGCTCGCAGTCGTCGCTCTCGCCGACCGCGATCGAGTTCCGGCCGCCGATGGTGTTGCGGGTCGAGCCGAAGCCGATCAGGGGCGACTCGGCCACCCCGCCGATGGCCTTCTCCGTGGTGTACATGCGGACCCCGTTGGACTTGCCGTCCTCCAGGCGGGCGGTGACCACGTCACCGAGCGGGGTCGTGGCGACGGCGACGGCGACGACCACGCCGGCGACCCCGACGAGGCCCCAGCGCGGCGAACCGCCCGCGCAGCGCCAGCCGCACCGCCACGTACAGCACCATGACCCCGAGCCCGATCCACAGTCCCCGGTTGAGTGAGTAGACGATCGGCGCCATCGCGACGAGCAGCGTCGCGACGGTGAACGCCTTGGTGCGGCGGCTCCTCGTGAGCGACCAGCCCGCGACGAGCAGCCAGCCGACCAGGAGGCAGACGTTGTTGCCCCAGGTGTTGGTGTACCCCCAGGGCGCGCCGGGCCGTGGGGTCTCGCCGCCGAGCAGGTTCATGATCTGCGCGGCGGTCGGGTGCACCAGCGACTGGATGAAGCCGTTCTCGCGCAGGTGGTGCGGCAGCAGCAGCTCCAGCGGCGCGGTGAACTCGAACGTCGGCACGGCCATGCCGAGCAGCCCGCCGGCGACGGTGACGACGAACAGCCAGGCGAGCAGCCGGATGAAGCGCCGCTGCGGCAGTTCGCGGCGGTCGACGTTGCCGGCGTACACCAGGATGACGGTCATCGCCAGGTAGCCGCCGAACCGGAACGCGAAGGACACCAGGCGGCTGGCCGCGGTGCCCGGCACGGTGCCGGTCGGGTCGGCGCCGAGGCTGAACAGCCCGAGACCGACCACGGCCAGGAAGAGCAGCCACAGCAGGAACCCCGGCGGCAGCTTGACGAACTGGCCCGACGCGCGGTGCCGCACCAGCGACACCGCCATCGGCACGGCGACCAGGAAGAAGATCAGGGTGCCGAGACCGAGTGCCCACCACAGCGGGTAGAGCATGAGCAGGCCGGTCACGGGCCAGGCGGGCAGCCGGTGCAGCTTCTTCGCCAGACCCGGTCCCGGTGCCGCCTGCAGTGAGGGGTGGTTCGCGAGGGCGGTCATACCGCCACCTCCGCTGCGCTCCGGCGTCGGCCTGCCCCGAACCTGCTACATGACTCGCTCGCAAGCTCACTCATCGGCGCTTGTCGGCGCCGTTCTCGCCCGCGGTGTCGGCCCTGACCCGGGTCACGGAGATGGTGCGGGTCTGCCGCTTCGGCACCGATGGGGGCGCCGGCACGACCTTCGGCGCCGTGACGGTCGCGGCGGCGGCAGCGGTGCGGATCCGCTTCGGCACCATCGGCTCCTCGGGCTCCTTCGGCGGCAGCTTGTCCAGGACCGTGGTCATGTCGTCGGCGACGGTCACCTCCTGGGCGTCGCGCTCCCCGGCCCCGCGGGCGCCGGCCAGGCGCGGCAGGACCACCGCGCCGAGCAGTGGCGTGCCGACCCGGCGCAGCTGGTCGGCGGCGTCGGCGATCTCGGTGTTGCGGGTGCGCCGCAGCTCGACCGCGACGATCGCGGCGTCGGCGAGGCTGGCCAGGCTCTGCGCGTCGGCGCTGGTCGCCGTCGACGGCGCCTCGACGACGACGTACGCGGCGCGTTCCCGCAGCGTCGCGAGGGTGTCCCGCAGCGCCTGCGACTGCAGCAGCCCGCCGGCGCTGGCGGTGCCGCCGGTGGTGACGACGCTGAGGTTGGGGTGCCGCGGCGCGCGCTGGGTGGCGCTGCTGAGGGAGAACCGGCCGGCCAGCACATCGGACAGGCCCGGCATGGACCGCACGCCGAGCATCCGGTTGACGCTGGCGGTGTCGACGAGGCTGTCGGGGAGGTGGGCGCAGACGAGGACGGTCTCGGCGCCGGTGCGGGCGAACGCCGCGGCCAGGTTGGCCGCGACGACGGTCGACGCGGCCCCGCGGCTCGCGCCGGCCACGACGACCACCTGCCCGGCGAGCGCGACCCGGGCGTCGGCGCCGTTCGGCGCGGGGATGCTGGCGAGAACCTCGTTGCGGAGCCGGTTGAAGATGCGGCCGCCGGCGCCGAACGGCGCGAACACGTCGTCGAGGCGGGGCTTGACCCGGCCGGGGACGGCGGCGAGGACCGCGACGTCGACCCGGCGGGGCAGGTCGGAGGGGCGGCGGACGCGCTGGTCGAGCCGCTCGCGGAGCAGGGCCGCGCCGACGCCGAGCAGCAGGCCGACCATGGCACCGCTGGCGAGGTTGAGCAGCCGGTTGGGCTTCACCGGGCGGGACGGCAGGTCGGCGTCCCGGATGATCTTCCGGGCGTTGACGGTCGTGGTGAGCAGCTGGTTGAGCTGACCGGCGAGGGTGTTGATCTGCGAGGTCGCGGTGGTGCGCTGGCTCTCCAGGTTCGGCCGGTCCGGGTCGGTCGGGCGGAGGTTGGCGAGCTTGGTGTTGATCTGCAGCAGGCTCGCGTTGAGCTGGTTGAGCTTGTCCTGCAGGATCGCGATCCGCCCGGCGACCTCCGTCTTCGCGCTCTCCTCGCGGTTGCGCAGGTAGGCCTCGGCGAACGCGTGCGACCCCGCCTGGGCGGTCCGGGCGTCGCCGGAGGAGTAGGTGATGACCAGGAACGTGGTGTTCGGCGGCACCTCGACCCGGACCTGGCGGGCCAGCTCGTCCGGCGTCTGCGTGGCGCGCATCAGCTCACGGGCGTCGGTGGCGACCGTCGTGGAGGTGACGAGCTGCGCCTCGTTGTCGAGGTTGATGTCGCCCTTGGTACGGCCGCTGGTGGAGTTCGCGTCCTGCCCGTTGCCGAGCGGCGAGACCAGGACGGAGGTCGCGGACTCGTACACCTTCTGCTGCATCCCGGTGAACTGCCCGGCACCGAGGAGACCGGCACCGACCATCAGGAGCACCAGCCACCAATGGCGCCGGGCCATACCGAGCAGGTCGACGCCCGGTGAGTCGGTATCGGCGGAAAGCTGGCGGTTGGCGTCCATGAAGCGGCGGCCCCTTCGGCGTCAGGTTCTCCAGGGGCTAACGCTTCCGGGACGTCAGGCGTAATGGGCTGATGTGCCCGCTTTTACGGAATTGGCCGAGGATCCAGCCAGCCGTTGTTGCCGAGGTACCGCAGGACGGTGGTGACCGCCTCGCCGTACGACAGGTCCGTCGTGTCGATCGCCAGTTCGGCGTCGGTCGGCGCCTCGTACGGGTCGTCGATGCCGGTCATGCCCTTGATCAGTCCCGCTCGCGCCTTCGCGTAGAGCCCCTTGCGGTCGCGCCGCTCGCATTCTTCGAGCGGGGTCGACACATGGACCAACACGAAACCCGCCCCGGCGTTACGGGCGTACTCCCGCGCCGCGGCCCGGGCCTCGTGATACGGCGCGATCGGGCAGCAGATCGCCACCCCGCCGTGGCGGCCCACCTCGGCGGCGACCCAGCCGATCCGCTTGATGTTGGTGTCGCGGTCGGCGGCGGAGAACGTCAGGCCCGCCGACAGGTGCCGGCGCACGATGTCGCCGTCGAGGAGGGTGACGGTGCGCTCCCCCGACTCCTGCAGCGCGTCCGCGACCCCGGTCGCCATCGTCGACTTGCCGGAGCCGGACAGGCCGGTGAAGAAGACGACCAGGCCCCGCTGCCGGCGCGGCGGCCGGGACCGGGCCAGCTCGCGGGCGACCGCCGGCGGCGTGTGCCACTCCGGCAGGATCGTGCCCCGGTCGAGGTGGTCCTCGATCTCGGCGAAGGTCAGCGGCAGCCGGCGGTGCTTCGGCGGGATGTCGTCGAGGGAGCGCCACTGCCCGTCGCGGCCGTCGTAGGCGAGCTCCCGGGGCACGAGGACCCGCAGCCCGCCGCCGGACAGCATCGAGTCGCTGGACGCGAGCAGGTGGGTGACGCCGTAGGCGGCGGCGACCCGGGTGCGCAGCATCGCGGCGCGGATGTCGTCGCCGCCGCGGTGCGGCAGTTGCAGCGCCACGATCGTGCAGTCCGGCATCCGGTCCCGCGCCGCGAGCACGCAGCGGACCAGGGCCTCCGGGGCCAGCCCGTCGGGGCCGGGGCTGCCGACCGGCACCAGGACGAGCAGGTGGGCGGCCAGGGTGCGGGCGGCGCGCGCGATCTGGGCCAGCTGCGGGCGGTGCAGCGGGCGGTCCGCGATGACCCCGAGGATGCGGCCCTGCGGCAGGATGCCGCGCACCTCGGCCGGCGTCCTGCGCATGCGGCGGAACGCCCCGTGGCCGCCGTCGCCGAGGCGCTTGACCCGGCCGGCGGCTCCGCCGAAGCCCTCCCGCGTCGAATACACATCCGTGGTGTCGAGCGCGGCGATCGGCGCGCCCTCCAGATCTGCGAGGATCAGCACCCGCTTGGCTGGGTCGGCGATGTCGAGCTGGCCGAGGACGGCCAGCGGCACCTCCAGGGTCACCGGAACCGGCCAGGCCGTCCCGTCGGCGAGGCGGCCGTTGCGCCGCAGCGACCTCAGGTCGGCCGGGCCGAGGAAGCCCGTCAGCGGCCGATACGCCTCCGACAGCAGCAGCTCCAGGTCGGCGAGCTCCGATGGCCGGGGCGTGTAGGTCGGGGCGTCCCGGAGCACCTCGTCCGGCAACGCCCATCCATCGACAGCCCAACCGTTCACAGACACGCTCGACAGTCTGTCAGTCTGACTTTGTTTTCACCCCGCTGGGGTCCCGGTCATCCGGTGTTGCGCATGCCGGCCGCGATGCCGTTGACCGTGGTCAGCAGCGCCCGCTCCAGCGCCGGGTCCGGCGAGGACTTCCGTCCGCCGCCCCAGACGCCGCTGTCGGCGATCTTGCTGGCCCGGTACTGGGCGAGCAGCGACACCTGCAGGTGGTGCAGCGGCTGCAGGTAGCTGTCCCGGACGCCCAGCGTGCGGTCCAGCACCGGCTGGCGCTCCAGCAGCGTCGACTCGCCCGTGATCGCGAGGACCTCGGTGACGGTCTTCTCGTATTCCGCGCGGATCACCTCGAAGACCGGCTTCAGGTGCTCGGGCACCAGCGTGTCGACATACCGCGACGCGATCTCCAGGTCGGTCTTGGCCAGCATCATCTCGACGTTGGACAGGAACGTGCCGAAGAAGTGCCACTTCTCGTGCATCTCCCGCAGCACGTCACCGAGGCCGGCGACCCGGGCCGCCTCCAGGCCGCTGCCCACGCCGAACCAGCCAGGCACGATCTGCCGCGACTGCGTCCAGCCGAACACCCACGGGATCGCCCGCAGCCCGCCGAGGCCGGCGTCGGCGTTCGGCCGCTTCGACGGGCGGGAGCCGATGTTGAGCGCGCCGAGCAGCTCGGTCGGGGTCGCCGCCCAGAAGTACGCCGGCAGGTCCGGGTTCTCCACCAGGGCGCGGTAGTTGGCGAACGCGGCCGTCGACACCGTCTCCATCGCCGAGTCCCAGCGGGCGAGCGCGTCGGCCGGCTGCCGGGGCTCGGTGTGCAGCAGCGCACTCTGCAGCACGGCGGCCAGGGTCAGCTCGAGGTTCTCCCGGGCCAGGGCCGGCAGCGTGTACTTGTCGGAGATGACCTCGCCCTGCTCGGTGACCTTGATCGCACCGTCGAGCGTGCCCCACGGCTGCGCCAGGATGGCCTCGTGGGTCGGGCCGCCACCGCGGCCGACGGTCCCGCCGCGGCCGTGGAAGAGCCGCAGCCGCACCCCGTGCCGGGCGGCGACGTCGCGCAGCTGCCGCTGCGCCTTGTGGATCATCCACTGCGAGGTGGTGATGCCGGCGTCCTTGTTGGAGTCGGAGTAGCCGAGCATGACCTCCTGCACGTCGTTGCGGGCGCGCACGATCGCCCGGTAGACCGGGATCGACAGCAGGTCGTCCAGCAGCTCGCCGGCCATCTCCAGCTCGCGGGCCTGCTCCAGCAGCGGCGCGAAGCCGACCCGGGCCCGGGCCGACTCCATCGACGCCCCGCCGAACCCGGCGCCGGCGCTGACCTCGACCAGGCCCCACTCGCGGGCCAGGACGACCGCGGCGAGCACGTCGTCGATGCCCTGGGTCATCGAGATGATGTAGGTCTCCACGACCTCCGGGCCGAACCGGTCCTGCACCTCGCGGATCGCGGCGAACACGTCGAACGTCTTGCGCGCGCTGTCGGTCAGCCCGGTGTCGCGGGTCGCCAGGGGACGGCGGCCGTTGAGCTCGTCGATCAGCAGTTGGCGGCGCGAGTCGCGGTCCAGGTGCGCGTATTCGACCTCGCCGACCCGCCGGTACAGCTGCGACAGGACCTCGTGGTGCGCGTCCGCGTGCTCCCGCACATCGAGCGTGGCCAGCTGCAGGCCGAACGCGGACAGCGTGCGGATCGCCGAGGCGAGCTTGCCGGTCGCGGCGAGCTGGCCGCCGTTGCGGGCCAGGGACGCCCGCATCAGCTCCAGGTCGGCGATGAGCTCGCCGGTGCCGAGGTAGTCGCGGCCCTGCTTGTGCGGGGTGCCGGTGGCCAGGCGCGTGCGGGTGTGCTGGAGCTTGAGCCGGATGCAGCGCAGCTTCAGCCGGTAGGACTCCTCGAGGTTGACCCGCCGGTAGCGGGCCGGCAGCTCCGGCAGGTTGTCCAGGTCGGCGGCGAGGCTCGCGGACAGGTCCAGCGACACCCCGCGCAGGCGCTTGGAGACGGAGATCTCGTCGATCAGGCCGTCGATGACGCTCTCGGCGGCGCGGATGCCGTACTCATGTTGGATCAGCAGGACGTCGCGGGTGACGGCCGGGGTGACGAACGGGTTGCCGTCACGGTCGCCGCCGATCCACGAGCCGAAGCTCAGCGGGCGCGCGGTCGGGGGCAGCTGCACCCCGAGGTCCTTGAGCGTGTCATACAGGTCGTCCAGCACCTGCGGGGCCGCGCCCGTGGCCAGGTCGGCGAGGTAGTAGACGGCGTTGCGGGCCTCGTCGCTCGGCTCGGGCCGCTCCAGCCGCAGCTCGTCGGTCTGCCACAGCAGGTCCAGCAGCTCCGCCAGCCGGCGGTCGGTGCGGGCCGTGCGGGTCTTGTCCGGCTCGAGCGAGCCGTCCAGCGCGGTCGCGACCGCCTCGGCGTCGAGCTCGTCGCCGACGGCGCGCAGCTTCGTCAGGATCGACCGGCGGGCGGCCTCGGTCGGGTGGGCGGTGAACACCGGCCGCACCGCGAGCTTCGAGGCGATCGAGCTGATCTCCTTCACCCCGACCCCACGGTCGGCGATCAGCTTCGCGGCCCGCTCCAGCCAGCCGCCCTCACGCACGCGGATGCGGCGCAGCTCACGCGCCCGGTGCACCTGCTCGGTGATGTTGGCCAGGTGGAAGTAGGTGGAGAACGCCCGGGCCAGCTGGGTGCCGGCGACCACGTCGAGGCCGGTCAGGCGCTCGGCGGCGGCCTCGGGGTCGGTGCGGACCAGCGCGCGGACCTCTTCGACGAGGTCGAGCAGCTGCTGGCCGTCCTGCCGCACGAGACTCTGCCCGAGCAGCGAGCCGAGGCGACGGATGTCGGCGCGCAGCGCGGCGTCGGCGTCGCTGGACGCGGGTGCCTCTGCAGACATGCTGGATCCCTCCGGACGAGTCGGCTGGGACGGCGCTGTCCGTTTTCACCGGCATCGTATCGGCTACCGCGACGCACCGTGCCGTTCCGGTGAGTCACGCCACTGTTTCTGGTCCGCTCCCCTCCCTTCGCCCCTCTCAAACCCTTCGCCGCTCACCCTCGGTGGTTTTGTCAGACCTCGGGGATAGGCTGGTGCTGCTCGATACACCCCCCGCCCATCCTGGGTGCCGGGGTTGTTTGCCGTGCAGATTGGGTTGCACCGATGCCAAGGCTTGCCGGTCTCACCTCCGCCGCTTTGTTGGATTCAGCGCTCGCCCGTGTCCGTGACCTGGCCCGGGGCGGTCGCAGCGATCAGGTCGACCTGACCGCGCCACCGTCGCTGCGCACCTTCGTGACGGCGGTCGTGGCGGCGGAACGGCCGGTCCTGGCGGTCACCGCCACCGGCCGGGAGGCCGAAGACCTGGCCGCCGCGCTCGGCTGCCTGCTCGACCCTGCCGACGTCGTCGTCTACCCGGCCTGGGAGACGCTGCCGCACGAGCGCCTCTCCCCGCGCTCCGACACCGTCGGGCGGCGCCTGGCCGTGCTGCGCCGTCTCGCGCACCCCACACCTGACGCGGGCATGCCCCGGGTTGTCGTGGCGCCTGTCCGTTCCGTGCTTCAGCCGCAGCTCAAGGGCCTGGGTGATCTTTCGCCGGTTGCCTTGTCCGGCGGCGACACCGCCGACCTCGACGAGCTCGTGGTGCGGCTGGCGCACCTCGCCTATGCACGGGTCGACCTGGTCACCAAGCGGGGCGAGTTCGCGGTGCGCGGCGGGATCCTCGACGTGTTCCCGCCGACCGAGGAGCACCCGCTGCGGGTGGAGTTCTGGGGTGACGAGGTCGAGGAGATCCGCACCTTCGCCGTCGCCGACCAGCGCACCATCGAGAAGGTCGAGCGGCTGTGGGCGCCGCCGTGCCGGGAGCTGCTGCTCACCGACGAGGTCCGGGCCCGGGCCGCGGCGCTGTCGACGGACCACCCGCAGCTGGCGGAGCTGCTGGACAAGCTGGCCGGCGGCATCCCCGTGGAGGGCATGGAGTCCCTGGCACCGGCGCTGCTCGGCGACACCGACTCCCTCGAGCTGGTCCTGCACACCATGCCGGCCGGCACGCACGTGCTGCTGTGCGACCCGGAGCGGATCCGCACCCGGGCGCACGACCTGGTCCGCACCAGCGAGGAGTTCCTGGAGGCGAGCTGGGCCGCCGCCGCAGTCGGCGGGAAGGCACCGATCGACCTCGGCGCGGCCGCGTTCAAGAGCCTGTCCGAGGTCCGTGCGGCCGCGGCGTCGCTCGGCCTGCCGTGGTGGTCGCTGAGCGCGTTCTCGCTCTCCCCCGCCCCGGCTGTGGATGAGCCGTGGCGGCTCGGCGAGGAGCCCGACGTCACCGTCTCGGACGACGCGATCTCCATCGCGCTGCCCGCCCAGCCCGCGCCGCTCTATCACGGCGAGACCGCCCGCGTCGTCGACGACCTGAAGCGGCTCGCCGGTGACGGGTGGCGGATGGCGCTGGTCTTCGAGGGCTCCGGCCCGGCGCAGCGCGCCGTCGAGGTGCTCCGCGACGCCGGGCTGGGGGTCTCGCTGGTCGACGGGATCGCTTCGGTCCCCGACCCCGGCATCGTCACGGTCACCACCGGCTCGCTCGGCAACGGCTACCTCGACGAGGGCGCCCGCCTGGCGATCATCACCGGCACCGACATCTCCGGCGGCCGGGGCGCGTCCACCAAGGACATGCGCAAGATGCCGTCGCGTCGGCGCAACCAGATCGACCCGCTGGAACTGCGCACCGGCGACTACGTGGTGCACGAGCAGCACGGCATCGGGCGATACATCGAGATGGTGCAGCGCACGGTGAACGGCGCCGACCGGGAATACCTGGTCCTGGAATACGCCGCGACCAAGCGTGGCCAGCCCGGCGACCGGCTCTTCGTGCCCACCGACCAGCTCGACCAGCTGTCGCGCTATGTCGGCGGGGAGACGCCCACCCTGCACAAGATGGGCGGCTCCGAGTGGCAGAAGGCGAAGTCGCGGGCCCGCAAGGCGGTCCGGGAGATCGCCGCGCAGCTCATCCAGCTCTATGCGGTCCGGCAGAACTCGCAGGGTCACGCGTTCGGCCCGGACACGCCGTGGCAGCGTGAGCTGGAGGACGCGTTCCCGTATCAGGAGACCCCCGACCAGCTCGCCGCGATCGAAGAGGTCAAGGGCGACATGGAGAAGTCGACCCCGATGGACCGGCTCATCTGCGGCGACGTCGGCTACGGCAAGACCGAGATCGCGGTGCGCGCCGCCTTCAAGGCCGTCCAGGACGGCAAGCAGGTCGCCGTGCTCGTGCCGACGACGCTGCTCGCGCAGCAGCATTTCAACACGTTCTCCGAGCGGGTGTCGCAGTTCCCGGTCGAGGTGCGGCAGCTCTCGCGCTTCCAGACCCCGACCGAGACGAAGCTGACCATGGAGAAGGTCACCGACGGCACCGTCGACATCGTCATCGGCACCCACCGGCTGCTGCAGACCGCGACCCGGTTCAAGCAGCTCGGCCTGGTCATCGTCGACGAGGAGCAGCGCTTCGGCGTCGAGCACAAGGAGTTCCTGAAGCAGCTGCGGGCCTCCGTCGACGTGCTCACCATGTCCGCCACCCCGATCCCCCGCACCCTGGAGATGGCGATCACCGGCATCCGCGAGATGTCGACGATCGCGACCCCGCCGGAGGAGCGGCATCCGGTCCTCACGTTCGTCGGCGCGCAGGACGACAAGCAGGTCTCCGCCGCCATCCACCGCGAGCTGCTCCGCGACGGCCAGGTCTTCTACCTGCACAACCGGGTCGAGTCGATCGAGCGTGCCGCCCGCAAGCTGCGCGACCTCGTCCCCGAGGCCCGGATCGCGGTCGCGCACGGCCAGATGACCGAGGACGCCCTCGAGAAGATCATGGTCGGCTTCTGGGAGAAGGAATTCGACGTCCTCGTCTGCACCACGATCGTGGAGAGCGGCATCGACATCCCCAACGCCAACACCCTCATCGTCGAGCGCGCCGACCTGCTCGGCCTGTCCCAGCTGCACCAGATCCGTGGCCGCGTCGGCCGTGGCCGCGAGCGGGCGTATGCATACTTCCTCTACCCGCCGGACAAGCCGCTGACCGAGCACGCCCACGAGCGGCTCGCCACCATCGCGCAGCACTCGGAGCTCGGCGCCGGCATGTATGTCGCGATGAAGGACCTCGAGATCCGTGGCGCCGGCAACCTCCTCGGCGGCGAGCAGTCCGGCCACATCGAGGGCGTCGGCTTCGACCTCTACGTGCGAATGGTCGGCGAGGCCGTCGCGCAGTTCAAGGGCGAGCGCCCCGAGGAGGAGGAGCAGCCCGACGTCAAGATCGACCTGCCCGTCGACGCCCACCTGCCCCTCGAATACATCTCCGCCGAACGCCTCCGCCTCGAGATCTACCGCAAGATCGCCGGCGCCAAGGACGACCCGGCCCTCGACGAGATCGTGGCCGAGATGAAGGACCGCTACGGCGAGCCGCCGCTGCCGGTCGCCAACCTGCTCGCGGTCGCCCGGTTCCGGTTCCTCGCCCGCGCCTACGGTCTGACCGACGTCTCCCTGCAGGGCAAGCACGTCCGCTTCGGCCCGCTGCAGCTGGCCGACTCGAAGCAGATGCGTCTCAAGCGCCTCTACCCGGAGTCGGTCTACAAGGCGGCGGCCGACACGGTCTCCCTGCCCCGGCCGTCGACCCGCCGGGTCGGTGGCGAGCCGATGCGGGACACGCAACTGCTGGAGTGGGGTGCTGAGCTGTTGAAGACGGTGCTCGGCGATCCGGTGCCGGTGTCTTGACCGGTGCCCCTTCAGGCCCGATGCGCAGGCCGGTGGGTCAGCCGATGATGCAGGGAACGCGCCAGCAGCGCCGCGGCGAACGGCGCGTCCTCGCGCAGATAGCGGCGCGCCAGCCGGCGAGGTTCGCGGGCCAGGCGGTCGAGCCATTCCAGGCCGGCCTTCTGCATGGCCGGGTTCGCCCGCTGGATGTCGCCGGCCACGAAGTTCACCGCGGCACCGCAGCCCAGGAACCAGGTGCCGGGCAGTGCCGCACGCAGCCGGCGGATCAGGTGCTCCTGGCGCGGGAAGCCGATGCCGACGTAGACCATCTCCGGCTCGGCGTCGATGACCGCGGCGCACACGGCTTCGAGGCTCGCGGGGTCGGTGTCGAAGCCGAACGGGGGGCACAGCGTGCCGGCGACGCGCAGGCCGGGGCAGGTGTCGGCAAGGACGGCGGCGGCGCGGTAGGCCCCGTCGGGGCCGTCGGCGGCGGGCGTGCCACCGAGGACGAAGACGCTGCCACCGTCGGCGGCGAGGGCCCGGGAGAGCGACCAGATCAGGTCTGAGCCGGCGACGCGGGCGGGGAGGTTCCAGCCGGCGAGGCGGGCCGCCCAGACCAGGGGCGTGCCGTCGGCGACGACGAGGTCGGCCTCACGGAGCTGGGCGCGCAGCTGGGGGTCGCGGGACACGTGACGGAGGATGTCGACGTTGGGCGTGACGATCCAGCCGCCCTCGCCGCGGGCCAGCGCCGAGCGCACGTGGGAGACGACTTCCGCCTCGGTCAATGGGTCCACGGAGAGGCCGCCGAGAGGGACCCGCCGCCAGCGCGCTCTGGTGTGCAGCATCGTTCATCCGTAATTCGTCGTTAGAGGTAACAGATGCCAGCACAGCTGGCATATCTACCAAAACGACCAAGGAGGACGGTTGGTACGCGTTCTGTTCCTCGGCGGGCTCGGGCGCAGCGGGACCACCCTGCTGGAGCGCCTGCTCGGCGAGCTGCCCGGCGTGTGCCCGCTCGGCGAGGTCGTCCACCTGTGGGAGCGCGACGTCGCCGGTGACGAGCGCTGCGCCTGCGGGGCACACTTCTCGTCCTGCGACTTCTGGCAGGCGGTCGGGGAGAAGGCGTTCGGCGGATGGCAGCACGTCGACGTGTGGCGGGTGCTCGCGCTGCGGCACGCGGTCGAGCGGACCAGGCACATTCCGCGGCTGGCCAGCGTGCGGATGAGCCCATCGCACCGCCTGCTCGTCGAGGAGTACGCCGACTGGTACGCCCGGCTCTACGAGGCCGCCGCGGTCGTGTCCGGGGCGGAGGTCCTCGTCGACTCGTCCAAGCACGCGGCGCTCGCGTACTGCCTGCGGTACGCACCGAGCATCGACCTGCGGGTCGTGCACGTGGTGCGGGACAGCCGCGGGGTCGCATATTCGTGGACGAAGACGGTGACCCGGCCGGAGACGGACGGCGCGGAGGAGATGACCCGCTACTCGCCGAGCCGGTCGGCACTGCTGTGGAACGCGCACAACACGGCCCTGTCGGTGCTGCACCGGTGCGGCGTGCCGGTCATGCGGGTCCGCTACGAGTCGCTCCTCGACTCCCCCGAGTCTGTCTTATCCGAAATTTCGGAGTTTTCCGGTCTGGCGACGGACGGCATGGACTTCCTGCGCGGCGGGACCGCGGAGCTCGGGCCGTGTCACAGCGCCGCCGGCAACCCGATGCGGTTCACCGTGGGACCGGTCCCGTTGCGCCGCGACGACGCGTGGCGCACGGCCCTGCCGGGGCGGCAGCGGCGCGTCGTCAGCGCGCTCACCGCACCGCTGCTCGGCATGTACGGCTACCGGGGGGCCCGATGAACACCGCCGGCCACTGGCCCAGCGTCGGCGTGGTGGTGCCGACCCGCAACCGGCCCGAACTGCTCGCCCGCGCCGTGGAGGGCATCGTCGCCCAGGACTACCCGGGCCCGGTCCGCACGATCGTCGTGTTCGACCAGCACGACCCGGACGTGACCCTGTGCCGTGGCGGCGACCGCCCCCTCGACGTCCTGCCCAACCTGCGCAAGCCCGGCCTCGCCGGGGCCCGCAACACCGGCATCGTGGCCCTGGACACCGACCTGGTCGCCTTCTGTGACGACGACGACGCGTGGACCCCCACCAAGCTGCGGCGTCAGGTCCTCGCGCTGCAGCAACGTCCCCAGGCGGAGTTCTGCACGGCGGCGATCGAGGTCGAGTTCGGCGACCGGCTCACCCCCCGTCTTGCCGGGGCGACCCTGGTGGGCCTCGACGACCTGATCCGCTCCCGGATGTCGATGCTGCACTCGTCGACGTTCCTGGTGCGCCGCTTCGTGTTCGCCGACGACGAGATGGGTCTCGTCGCCGAGGACGCGCCCGGCAGCCAGAACGAGGACTGGGACCTGCTGCTGCGGGCCGCCAAACGCGGCGAGATCGTCCACGTCGACGAGCCGCTCGTCCGCGTCCTGTGGGGACGCACATCGATGTTCGCTTACGAGTACGCCACCAAAATGGCCTCACTGCGATGGATGATGACGCGCCATCCGGAGATTGCCGGCTCCGGAACCGGAGCGGGCCGGGTCTACGGCCAGCTCGCCTGCTGGTCCGCGGCCTCGGGCAACCGCCGCGACGCCTGGCTCTGGACCAAGGCCGCGATGCGCTCCAACTGGCGCGAACCGCGGGCCGCGATCGCCCTCGCCGCCGTCACGGGCGTGGTCAAGGTCGAAAGCGTCCTGGGCGCCCTGCATCGCCGGGGTCACGGCATATGAAAAGGGGCCCTTCGCGCGAAGGGCCCCTCTTGCGATGGTGGTCAGACGCCGAAGCGCTTGACCGGACTCGCGATAGTGGTCAGGCGCCGAAGCGCTTGACCAGGTTCGCAACGGTCAGGCGCCGAGGTGCTTGACCAGATTTGCGATGGGCGGTCAGGCGCCGAGGCGCTTGGCCAGGTTCTGGTCGAGGGCGTTCATGAACTCGTCGGTCGTGAGCCACGGCGCGTCGCGCGAGATGAGCAGCGCGAGGTCCTTGGTCATCTGGCCGGCCTCGACGGTGTCGACGCAGACCTGCTCGAGCGTGTCGGCGAACGCGGTGACCTCCGGCGTGCCGTCGACCTTGCCGCGGTGGGCGAGGCCACGCGTCCACGCGAAGATGGACGCGATCGGGTTCGTCGAGGTCTTCTCGCCCTTCTGCCACTGGCGGTAGTGCCGCGTGACGGTGCCGTGGGCGGCCTCCGCCTCGACGGTCTTGCCGTCCGGGGTCATCAGGACACTGGTCATCAGGCCGAGCGAGCCGAAGCCCTGCGCGACCGTGTCGGACTGGACGTCGCCGTCGTAGTTCTTGCAGGCCCAGACGAAGCCACCCTCCCACTTCAGGGCGGCGGCGACCATGTCGTCGATGAGGCGGTGCTCGTAGGTGATGCCGGCCGCCGCGAACTCGTCCTTGAACTCGTTCTCGAAGACCTCGGCGAACAGGTCCTTGAACCGGCCGTCGTAGGCCTTCAGGATCGTGTTCTTGGTCGACAGGTAGACCGGGTAGCCGCGGTCGAGGCCGTAGCGCAGCGACGCGCGGGCGAAGTCGCGGATCGAGTCGTCGTAGTTGTACATGCCCATGGCGACACCGCCGCCGGGGAACTTCGCGACCTCGAACTCGATCGGCGCGCCGCCGTCCTCGGGCGTGTAGGTCACGGTGACCTTGCCGGGGCCGGGCACGACGAAGTCCGTCGCCTTGTACTGGTCGCCGTGGGCGTGACGGCCGATGATGATCGGCTTGGTCCAGCCCGGGACGAGCCGCGGGACGTTGGACATGATGATCGGCTCACGGAAGACCACGCCGCCGAGGATGTTGCGGATGGTGCCGTTCGGCGACCGCCACATCTTCTTGAGCTTGAACTCCTCGACCCGGGCCTCGTCCGGGGTGATCGTCGCGCACTTGACGCCGACGCCGTACTGCTTGATGGCGTTGGCCGCGTCGATGGTGACCTGGTCGTCGGTCTGGTCGCGGTACTCGATCGACAGGTCGTAGTACTTCAGGTCGACGTCGAGGTACGGCAGGACCAGCTGCTCGCGGATCTGCTTCCAGATGATGCGGGTCATCTCGTCGCCGTCGAGCTCGACGACAGGGTTGTTTACCTTGATCTTCGCCATCGGCCGGGCGCTCCTCTCGCGGCTTGCCTTCGCTTAGCAGTACGAGCGTACTGCATCGAAGGGATCAGGAGCCGAGGACCCCGACCCCGAGGCTCACCACGCCCGCCGCGAGCGACACCGCGCCGATCCAGATCATCACCATGGCCCCGTTGGGTTTCGTGCGGCCCTTGCCTGCGGACGACGCGAAGAATCCGCCGGACATGAGAATGGCAGCAGCCAGCACACCACCCCGCGCGATCCAGCCGAGGACTCCGTCGATCCCGGCCAGGTCGGCATAGAGGATGCCCACGAGCCCGAGCGTGACCAAGACGCCGGCGTGGGCGTGTCCAGCACGTGCGAAGGCCTGCTGGAAGGGCGTCATCGGCACGTCACCGCGCACGATCTTGGTGAGGAACCAGCCGCCGACCTCGATCGTGACGATCGAGAGCAGGGCGATGCCGGCCAGGATGCGACCCGCGTCGGTGAACTCGAACTCCATCTTGGACCACTCCCCGTCACTGCCAAGTTAAGCTATGCCAGTGACGATAGTAGGCAGCGGCATCACTGGTCAAGGCGAAATAGACAGTTACGTGTTGACGCACGTCGAGCTGTGCCTCGTCCTCGTCAACGACCTCGTGGTGACGCCGCGGCAGGGCCGTCATCTGGGGGTGGACCAGCGCATCGGCACCGCATTCACCGACCTGGCCGAGAGTGAGCGCTGGCAGGGGTTTCCACTGGCCGGCGCCGACGTCGACATCCTGACCGACGCCGCCACCCGGCTCCGGGCCGCGGTGGACGCGTGCATCGCCGCAGACCTGCACAGCGCCGCCGCCGCGCTCAACGCGGTGCTCGCCGACCACGGCGCGGTGCCCAACCTGCACGGGTCCGCCGTCCTCGCGTTCCACGCCGTGGACGCCAACGTCGTTGACGCCTGGGCCGCGGAGTCGGCGACCAGCCTGGCGTTTCTCGTCGGCACCCGGCAGACCCACCGGCTCGGCCGCTGCGACGCCGAGGTGTGCGACGCGTACTTCCTCGACGTCACCAAGAACGCCTCGCGGCGCTTCTGCTCGCTCGCGTGCCAGAACCGAGCGAAGTCCGCCGCTTACCGACAGAAGCGCCGCGTGAAATTGTCGTAGGTACCCGGCATCCTGTTCCTCGTGAATCTCTCGCGCTCCGCAGCGCGTCCCGCTGGCCGCTTCGCCGTGCGTCCGGTCATCCGCGGGACCGGGCTCGTCGCCGTGGTCGCCGGCATCGCCGCCGTCGTCACCGGCCTCGCGCTGCCCTGGACCCTGTCCGGCAGCCGCCACCCCGACGGGGTGACGATCGCCGGCATCGTGTTCCTCGGGCCGCTGCTCAGCGGGCTCTGCGTGGCTTATGCACGCACCGAGCCGCGCCGGTTCCGGCTGACCGCCGCCGTCGCGGCCGTGGCCGGGCTCGCCGCGACCCTCGTCGCCATCGGCCTCGCCCGGCTGGTCGAGCCCAGCGCCGGCGTCGGCCTGGGCGGCCCGGTCACCGTCGCCGGCGCGGCCGCCCTCACCCTCGGCTGGCTGCTGGCCGCCATCGGCGGCCCCGGCGCGCTGCCGGGATCGGCCCGGCCCTGGCTCACGGTTGCCGCGACCGTGGTGGTGCTGGCAGTCGTCGCCGGGTTCGCCGTGGACTACGCCCGCGAGGGCCGCTTCGTCGACGCCACGACCGCCGGCGATCCGCCCACCGCCGCAGGCGACCAGACCTGGCCACTGCCGTATGTCGGGGTGCAACTCGTCGGGGTCCACGATCAGCTGGCGATCGTGCGGGCCGAGGACGGCGTCCGGGCCGTGTGGCTGGCCAGCGGCGCCATCGCGTGGCGCTACCTGCGCTCCGACCTGCCGACCCAGACCGCCGGCCTGGTCGACGGCCCGGCCGGCGGCACCGTCGTCGTGGTCTTCGGCACCGACGACGGCGTGCTCGTCACGGCGCTGGACGCCGGCAGCGGGCAGGTCCGGTTCACCGCGCGGTACCAGGCCGGGAAGATGGCCTCCGTCCACGGCGCCGGCCGCACCGTCGTCCTCGCCGGCTCGGGCATCGGCGCCGGCGACCTGCTCGGCATCGACGCCACCGCCGGCACCCTGCTGTGGCGGTGGACCCCCGCCCGCAACGGCGGCCCCTGCGACGTCACCGACCTCGCCACCACCGCCGAGACCGTCGCGGTCGCCCTGCGCTGCCGCGCCCAGGGCGTCGACGACGTCGCCGTCGGCCTGACCGCCACCACCGGCGCCGAGCGCTGGTCCTGGCACACCATCCAGCGCAGCCCCACCGAGCTGCGCATCTACGCCACCGGCGACGGCTTCGTCACCGTCACCGGCGCCTCCCCCCGCCGCGCCGTCTACATGGACGCGGACACCGGCACCGTCGGCAACCGCCACGATGCTGCCGGCGCCCTGGCCGTCCCAGCCGCCGGCGGCCTCCTGCTCTACGCCGAGCCCAGCGGCGAGCGCGCCCACCTCACCGCCGTCGACGTCCGCACCGGCGCCGTCAAGTGGGACGTCGGGCTGCCGGGCCTCGGCTCCTACCAGCCCCTCGCCGCCACCACCGCCGCCGACAAGGCCTACATCCTGTGGCGCGGCCCGGACGGCCGCCTCCGCCTCATCGGCGCCCGCACCACGGACGGCGGCTCCACCGAGGACCGCACGATCGCCTGCACGACCCGCTGCCCGGAGGTCGCCCTGGCCGCCACCACCACCCACGCCGTCGTGACCACCAGGGAGGAGAAGGCCACGGAGCTGTTCCTGAGCGTCACCTGACCCACCTCTCACCGGTCGGCACGGGACCAGGCATCCGGCTCGGCGCCGACCCAGCGTAGGCGGGCGGCGACATCCCGTCTGCTCAGCGCCGTCGCCCCGGCGGGACCGGTCTGGGCGCCGTTCACCGCGGGCCGCACCGCCGTGACCCGCGGCAGTCCCGGCGGCCCGGAACCATCCGAGCGGCCCAGAGCCATCCGAGCGGCCCGGAGCCATCCGAGCGGCCCGGAACCATCCGAGCAGCCCAGAGCCACGTCTGGCACACGGCTTCGAGCAGCGGCAGGACCACGCAGGACCCAGAACAGGTCGCGCCGAGCGGTGGCCTTGCCGCCAAACGTCGCCGCCGTCCCAAGGTTGATCGTGCCGTTACAGTTCGTGGGTGTCCGTCCGGCAGTGGCTAGTCGCCCTTCTCACCATCATCACGCTCGCCGCCTGCGGTAGCGACAAAAGCGACCAACCAGCACAAAACGCCGAACCGGCGGCGCAAGCGCCTACCGAAAGTGCGTCGCAAAACAGCGCGTTGGGCGAAAATCCGACAAAAACCGCGAGCGGCGCGCCGAGTCAAAGCCCCGCCAAAGGCGGAGCAGACCAGGCGGCGGCGTTCGTCAAGCAGCAGCCCGGCACTCTCGGCATCGTGGTCCGCGACCGGCAGACCGGCGCGGTGTGGAAGGCGGGCAACACCACCGCCACCACCTGGACCGCGTCGACGATCAAGCTGGCGATCGCCACCGACCTGCTCGAACGGCACCGGCAGCAGACCATCGCGCTGGACGCCACCGACCGCGCCAACCTCGACAAGGCGCTCATCAACTCCGACAACGACGCGGCGACCGCGTTGTGGAACCGCTACGACGGGCCGGGGATGCTCGGCCGGTTCCAGCAGCGGTTCGGCATGAAGACCCTGAGTGTGGTCCCGGGCTACGACGCGTTCTGGCGGAACCTGCGGTGCAGCGCCGAGGACCTGCAGGCGTTGATGGGCTACGTGCTGGACAAGCTCGACCCGACCGACCGCGCCTACCTGGTCAAGACGCTGCGCAACGTCGCCGGCAACCAGCGCTGGGGGGTCTGGGCCGCCGGCAGCGGGCTGAGCCCGGGCAACAAGGACGGCTGGGCGCAGAAGCCGGTCAACGGCCGGACGGTGTGGGTCACGCACACGGTCGGGTTCGCGGGTCCCGGCGAGCGATACGTGGTGGCCGCCATGTACGAGCAGGGCGCGAGCGGCACCCTCGACAAGGGCGCCCATGCCGTGAGCGACGCGGTGGCGACGTACTTCGGGGCCCCCGTACCGGCGAAGATCACAACGCCGTAGAGGGCCCCCGAAGCAGCGACCTAGTGGTAGAAGTGCCGCGTGCCGGTGAGGTACATCGTCACCCCGGCGGCGCGGGCCGCCTCGATGACCTCCTCGTCGCGGATCGAGCCGCCCGGCTGCACGATGGCGGTGACGCCGGCCTCGATCAGGCCCTGCGGGCCGTCGGCGAAGGGGAAGAACGCGTCGGAGGCGGCCACGGAGCCGGCGGCCCGGTCGCCGGCGCGGGAGACCGCGAGGCGCACGGAGTCGACCCGGTTGACCTGGCCCATGCCGACGCCGACGGTCGCGCCGCCGGAGGCGAGCAGGATCGCGTTGGACTTGACCGCGCGCACGGCCCGCCAGGCGAACTCGAGGTCCCGCTTGACCTCGGGCGACGCCTCCGAACCCGTGACGAGCTTCCAGTTCGCCGGGTCGTCGCCGGCTGCGTCGATGCGGTCGGCGGCCTGGACCAGGACGCCGCCGGAGACCTGCCGGGACTCGACCGCGGCCGGGGTCCAGGCCGGGGCCTGCAGCACCCGCAGGTTCTTCTTGGCGGTGAGGACGGCGACCGCGCCCTCCTCATACGCGGGAGCCACCACGACCTCGGTGAAGATCTCGCTGATCTGCTTCGCCAGGTCGACGGTGACGGGGGCGTTGACGGCGATCACCCCGCCGAACGCGCTGACCGGGTCGCACGCGTGCGCCTTGCGGTGCGCGTCGGCCACGTCGGCGCCGATCGCGATGCCGCACGGGTTGGCGTGCTTGATGATCGCGACGCAGGGCTCGGTGAAGTCGTGCGCGGCGCGCCAGGCGGCGTCGGCGTCGACGTAGTTGTTGTAGGACATCTCCTTGCCGCCGAGCTGCTCGGCCTGGGCGAGCCCGGGCGCGGCAGCCGGATCCACGTACAGCGCGGCCGGCTGGTGCGGGTTCTCCCCGTACCGCAGCGTGGCGGAACGACGCAGCGCCGTACCCGAAAAGTCCGAAGTATCGCGAGCAAACCACGCAGCAACAGCAACGTCATACTCGGCGATGTGCGCAAAAGCGACACCGGCCAACGAACGCCGCTCGTCCAGCGAGAAGCCTCCCGCCGCCAGAGCCGCGATCACGTCACCGTACGAAGCAGGCGACGTCACCACCGCCACGCTGGGGAAGTTCTTCGCCGCGGCCCGCACCATCGCCGGCCCGCCGATGTCGATCTGCTCCACGCACTCGTCGTCGGACGCACCCGACGCGACCGTGTCGGTGAACGGATACAGGTTGGACACGAGCAGCTCGAACGGCTCGATCGACAGCTCGGCCAGCTGCGCGGCGTGCGTCTCGAGCCGCAGGTCCGCAAGCAGGCCGGCGTGGACCCGGGGGTGGAGGGTCTTGACCCTGCCGTCGAGCGTCTCGGGGAACCCGGTGAGCTGCTCGACCTTGGTGACCGGCAGGCCGGCCGCCTCGATGCGGGCCGCTGTCGAGCCGGTGGAGACGAGCTCGACGCCGGCGCCGGCGAGGGCGCGCGCGAGATCCTCCAGCCCGGTCTTGTCGTAGACGCTGATGAGCGCGCGCCTGATGGGACGGCGGTTAGCCACGACCCAACCTGACCTTTCGTTCGTTGACGGTCCAGCCTTCGCGGGCCATCCGGCCGACGGTGTCAACCAGCTGGCGGCGCTCGGCCACCTTGATCCGTTCGAGGAGCGTGTCCTCGGTGTCGTCGTCGAGGACGGGCACCGCGACCTGCGCGATGATCGTCCCGGTGTCGACGCCGCTGTCGACGAAGTGCAGCGTGGCGCCGGCGAGTTTCACCCCGTAGGCGAGGGCGTCCCGCGGCCCGTGCATGCCCGGAAACGCCGGGAGCAACGCATTGTGCGTATTCACATAACGGCCCTCGAACGAGGCGAGGAACCGCGGGCCGACGAGTTTCATGAAGCCGGCCGAGACGATCAGGTCGGGCGCGAACCCCTCGCACGACGCCGTCAGGGAAGCGTCCCAGTCGTCCCGGGTCGCGAAATCACGGACGGCCGTCACAAAGGTCGGCACATCATGCTTGGCCGCCCTGGTGAGCCCTTCGATGTCGGGCCGATCGGCACCGACGGCGACGACCGACGCACCATAGGAAGGGTCGGCGGCGGCATCGAGCAGCGCCTGCAGATTGGAACCGGAACCGGACACGAGCACGACAAGCCGAACGGTCACCGTAAAACTCTACCGACCGGGTCAGCCCTGCTCAGCGCCGGGCCGGGCGACATATAGCAGCAAATCAGGCATGCTGCCGATGTTCCACCGTTCCGGCACTGCGAAGACTCGACCCTGACCAGTACGCTGCCAAAGTTCCGTATCCCCCTCGGGACTACCCTGATGCAAAACGCGTCTCGATGAGTTGTCCCCAGCCTTAGGAGCCATCGCAATGGGCTACCCACCACAGGGCCAGGATCCGTACGGGCAGCAGCAGCCGTACCAGGACCCCTACGGTCAGCAGCCGCAGTACGGGCAGCAGCCCCAGTACGGGCAGCCGCAGCAGCCGGACCCCTACGCCCAGCCTCAGCAGCCGGCGTACCAGGACCCGTACGCGCAGCCGCAGCAGCCCGCCTACCAGGACCCCTACGCGCAGCAGCCGCCGGTGTCCGGCCAGCCGTATCCGACCTCGGGCGGTGGCTACCCGACCTCCGGTGGCGCCTACCCGGCCGGCGGCTACCAGCAGCCCGGCTACGGCCAGCCGCAGCAGCAGAACACGCTCGGCCTCGTCTCGATGATCCTCGGCATCGTGTCGATCCCGCTCGCCTGCTGCTACATCGGTGTCCTGCTCGGTGCCGCGGCGATCGTGCTCGGCTACCTCGGCCAGCAGAAGGTCAAGCAGGGCCTCGCCAACAACGGCGGCATGGCGCTCGCGGGCATCATCACCGGCGCCGTCGGCGTCGTCATCGAGATCAGCTTCTGGGTCCTCTACGCCGCCGGCATGGCCAGCGGCTGGTTCACCGTTTACTAGACCCCACGCTGAGCCCAACGCAATCGCCCGGTTCGCTGTTCGCAGCGGCCGGGCCTTTTGCGTTTTTTCATTTGGTACCCCTACCGCAAGGCGCTGTGACATCGCTGACGCGAAGGTGACCAGCCATCTGCCCAACCGCTTCGCCGTGACGACGGGCAAACGTCAGGGCGTGACCTGCCGGACCCGCAGCGCGATCTTCGTGGCGGCCGTCGCCAGCACCGTGCCGATCGTCACCATCAGCATCGCCACGAAGCCGACCGCCCCCGCATTCGGCCCGACCTGCTCCAGGCCGCCGCCGCCGACCGACCCGCTCGCCGCGACCGACACGAGCCCCAGCAGCAGCCCCGCGACCGGCCCGGCCAACGCGGCCGCGCCGAGCAACGGCACCCAGCCCCGCGCCGGGTCGTTGCGCAGCGACCGGCGGGCCAGCAGCCAGCCGGCGATCAGCGCCGCCGCCAAGGGCAGCCCGAGCAGCAACGGCGCCCAGCCGGTCGCGGGCGTCGACGGCAGCCCGGCCAGCAGCGGCACCGCGGGCAGCCGGCCCATCGACACCTCGGCCGCGCTGATCGTCGTCTCCGCGCCGACGTGGAACCCCGGCCCGACCAGGTAGCTGGCGCTCCACGTGGCGACGTCGGGGGTGTAGAAGCCGCACAGCACGACGAGGCCGACCTGCCCCGCCACGCCGGTGTGATAGTCGTCGATGATCTGACCGGCGTCACCACCGCTGACCGCGATCGCCATCCCGGCGACGGCGGCGCCGGCACCGAGGATGAGCAGCGCGGCGACCGTGCCCGTGCGGGTCGCGTCACGCAGCACCGCGGGCAGCCGGCCGGCGAGCCGGGCAACGCCGCGGGCCTCGACGAACGCGCCGAGTCCCCCGGCCACCAGGCCGAACCCGGCGAAGGTGCAGCCCGCCCGCACGACGGAGACCTCCACGCCCCGGTGCCCGGCGACGAGCGCGGTGACGGCGCCGAGCAGCCCGTACACGACGGCGACGCACCCTCCGGCACGCGCCGCGGGCCATGGCGTCCAGGTCCCACCGGTGGGGCGGGCCCGGGCGCCGACGGCGCGGGCAGTGTGGACCCCGGCCCGGTAGACCCGCCAGGCGGCGACGGCGGTCAGGGCGAGCGGCGCGAGGGACACCGGACCGATCCCGGTGTCCAGCGGGACCCAGTGCGCGAGCAGCCAGCCGGCCGAGCCGACGCGCAGGATCTGCCAGAGAGGGGCGCCGGAGCTGTCCATGGCGTGCAGCAGCCAGACCACGACAAGGGCCGGCACGAGCGTGACGAGGGCAGCCCACAGCGTGGTGACGGTGGCGGCGAGGATCAGCGGGGCACGCCGGGCAGGGCGACGGCCCGGGGGGCGGCCCCGGGTGGAGCGCCGCTGGATCGGCAGGCGGACGGTCTCCCGGTCGGCCAGCCGTGTCGGGGCCCCGTCGTCTGGTTCCTCTGGGGTGGTCGGCATCGCTCTTACTCTGTCAAAGAGAGGACGGCCGGTCACTCACCCCGGCCGTCCCAAATCTCTTTACAGCGCCTTGACGAGATCGCGCATCAGGTTGGCGGTCTCGGTGGGGGTCTTGCCGACGCGGACGCCGGCGGCCTCCAGCGCGAGCTTCTTCGCGTCGGCGGTGCCCGCCGAGCCGGAGATGATCGCACCGGCGTGCCCCATGGTCTTGCCGGGCGGCGCGGTGAAGCCGGCGATGTAGCCGACGACCGGCTTGCGCACGCTGGCCTTGATGAAGTCGGCCGCACGCTCCTCGGCGTCGCCGCCGATCTCGCCGATCATGACGATCGCGGCGGTCTCCGGGTCGGCCTCGAACGCGGCGAGCGCGTCGATGTGCGTGGTGCCGATGACCGGGTCGCCACCGATGCCGATGCAGGTGGAGAAGCCGATGTCACGCAGCTCGTACATCATCTGGTACGTGAGCGTCCCCGACTTGCTGACCAGGCCGATCTTGCCCGGGCCGGTGATGTCGGCCGGGATGATGCCCGCGTTGGACTTGCCGGGGCTGGCGATGCCGGGGCAGTTGGGCCCGATCACCCTGGTCTTGCTGCCGCTGGACTGCAGGTGCGCCCAGAAGTTGGCCGTGTCGTGCACCGGCACACCCTCGGTGATGACCACCGCGAGGGGGATCTGCGCGTCGATCGCCTCGAGCGTCGCGGACTTGGTGCCCGCCGGCGGGACGAAGATGACGCTGGTGTCGGCGCCCGTCTGCTCGATGGCCTCGGCCACGCTGGCGAACACCGGCAACTTCGTGCCGTCGAAGTCGACCTGCGTGCCGGCCTTGCGCGGGTTGACGCCGCCGACGACGTCCGTGCCCGCGGCGAGCATCCGCCGGGTGTGCTTGGAGCCCTCGGCCCCCGTCATGCCCTGGACGATGACCTTGCTGGTCTCGGTCAGCCATACCGCCATGGTCGTTACACCCCACTCGCTGCGAGCTCGGCGGCGCGGCGGGCCGCACCGTCCATCGTGTCGACCCGCTCGATCAGCGGGTTGGCGGCGTCGTCGAGAATCCGGCGACCCTCTTCGGCGTTGTTGCCGTCGAGGCGGACCACGAGCGGCTTGGAGACCGCCTCGCCACGGTCCTTGAGCAGCTGCAGCGCCTGCACGATGCCGTTGGCGACGGCGTCGCAGGCGGTGATGCCGCCGAAGACGTTGACGAACACGCTCTTCACGTCCGGGTCGCCGAGCACGATCTCCAGCCCGTTGGCCATGACCTGGGCGCTGGCGCCACCGCCGATGTCCAGGAAGTTGGCCGGCTTGCTGCCGAGGCCCTCGCCCGCGTAGGCCACCACGTCGAGCGTCGACATGACCAGGCCCGCGCCGTTGCCGATGATGCCGACGTTGCCCTCGAGCTTCACATAGTTGAGGTTCTTGGCCTTCGCCGCCTGCTCGAGCGGGTCGGCGGCGGCCTTGTCCTCGAGCTCCTCGTGGTCCGCGTGGCGGAAGCCCGCGTTCTCGTCGAGGGTCACCTTCGCGTCGAGGCAGAGGACCGTGCCGTCCGTCGTCTTCGCGAGGGGGTTGACCTCGACCAGCGTGGCGTCCTCGGCGATGAACGCCTGCCACAGCTGGACCGCGATCGACACGACCTGGTCGGCGACGTCGGCGGGGAACTGCGCCTGCTCGACGATCGCGCGGGCGGTGGCCTCGTCGACGCCCTTGACCGCGTCGATCGCAACCTTGGCGACCTTCTCCGGCGCGTCGTGCGCGACGGTCTCGATCTCCATGCCGCCGGCGACGCTGGCGATGCACAGGAACGTGCGGTTCGCCCGGTCCAGCAGGTACGAGAAGTAGTACTCCTCGGCGATGTCGGCCGTGGTCGTGACCATCACCTTGTGGACCGTGTGGCCCTTGATGTCCATGCCCAGGATGTTGGTCGCGTGGCTGGTGGCCTCGTCGGCACCCTCGGCGAGCTTCACGCCGCCGGCCTTGCCTCGGCCACCGACCTTCACCTGGGCTTTGATGACAACCCGGCCGCCGAGTTCCTCGGCGATCGCACGGGCCTCTTCAGGGGTCTCGGCGACGCCGCCGCCCAGCACAGGCAACCCGTGCTTGGCGAAGAGGGCGCGCCCCTGGTACTCGTACAGGTCCACAGTGGTCCCGTTCCGTCAACCGTGCCGCCTGCCCCATCGCGAGGACGGCTCAACGCTCGCAGCCTAACCAGGTCTGAACAGGCTGCGACTTGGCGGGTGCACGGTGTGCCGGATTCCACAGCCGGTTCCCCTTTAGAGGTACACCGGGCCCAGCCGCGTAACCCCGTCCACGGACCGTCGTTGAGTGCAGTGTCGGCCCGCCCGCGCGGGTCACCCCGAGGGGTAGGGCCGGCACCAAAGGCGGCCGATGCCCTGTCGGTCGAGGGGTGGCGGCGGGGCATCGTGCGATAGAGAGGCCGGACGCGTGAGGGGTGCGTCCGGCCTCTCCCCCTTTTCCCGTTTCTTTCTTTTCGGCTCTTTTTACATATAGAGCCGTCGATCAGGCATGCGCCGTCACGATGTGCGCCTGCGCCCATTCCACGATCGACTGCGTGGTCGCCCCGGGCGTGAAGATCTTCTTGACCCCGAGCCGCTCCAGCTCCGGCAGGTCGTCGTCGGGAATGATGCCGCCACCGAACACCAGGATGTCATCGGCGCCACGCTCGGCGAGCAGCTCGATGACCTTCCGGAACAGCGTCATGTGCGCCCCGGACAGCACCGACAGGCCGACCGCGTCGGCGTCCTCCTGGATGGCGGTCTCCACGATCTGCTCCGGCGTCTGGTGCAGGCCCGTGTAGATGACTTCCATCCCGGCGTCCCGGAGTGCCCTGGCCACGATCTTGACGCCTCGGTCGTGCCCGTCGAGGCCGGGCTTGGCGATGACGACGCGGGTCCGCGCGCTCATCCTCACGGTCCTTCCCGTTTGGGCGCACCGCTCCGTTGCGGCACACCTCGGGCCGAAGGTACCGCATCGAACGTCCGCAACGACCTTGCGCACCCACAGTTACGCACAACCAACCCCCCGGGCACTCATTGCACCTACCGGCCTGTCGCTGCTTGTGGCGCGCATTCCACATTGGCTACGGTGACCTGCGGCTGAGCATTGCAATGCGTTTACGTTTCCGTCATATCGGAATTGCCGCCTTCGCCGGGACAGCCGGTTCATTTCGAACCTTCCCCGTGGGGCACCTGGGAGGTGACGCGTGGACGAAGCACCGCAGCGGCGCGGAGCCTACCGCGGCCGCCGCCGGGCCGAGTCGCCCCGCACCCGCTACGCCGCCGTGTTCACCACCGCCGTCGTCGGCGCCGGCATCGTCGCCCTCGGTGTGTCCACCGCCCTGCCCGAGCCGCGCAACGACCTGTCCCTGGAGGCCAGCGGCAACTTCGACGACGTCAGCGTCCGCGGCACCGACGACCGCGCCAGCCGCTCCCGCACCACCCCCATGTCGACGGTCAACATGCCCGCCCCCGACGTGTGGATCCTGCCGATGCAGCGCTACACCCTGACGTCCTTCTACGGCGAACGCTGGGGCCGCCTGCACCCCGGCGTCGACCTGGGCGCCCCCCAGGGCACCCCCTTCAACGCCGTCGCCGCCGGCAAGGTCATCCTCTGCCGCTGGAACGGCGGCTACGGCTACAACGTCATGATCGACCACGGCGGCGGCATCGTCACCGTCTACGGCCACGCCTCCAAGCTCCTGTGCAAGGAAGGCCAACTGGTGAAGGCGGGCGACCGGATCGCCCTCACCGGCAACACCGGCCACTCGTTCGGCGCCCACCTGCACTTCGAGGTCCGCGAGAACGACAAGCCGGTCGAGCCCCTGGCCTTCATGCGCAAACACGGCGTAGACATCCAGAAGCACACCGAGGACATCTACAACTAACCGCGAAGTCGCCCCCCATGGGCGCGAGGCACGCCGGGGCCGACGGACGCACTGCCGCGCAGGGCTCGCCGGCAAACGTGCTACTCCTTCGGTGCTCCAGCAGGGCCCACCGGCGATCGTCTTCTGTGTTCAGCCTGCCCCGGTCGTGATGCTCCGCCGTGATGCGGGCTCTCGATTGCCACCGGCTTCAAGAAATTCCAACAAATAACCCGAATCGGGACGCCAGCAGAGCCCGCATCGCAGGCTAACGATCTTGGCCGCGTGATCGAAGGCGCCGGCTGGTCGCGTGGACGACCACAGCGCTCCCGACCGTCCGCACGGCAACAACATCGGCGAAGAGATCTCCGCGGAAAGCATGAATGGGTGGAGCGTACGCACCCCTTGCGCTCCACACTTTTTCGCCGGAACGCCGAGTCGCCGGGTTCCAAGGGTGAATGCGGCGGTTCGTTCGTGATCCAAGACGCGACCCCGCGCAACACCGTCCACGCCACGCCGAACCCAGCCGCGCCATCCGCGCTGCACCATTCCGCCTGTCCGGGCTGAGTCCTGCCCAACCGAGCCGCACCGACCTCGCAGAGCCCAGCCGTCCACGCCGTCCGCACAGCGCCGAGCCGCCCTCACAGCGCCGCACCCAGCCGCGCAGCCCGTTCGTGCTCTGCCACCGCGCGGTGGCGGTCGTGCTGTGGTCGGTTGGTGTGGACTGGGTGGGGTGGGTCAGAGTTTGTCGATGGGCGCGTGGCGCAGGACGATCCACATCACCTGGTCGCCGAAGTCGACCTGGGCCTGGGCGCGGGGGCCCGCGCCTTCCACGGCCAGGACGCGGCCGAGGCCGTAGCGCTGGTGGTTGACGCGGTCGCCGACGGTCAGGGAGGGGACGTCGCGAGCGAGTTCGCTGGCGGTGGAGAGTTTGGAGGCGTCCAGGCCGAGTTTGGCGGCGAGCTGGGCTGCCTTCGGGGTGCCACCGACGAAGGAGGACGTGCGGGACTGGGCGGGGCCGGTGTTGCGGCCGCCGTGGCCACCGCCGCCGGACCAGCTCGTATACGCCGCGTCGGTGCGCTCCCACCGGACCAGCTCGGGTGGCAGCTCCTCGAGGAAGCGTGACGGCGGGTTGTATGCGGGCTGGCCCCAGGCGGAGCGGGTGACCGCGCGGGAGATGTAGAGGCGTTGGCGGGCCCGGGTGATGCCGACATAGGCCAGCCGGCGCTCCTCCTCCAGCTCCTTGCGGTCGCTCATGGAGCGCTGGTGCGGGAAGACGCTGTCCTCGAGGCCGGTGAGGAAGACGACCGGGAACTCGAGGCCCTTGGCGGTGTGCAGGGTCATGAGGGTGACGACGCCGGTGTGGTCGGGGTCGTCGGTGGGGATCTGGTCGGCGTCGGCGACGAGGGAGACCTGCTCAAGGAAGCCGGCGACGGTGGGCGGCGGGGCGGCGGTGGCGTCGCCCTGCTCGGCGGCGACGGCGATGGTGGCCTCGGCCCGCTCGGTGTATTCGCGGGCGACGCTGACCAGCTCCTGCAGGTTCTCGACCCGGCCGACCTCCTGCGGGTCGGTGCTCTCCTCCAGCTCACCCAGGTAGCCGGAGCGCTCGATGGCGGCCTCGAGGACCTCCTCGGGCAGGGCGGTCTCGGCGAGGGTGCGCAGCTCATCCAGCAACGCGACGAAGTCGCCGATCGCGTTGACGGCGCGGGTGGAGATGCCCGGGGCCTCGGCGGCGCGGCGCAGGGCGGCGCCGAAGGAGATGCGCTCGCGGGCGGCGAGGGCCTCGACGCACGCCTCGGCGCGGTCGCCGATGCCGCGGCGGGGGGTGTTGAGGATCCGGCGGACGCTGACGGTGTCGTCGTCGTTGACCACGGCGCGCAGGTAGGCGAGGGCGTCGCGAACCTCTTTGCGCTCGTAGAAACGGACGCCGCCGACGACCTTGTAGGGCAGGCCGAAGCGGATGAACATCTCCTCGAACACGCGGGACTGCGCGTTGGTGCGGTAGAAGACGGCGACGTCGGCGGGGCGGACGCCGGCGTTGTCGGAGAGCCGGTCGATCTCGCGGGCGACCCAGTCGGCCTCGGCGTGCTCGGTGTCGGCGACATAGCCGACGATCTGCTCGCCGGCGCCCTGGTCGCTCCACAGGCGCTTGGGCTTGCGCTCGGTGTTGCGGCCGATGACGGCGTTGGCGGCGGACAGGATCGTCTGGGTGGAGCGGTAGTTCTGCTCCAGCAGGATGGTGCGGGCGTCGGGATAGTCGCGCTCGAACTCGAGGATGTTGCGGATCGTGGCGCCGCGGAACGCATAGATCGACTGGTCGGCGTCACCGACGACGCACAGCTCGCCGGTGCTGCCGACGAGCTCCTTCACCAGCATGTACTGCGCGTGGTTGGTGTCCTGGTATTCGTCGACGAGGACGTGGCGGAACCGGCGGCGATAGGTCTCGGCGACCTCGGGGTGGCTCTGCAGCAGGTGCACCACGCGCATGATCAGGTCGTCGAAGTCGAGCGCGTGGGCCTCGGTGAGGCGCTGCTGATAGAGCGTGTAGGCCTCGGCGAGGGTCCGCTCGGCGGGGCCGACCGCCTTGGCGGTGAAGGCCTCGGGGTCGATCAGCTCGTTCTTCAGGTTGGAGACCTGCGCGGCCAGCCCGCGGGCCGGATAGCGTTTCGGGTCGAGGTCGAGCTCGCGGATCACGAGCTGCATGAGCCGGCGGGAGTCGTCGGCGTCATAGATCGAGAACGTCGACTTGAGACCCGCGTGGTCGTGCTCGGCCCGCAGGATGCGCACGCACGCCGAGTGGAACGTCGACACCCACATCAGCCGGGCGCGACCGCCGACGAGGTTGGCGACGCGCTCCTTCATCTCGCCGGCGGCCTTGTTGGTGAAGGTGATCGCGATGATCTCACCGGGGTGCACGGCACGGGCCGCGAGCAGATAGGCGATCCGGCTGGTCAGCACCTTGGTCTTGCCCGAGCCGGCGCCGGCGACGATGAGCAGCGGGGAACCCTCGTGGGTCACGGCGTCACGCTGCGGACCGTTGAGCCCGTCGAGCAGCGCCTCCGGATCGCGGCGGCGGGACGGCTGAGCCGGGGCGGAAGCGGTCACGCCGGCCGGCTCTGACTGGGGAAGATCGAAGAGAGCATGCATCGCACGGGCGAGTCTATGCCGACCCACTGACAGAAAACCGCCGGAGCACTTCACGTCGCCGAGAATCCCGTGCCATACTCGACGACGTGATCGAGCAGGTGCGGCCCTACTTTTTTTACGGCTCCGGGAGTCCGGCAGCCGTAGGTCGCGCCTGAACGCTGAACCTACCGACGCCCCGGGCTCCCGAGCCCGGGGCGTTCGCGTTCCCGGGGCGGGGCACCAGAGCCAGACTGACAAGGACGAGAGAATGGCCGCCATCACCATGGAGCAGCAGCCCGCCGCCGACGAGCACATCGCCGGCCTGCGTAACCGGATCGACGAGATCGACGCGGCGCTGGTCGCGCTCTGGAAGGAGCGCGCCGCGATCTCCCGCGAGGTCGGCGCGACCCGCGTCGCCGCCGGCGGCACCCGCCTGGTGCTGTCGCGCGAGCGGGAGATCCTGGAGCGCTTCTCCGCCGAGCTCGGCGCCGACGGCACCCAGCTGGCCCTGCTGATCCTCCGCGCCGGCCGCGGCCCCCTGTAGGCCCGAGCGGCCCGGTAGCCGAGCGGCCCGGTAGCCGAGCGGCCCAGGCAACACCCTGCAGACCGAGCGGCCCAAGTAAAAACCCCTGAACCCCGCAGACCAAGCGGGCCGCGCAGACCAAAAAGCCGACCGGACGCGATACAACAGGAAGCATGAGCTTCCCAAGATCGGCCACACCTCTGCAGGACGTGCAGCGCGTCCTCTGCGTGCTCGCGCACCCTGACGACGTCGACTTCGGCAGCGCCGGCACCGTCGCCGGCTGGGTCGACGCCGGGATCGAGGTCGGCTACCTGCTGGTGACGCGCGGCGACGCCGGCGGGTTCGACGACACCCCGCGGGAGCTGATGCCGGCCCTGCGGGAGGCGGAGCAGCGCGCGGCGGCCGCGGTCGTCGGGGTCAACCACGTCGAGTTCCTCGACGGGTACCACGACGGCATCCTGACGCCGTCGATCGAACTGCGGCGCGACATCACCGCGGCGATCCGCCGGTTCCGCCCCGACCGGGTGCTGACCAACTCGCCCCTGCGCCGCTGGGACCGTATCGCCGGCCCGAGCCACCCCGACCATCTGGCGGCCGGGGAGGCGGCCACGTGCGCGGTGTACCCGGACGCGCGCAACCCGTTCACCTTCACGGACCTCGACCTGCCCGCCTGGACGGTCCGCGAGATCTGGTACTCCGGCGGCCCCGATCCGGATCACGTGGTCGACATCACCGGCACGTACGAGCGCAAGCTCAAGGCCCTGCGGGCCCACGTGTCACAGACGTCCCACCTGGACGACCTCGACGGCCTGATGCGCCAGCGCCTGGCGGCCACGGCGAGCGCGGCGGGCCTCCCGGAAGGCACCCTCGCCGAGGCGTTCTCGGTGTTCCACACCGCCTGACAAACACACGGCCTGACAAACACACCGGCCTGACAAAACACACCGGGGCGGCCGCAGAAAGCGGCCGCCCCGGAGAGCACAACAAGCGTTACGCGACGAAGCGGACCCGCCGGCGGCGAACCACCAGCAGCAGCGCCACGCCACCCGCGACGAGCAGCGCACCAGCGGTGATCGCGCCGGTGAGCTTCACACCGGTCAACGGCAGGCTCGGCGGCGGCAGCGTCACGGTGGCCGTGGCCTTCGCCTCGAGCTTCGTGCCGGCGACACCCGCCAGGATGAGCTTCTGCGTCTTGTTCGGGTCCTGAGCGGTGACGAACATGCGGCCGATCGGCACGGAGCCGCTGCCCTTCGCCTCGATCGACACGGTGCCCGCGGCGTCGGCGACGACGTAGAACTTGCCGCCGTTCGGCAGCGAGGTGACGGGCTTGCCGTCGGCGTCGACGAGCTTGCCACCGGTGGCGGTGAGGTCGGCGGTGCCACCACCCGACACGATGGTGAACGGCCCGATCTTCTTGCCGGTCTCGCCGGCCAGCGTGGCCGGGTTGATCTCGAGCTTCGGCTGCGGGTCGGCGGCCGGGTTCTTCGACGCCTTCACGAGGTAGTCGCTGATCGCGACGATCACGGCGTACTGCTCCGGCGTGTTGCCCGTGTTGAAGCCTTCCTTCGACGGGCTGAGCGCGAAGAGGTCAGGGTCGGTGATCGTCCAGATGGCGCTCTGCGTGCCGGCGTAGACCAGCTTGTTGAGCAGCTCGGCGCTGACACCCTCGGGCTTGGTGCCCTTGGCGGCGGCGAGAAGCGCGTCGGCGCCCACGGTCGGGTACGCGTGGGTCAGCACCCACTGCACCTGGCCCAGCTCCGCCTCGGTGGGCGACGTGTTCCCGTTCTTCGACCACGGCGACTCGACATACGCGGTGTGCGTGATGTCGCGCGCGAAGTCGATGCAGTACGCGAGGACCGGCTCGGTCGAGCCGGCGACCTTGATGCCCAGGCGCGGGGCGGCGGTCTCGTGCGGCGTGCCGGACTTGTCCTTCAGGTTGATGACCTTGATCGCGGCGGCGTTGTCATCGATGTAGACCTGGGTGCCGGTGACGGTGTCGGCGAACGCGACGCCCGCCCCACTCAGAGCGACGGCACCCCCGACGAACACCGCTGCGGCCAGTCCGGCCATACGGGAAAGGTGTGACACGGTAACTGGACCACCTTTGACGAGGATCAGGGGGGACGCTCGTTTGTAGCGGTCGGAGACCCCTCCTGTCACCTCGCCAGTCACGCCAGTCACACCAGTCACACCGGTTTGTCCGGAAAAGCCATAGAAAAATTTAAACGAGTCGGCGATCCGCGGCCCAGCGCGACAGCTCATACCGGTTCGACATCTGCAGTTTGCGCAGGACATTCGACACGTGTGTCTCGACCGTCTTGATCGAGATGTAGAGCTCCTTCGCGATCTCCTTGTACGCGTACCCCCGCGCCAGCAGACGCAACACCTCCCGCTCGCGGTTGGTCAGCTGGTCCAGCTCCGGATCGGCGACCGGGGCGTCGGGCCGCGCGGCGAACGCGTCGAGCACGAACCCGGCGAGGCGCGGGCTGAACACCGCGTCGCCGTCGGCAACCCGGCGGATCGCGTCGGCGAGCTCGTCCGGCGAGATGGTCTTGGTGACGTACCCCCGCGCGCCGGCCCGGATCAGCCCGATGACGTCCTCGGCGGCGTCGGACACCGACAGCGCCAGGAACTTCACCTGCGGCCGGCTGCGGCGCATCGCGTCCAGGACGGCCCGCCCGCCGCCGTCGGGCATGTGCACGTCGAGCAGCACCACGTCGGGCTCCAGCGCGGTGATCTTCTGCACCGCCTCGGCGACCCCGCTCGCCTCGCCGATCACGTCGACGTGCACGCCCAGCTCGGCACGGACCCCCGCGCGGAACATGGCGTGGTCGTCGACCAGGAACACCCGCAGGCGCTGGGTCTCGTCAGTCATCACTTCTCCGTATCGATGGGCAGGCTCAACCGCACCTCGGTGCCGTCGCCCGGTGTGCTGCGGATCTCGGCCTTGCCCCCGTGCCGCTGCATGCGCGCGAGGATCGAACCGCGGACCCCGTGCCGGTCGGACTCCACGGCGGTGAGCTCGAAGCCGACGCCGCGGTCCCGGACGAACACGCTCACGCAGTCGGGCTCGACCTCCGCGTACAGCGAGACGGTCTCGACCTTGGCGTGCTTGGCCGCGTTGACCAGGGCCTCACGGGCGGCGGCGACGATCGCCGCGACCCGCTCGTCGACGTCGAGGTCGCCGACGACCACGGTCTCGACCGCGATCGCGAACGTGTCCTCGACCTCGGCCGACGCCTCCTCCAGGGCGGCGCCGAACTTCTCCGTCGGCGAGGCGGTCGGCTTGTAGAGCCAGTTGCGCAGGGTCCGCTCCTGGCCGCGGGCGAGGCGCTGGACCTCCTTGAGGTCACCGGCGTTGCGCTGGATCAGGGCGAGGGTGTGCAGCACCTGGTCGTGCACCATGGCGGCGAGCTCGGCCCGCTCCTGCTCGCGCACCCGCGCCTCGCGCTCGGTGCTGAGCTGGGTGAACATCCGGTACAGCAGCGGGGCGAGCGCCAGACCGACCCCGGCGAGGGCAACGGCGGCGAAGCCGAGCCCGTAGCCGATCGAGGCCAGGTTCGCGCCGGCGAGGGGCACCCCGGCGACGAAGGCACCGATGATGCCGACGACGACGAGCAGCCCGCCACCGATGAACCGCACGAGGTAGGACTTGCGGTTGTTGTCCATCACCGCGCCGAGCCATGGCATCCCCGGCACCGTCGCCGACCAGCGCTCACGGCGCTTCGGGTCCGCCTGGTGCCAGATGATGCCGGCGCCCAGCGCGATGACCGCGGCCAGCCAGCCGATCACCGACTGGATGCCGTCGCTGGGCTCCACCATGAGCACCAGCAGCACCATGCCGATGCCGAGCGCGAGGAACGAGAACAGCTGGTTGACGTTGCGCCGACCGGATCCCACGTGCGGCGGCATCGGCAGCACCGCCCAGAACGCGGCGTAGAGCAGCGCGCCGAGCCCCCAGAACGCGGCGAGCACCACGAACGCCACCCGGATCAGCACCACGGAGGCGCCCAGGTGCGCGGCGATGCCGGCGGCGACGCCCGCGACGACCCGGTCCGCGGGCTCGCGGTAGAGGCGGCGGATCGGCACGGGGCTGGTCATCAGGCTCGTTTCAACGCGTGGTCGGGTGAGGTCCCCCAGATCGTCACACGTGGACCGGCGCCTGGACCACTCCGAGCGACCCCGGAACCGGCAAATCAGGGTGGTGTCAGGGTCGATGCCTGAGGCGGACCAGCCGTCCCGTCAGCGAACATCAGTGGCATGACGAACCCGCCTGCCGCCGACGAGCCGGCGGCCGCACAAGCACATGCAGAAGATCAAAAGCCGGATGGTGTACGAGTGGAGCCCCGCTACGAGGCCGACTACCTGCCCGACTCCCCTGCCGACGCCGAACGGTCCGACCCGGTGAGCGATGCCCCCGTGAGTGCCGCCCCGGTCAGCGCCGCGCCCGCCGGCGTGGCTCCCGTGAGCGCGGTCCCGGTCAGCGCAGCACCCGTCAGCGCCGCGCCCGTCAGCGCCGCGCCCGTCAGCGCCGCGCCGGTGAGTGCCGAGCCGTCCAGCGCGCCGCCCGCCGGATCGCCGGTGTACACCGAGCCCACGTACATCGCCCCCACCTACGGCATGACCGCGTACCCGGCGTCCACGGACCTGGAGGACCCAGAGGACTCGGAGGCGCCCACCGTCCGGGCCGAGCCGCCCGAGGTCGACCTGACCAAGGCCGAGCGCGACGAGCCCCCGGCGGGTTCCGCGCCACCGCCACCCGGGCCGCCGCCCGGACCGCCCGGTGGCACCGGGCCGTTCGGACCGCCGCCCGGTGGCAATGGACCGTTCGGACCGCCGCCCGGTGGCAATGGACCGTTCGGACCGCCGCCCGGCGGGCCGGGCCCGGGTGGTCCGGGACCGTTCGGGACGCCCGGGGCGACGCCGTTCGGCAGCGGCTTCAACCGGGGCAACCTCGTGCGCCCCCAGCAGGGCCGCTACGTCGCCGGCGTCTGCGCCGCGATCGGCCGGGCCACCAACACCGACCCGACCCTGTGGCGGGTCATCTTCGCCGTGCTCACGCTCGCCGGCGGGATCAGCATCGTCGCGTACCTGCTGGGCTGGCTCCTGCTGCCCGCCGAGGGCGACACCGGCTCCCCGCTCGAGGCCCTGCTCGGCCGCGGCCGGTCGACGACCTCGGCGCCCCTCGCCATCGTGATCGGCGTCGGCGCGGTGCTGGCGTTCCTCCTGGTGATGTCGCGCAACGTCGGCCCCGCCGCGGTCGGCCTGGCCGTGGTCATCGGCGTGGTCGCGCTGCTCGTGCGCGGGCAGGGCAACCTCCTCGGCGCCCCGCAGGGCAACCAGCCGGGCGGCGGCGCGCCCGGGACCCCGCCCGGGCCGTTCGTGCCGCCGCCGGCCCCGGCCACGACACCGTTCCCGCCGTCGGTGCCCCCGTTCCAGTCGAGCACGCCGCCGTTCCAGGCGGCCGCCACCGGTCCGGCCGGGGCACCATCCGTGCACCCGGCGTGGCTGCAACACCAGGCAGCCGTGACGCCACCTCCGGTCCCCCCCGCACCGACGCGGCCGGCCATGACGCCTCCGGTGCCGCCACTGCCGCCGTTGCCGCCCCTCGCGCCGGCCGGCTACCGGCCGCCGTTCGCGCCACACGGGCCGTTCGGCAACCGGAGCCCCTACGCGGCGTCGCTCGGCTACCCGGCCGGCATGCCGGGGTCGCCGTATCCGGGGCTCGCCCCGAAACCGCCGAAGCCGCCGAAGGTGCGCTCCCGCCTCGGCCGGGTGATCTTCTCGCTGATCTGCGTGTCGCTGGGCGTGCTCGCCGCGTTCGAGGTGACCACGGCAAACTTCCTGGTCAGCACGTATTTCGCGGTGCCGCTCGCGGTCGTCGCGCTCGGCCTGATCGTCGGCGCGTGGTTCGGCCGGGCCCGGCTCATGATCCTGCTCGGGGTTCTGCTGAGCATCGCCCTGGCGATCTCGACCGCGTCGACGGGCGAGGACATCGGCCGGCCGCAGCGCATCGAGAACATCAACCTCAACCCGACCTCGGTCAAGCAGCTCGACCGTGACTACCGCACCGACATCGGCGACATCAACGCCGACCTGTCCGGGGTCGACTTCAGCGGCGAGAACACCGACCTCGAGTTCCGGATCGACCTCACCGGCAACATGCGCATCACCCTGCCGCCGAACGTGGACGTCACCGTCGAGGTCCGCGTCGAGGGCGGCGACTGCCACATCCTGGGCCGCGAGTGCGGCGGGTTCAACCAGAACAACGAGTTCACCGACACCGGGACCGACGGCGTCGGCGGCGGCGAACTGCACCTCAACCTCTACCTTCGTTACGGCAACCTGGAGGTGACCCGGTGAAGCCGCACCGCACCGATGGCCTCTCCCTCACGTTCGGCCTGATCTTCCTCGGCATCGTGATCGTCTGGCTGTTCAACCAGACGTCCACGGTCAACCTCAACGCCGGCTGGATCGTCGCCGTCGGACTGATCGTCTTCGGGCTGCTGGGACTGCTCGGAGCCCTGCGATCCGACAAAAACGACAAACCTTCGAGTTCGGTGCCGGCGTCGCGCGACGAGGACGACTTGGACTAGACACGGAATATGCTGGGCCGGCGGGACACGCTTTCCCGCCGGCCCTACTTTGTCTTTTTTTGAGGAGCCCTTCAGACATGACCCAGTCTCCCGTTGGTGGCGCGTCCGGCGTCTCCCGCCGCCCGATCCAGATCGGTGACCGCGCCGCCCGGGTCCTCGCCAGCGAGCTCGCCCGCCACGGCGGACCCAAGACCGGCCTCCTCGTCGGCGCGGCCGCCGGCTCCGCCACCCTCGCGGCCGCCATCGACGCACTGCTGCCCGACGACCGGCTGACCGTCGTCGCCGGCTCCATCGGGGGCACCATCACGCTGCGCGAGCACATCGAGCGGCAGGGCCGCTGGGTGACCGACCGGACCCGCGTCGTCGAGTCCCACACCGAGGCCGAGCCGGCCGACGTCGTGATCCTCGCCGAGCCCCTGGCCGGCAGCGCCGACGAGGCCCGGGCCGTCCTCGCCGACCTGACCAAGCTCGTCAACCCCGGCGGCGTCCTCACCGTCGTCGTCCCGGCCACCCGCCTGCCGAGCGGCGCCGCCGACGAGGTGGAGCGCCAGGCCGCCCTCTACGGCGTGGGCAGCGACCTCGTCCTGCGCAACGTGCCACCGGTCCGCGTGCACCGCCTCCGGCACACCCCGGCCCACCACGCCGCGGCGCACAACCTGCTGCCGGCCTTCCGCCCGTCGAGCGTCCCCCTCACCCGCGGCATGAACATCGACTCCAACGGCGTCGCCGCCGCCGGCATCGCGCTCGGCCTGGCAGCTCTGGCGAAGGCCGCCCGCCCGAAGTCGAAGCTGTGGCTGATCCCGGCCCTCGCCGCCGCCCCGGTCGCCGCCTTCTTCCGCGACCCGCAGCGCGACGTCCCCGAGGACGCCAACGCCGTCGTCGCCGCCAGCGACGGCAAGGTCCTCGGCGTCGAGCGCCTGCACGACAAGCGCTTCGGCGACATCGAGTTCCTCCGCATCGCGGTCTTCCTGTCCGTCCTGGACGTCCACGTCAACCGCGCCCCGGTCGCCGGCAAGGTGGTCGACTACTTCGTCGAGGACGGCGGCTACGCCGCTGCCATGAAGCCGGAGGCGGAGCACAACGTGGCGGCGTACACGCTGCTGGAGACGGCGCACGGCCCGGTCGCGGTCGTCCAGCGCACCGGCCTGATCGCCCGCCGCATCGTGCAGCGCGCCCCGGTCGGCTCGCTCCTCGCCAAGGGCGAGCGGTTCGGCCTGATCCGGTTCGGCTCCCGCACCGACGTCTACCTCCCGGCGGACAAGGCCACCCCGGCCGTCGCCCCCGGCGACCGCGTGGTGGGCGGCGCGACGGTGATCGCGAACTGGCTCTGATCCGACCCGCACCACAGCTGCAGGAGGACCGGTCCAAGCACCATCGGACCGGTCCTCCGCCGTGTCACCTGTCGTGATCGAGGGCGGGCCCGGCTATCAACACGACCCGGACCGCGGCGCAGGTCGGGGCCGCCCGGTCCTGGGCTTTCCGGTGAAGCCAACACCTTCCAGCTGGACAAAAGCCGCATTCAGCACCCGACGGTACAGACTCCGCGGCGCAACCCATGATCCAAGGACCGATCAGCACCGGGAGGCTGCGGTCGGGAAATATGCGCAAACGCCCCACGTCCGGAGGACCGGAGGCGGGGCGCCTGGTGTCGCGGAGCTGTGTCAGGCGGTGACGTGGCGGCGCTGGCGGAGCCAGAGGACCGGGCCGCTCACCAGGTACGCCAGCACCACCGCGACGAACGTCAACCGGAAGTCGACCAGCGCGCCGACGACCGGCAGGACGAACAGCCACGGCGGGAGCTTCGCCAGGCGGGCGAGCTTGGCATACGGGAAGCTCGACACCATCGCCAGGCCCAGGACGGCGACGCCGGCCACCCGCAGGACGGGCGGCATCTCCGGGGCGATGAGCGTGGCCAGGGCGAGCACCGCCGCGCACATGGTGGTCGGCACGCCGCAGAAGAAGCGGCCGTCCTTCGGGGACACGTTGAAGCGGGCCAGGCGGATCGCGGCGCAGGCGGCCACGAGCGCGCAGGCCGGCATCAGGACGGCCGCCGGGGCGGAGTCGTTGAGCCAGGCGTAGACGACGACGGGTGCGGCCAGGCCGAAGGAGCACATGTCGGCGAGGGAGTCCATCTGAGCGCCGAACGGGCTGGCGACGCCGAGGCGGCGGGCCAGGAAGCCGTCGAGGCCGTCGAAGATGACGCAGGCGATCAGCAGGGTGGCCGCGACGCGGACGTCGCCGTGGTTGACGGCGATGAAGATCGCGGCGAGGCCCAGCAGGAGGCTGCTGATGGTGCAGGCGTTGACAAGGGCGAAGCGGATGCGCCGGGCGACGGTGCGCTCGCCGGGCAGCAGCGGGATGCTGAGGCCGGGACCTTCGTCGGGAGCGATCGCGAGGGGCGGCACGGCCGGGCTGACCGGCGCGACAGACACCACGTCTCGTGACAGTCCGTCACGGCGCCGCATACGCAGCCGGGGGAGCCGGACCCTGCCCTCACGGGCGTCGGTCTCAGTCGGCGGCGGCATGAGCAGTGCGGTGGCGCCGGCGACGTTGCCGTCACCGCGACGACCGACCCGCCCGGCGAAGAGCACCTGGCGGGCAAGCGAACCGCTGCGTCGCAGCCGCCCTGCCCACTGCCGGCCCCCTCCGGGGCGCGGACTGTCCGTGGTGCGTCGTCGCTGCCAAGGTGCTCTCGGCACTGATCCTCCATGCAGGAACGGGGTTCCCACGGTCGCATTCGAGGGCGTTTTGCCCCTAGTTGCCCGTCTTCGCGAGACTGTCTCGCGATCTACACCATCGCATATCGTGTCGCGCTTGGCGATGGCTCAGATAGGAACCCGCCTAGAAACATGCTCTTCCAGGGCTTACGCCGGACTACTCAGCGTAGTACCAAATTCACCTATAATTTATCTTAACGATCACGATCACTTTACGGTCGTGGGAGTGAGGCGGCCCACTGGACGACCTCGGTGACGTGAAGAGCAGGCAGCTCGGCGCGGGTGAACCAGGCCGCCGCGGCGGTCGAACCGCCGGCCGCCTCGGTCACTCTGGGTGTGGTCGGCGAGGGCACCAGGACGCGGTACAGGGCGCGCACCGCGTGCCAGTTGATCGGGTACCCCTCCGGGCCGATCGCACCGGGGTTGCGCCGGTGCGTGACGCCGAGCAGCGAGACGATCTCGCCCTGCTGGGCGGTCTCCTCGATCAGCTCGCGCAGCAGCGCCTCGGACGGCTGCTCGCCGGGGTCGGTGCCGCCGCCCGGCAGGTGCCACTTGCCCGCGCCCGGGTAGCCCGGCGCGATCCGGGTGAGGAGGACGTTGTCCGACGGGTCGGTGACGAAGCCGTACGCGGCGAAACGCTGCCCGGTCGGCAGTCCGTTGGGGTCCGGGCGCTCGGTGAAGTCGCCGACCGCCGCGCCGGGCGCCAGGGCGACCTCGAAGACCACCCGGTCCTCATGGAGCTCGGGTGTGATCACGGCGTGCACGTCGAGCACCGACAGCACCACGACGGACAGGTCGGCCTGTTCGACGAAGTGCCGGACCATCGCGGTCGTGGGGCTCTCGCCGTGGCGGACCGGTCCCCCGATGTCGTCGGTGCCGCCGGGACGGCGACCGTAGACAGTGATCATCCGGGATGCGCTCATGATCTCAGCGTAGGCCGACCCCTCGCAGCGCCTCCTCGGTGACCTCCGTCAATGCGAGTTCGTCCAGGTCCTCGGGGTCGAACCAACGGGCGTCCGCGGTGGAGCCGCCGACGTCGTGGATCACCGGGCGGCTGGAGCGGGCCACGTGGACGCGGTAGAACGCCCGGACGCCGTGCCAGTCGATCGGGTAGCCCTCGGGGCCGAGCTGGGCCGCGTCCCGGTGCGAGGCGACGCCGAGCAGCTCGACGATGCGGCCCTCCTGGCCGGTCTCCTCGACCAGCTCGCGGATCAGGGCCACCCCGGGCTGCTCGCCGAAGTCCGTCCCGCCGCCCGGCAGGTGCCAGGAGCCGCCGCCGGGGTACCCGTCGGAGATGCGGGTCAGCAGGACGCGGTTGCGCCGGTCGGTGCACACGGCGTAGGCGGCGAAGCGCTGGGCCCGGTGCAACCCGTCCGGGCCGGGCACGGCGTAGAAGGACGGCACCTCGGGCACGCCGTCGGGGCGCAGGTCGACGGCGGCCTCGACCAGGCCGAGCGCGTCGGCCGTGAACCGGCGCAGCGGCAGCTGCTCCGCCTCCTCGCGGGTGACCCAGCGGGCCAGGTCGGTCGGCTGGCCGACCCGGTCGCGCAGCGCGCCGCCCCGCATCGTCACCTCGTAGATGAGGCGGTCGGTGTGGATCGTGAGGCCGCGGTCGGGCAGTGCCCGCATGTCGGCGATGACGTCGCGCAGGTGGGCCACCGCGACCGACAGGCCGGTCTCCGCGGCGGTCTCCCGCACGACGGTGTCCACGGGGTTCTCACCGTGGTCGACGGCGCCGCCGGGCAGCGACCAGACTCCGGGCGTGCCGGACTTCGCCGACGCCCGGACCAGCAGGAACTCGTCGGAGTCGGCGATGACGCAATAGGCCGCGATGCGTCGGAGCGGCTGTAACGCTGGAGTCACGGAGATAAATTGTCCGGCAATTCCAGCCAGTCGCAAGGGCGACACTGACCTGAACGGGGATTCATTCCCATTCAATAGTGCCCGGAGGCTTGGACGTAACGTCCACGACCACCCGGTTGACCTCCCGGACCTCGTTTGTTATCCGGGTGGAAATCTTCGCGATGAGCTCGTGCGGCAGCCGGGACCAGTCGGCGGTCATGGCGTCGTCGCTGGAGACGGGGCGCAACACGATCGGGTGACCGTAGGTGCGGCCGTCGCCCTGGACGCCGACGCTGCGCACGTCGGCGAGCAGCACCACCGGGAACTGCCACACCGAGCGGTCCAGGCCGGCCGCGGTGAGTTCCTCGCGGGCGATCAGGTCGGCGGCGCGCAGGATGGCGAGGCGCTCCTCGTCGACCGCGCCGATGATCCGGATCGACAGGCCCGGGCCGGGGAACGGGTGCCGCATGACGATCTCCTCGGGCAGGCCGAGGGCGGCGCCGATCGCGCGCACCTCGTCCTTGAAGAGCGTCCGCAGCGGCTCGACCAGCGCGAACTGCAGGTCGTCCGGGAGCCCGCCGACGTTGTGGTGGGACTTGATGTTGGCGGTGCCGGTGCCGCCGCCGGACTCGACCACGTCCGGGTAGAGGGTGCCCTGGACGAGGAACTCGACATGCTCCTCGGCCTCCAGGTCGCGGGCGGCCTGCTCGAAGACCCGGATGAACTCCCGGCCGACGATCTTGCGCTTCTGCTCGGGGTCGATCACGCCCGCGAGGGCGCCGAGGAAGCGCGCGGAGGCGTCGACGACCTTCAGGTTGATGCCGGTGGCCGCGACGTAGTCCTTCTCGACCTGCTCGGCCTCGCCGGCGCGCAGCAGGCCATGGTCGACGAAGACGCAGGTCAGCTGGTCGCCGACGGCCTTGTGGACGAGTGCGGCGGCGACGGCGGAGTCCACCCCGCCGGACAGCGCGCACAGCACCCGCTTGCTGCCGACGCGGGCCCGGATCGCCTCGACCTGCTCCTCGATGATGTTGTTGGACGTCCAGGTGGGCTCGATGCCGGCGATCTCGTAGAGGAACCGGCGCAGCACCTCCTGGCCGTGCGGGGTGTGCGCGACCTCGGGGTGGAACTGCACCCCGGCGAGCCGCCGGGAGACGTCCTCGAACGCGGCGACCGGCGCGGCGGGCGAGCCCGCGGTGACCGTGAACCCGGGCGGGGCGACGGTGACGCAGTCACCGTGGCTCATCCACACCGACTGGGCGTCGGGCAGGCCGCGCAGCAGCACGCCACCGTCGATGATGCTCAGCGGCGTCCCGCCGAACTCACGCAGGCCCGTGTGGCTCGCCTCGCCGGCCAGGGCGACGGCCATCGCCTGGAAGCCGTAGCAGATGCCGAAGACCGGCACGCCCGCGGCGAACAGGGCGGGGTCGACCTGCGGGGCGCCCTCCTCGTAGACCGAGGAGGGACCACCGGACAGGATGATCGCGGCCGGGCCCTTGGCGAGCATGTCCGCGACCGGCATCGAGTGCGGGACGATCTCGGAGTAGACATGCGCCTCACGCACCCTGCGGGCGATCAGCTGCGCATATTGGGCCCCGAAGTCGACGACGAGAACCGGCGGCGGCGTGGTCATGCCGTCGAGCCTAGTCGGCACCCCGACGTGACCTGCGTCTCAGGGCTGTTCTTGCAGCGGTTGCGGCGTGGGTACAGGGGTGAGCCGCAGCTGGCCGGGCGCACCGGCCGGAACGGCCGGATTGTCCGGCGGGACGGGCGGCACCGGCTGGTACGCCTCCCCGAGCGGCGGCCGCGGGTCGGGTTCGCCGCGGTTCGGCCACATGGACATGGCCCGCTCCGCCTGGGCGGTGATCGTCAGCGACGGGTTGACGCCGAGGTTGGCGCTGACCGCCGCGCCGTCGACGACGTGCAGCCCGGGGTGGCCGTACACGCGGTGGTAGGCGTCCACGACCCCGCGCTCCGGCGAGTCACCGATCGGCGCGCCGCCGAGGATGTGGGCGGTGATCGGGATGTTGAAGACCTCGGACCAGCTGCCGCCGGGCATGCCGCCGATCTCCTCGGCGAGCAGCCGGACGGCCTGGTTGCCGGCCGGGATCCAGGTCGGGTTCGGCTCGCCGTGGCCCTGCGACGTGGTGAGCTTGCGCCGGCCGGTCCAGCCGCGGCGCAGCCGGACGTTGAGGGAGTTGTCCAGCGACTGCATGACCAGCGCGATCACCGTCTTGTGCGACCAGCGGCGCACCGACAGCACCCGGGTGTGCCGGATCGGGTGCCGGAAGAAGGCGCCGAACCAGCGCAGCGGCCGCCACGGCCCGCCGTCGGTGAGGACGGTCTGCAGCAGGCCCATGGCGTTGGAGCCGGGGCCGTAGCGGACCGGCTCGATGTGGGTGTGCGCGTCGGGATGGAACGAGCTGGTGATCGCCACGCCGTCAGTGAAGTCGACGTCCTTGCGCAGCGAACGGGCGCCGACGATCGACTCGGAGTTGGTCCGCGTGAGCGTGCCGGCCGTCGCGGAGATCGCGGGCAGGTGGCCGTCGGCGCGCATCCGCAGGAGCAGCTCCTGCGTGCCCAGGGCACCCGCGGCGAACACGACCTGGCCCGCGTGGAACGTCCGCCGGTCCCGCCGGCGACCCGTGCCGCGGGTGTCGATGCGGTAGCCGCCGTCGTCAGGTCGCACCGACGCCACCGTCGTCAACTGATGCACCTCCGCGCCGAGCCGCTCAGCCAGATGCAGGTAGTTCTTGACCAAGGTGTTCTTCGCCCCGACCCGGCAACCGGTCATGCAGGCGCCGCAATGCTCGCAGCCGTGCCGCAGCGGGCCGGCCCCACCGAAGTACGGGTCGACGCCGGACCTGCCGAAGTAGACCCCGACGGGGGTCTGGTGGAAGGTGTCGCCGACGCCCATCCGTTCCGCGACCGCCTTGATCGCCACGTCGGCGCGGGTCATGCGGTGGTAGACGCTGACGCCGAGCATGCGTTCGGCCTGGTCGTAGAACGGCGCGAGCTCAGTGCGCCAGTCGGCGATGTCGCGCCACTGCGGGTCGTCGTAGAACTGCTCGAGCGGCCGGTAGAGGGTGTTGGCGTAGATCAGCGACCCGCCGCCGACGCCCGAGCCGGACAGCACCAGCACGTTGCGCAGCAGGGTCAGCCGCTGGACGCCGAAGCAGCGCAGGGCGGGGGCCCACAGGAAGTGCTTGGCGTCCCACGACGTCTTGGGGAACTCGTCGTCGGCGAAGCGCCGGCCGGCCTCCAGGACCGCGACCGAGTAGCCCTTCTCGGCCAGGCGGAGCGCGGTCACGCTGCCGCCGAAGCCCGAACCGATGACCACCACGTCATATCGCACGCCTCATGGTGACCCACCGGTAAGTTACTGGGAAGTACCTATTTTGGCATCGGCGGGTGTCAGTCCAACCGTCGCGCCTCCCTGGACACCGGCGCCGGGTGCGGCACACTGAGGCACATGGCGAGACTTCCCGGCGGCCTGCCCGCCTGGCGTGGTCGCCGGCTGCTGCGCGGTGCCGGCACGGCGCACGGCGGCCCCGGTCCCGCCACCGTGAGCGCCGCCCGGCACGCGGCCCTGCACTCGTTGGTCATCGAGGCGGCGAAGTACGCCGACGCCCCGCCGCCGGTGGCGGTCGCCCTCACCGGATCGGGCACGGTCCACTGGACCGGCGCGGTCCTGCGCGTCGGGCTGCCCCTGGTCTGGGGCCTGCCGGCCGATCATCTGCGCATCCTGCTGGCGCACGAGCTGGCGCTGCCGGACACGAAGCACGCCGACCTGGTCCGTGGCCTGCTCGCCGCCCGCGCCGCCGGCACCGACCCGAAGCTCCTCGCCGCGACCGGCACCCTCCAGCTCGCGGTCGAGCAGGTCCGCGACGCGGCCGCGATCGCCGCCGGCGGCGGTGGGCTGTCCGGGGTGGAGGACGCCGCCGCGGCCATGCTGCGGGCCGCGACGATCGAGACCGCGTTCGCCGCGTTCGCCGCCGCCGAGGGCCGCCGCCTCATCGCCGCCGACGGCCCGGAACCGGGCCCGGCGCCGGTGCGCATCGCCGACCTGCACGCCGGGTGGCGGCTGCGGCTGGAGCGGTGGGGCGCGCCCACCGTCGACGGCGCCGCGCTGCTCGACGAGGTGCCGCAGCGGCACCCGGGGCTCGCCGCGGACCTGCGGGCCCTCCACGAGGTCCCGAAGCCCGGACTGGCCACGGACGCGATCGCCCTGGACTCGCTGACCGCCGAGGAGGAGCAGGCCCTCGCGGCCGAGGTCATCGGCGGCGACGGCACCTGGACGCGCTTCGAGCATCTCCCCGTCGAGGTGTACGGCGGCGAGGTCGAGCGGCAGGCCCGTGAGTACGTCCAGGCGGTGCGCGCGGTGCTCGGCCGCGACCCGGACGGCCGGGACGAGCTCGCCGGCACCCTGCTGCGCCGGCCGGTCGACGTCGAACGGGCCCGCCGCGGCGAGGCGTTCGGCAGCGAGACCGGGGAGGACCCGCCGGCACCCCCATGGATGGGCGTCGTGCTGTTGTCGGTGCTCGTCGAGTACACCCTCCTGAAGAAGGAGTGGCGGCGCGAGCATCCGCTGGTGGCCCGCCGGCTGGTCGCCCCGGACGGCGAGGTGCTCGATCTCAACGAGCTCTACCGGCAGCCGGACGAGCTGCGGCGGCTCCTTACAGGCTGAGCGTCGGGGTCGCGGCCAGCTCGATCGGGTGGATCACCTGATAGCCGTTGGGCACGTGCTGCTCGATGACGCCGGCGGCGAGCTGGTTGTAGCCGCTGCCGTCGAACCGGATCCCGTTCCACGGCATGACGGTCTGCGTCGCCGGCAGTGACATCTGCTGCACCGCGTTGCGGATCACCGGCGGGCTCGGGTCGGCCACGGAGTCCATCGCCAGCGCGAGCATCATCGTCGCGGTGAAGGCGGCCGCGGCCACGTCGGTCATCTTGGTGTGGAACGCCTGCTCGAACATGCCGCCGACGATCCTCGCGATCGGGTTGCGCCCGGCGAACTCGCTGGACCAGCCGCTGGCCCGCAGCACCTGGTTGTTGCCCTTGATCGCGTCCAGCGCGCCGACGCCGGGGCCGAACGCGATGACCGGCGCCTTGCCCTTGAGCCGGCCGGCGAGCTCGGCGGCCGCGGCCGCCTCCTGCGCGTTGGTCACGATCGCGAGGACGGCGTCGCCCTTCTTGACGAAGTCGCTGTCACCGGCGCCGTCAGCGGCCAGGGTGATCTGCTCCTTGTCGCCGATCGCGTAGCCGGCGGCGAGGCTCAGGTCCGCGATCGAGGTGCGCACGCTGGCGATCTCGTCGCCGGTCGCGCCGCTGGCCCGGCCCGACGCGGTGATGACCCGGCTGAACTGGCTGTCGCCGTTGCGCTCGCGGTAGAGCAGGGCGAGCGCGGTGGACACCATCTGCCGGTCGCTCGGCTGGATCCGGAAGTGCGCGGCCCGGTTGAGGTCGACGAACGTGTCCGCGGTGCTCAGCGCGTCGACGAGCGCCACGCCGATGGTGTCGGTCTCCCGGCCGGCGGGTGCGGCGACGTCGAGCGTGTCGGCCAGGATCAGGCCCACGGCGCCGTCGTGCACGAGGCGCGACGCCTCCTTCTCGACCTTCTCCGGCGCGCTCTCGGTGTTGCCGACGACGAGCGAGAGTTTCGCGCCGTTGCGCAGGCCGACCCCGGTGCTCAGCGGCAGGTTGATCGGCAGGTCCTTGACGTCGTTGTTGACCATCTCGATGGCGAGCTTGGCCCCGAGCTGGGCCTGCTGGCCGATCGCGGCATTGGGCCCGGTCGTGGAGACGAGCAGGCCGATGGCGAGCGTCGCGGGGATCTTCGGCGCGGGGCTGCCCTTGCTCGTGCAGCCGGTCAGCAGCAGTGCCGTGACGGAAACAGCCGCGGCGAACACGGCCATTGCGGGCCGGCGGCCGTGGATGTGCACGACAGAGGACTCCTTGGGACACGCGGCAGGTCGGACGGCCGTATCCTTCCTGTCTGGTCGATGCGTTTCAACCCCGGTGTCGAGCTTCGAGTAATGTGACCTGCACCACAATGACGTGGTTGGACAGATGTCGCAACCCTGGTTTGATAAGGCTCGCACGCTGCTCAGGCAGCGCGATGACGCATGCGAAAGGTGTGAGGGGTGCAGACCTTCGCTTCGCCACCTTCATCGAGGGCTCCCGCCGTCGTCATGAAGGTGAACAGCCACCGGCGACGCAGGCCAGGGGAGCCGCAGCGACGCAGCGCGTCGCTGTTCCGGGTCCGCGACTGGCGGGTGCCGACCAAGCTCGCCGCCGTGCTCGTGCTGCCCGCCGTGGCCTTCCTGGTCATCGCAGGGGTTCAGATCAATGCCTCCGTGCAGGACGCCTCCAAGCTCGACCAGTTCGCCCAAGGGGTCAAAGTCGGCCGCCAACTGACCAATCTGATCCACTATCTGCAGCTGGAAAGGGACCGAACGGCTGGAGTTCTCGCCAAGTCGACCACCGTGCAGGCGCCGGCCGGATCGACTTCCAGCAATCAGGAGCTGTCGGCGAACTACGCCGCCACCGACGCGGCGCTGGCCGCCTTCTCCAAGGCCGCGCGCCCGCTGCTCGCCAACCCGATCTTCAACCAGTCGCAGAACCGGGTCAGCGCCGACTTCGCGGACCTGTACCTGGTCCGCGAGGGCGTGAAGCAGCGGTGGCTGCGCCAGGAGGCGGTCTTCGACCAGTACTCCTCCACCATTCAGCACCTGTTCGAGCTGGTCCCCGACCGCCCCGACATCGGCGGCGACTCCCAGTCGGTCGCCGAGGTCTCCTCCCTGATGGACCTCGCCCAGGCCAAGGAGCTCAAGGACCAGCTGCGCGGACGGATCTTCGCGGCCGCGAGCGCGGGCAGGTTCGCCCCCGACGACTTCGAGACGTTCTCGGAGATCCAGGCGCGGCAGGTCGCCGCCGTCGAGCAGTTCCGCGGCTCCGCCAGCCCGCGGCACCTCGCCCTCTACGACCGCAATCTGCGCCAGCCCTCGGTCGGCACCGTCACCCGGCTCCAGCAGCAGGTCATCTCCCGCGCCCGGGGCGCCGCCGTCGGCGTGACCCCCGAGGAGTGGTGGCTGGCCAGCACCAGCGAGCTGGACTACATCCGCACCATCGAGCAGGAACTGCTCGAGGACGCGATCGAGGGCGCCGGCAACCGCAGCACCGCCCAGCGCACCGACGCCATCGTGGCCACGTCGGTGATCGTGCTCGTCATGCTCGTCGCGCTGCTGCTGTCCTGGCTCATCGGCCGGTCCATGGCGCGCTCGCTGCGGCAGCTGCGGGCGCAGGCCCTCGACGTGGCGCAGCACCGCCTGCCGGAGGCCATCCAACGCCTGCGGACCCTGCCCAGGGGTGAGACGGTCACCGTCGACACCACCACCAGGGTCCGCTCCACCGACGAGATCGGTGAGGTCGCCGACGCGTTCACCGCCGTGCACCGCAGCGCGGTCAGCCTCGCCGTCGAGCAGGCCGTCATGCGGCGCAACGTCAACTCGATGTTCGTCAACCTGGCCCGCCGCTCGCAGACCCTGGTCGAACGTCAGCTGCAGCTGCTCGACCAGCTGGAGTCCGCCGAGACCGACCCCGACCAGCTGGCGAACCTGTTCCGGCTGGACCACCTCGCCACCCGCATGCGGCGAAACGACGAGAACCTCCTCGTCCTCGCCGGCAGCGAGGCGACCCGGCGATGGGCGCAGCCGGTCTCGCTGTCCGCGGTGACCCTGGCCGCGATGGCGGAGATCGAGCAGTACGCACGGATCCGCCACGACGTGGCGACCGACATCTTCGTCGTCGGGCACGCCGTCTCCGACATCGTCCACCTGCTCGCCGAGCTGCTGGAGAACGCCACCACGTTCTCGCCGCCGGACACGGTCGTCACCGTCGCCGGCTGGCCCGCGAAGCAGACCAAGGAAGCCACGATCGTCATCGAGGACCGCGGCCTCGGCATGACCGAGTCCGGTCTCATCGACGCCAACGACCGCGTCTCCGCCCCGATCGCCATCGACGTCGCCGCGTCCGAGCGGATGGGTCTCGTCGTCGTCGGCCACCTCGCCGCGCGGCACGGCGTCCAGGTCCGGCTCGACGCCACCGACGAGGGCGTCACGGCGTACGTGACCCTCCCGGCCCGCCTCCTGGCCGCCCCGCCGGAGGGCGCCGGGCTGTACCACGGCAGCGGCAACCGCATCGCCGGCATGTCACGCCTGCCGATCGCCGCCGAGAGCGACCGCCCCGGCGCGACGGTGATCTCCATCGAGGACGCCCCGACGGCGGTGCTGGCGGCGCTGCCCGCCCGGCCCAGCCTCGCGGGCGCCGACGACGACGTGCCGGCGGTCGCCGCGCCGCCCCTGCCCTCGGCGCCGGTCGCGGTGACGACCTGGCCGGTCGCCTCGTCGGCCGCGGCCGCTGCGGCTTCCGCGTCGGCGTCGGCCGACTCGGACGTCGTGCCGGGCCAGCGGGTCCCGTCCAACGGCACGACCGTCCCGGGCGTGCCGGTCTCCGCAGTTCCCGTGTCCGGGGCGCCGAGCTCCGGGGCGCCGGTCTCCGGCGTGCCGGTGTCGGGTGCACCGGTGTCCGGCGTGCCGGTCTCCGGGGGCGCGATGCGCGGCGCGCCCGTCTCGGGTGTACCCGTCTCCGGTGTGCCCGTGTCAGGTGTGCCCGTGTCGGGTGTGCCCGGTCAGGCTGCCGGCGGCAACGGCACGCCGGGTGCCGGCGCGACCAACGGAGGCGCGACCAACGGTGGCGCGCCCGGTGCACCGGTTTCCGGGGTTCCCGCCACGCCGGCTGCCGCGGCACCGGCCTCCGGGCCGCTCGCGCAGCGGCCGTCGAACGGCGGGCCGGCCGCGGCGCCGGCGCGGCGCGGACCCAGCCGGGCCGAGGACATCATCGGCGCGGCGGCGCGGGGCAACGCCGCGCCACCGGCCAAGGGGACCCGGTGGTGGTCGAAGGCCGGCGCGGGCGACGCGCCCGCGTCGACGACACCGTCGGTCCCGGCCCAGCGCACCCCGGTGACCGCGGGCACGAGCGCCAGCGGACTGCCGATCCGGGTGCCGCTGGCACAGTTGCCGGGTGACACCGGGCAGGCGTCCATGCCGGACGTGACGCAACCGATCATGGTGGCATCGCACACCGAGCCGGACCCAGCGAGCGTCAGCAGCATGCTCACCCGGTTCTACAGTGGCGTGCACCGAGCCGCGAACGAGGATGAGGTACCCACGGTGCCGATCAACGATCATCGAGGGAGCACGGCGTGACCCTGAGCCAACAAGCACGGGACCTGAGCTGGTTGATCAACGCCTTCACCGAACGGGTGCCGGGCATCGCGCACGCGGTGGTGGTGTCCTCCGACGGCCTGCTGGTCGCGGTCTCGGACCATCTGCCCCGGGACAGCGCAGACCAGCTGGCCGCCGTGACGTCGGGCCTGGTGAGTGTCACCAGCGGTGCCGCCCGCATCTTCGACGGCGACGAGGTCAAGCAGACCGTCGTCGAGATGGGCCAGGGCTTCTTCCTGGTCATGACGATCCGCGACGGTTCGATCCTCGCCACCCTTGCCGGCCGCGAGGCCGACATCGGCGTCGTCGGCTACGAGATGGCCCGGCTCGCCAAGCAGGCCGGCGAGATGCTCACCCCCGCGCTGCGCGCCGAGCTCCAGCAGGCCCTCCCCCGCTGACCGCACCCGAGCGAAGGAGCGCAGTGGTCGCCCGCCCGACCCACGCGCTCCTTCGATCAAGCGCGGGCGTGGAAGATCGCTGGTTGCGGTTCGCGTAGGGGTTCCGACCAGCCACTGGCCCGTCCGTTCGACAGGGTTGCGTGGTCACCGCGACCGCCGAAGGCGCCGGGCGGTCGCGTGGACGGCCACGGCGCTCCTTCGATCATGGGCGGCGGCGAGAGGTCACTGTTTCGGCGCTGGCGCCACCCGGTCTGGCGATCGCCGGGCTTCGTTCTCAGCCATGATCGGTGCTGGCGTGCCGAACCGCGATCGGCTGGAACGCGAACGGCCCGGGCCGGGGGAACCGGGCCGGGCCGTCCACGACGGGGTGGAACGGGTCAGCGGTCGAGGACCAGGCCGACCTTCTGGAACTCCTTCAGGTCGCGGTAGCCGCACTTGGCCATCGCCCGCCGCAGGCCGCCGAACAGGTTGAGCACGCCGTCGGGGTCCTCGGACGGCCCGTAGAGCACCTTGTCGAGGGTGCCCAGGGTCTCCTCCGCGGACCCGAACGAGCCGCGGGGCAGCTTCGGGTGACTGGCGGCGGAGTGCCACCAGGCGCCGCCGGCAGGGGCGGAGTTGCTGCGCGACAGCGGCTCGCCGACCATGACGGCGTCGGCGCCGCAGCCGAGGGCCTTGGCGATGTCACCGGACGTCTGCAGGTTGCCGTCGGCGATGATGTGGACGTAACGGCCGCCGGTCTCGTCCAGGTAGTCGCGGCGGGCGTCAGCGGCGTCGGCGATCGCGGTCGCCATCGGCACCCGGATGCCCAGGACCCGGTCGGTCGTCGACCACTCGTCGGCGCCGATGCCGACGATGACCCCGGCCGCGCCGGTGCGCATCAGGTGCAGCGCGGTCTGGTAGTTGGTGCAGCCGCCGACGATGACCGGCAGGTCCAGGTCGGCGATGAACTCCTTGAGGTTGAGCGGCTCGTCGGTCGTCGACACGTGCTCGGCGGAGACGAGGGTGCCCTGGATGACGAGCAGGTCGACGCCCGCGTCGAGGATGACCGGGGCCAGGGCGAGGGTGTGCTGCGGTGAGACGCGCACGGCGACGGTGACGCCGCCGTCGCGGATCTCCTTGACCCGCTCGCCGATGAGCTCCGGCTTGATCGGCTCGGCGTAGACCTCCTGGAGGCGCTTGGTGGCCTGCGAGTCGTCGTCGAGGTCGGACAACTCCTCCAGGATCTTGCTCGGGTCGGCGTAGCGGGTCCAGAGACCCTCGACGTTGAGCACGCCGAGCCCGCCGAGGCGGCCGAGCTCGACCGCGGTCGCGGGGCTCATGATGGCGTCGGAGGGGTGCGCCACGCATGGGATCTTGAACGGATACGCGTCGAGCTGCCAGTTGGTCGACACGTCGTCGACGTCACGGGTGCGCCGTGTCGGGACGATCGCGATGTCGTCCAGGTGGTAGCCACGCCGGGCGCTCTTACTCAGCCCGATCTCGACCACGTCACGCATTTGCCGCTCCTGCCATTGTTGGGCACTGCTGGGGGTGTCCGCGCTTCGCGCGGGTTGCGCTACCGCGAGTGGTAGTTGGGTGCCTCGACGGTCATCTGGATGTCGTGCGGGTGGCTCTCCTTGAGCCCGGCCGCGGTGATCCGGATGAGCTGGCCCCGCTCGTGCATGTCGGGGACGGTGGCGGCGCCGACGAAGCCCATGCCGGAGCGCAGACCGCCGACCAGCTGATGGGCCACCGCGGAGAGGGGGCCGCGGAAGGGGACCTGGCCCTCGATGCCCTCGGGCACCAGCTTGTCGTCGGACAGCACGTCGTCCTGGAAGTAGCGGTCCTTGGAATACGACCTGGCCTGGCCGCGGGACTGCATCGCGCCGAGCGAGCCCATCCCCCGGTAGGACTTGAACTGCTTGCCGTTGATGAAGATCAGGTCGCCGGGGCTCTCCTCGCAGCCGGCCAGGAGGCTGCCGAGCATGACGGTGTCGGCGCCGGCCACGATCGCCTTGGCGATGTCGCCGGAATACTGCATGCCGCCGTCGCCGATGACCGGCACACCGAGCGGCGCGCAGGCGCGGGAGGCCTCCATGATGGCGGTGATCTGCGGCACGCCGACGCCGGCGACGACGCGGGTCGTGCAGATGGAGCCCGGGCCGACACCGACCTTGACCGCGTCGGCGCCCGCTTCGGCGAGCGCCCGGGCGCCGGCATAGGTCGCCACGTTGCCGCCGACCACGTCGACGGTGGTCTCCTTCTTGAGCCGGGCGACCATCTCGACGACCTGCCGGTTGTGCCCGTGTGCGGTGTCGACCATGACGATGTCGAGGCCGGCGTCGATCAGCGTGCGGGCCCGCTTGTAGGAGTCCTCGCCGACCCCGACCGCGGCGGCGACCCGGAGCCGGCCGGCGTCGTCCTTCGTGGCGTGCGGGAACTTCTCGCTCTTGGAGAAGTCCTTGACCGTGATCAGGCCGCGGAGCTTGCCGGCGTTGTCGACGATCGGCAGCTTCTCGACCTTGTGCTTGCGCAGCAGTGCGCGGGCCTCGTCCTTGCTCACCCCGACGAGCGCGGTGTAGAGCGGGGTGACCGTCATGATGTCGCGGACGGGCGTGGCCGGGTCCGAGACGAACCGCATGTCACGGTTGGTGACGATGCCCACCAGCTGGCCGGCGGCGTCGACGACCGGGACACCGGAGATGCGGAAGCGCCCGCAGAGCCGGTCGACCTCGCCGAGCGTGTCGTCGGGCGAACACGTCACCGGGTTGGTGACCATTCCGGCCTCGGACCGCTTCACCAGGTCGACCTGCTGCGCCTGGTCCTCGATCGACAGGTTGCGGTGCAGCGTGCCGATGCCGCCCTGCCGTGCCATGGCGATCGCCATCCGGGCCTCGGTCACCGTGTCCATCGCGCTGGAGACCAGCGGGATGCGCAGGGTGATGTTCCGGGTGACGTGGCTGGAGGTGTCGACGGCGCTCGGCACGACGTCGGACTCACCTGGCAGCAACAGCACGTCGTCGAAGGTCAGGCCCAACGGCAGAACGTCAGGTCGCGGCGAGAAATCCATGAAGCGCATCCCAGCTCTCGGTCGTCCGGCGGGTGCGTCTCATCGTACTTCCGCCCCGGCGGCGCACCCCTCCGCCATAGCCGGACGTGCCCTGGGTAACTTCGCTGCCAGATCCGCCGGAACCACCGCTCTCACTACCGAGCCCCACACGCGCCGGTAATGGGGCTACCGTTGAGGCGTGCACGAAGAGCCCATCGACCCCTTCGCCGGTGACCCGGCCGATCCTTCGGCCGAGCTCGACGACAGCGGTGCCGACGACCCGTTGACCGCCGCCGAGCGCCAGGACGTTCTCGAGGACCTTGCCGACCTCGAGATCTACCAGGCGCTGCTCACGGCGATCGGCGTCCGTGGGCTCGTCATCGAGTGCGAGGACTGCCACGAGCCGCATTACTTCGACTGGGACCTGCTGCGGGGGAACCTGAAGCACCTGCTCACGTCGGGCCGGCCACGGGTGCACGAGCCCGCTTTCGACCCGGACCCTGACCATTACGTCACATGGGAATACGCGCGGGGTTACGCTGACGGGGTCCACGACGCACTCGCGAGTGCGACGGACGACAACGACGGCTGAGTCGCTGGACGCCCTCGTTTAGGTTTGCCGCGCGCGGGGTACCGACGCGGCATGGCTCGGAGCGCTAACTCACCAGACCGGCACGGAAGGCCGCCGCAACGGCGTGTGCCCGGTCGCGCGCTCCCAGTTTCCGGAACAGCCGGCGAGCGTGCGTCTTGACCGTGTCCTCGGAGACGAAGAGCTCCCGGCCGATCTCGGCGTTGCTCTTGCCGTCGGCCATGCCGCGCAGCACCTGCAGCTCGCGCTCGGTCAGTTCAACGCGGCGCCGCGGCGTCTCGCCGGGCACGTCGCCGCGCTGCTGTGGCACGCCGGCGCCCGCGACGCGCGCGCCTGCCATCCCGACCGCGGCCCTCGCGGCGCCGGGCAGCCCCCGGCCCGCCGGGAGCACCCCGCCGGCCGGCTGGGTCGGCGTGCCGACCCGCGCGGGCAGGACCGGGTCGCCGTTGCTGCGGCCGACCTGGCTGAGCACCAGCAGCACCGCCTTCGCGAGCGTCGTCACCGGGTCCGCCGTGTCGACCCGGATGACCGCCCTGGCGCCGGCGGCGATCGCCGCGGCCGCCGCGCGCGGCTCCTCCGTGCCGAAGAAGACCACCGTCGAGCCGGGCGACACCGCCAGGACACGGCGTGAGAACTCCGCACTGTCCGGCCGGGCCAGGGTCGGGTCGGCCAGCACCAGGTCCGCGGGCTGCTCACTGAGTCGGGCCAGCGCCTCGACCATCGTGACGGCGGTCCGCACCGCGTGTGCCACCCCGAGCCTGGCCGCGGCTGCGGCGACCGTCTGTGCCGCGACCTGTGTTCGCACACACACCAAAATCGTACGCACCGTCGTGCTCCTCTCTCTCAAAGAGAGAAACACGAAATGGCGAGATCTAGACGTGGTTTCGCCGCGATTGGCCTACGAGAAATTGACCGACGACATCCCGTTACCTGCGGCGGTCTCGCGCGTTGTACAGGGATTGTGCAGTTCGCGAATTCCAGTCCGCAAGCTAGGAAGGAGGGGCGAATGACGAATGTGACTCGACTGCCCGGCCCGATCGCGGACGTGTGGGACTGGCAGCGACTCGGCTTGTGTCGAGGGCGCGACAGCGCACAGTTCTTCCACCCGGACGGCGAGCGTGGCGCGTCACGCGGCCGGCGCGAGGCTGCGGCCAAGAACGTCTGCCGCGCATGCCCGGTCCGGGCGCAGTGCGCCGCTCAGGCGCTCGCCACCCGGGAGCCGTACGGCGTCTGGGGCGGCTTCAGCGAGAGCGAGCGGCTGCGACTGCTGGCCATCGGCTGGGAGGACAGCGCGGACCGCAGTCGCACGACGGTCGACGTGTCGCGCCTGGAGGCGAAGCTGGGGCTGCGTCCCTCGCCCCCGCCGGTGCCACTGCGCACGGTTCGCACCCATCCGGCGCCGAACGTGCCCGCCCAGCGCCGCCGCGCCGGCGCTGACCGCGCCCGCCCCGCCGCCAGGTAGCCCCGCTGCGCTGATCGGGCCCGGCCACCGGCCGGGCCCGCCTGCTGCCCGGGGGTGGGTCAGCGCACCTCGACCTGCACCGAGTGCCATCCCGTGGCACCGTCCGGGTCCGGTCGTGCCACCGCCTCGGTCTGCGTGTCGCCGCCGTTGTCGGTGGCCCGGACCGTCAGCCGGTGCTTGCCCGGGGTCGCCGTCCACGGCAGCGTCCACTGCCGCCACGTGTCGATCGACGGCACCGCGGCCAGCTTCGCCTCCTGCCAGGGCCCCTCGTCGACGCGGACCTCGACCTTGGAGATGCCGCGGTGCTGCGCCCAGGCGACTCCGGCGATCATGACCTGCCCCGCGGCCGGTTTGCCACCGTCGCGCGGGGTGTCGATCCGCGACTGGGTCTTGATCGGCCCCTCCCGTGCCCAGCCACGATTGATCCAGTACGCGTCGAAGTCGGCGAACGACGACAGCTCCAGTTCGGCGAGCCATTTCGTGGCCGACACGTACCCGTAGAGGCCGGGCACCACCATGCGGACCGGGAACCCGTGCTCGATGGGCAGCGGTTCGCCATTCATCGCGATCGCGAGCATCGCGTCCCTGCCGTCGCGCAGCAGCGCGGTCGGGGTGCCGGCGGTCCATCCGTCGACCGACCGGCTGACCACCTGGTCGGCGCCGGCCTTCGGGCGGACCTCGTCGAGCAGGTCGGCGATGCGCACGCCCTGCCACTTCGCGTTGCCGATGAGCCCGCCGCCGACGTCGTTGGAGACGCAGGCGAGCGTCACGTACCGCTCGATCATCGGACGCTTGAGCAGCTCCTCGAAGGTGAGGGTCAGCGGCCGCTCGACCCGCCCATGGATGCGCAGCGTCCAGTCCTCCGACGACACCTGCGGCACGACGAGGGTGGTGTCGATGAGGTAGAAGTCCTTGTTCGGCGTCACGAACGGGGCCAGGTCGGGCAGGGCGGCGTCGGCCTCCGGCGGGAGCGGCGCGGCCGTGTCGGGCGCCACCGGGATCCGCACCGAGGCGCGGTCGGCCTGGACCCCACGGCGGGTCGCCCACCAGCGGGCGGTGATCCCCGCGACGAACGCGGCGGCGAGGGTCCCACCGGCGGCGCGGAGGAAGAAGCGGCGCTCCTCGAACGTCTCGACCGGCGGCCGGACAAGCAGCCACCGCAGCACCCCGGCGCCGGCGGCGGCACCGATGAGGGTCGGCACGAACGCATACCAGGGCGCGTCGTGGCGGGTCATGGCGGCGGCGATCCCGACGAGGGCGAAGCCGGCGATGCCGGCATACCCGTACACCATCCGGCGGGTCGCGAGAATTCCGGCGACGGCGGCGAAGACGGCGAGGATCAGCAGCGTGCCGACCTGCAGCGCGATCTTGTCGTAGGTGTAGAAGACCGCCACCGCGAAGTCCTTGACGGACGCGGGCACCGAGTCGATCACGACCCCGCCGACGGATACGAGGGGGGAGGTGGTCGCGCCCGTCAGGATCGCGACGACCTCGGCGACGCCGAGGGACACCCCGGCGGCCGCCAGACCGGCGAGGGCGGCATTCCTACGAGTGAGCACGGCTCCAGTCTGCGCTGTGGATCATCACCCACCAAGGGCGGTAATCGATCCCTAATAACTGTGTGAGGGGCCCTTCACGCATGAAGGGCCCCTCACGATGTCGCGTGACTCAGAAACCGGGGCCGTGCGAGTGGCCGTGGCCGTGCCCGTGACCGCCACCGGCGGCGGGCTCCGGGGCGGCCGGCTTCTCGACGACCAGGCTCTCGGTCGTGAGCAGCAGACCGGCGATCGACGCGGCGTTGGAGACCGCGCTGTGGGTCACCTTGACCGGGTCGACGATGCCGGACTTGACCAGGTCGACGTATTCGCCGGTGGCGGCGTCGAGACCGTGACCGAAGTCGAGCCCGACGACCTTGCCGACCACGACGTAGCCGTCGAAGCCCGCGTTCTGCGCGATCCAGCGCAGCGGCTCGACGAGCGCCTTGCGCACGATCGAGACACCGACCTTCTCGTCACCGGTCAGGCCGAGATCGCCGTCGAGGACGGGGAGCACCTGGGCCAGGGCGGCGCCGCCGCCGGGGACGATGCCCTCCTGGACCGCCGCCTTGGTCGCGGAGATCGCGTCCTCGATGCGGTGCTTGCGCTCCTTCATCTCAACCTCGGTGGCGGCGCCGGCCTTGATGACCGCAACCCCACCGGCGAGCTTGGCGACCCGCTCGTTGAGCTTCTCCTTGTCCCAGTCGGAGTCGGAGGCCTCGATCTCCTTGCGGAGCTGCTCGACCCGCGCGGTGACCTCGCTCTTCTCGCCGCCGCCGTCGACGATCGTGGTGAGCTCCTTGCCCACGACGATGCGCCGGGCCGTGCCGAGGACCTCGGTGCCGACCGACTCGAGCTTGTAGCCCAGCTCCGGGGCGACGAGCTCGGCGCCGGTGAGGATCGAGATGTCCTGGAGCATGGCCTTGCGCCGGTCGCCGAAGCCGGGCGCCTTGACCGCGACGACCTTGAAGGTCTTGCGGATGGCGTTGACCACGAGGGTCGACAGGGCCTGGCCCTCGACGTCCTCGGCGATGATCAGCAGCGGCTTGTTGTCCTTGACGATCTGCTCCAGCAGCGGCAGCAGCTCCTCGATGGCGCCGATCTTCTGGGTGGTGACGAGGACATAGGTGTCCTCGAGCACCGCCTCCTGCGACTCCGCGTCGGTCACGAAGTGCGGGGAGATGTAGCCCTTGTCGAACTGCATGCCCTCGGTGACTTCGAGCTCGGTCGTGAGGGTGGAGCCCTCCTCGACCGTGATGACGCCGTCGCGGCCGACCCGCTCCATCGCGGAGGCGATCAGGTCGCCGATGGTGGCGTCCTGCGCGGAGATGGTGGCGACCTGGGCGATCTCGGTGTGGCTGGCGACAGGGGTCGCCTTCTCCTTGAGCGCCTTGACGACGGCGGCCGTCGCCAGGTCGATGCCGCGCTTGATGCCCGCCGGGTTGGTGCCCGCGGTCACGTTGCGCAGACCCTCGCGGACCAGCGCCTGAGCCAGCACCGTGGCGGTGGTGGTGCCGTCGCCGGCGACGTCGTTGGTCTTGGTGGCGACCTCTTTGACCAGCTGGGCGCCGAGGTTCTCATAAGGGTTGGTGAGCTCGATCTCTTTCGCGATCGTCACACCGTCGTTGGTGATGGTCGGGGCACCGAACTTCTTGTCCAGAACGACGTTGCGCCCGCGCGGGCCGAGCGTGACCTTGACCGTGTCGGCCAGGCGGTTGACGCCGTGCTCCAGCAGGTGGCGCGCCTCGTCGGAGAAGCTCAGGATCTTCGCCATGCGTGTGATGTCCCTTCAAAGGCGACACCGCCCCGGCCGCCAGCGCTGCGCGCACGGGTCCGGGGCGGTGGCCACTGCTCTACTTGTTGGTCTGGGTCACTTCTCGATGACCGCGAGGACATCACGGGCGGAGAGCACGAGGTACTCCTGGCCGCCCCACTTGACCTCGGTGCCGCCGTACTTCGAGTAGATGACGGTGTCGCCGACCTTGACGTCGATCGGAACCCGGTTGCCCTTGTCGTCGATACGACCGGGGCCCACAGCCTGGACGGTGCCCTCCTGGGGCTTCTCCTTGGCCGTGTCCGGGATGACGATGCCCGAGGCGGTGGTCGTCTCAGCCTCGTTGGCCTGGACCAGAATGCGGTCCTCGAGCGGCTTGATCGCAACCTTCGTCGCGGTAGTCACGGGCATACCCTCCTGGGGTATTGAATCTTGCGCTATCGAGTGCCCGGTGAAGCCGTCGTCGCGGGTGCCGGCTTCAGCCGGTTGGCTGGCACCCTCGACACGAGAGTGCTAATCGGAGGTTATGTCGCTGGCTAGCACTCCGTCAAGGAGAGTGCCAAACACGCCACGAATTCACCCGTCGTCGGCTACGCGACGGACCGCGGCGTGCACACCGCCGCCGATCTACGCTCAGCGGTATGAAGAGGCTGCTCGGCACGCTGATCGTCGCCCTCCTGACCGTGGGGTCTCTCACCGCCTGCGGCAAGAAGGACGGCGGGGGCACGCCCGTGGCCGCCACCAGCACCGGCCCCTCGGACTCCTCCGCGTTCGGCGAGAACACCAACGGCGGAGGCGCCTCCACCGCGGCATCCGACGGCGGCAACCAGAGCCCCGCCACGGACAAGAGCGCCGCGCCCACCTACCCGGGTGACGCGAAGGGCTACTGCCAGGCGGTCGTCACCGCGTGGACCAGGAACGACAGCGGCCGGATCAAGCAGCTCGCCGGCGCCGGCGCCGTGTCCAACTTCCAGTACATCGAAAAGGGCGCCGACACCAACTGGAAGTACGCGAAGAAGGACGGTTCCGACTGCATCCTGCGCAACGACCACGGCGACCAGCTCCAGGTCACGGTCGACGAGCAGAAGCTGGGCAAGCCGCAGGCCGTCACCGACGTCGTGATCGAGAAGACCGAGTACCCCTCGGACCCGTCCAGCTACGTGAACAACTTCATCAACGCCTGGTACAACGGCAACACGCAACGCATGGCGATCTACTCCAGCCACTCCATCGCGGGCAACTACGGTGGCAAGAAGGCCCCGCCGAACTGGACCGAGGGCCAGCCCAAGGAGGACAAGGGCGACTACTGGCTGGTGCACGGCTCGTCGAATGCCGGCGACAGCTATACCTTCAAGGTCAAGAAGAGTCTCGGCAAGGCCAACGGCATCCTAGGGATCTCATAACGCATGCTCGAACAGGCCCTGAAAGCCGCGGCGGCACTGCCGGACGGCGACCCCCTGGCGGCCGCGTCGGCGCTGCGGGCGGCCGGCTTCCCGCCGGACCTCGCCGCCACCGCGCTGACCCAGGTGGCGCTGCGACGCAAGGCGGTCGCCAAGTTCGGCGCCGACGCGGGCGTGATGCACTTCACCCGGGCCGGTCTCGAACAGGCGACCCGGGGTCCCGTCGCGGCCCGGCGGGCGGCCCGGCTCGCCGCCGCGGGCGCGACCAGCGTCGCCGACCTGGGCTGCGGCATCGGTGCGGACACCATCGCCTTCGCCCGGGCCGGCCTGCGCGTGCACGCCGTCGACGCGAGCGAGGAGACGGCCGCGACCGCGTCGGCGAACGTGCTCGCGTTGGGTCTTTCCCAGTTGGTACGAGTGGAGCCCCGCGACGCGGCATCCGTCCCGCTGGACGAGGTCGACGCCGTGTTCTGCGACCCCGCCCGGCGCACCTCCGGCGGGCGGCGGGTGTTCGACCCCCGCGCCTACTCGCCGCCGTGGGACTTCGTCGTCGGGCTGGCCGCCCGCGTGCCGATGACGGTGCTGAAACTCGCTCCCGGGATCGACCACGCGATGTTGCCGCCGGGGGCCGAGGGGGAATGGGTCTCGGTCGACGGTGACGTGGTGGAGGCGGCGGCGTGGTGCGGCCCGCTCGCGTCCGCTCCCCGGCGGGCGACCCTGTTCCAGGGTTCGTCGGTGGAGTCGCTGACGGGGAGCGGTTCGCTGGCCGCCCCGGTCGGACCGGTCGGAAATTTCGTGTACGACCCGGACGGTGCCGTGATCCGGTCGCACCTCGTCGCCGAGTTCGCCGCGACGGTCGGCGGCACCCTGGCGGACCCCACCATCGCCTACGTCTACACCGCGACACCGGTGCCGACCCCGTTCGGGCGCTGCTACGAGGTGCTCGACCAGCTGCCGGTCGCGTTGAAGCGGCTGCGGACCGCGCTGCGGTCCCTGGACGTCGGCGCGCTGACGATCCTCAAACGCGGCTCCGCCCTGGACGTGGAGGAGCTGCGCAGGTCGCTGCGGCTGTCGGGCACCCAGGCCGCGGTGATCGCCCTGACCCGGGTGGCCGGCGCGCCGGCCGTGCTCCTGCTTCGCAGAGTCCCCTGATCCAGGTCGCCGCCCGGGTCAGTAGAGCTGCTGGCCCAGGCGGCGCTGCAGGTCGATGAGGACGTCGTCGGCGAGGTCCTCCGGCGGGCGGCGCCCCAGCTGCTCCGTCAGCATCCGCCCCGACTCGCGGCACATGTCCCACGTGATGCGCTCATGCAGCCAGCGCAGCCACTCGACGACGTCGTTGATGAAGAACGCGATGATCTGCTCCGAACCCCGGACCCGCCGCTCCTCCCCCATCACCGTCAGCGCCGCCGCCAGCCGCCGCCGCGGGAAGTCGTGCCCGGCCAGGGCGTCGGCGAACACGTCCGCCCGGTGCCGCGGCGCCGTCGGCGCGACCGTCAGCTTCGGAAACGGCGGCTCCCCCGACGTCCACACCTGCGCGCTGCGCGGCACGAACTCCGGCTCGAGGACCACGTCGATCCGCGACGCGTGCCCCGGGTCGTCGACGGCGACAAGCACCCGCGGCTCCACCGAACTGACCTTCGTCACGAACCGCGACAGCCCCGTCGCCTCCTCCACACAGAACCGGGCGTCCGGCAGGTCCAGCACCCCGTCGAACACCAGCCGGCCGACCCGCGGCCCGGCCCCCTGCCACAACCGGACCCTGACCAGCCCGACCTGCGGCCGCGCCGCGACCCGCACGTGCCGGTCGGTCGCGGTGATCGGCCCGTCACCGTCGAACACGGACATGTCACGGCCGCTGGTGGCGCCCAGGAAGATGTGCCCGTAGCCCAGGTACATCTGGACGGCACCGATCTGCATCTCGCTATTGTGGGCCAGTGGCGAGCAAGGGCACCCCGGCGACCGCACTGTTGGCGCGGCAGAAGATCGCGTTCACTCCGCACACCTACGAGGTCGACCCCCGGGCTGCCTCCTACGGCGAGGCAGCCGCGGCGGCCCTCGGCGTCGAGCCGTCCCGCCTCTTCAAGACCCTCGTCACCACCATCGACGGCCAGCTCACGGTCGGTGTGGTGCCCGTGTCGACGTCCCTGGACCTCAAGGCCCTGGCCGCCGCCGTCGGCGGCAAACGCGCCGCGATGGCCGAGCCCGCCGCCGCCGAACGCGCCACCGGCTATGTGACGGGCGGCATCTCCCCGGTCGGCCAGCGCTCCCGGCTCCCCATCGTCATCGACGCGTCGGCTTCCGGACTGTCCACGATGTACGTCTCCGGCGGCCGCCGCGGCCTGCAGATCGAGCTCGCCCCCGACGACCTCGTCCAGGTCACCGGTGCCGTGCTCGCCGACATCGCGGCCCACTGATCATGCCCACGGCTGACGACGACCGCCGGCTCGGCCCGCTGACCATGCGCGCCTCGGACGAGGACCGCCAGCGCGTCATCGAGGCGCTGGAGCACCACACCCAGCTGGGCCGCCTCACCCTGGACGAGTTCGCCGACCGCTGCGACACGGTCCTCGCCGCGAAGACCCTCGACGACCTGCGCGCCGCCACCCACGACCTCCCGGCGCTGCCACCCACCCCGGCGGCGACTGCCGGCAGCGAGGCCGCCAACGACCGCCACGTGCTGCTGGTGTTCGCGATCGCCCTGATCGCCGCCGTCCTGCTGGGCCTGGTCTACGCCGCCTTCCACTGACCCTCTCCGTGATCCGGAAGACCTTGGGTGGTCAGGAGTACCCAAGGTCTTCCGGATCATGAGAACTGGTGGTCGGTCCCGTGCCAGGAGCGCCACAGGGCGGCGTACGCCCCGTCGGCGGCGACCAGGTCGTCGTGGCTGCCGAGTTCGGTGATCCGGCCGTCCTCCACGACCGCGACCCGGTCGGCGTCGTGGGCGGAGAAGAGCCGGTGCGCGATCGCGATCACCGTGCGTCCTTCCAGGGCGCCGGCGAGGGAGCGTTCGAGGTGCCGGGCGGCCCGCGGGTCGATGAGGGACGTCGCCTCGTCCAGGACGAGGGTGTGCGGGTCGGCGAGGACGAGCCGGGCGAGGGCCAGCTGCTGCGCCTGCGCCGGTGACAGGGGCGGCTCGCCCAGCACCGTGTCCAGCCCGTCGGGCAGGGCGTCCACCCAGTCCAGGGCGTCGACGGTGGCGAGGGCCCGGCGCAGCTCCGCGACCGGGGCCGAGGGCCGGGCGAGGACGAGGTTGTCGCGGACGGTGCCGAGGAAGACGTGGTGTTCCTGGGTGACGAGGGCGACGTGCCGCCGTAACGAGGCCAGCGGCAGGTCAGCAAGAGCAACGCCGCCGACGGTGACCGTCCCGGCGCCAGGGGTGTAGATGCCCGCGAGGAGGCGGCCGAGGGTGGACTTGCCCGCGCCGGAGGGGCCGACGATGGCGAGCCGCTCGCCGGGGCGGATCTCCAGGTCGACGCCGTGCAGGACGTCGCGGCCGTCGACGTACGAGAATCGCACGCCCCGAGCCACGATCCGTTCATCAGTGAACGCCGGCGGAGCGTCGGCGGCGGGCACGGGAACGGACTGGACGCCGACGATGCGGGCGAAGGAGGCCAGGCCGACCTGCAACTGGTCGAACCAGGACAGGACCCGGTCGAGCGGGTCGATCAGGGCGACGAAGTACAGCACGGCGGCGGTGACCTGGCCGACGGTCGCCCACCCCTCCATCACGTACCAGCCGCCGGCCACGAGGGTGACGGCGCCGGGCAGGACGTAGCCGAACTCGGTGAGCGGGAAGAAGACGGTGCGCAGTTTCAGTGTGTACAGGTTGGTGCCGTACACGCCGCGCAGGTGCTCCTGGGTGCGCTGCACCCGCCGGTGCCGCAGGCGCAGCACGTCGACGGTGCGGGCACCCTCGACGGTCTCCGCGAGGCCGTCGGTGAGCTGGGCGAAGGCGGCGCTGGAGGCCAGGTAGCCGGCGGGGGCGCGGCGGAAGTACCACACGGAGCTGGACCACAGGACCGGCACGGCGATGAGGGCGGGCAGCAGCAGGAGCGGCGACAGGATGGCGACGGCGCCGAGGGTGAGCAGGACCTGCAGGACGCCGATGACGACCTCGGGCAGGGCGAAACGGACCGTGCTGGAGGTGCCTTCGACGTCGCGGGAGGCGCGGGTGAGCAGGTCGCCGGTGCCGGCGCGTTCCACCGTGGACGGTGGGACGGCGAGGACCCGGTCGACGAACTCCTCGCGGAGGGTCGCGAGGACCTGCTCGCCGAGGCGGGCGGAGGCGAGCCGGGCGTAGCGCACCAGCACCGACACGATCACGATGACGCCGGTGATGGTGAGGGCGACGCGGTCGACGGTCGCGGTGGTCGTGCCCGCGGAGGTCTTCTCGACCAGGTCGCCCAGCAGGCGGGGGGTGACGAGGCCGGCCACGGCGGCGCCGACGTGCAGGACGACGACCAGGGCGAGCATCCGCGGGTGGGCCTTGATCAGGCGCCGCAGGTAGGCGCGGACCTCGGCGCCGGAGGCGATGGGCAGCATCAGGCGTCGTCCTCCCGGGTGACGGTCGCGGCGTACGCCGGGCAGCCGTCGAGCAGCTCGCGATGGGTGCCGGTGGCCGCGACGCGGCCGGTGACGTCGACGAACGCGACGGTGTCGGCGCGGTCGAGCAGCAGCGGGCTGGTGGTGCACACGACGGTGGTCCGGCCGGTGCGCACGGTGGGGAGGTTGCGGGCGATGAGCGCCTCGGTGTGGGTGTCGACGGCACTGGTCGGCTCGACCAGGACGAGGACCGGCGGGTCGAGGGCGATGGCACGGGCGAGGCGCAGGCGCTGCTGCTGGCCGCCGGAGAAGTCGCGGCCGCGCTCGGCGATCTCGGTGTCGAGGCCATCGGGGAGGGCGGCGACGATGTCGCGGGCCGCAGCGGCGTCGAGGGCGGCGAGGACGGCGGCGGGCCGGGCGCCGAGTTCGTCGCCCAGGCGCCCGCGGAAGAGGCGGTCGTCATTGTCGGCGACGACGATGTGCGACCGGACGTCATCGATCTTCAGGGTTTGCAGGGGTACGCCCAGCAGAAGCGCCTCCGACGCCGGGTCGAGCAGGCCGATCCGGTCCGCGATCGCGGCGGCGTCCTCGGGCCGGGTGGCGGCGATCGCGGTGAAGCTCCCGCGGCCGGCGACGAAACCCGAGCCGGGGTCGGCCAGGTCCCCGGCGGTGACGGCGGATGGTTCGGCCGGGTCGCGCAGCTCGGGTTCGACGCCCAGGAGGGTGATGACGCGGCCGGCGGCGACGAGGCCGCGGGTCAGCTTCTCGGCGAACTCGGTGAGTGTCCGCAGTGGACCGACGAGGAACGCGGCATAGGCGTAGAAGGCGACGAGCTCGCCCGGAGTGATCTTGCCGGCGACGGCGAACCGGGCGCCGAGCCAGGTGACGAGGGCGACGAACAGGCCGGGGAGGAGCACCTGCGCGCCTTCGAGGAGGGTTTCGACCTTGGCGACCCGGACGCCGGCGGCGCGCACCTGCTGGGACTCGGTCCGGTATCGGGCGGACACGACGTCCTCGCCGCCGACGCCACGCAGGATCCGCAGGCCGGAGACGATGTCGGCGGCGCGGCCGGTGAGCGCGCCGGCGAGCTCGCGCTGGGCTCGGCGGCGCTGGTGCAGGGGCTTGATGAGCAGGCCGACGACGCCGACGAGCAGCGGCACGCCGATGACGACGACGAGGCCGAGCGGCACGGACACGTCGAGCAGCAGCGCGGCGACGACGATGATCGCGACGACGGCGCCGCCGGTGCGGGCGCTGACGTCCATCGAGTAGCCGACGTGGTCGAAGTCGGTGGTGCCGATGCTGACGACCTCGCCGGCGGCGACCTTCTTCGGCAGGGTCGCCCCGAGGCGGGTCGCGTGCCGGGCGGTGACCTGCACGGTGCGGAAGCCGGCGCCGAGGAAGTTGGTGACGGCGAACCGGTGCCGCATGATGCCGCTGATCGCGGTGATGATGCCGAGGCCGAGGAGGGCGCCGCCGGCGCCGAGCAGGGCGGTCCGGTCGTGCGCGGTGAGGGCGTCGACGCCGGCGCCGAGCGCGGCGGGGACGAGAGCCTGGCTGACCATCCAGACGACGCCGAGGGCGATGCCGGGCAGGATCGTCGGGAGCTGGTTGCGCAGCACCCACAGCAGATACCTGCCGGCGGTTCTGCTGTCGGGTTCACCGGGATCGTCGAGCGGCAACCGTTTCATGGCCCGCCGACGGTAACCCGGCAGCCCTTCCCGGCGCCTTACATTTTCCCAGCCGGTGGGCAGGATCTCAGCGGTCCACCTCGGTGAAGTCCCAGGCCTGGGGGCGGCGGGAGACGAGGTGGGACGGCGGGTCGCTGAACTCCTCGGGGGTGCTGCCCCGCCACTTGGAGATGACGACGAGCCGGTGGTCAGTGGACGAGTACACCTCGCTGGAGATGTGCAGCGGGTGGACCTCCACCTTGGGCAGCATCGCCTCACACACCCAGGACAGCAGTTCGTCGAACGCCTCGGGATGCGCCCGGACCTCCCACATGCGCACGATCACGGCGCTGGACTCTACTCCCATGCCGCTCAGCCTGCCTTCCTCGGCCTCAAGACCCGTCACGGCGCGACCTCCGCTCCGCTCCGGTCACGCTGCATTCCATTGCCTCAAAGCCCGTCACGGCGCGACCTCCGCTCCGCTCCGGTCACGCCGTGACCATGGTGATCGGCATCGCCGAATCCGTGGGAAGCCCGAGGTTGCCAGGGGGCGCGTCGGCGGCGACGAGGTGGGCGCCGAGCGCGGCGACCATGGCGCCGTTGTCGGTGCACAGCTTGGGCCGCGGGACGCGCAGCGTGATGCCGTGCTTGTCGCAGCGTTCCTGGGCGAGGGCCCGGATCCGGGAGTTGGCCGCGACCCCGCCGCCGATGACGAGGGTGCGGACGCCGCGGTCGAGGCACGCGTCGACGGCCTTGTTGGTGAGGACGTCGCAGACGGCCTCCTGGAAGCTGGCGGCGACGTCGTTGACCGGGACGGGCTCGCCGGCGCGCTGCCGGGCCTCGACCCAGCGGGCGACGGCGGTCTTGAGCCCCGAGAACGAGAAGTCGAAGCGGTGCTCGACGAGATCCCGGGCGGCGCTGAGCCCGCGCGGGAACGGGATGACGATCTGCCCGTCGCGGGCGGCCCGGTCGATCGGTGGCCCACCAGGGAACGGCAGCCCGAGCAGCCGGGCGACCTTGTCGAACGCCTCGCCGGCCGCGTCGTCGATGGTGGCGCCGAGCGGCTCGACCCGGCCGGCCAGGTCGTCGACCTGCAGCAGCGAGGAGTGGCCGCCGGAGACCAGCAGGGCGATCGCGGGTTCGGGCAGCGGCCCGTGTTCGAGGGTGTCGACGGCGACGTGCGCGGCGAGGTGGTTGACGCCGTAGATGGGTTTGCCCGCGGCCAGCGCGTAGGCCTTGGCCGCGGCGACCCCGACGAGCAGCGCGCCGGCGAGGCCGGGGCCGGCGGTGACGGCGATCGCGTCGACGTCGGCGAGGGTGATCCCGGCGGTGTCGAGGGCCCGCTGGACCGTCGGGACCATCGCCTCGAAGTGGGCCCGGCTGGCCACCTCGGGCACGACCCCGCCGAAGCGGGCGTGCTCCTCGACGCTGGAGGCGACCTCGTCGGCGAGCAGGGTGTGGCCGCGCACGACGCCGACCCCCGTCTCGTCGCAGGAGGTCTCGATCCCGAGGACCAGTGGCTCAGTCTTCACGCATCATCACCAGTGCATCCGTGTTACTCGGCTGGTAGTAGCCCTTCCGGACGCCGATGCCTTCGAATCCGTAGCCGGCATACAGCTTCTGGGCGGGCAGGTTGTCGACGGCGACCTCGAGCAGCACCTGCCGCGCGCCGTGCCGGGCGGCCTCGGCGAGCAGTGCCTCCAGGAGCCGCCGGCCGATCCCGCGCCGCTGCGCGTCCTTGCGGACACCGACGTTCTGGATCCAGGCCTCGTCGGGCAGGGCCAGGGCGAGCCCGGCATAACCGACGACCCGGTCGCCGTCGAGCGCCACGAGATAGTGGTGACCGCTGGCCAGCTCGTTCCAGAACATGCCGGCGGACCAGCGTTCCTCGCCGAACAGCTCGTCCTCGATCGGGAGCAGCGCGTCGATGTGGAACCAGCGCAGGTCGGCCAGGTCGACCGTCACGGCAGCGCCGGCTTCCGCTCGCCGGGGGCGACCGCGTCGGGGCGGCGCAGGTAGCGGGGGGTCAGGGTCTCGCCGGGGGCTTTGGCCCGGACCCGGTCGGCGGCGAGGGCGGCGAGAGCGCGCGCGGAGGGGTACCGCGGCGGCAGCAACGGCAGCCCGAACACCTCGGCGTATTTGTCGGCGCCGTCACCGGCGGCCGCGTCCACCTCGACGCTGACGGCGGCGGGTTTGTCGACCGCGGGCCCGTCGACGCGGACACCACCGGAATACACCGCCCAGTAGACCTCTTTGCGGCGGGCGTCGGTGGCGACGAGGAGCCGGCCGGGCTGCCCGTGACCGATGCCGTCGAGCGAGCAGACCCCGTAGACGGGGATGTCGAGGGCGTGGCCGAGCGCGGCGGCGGTGACCATGCCGGCCCGCAGGCCGGTGAACGGGCCGGGTCCGGTGCCGGCCACGACGGCGGCCAGGTCGCCCGGGGCCGCACCGCCTTCGGCGAGGACGGCCTGGATCTGCGGGGCGAGCAGCTCGCCGTGCGCCCTGCCGTCCACGGTGACCCGCTCGGCAAGGACGGTGACCAGCGGATCCCCGCCGCCCGGCAGCTCGGGGTCCTCGACGCGGACGAGCGCGGCCGTCACCGCGGGCGTCGAGGAGTCCACCACCATCACCAGCACGGCGCCAACTCTACCGACCGGCCTGTGACGCACGTCCGCGGTCGCGTCCGCGATCCGTTAACCGATTCGCAACGAGCCGAGCCTAGCATCGGCCGACATCTAGGCGGGATGCGTCAGGAGAGCCGATGACCGAGCCGGTCCTGGTTGTGGATATGGGTTCCTGGGCCATGTCCGCCGCTGTCGTCGTGCACGACCAGTTGCATCTGGTGCGGGAGCCCGTCACCGGCTCGGTCCGGTGGCCGGGCGGCGCCAGCCTGGACCCGGCACCGGGCCGGCCGCGGCTGTCCGTGGGCGCCGTCGCCGAGCAGCGACGCGACCAGCATCCGCGGCACTACGTGGACGGGGTGCGCCGGGCGGTCGACGCGAACGCCCCGATCTGGCTCGGTGACCAGCTCGTCAACGGCACGGAGCTGACCACGGCGGCGCTGGACGCCGTCATCGAGGAGGCCACCCGGCTGCACGGCAGGATCGGGCGGCTCGTCGTGACGGTGCCGGCCGCGTACCGCACCCATGACCCGCGGCGGGAGGTCCTCGTCACCGCGGCGGCCGTCGCCGGCTTCCCCGACGTCGAGCTCGTCCACGACGCGTCCGCCGCCGTCCTCGACCCGCTCGCGGCGCTGGAGATCCCGGAGGGCGGCTACCTGCTGGTCTGTGACCTCGGCGCGACCTGGAGCGCGACGCTGACCCAGATGCAGCACGGCGTGCCGGTGCCGTTGAGCCAGGAGGGCTCCGGCAACGGCCGCGACCTCGACGTGATGCTCGCCGCGGACCTGCGCACGAGCCTGGCGGAGTGGGTGGAGCCCGCGTTCTCGGCCGGTGGTGACGTCAGTGTGCGGGCCGGTTTCCACGCTCTGGACATCGTGCGCAAGCTCAAGCACCGGCTGAGTGAGGTGCCGGAGGCGACGGATCACATCGAGCCGGGGGCTCCGGCGTACACCATCGACCGGCGCCTGCTGGACCAGCTGACCGAGCCGGCCAACCGGTGGCTCATCGCCAGCTGCCGCGCGGTGATCGCGCGGGCCGGGATCGTGCCGGGGGACGTCGCGGCGGTCCTGCTGGTCGGCGGCTGCGCACACCTGCCGACGCCCGCGCCGACGCTGCACAACGGGCTGAGCCGCCCGGTGACCCGGCCACCGGAGCCGGAGCTGGCGGTGCTGCGCGGCGCGGCCCGGCTGGCCGGTGGCCGGTTGAGCCGTTCGCTTCCGGCCGATCCGGCGCCGTGGCGGGTCGAGCCGCTCGCCTGGACGGTGCCCGGCGGGCGGGGGCGGCTGGTCCGCTGGCTGGTGAAGGAGGGCGAGCAGTACCGGCAGGGTGCGCCGCTCGCCCAGGTCCGCACCGCCGACGACCGGGTCTTCGACCTCAACGCCGGCCGCGCCGACGGGGTCCTGCTGGAGCACCGCGTCCCGATCGGCGGCATGGTCGTCTCCGGCACGGCGGCCGCGCACGTGCGGATCTCCCCGACGGTGGAGCGGTTCCAGCTGGCGAAACGCCACCATCTGCGGGTCTCCGGCGACTGGATGCTCATGCCGGACCGGCGGATGCTCGTGGAGTGCTCCCGCACCGGTGAATACGTGAAGGTCCGCTCGATCGACAGCGGCGCCCTGGTCACCGAGCTGCGTCCCGGCCGCGGCGCGGGCCGCCCCCAACACGGGCAGGTCGCGCTCGGCCCCAACCATCAGCTGTCCCTGGTCACCTGGGACGCCGAGGGCCACTTCTGCGTCTGGGACGTGCTGTCCGGCCGCATGACCAGCAGCTTCTCCGACGCGCACCGCCCGGATGCAGTGCTGGTCAACGAGGGCGAGTGGCGGCTCGTCGCCACCGGCGAGGGCGCGGCGAGCGTCGGCCGGTATCGCCGCGACGTGGCGACCGTGTGGGACCTGGCGACCGGTGCGCGCCTCGACCGGGTCGTCGGTGAGGATCTGGCCCGGCGGTTCACCGGCTACACGGGCTCCAGCCGCGCGGACGCGTTCGCCACCGAGATGGCGTCGCCCGACGGCCGGCTGCGGGCCGCGGTGCTCGACGGTTCGGTCTCGGTCCGCGACCTGGAGACGGAGGTGGAGGTGTTCCGCGCCGACCTGTCGCCGGGCAAGCAGGTCCGGACCGCGTTCTCCCACGAGGGCCGCCACCTGCTGGCCCGCTGCACCGACGACGAGGGCACCTCAGTCGACGTCTGGGAGGTCCTGCAGCCCGCGTAACCGGCCCGACCACCCCTGGCCGTGCGGCACGGCGGTGACGGTGCGCGAGTCGTCGTCGTGGCGGGTCAGGCGGAGCTCGAGGTGGTCGTCGGTGAGCTGCTCGACCAAGCCCTCGCCCCACTCGACCACGGTCACCGATTCTTCGAGGGTGGCGTCGAGGTCGAGGGCGTCGATCTCGCCGAGCGGATCCTTCACGTCGCCCAGCCGGTACGCGTCCACGTGCACCATGGCGACCCCACCGTCGCTCGCCGGCCGGTGCACGCGGGCGATCACGAACGTCGGTGAGGTGACCGCGCCCTGGACCCGCAGGCCGGCGCCGATGCCCTGGGCGAGGGCGGTCTTCCCGGCACCGAGCGGGCCGGTGAGCAGGACGAGGTCGCCGGCGCGCAGGACCGTGGCGAGACGGCGGCCGAAGGCGTGGGTGTCCTCGACGGCCGGCAGCGTGCGGGTCACCGGGTTACGTGTCACTGGGTTTGGTGTCACCGGCTCAGGACCCGCTTGAGGAACGTCTCGATCGCGTTGTTGACCTCGTCGGCGTGCTCGAGCATGACGACGTGCCCGCCGTCGGCGACGACGACGAGCTCGGCCTCGGGCAGGACGGCGGCGATCTCGCGGGTGTGGGTGAGCGGGGTGAGCACGTCGCGGTCGCCGCAGACGAGCAGGACCGGCACCCGCCGCAGCGGGCCGAGGACCAGCAGCCGCGCGTGGGTGTAGAGGGTCCGCAGGTATCGGGCGATGACGTCGGTCGAGGTGGTGGTGTTCATCTTCTCGACGTAGGAGACCAGGGCGGGGCTGGGGCGGGCGGTGCCGAACCCGTAGCGCCGGGTGAGCAGCCACGCGAGGTCGGTGGAGGCGCGGCGGGCCCGGTCGACGACGCCGGAGCTGATCGGGCCGGCGATGCCGACCACGGGCAGCAGCGGCCGGCGGAACTTGGCGACGACCTCGGGCAGGCCGAAGTTGACCTGGTCGAGCTTGCCGGCGGAGGTCGAGATGAGCACGACCGCCTCGACCCGGGACTCGAACAGCTCCGGGACCTGCTCGGCGAGGGCCATGATCGTCATGCCGCCCATCGAGTGGCCGATCAGGACGACCTGGCCGGTCGGGGCGGTGGCCTGCAGCACCGCGCGGAGGCCGGCGCCGAGTGCGTCCAGGGAGTATTCGCCCTTGCGCAGCCGGCCGGAGCGGCCGTGGCCGGGCTGGTCGTAGAAGACCATGCGGTGCTTGCCTTCCAGGGCCTTGCGCTGGAAGTGGAACGTGCCCATGTCGAGGCAGAACCCGTGCACGAACACCAGCGTCGGCTGGTCCGCCTGGTCGCTGTCGGGGCCGTTCACGATCTCGACGTGCAGGTCGATGCCGTCGTCGGTGGTGACGGTGAGCTCCTCGTCGGAGTCCCAGACACCGAACTCCTCGTCGGCGTAGACGTCGTCGGCGCGCTTCGACCGGTGCACGAGATACCGCTCGGTGGCGACACCGGCCGCGACACCGGCGGCGGCCACGCCGAGGATCGCGCCGATGATGCCGACCTTGCGCCGCCGGCTGCCGCTCTTGATCTCGACGTCGCTTCCTGTCATGCCTGCTCCCCCACGTAGACGCGCGGTGTCCGGTTGCTGCCCATCCGCGCGACGATCTCGTAGTTGATCGTGTCGGCGGCGGCGGCCCAGTCGTCTGCGGTCGGCTCGCCGCGCCCGCCGGCACCGAAGAGGACGGCCTCGTCGCCGGGGCGCACCTCGTCGTCGCCGCAGTCGACCATGATCTGGTCCATGCAGACCCGCCCGACCACGCGGCGGACCTTGCCGCCGATCTCGACCAGGCCGCGGCTGCTCGCGGAGCGGGGGACGCCGTCGGCGTAGCCGAGCGGCACGAGCGCGAGATTCGTGTCCATGAGGATTTTGTACGTGTGACCGTAGGACACGCCCTCGCCGGCCGGGACGGCCTTCACCAGGGCGACCCTGGCGTGGACGCTCATCGCGGGGCGGAGGTCGGGGGCGGCGCCCGGGATCGGCTCGAGACCATACGTGGACAGGCCGACCCGCACCAGGTCGAAGTGGCTCTCCGGGAGGGTCAGCGTGGCGGCGGAGTTGGCCAGGTGCCGCAGCGGCGGCTCGACCCCGAGCCCGGCGGCGACGTCGAGGGCGTCGTCGAACGCGAGCTGCTGCCGCAGGATCGACGGATGGCCGGGCTCGTCGGCGCAGGCGAAGTGGCTCCAGACGGCGGCGATCTCGATGTCGCCGTCGGCCTCGGCCTTCGCGGCGGCGGTGAGCAGCGCCGGCCAGTCGGCGCGGGTGGCACCGTTGCGGGACATGCCGGTGTCGACCTTCAGGTGGACCGCCGCGGGGCGGTGCGCCTGCCGGGCGGCGGCCGCGATCTCGTCCAGGGCGTCCGGCGACGACGCGGACAGGTCGACGCCGGCGGTGATCGCCTCGTGCAGCGGGCGACCGGGGCTGTGCAGCCAGGACAGGATTCTCACGGTGATGCCGTGCTCGCGCAGGGTCAGCGCCTCGTCGAGCGTTGCGGCACCGAGCCAGGTCGCGCCGGCCTGCACGGCGGCGGTGGCGACGGGGAGCAGGCCGTGGCCATACGCGTCGGCCTTGACCACGCTCATCAGGGCGGTCCCGGGCCGCAGCAACCCCCGGAGGGTCGCCACGTTGTGCCGGATCGCGTCGAGGTCGATCCGGACCTGAGCCTGCCACATGCACCTAAGCCTAAGCGGTGCCCCCGCTTTCGGGCTCGGGCCCGTCTCCCCATGATCCGGAAGAGCCTGTGCACCCCTGGGTACACAGGCTCTTCCGGATCATGAGGTCGGGGTCAGTTGGTGTCGCGCCGCCGCATCGAC
>NZ_JBHSIU010000086.1:0-121604 GCF_042653625.1 Dactylosporangium cerinum | reverse complement strand
GAAAGGTCAGCGGAGGGTGGCCACGGCCTCGGCGAGGTGGGCGGCGACGTCGGCGGCGGTGACCGGGCCCCGCGCGGCGGCGAGCCGGCCCGCCAGGCCGTGCACGAACGCGGCCGCCGCGGCGGCGTGCTCCGTCGGCAGGCCCGCCGCGAGGAGCGAGCCGAGCAGCCCGGCGAGGACGTCACCGGTGCCCCCGGTCGCCAGCGCCGGGGTGCCGGTCGGGTTGACGAACACCCGGCCGTCGGGGGTGGCGATGATCGTCCGGTCGCCCTTGAGCAGCACGACCGAGTCCATCCGGTCGGCCAGGTGCACGGCCGCGGCCACCCGGTCGTCGCCGGGCGCGCCGCCCGCGAGCCGCTGGAACTCCCCGTCGTGCGGGGTGACGACCGTCGGGGCGTCGCGGTCGCGGAGCCAGTCGGCCATCCGGGTGTCGACGAGTAGCGTCAGGGCCCCGGCGTCGAGGCAGACGGGGACGGGCGCGCCGAGGACGGTGCGCAGCTCGGCGTACGCGCGCTCGTCGGTGCCCAGGCCGCTGCCACAGGTCCAGGCCTGCACGCGGCCGGCTTCGGCGACCCGGTCGCTGGCGATCACCGGCGGGTGGTGGGCCCGGACGGCGTCGGCGGCGCTGCCCGCGTAGCGCACGAGTCCCGCCGGGCCGGCGAGCGCACCGGAGACGGACAGGACGGCGGCGCCCGGGTACTGCCCGGAACCGGTCGCGACGCCCACGACCCCGCGGGAGTACTTGTTGTCGTTGGCGACGGGCCGCGGCCACCAGGCGGCGACGTCGTCGGCGTCGGGCACGTAGCAGGCGGGGTGGCCGTCGAGGTGGGGCTCCAGGCCGATGTCGACCACCTCGACGAGTCCGCTGTGGACGGCGCCGGCACCGACGAGCAGACCGGGCTTCAGCACGCCGAACGTGACGGTGATGTCGGCGCGGACCGCCATCCCGGTGACGGCGCCGGTGTCGGCGTCGACGCCGGAGGGCACGTCGACCGCGATCACCGGGGCGCCGCGCAGCGAACCGGACACCTCGGCGACCCGGCTCGCGGCGGGCTCGCGCAGCCCGCCCCGGCCGCCGATGCCGAGGATGCCGTCCACGACCAGGTCGATCCGGTCCGGGACGGTCCTGGTCAGGGCCCCGCCGGCGGCGTGCAGGGCGGCGGCACCGCCCCGGTGGACCCGCTCGGCGTCCAGCACCAGCGCCTCGACGTGCGCCCCGCGCCGGGCCAGCAGCGCACCGGCGTAGAGCGCGTCGCCGCCGTTGTTGCCGGGGCCGACGAGGAGCAGGATGCGGCTGCCGTACACCTTGGGCAGCGTCTGCGCACAGCGCCTGGCCAGACCGGCGGCGGCTCGCTGCATGAGCGTGCCGCCGGGCAGCTGCTTCATCAGGGCCTCTTCGGCCGCACGGACCTGCGCCACTCGCCACGCGGCTCTCATGGTCGGCTCCTCATGCTGCGATGCCGGCTGACACGATCAGAGGTAACCCTGTCATACCGGCGGCGCGCGCGGGCGGTGGGAGGCGTCAGGCCAGGGATGAGCGGATCTGGGCGCCGCCGTCGATGACGAGCGTCTGGCCGGTCATCCAGCGGGACGCCGGGCCGCCCAGAAAGGTGATCACGTCGGCGATGTCGTCGGGCTCGCCGATGCGGCCGAGGGGCAGGTTGTCGCTGAGGAACTGCTCGTTGTTCTCCCACAGCCCGCGGGCGAGCTTGGTGCGCACGATCCCGGGGGCGACGCCGTTGACGCGGACCGTGGGCGCGAGTTCGGCGGCGAGCTGGCGGGTGAGGTGGATGACGGCGGCCTTGGTGGCGTTGTAGTAGCCGATGCCGGGCTCGGTGAGCAGGCCACCGACGGAGGCGACGTTGACGATCGCGCCGCCGCGGGCGGACATCGACGCCTTCCAGGCCAGCTGGCTCCACAGGACCGGGCCGAACTGGTTGAGGCGGACGGTCTTCTCGGCGCGGACCGGGTCGATGTCCATGAGCGGGCCGAAGTACGGGTTGGTGCCGGCGTTGTTGACCAGGACGTCGATCGCGCCGAAGCGGGACATGGCGGCGTCGACGACTGCGCCGGCCTGGTCGGGCTCGGCCGCGTGGGCGACGTGGACGAGCACCCCGGCGGACGGGTGGGCGGCGCGGATCTCCTCCGCGACGGCGTCGAGGGCCTCCTGGTCGCGCGAGGTGAGCACGACGTTGCAGCCCTGCGCGGCGAAGGCAACGGCGGTCGCCTTGCCGATGCCGCGGGAGGCGCCGGTGACGAGAACGGTGCGGGCATCAGTCATGCGCCGCACGTTACTACCGGGTAGCCGCGGGCCGTGATCCGGAAGACCTTGTGCACCCTGGAGTGCCCGGAGTCTTCCGGATCATGGACTAGGCCGGGGAGACCGCGCGGACGATGGCGGCGATCCGCTCGGCGGCCTCGCGGGCGGTTTCCTGGGTGGCCGCCTCGACCATGACCCGGACGAGCTGCTCGGTGCCCGACGGGCGGAGCAGGACCCGGCCGGTGCCGCCGAGCTCGGCCTCGACCTGCTTGGCGGCATCGAGGACCTGGGCGGCCCTGGCCGCGGCGGCGCGGTCACCGACGGGGACGTTGATGAGCACCTGCGGCAGGCGGCGGACGACGGAGGCGAGGTCCGCCAAGGTGCGGCCGGTGCCGGTCATGCGGCCCATGAGGTGCAGGGCGGTGAGGACACCGTCGCCGGTCGTAGCGAACGCCGGCATGATGATGTGGCCGCTCTGCTCGCCGCCGAGGGCGAGGCCCTTCGCGCGCAGCTCCTCCAGGACATACCGGTCGCCGACGCGGGTCTCGAGCAGCCGGATGCCGGCGTCGGCCATGGCGATCTTCAGGCCGAGGTTGCTCATGACGGTGGCGACGAGGGTGTCGTCCTTCAGCAGGCCGCCGTCGCGCATGGCGAGGGCGAGGACGGCCATGATCTGGTCGCCGTCGACCTCGGCGCCGTCGGCGGTGACGGCGGCGACCCGGTCGGCGTCGCCGTCGTGGGCGATGCCGAGGTCAGCGCCGTGCTCGACGACGGCGGCGCGGAGCTGGCCGAGGTGGTTGGAGCCGCAGTCCTCGTTGATGTTGAGGCCGTCGGGGTCCGCGTTGATCGCGATGACGTGCGCACCGGCGCGGCGGTACGCCTCCGGCGCGGCGGACGACGCGGCGCCGTTGGCGCAGTCGACGACGACCTTGAGCTCGACGAGCGGGCCGGGCAGGGACGTCAGCAGGTGCCGCACGTAGCGGTCCTCGCCGTCGGCGAGATCCGTGACGCGGCCGACGCCGGCGCCGGTGGGGCGGGTCTTGGTGCCCTCGGCGATCAGGCGCTCGATCTCGTCCTCGACCTCGTCGGGGATCTTGTGCCCGCCGGCGGCGAAGAGCTTGACCCCGTTGTCGGGCATCGGGTTGTGCGAGGCGGACAGCATCACACCGATGTCGGCGTTCAGGACGCCGGTGAGGTATGCGACGGCCGGGGTGGGCAGGACCCCGACCCGGACCACGTTGGCCCCGGCGCTGGTGAGCCCGGCCACGACGGCGGCCTCCAGCATCTCGCCGCTGGCCCGCGGGTCGCGGCCGACGACGGCCAGAGGCGCATGGGAGTGATCCCGCTCGAACAGCACCTGCGCGGCGGCGATGGCGACCGCCATGGCCAGCTCGGGAGTCAGGTCGGCGTTGGCGCGTCCACGGACGCCGTCGGTGCCGAAGAGTCGCCCCACTGCGATACCTCCGTTGAGCTGTAAGGCCGCGAACGCAAATCGGCCGGGTACACCTCCAGGGTGCACCCGGCCGAGAGGCTTGGTTAGCGCTTCGAGTACTGCGGGGCCTTGCGGGCCTTCTTCAGACCGTACTTCTTGCGCTCGGTGGCGCGGGCGTCACGGGTGAGGAAGCCGGCCTTCTTGAGCGCCGGGCGGTCATCGGGGTCGTTCTCGATGAGGGCCCGGGCGATCGCGAGGCGCAGGCCGCCGGCCTGGCCGGTGGTGCCGCCGCCACGCAGGTTGGCGAACACGTCGAACTGCTCGAGCTTCTCGACGATGACCAGCGGCTCCTTGACGGACTGCTGGTGGACCTTGCTGGGGAAGTAGTTCTCCAGCTCACGGCCGTTGAGAAGGAACTTGCCGGTGCCGGGGACCAGGCGGACCCGGACGATGGCTTCCTTGCGGCGGCCAACGGTCTGGATCGGCTGGCCGGCACGGCGGGAACGGGTCGGGACCTTGGCGGTCGCCTCGACGGCGGGCGCGGGGGTCTCGACGGTGGCGACAGCGGCGGCGGCCGGCTCAGCGGCGGGCTCGGTGTCGATGGTCTCGACGGTCTCGTCGGTCACGCTCAGTCCTTCGTCCGCGCTCACTGCGCGATCTGCTTGATCTCGAACGGCTGGGGCAGCTGCGCGGCGTGCGGGTGCTCGGCGCCCGCGTAGACCTTCAGCTTACGGATCTGCCGGGCACCGAGGCGGTTGTGCGGGAGCATGCCCTTGACGGCCAGCTCGATCGCCCGCTCCGGGTTCTTGGTCAGCAGCTCCTCGTAGCCGACCGCCTTGAGGCCGCCCGGGAAGCCCGAGTGGCGGTAGGCGACCTTGGTCTGCCGCTTGTTGCCGGTCAGCGCCACCTTGCCGGCGTTGATCACGATGACGAAGTCGCCGGTGTCCACGTGCGGGGCGAACGTCGGCTTGTGCTTGCCGCGCAGCAACGTCGCGGCGTGCGTGGCCAGACGGCCGAGCACGACGTCCGACGCGTCGATGACGTGCCACACGCGCTCGATTTCACCCGGCTTCGGGCTGTACGTACCCACAGGTCTACCTTGTCTTCCACGTCGTCGGTTCTGGGGTGCGCTCTCATGGCGGCGCTAAGGGGCGCACGACCACCTAGCGTACCCGAACAGTGGGGACGCCTTGTCATCGCACAACAGCGGTCCACGATACCGGGCCGCTGTTGTGCGGTCAAAACGGCCTCAGACCCCTTCGAGTTTGCGGGGTGAATTGCGCAGGTAGACGAACCAGGTGACGGCGAAGCAGACGGCGTAGAAGGCGAGGAAGGCGATGTATGCGCCGTCGCCGGTCTTGTACGCGAGGAACGACTGCCGGAAGGCGAGGTTGACCAGGACGCCGCCGGCCGCGCCGACCGCTCCGGCCACCCCGATGAGCGCCGTGGCGAGCCGCCGGGACTGGTTCTCGTCGGCGGGGTACTTGGCGCGGAAGATCGCCGGGATCATCTTGTAGGTCGAGCCGTTGCCGATGCCGCTGAAGACGAACAGGGCGATGAAGCCGGTGAGGAACAGCGGCAGGGAGTGCTGCCGGGACGCGACGAGGACCAGGGTCGCGCCGAGCGCCATGCCGACGAAGTTCCAGAAGGTGATTTTCGCGCCGCCGAACTTGTCGGCGAGGGCGCCGCCGATCGGCCGGATGAGCGAGCCGAGCAGCGGGCCGAGGAACGTCAGGTACGCCGCCTTGACCGGGGTGTCGAAGTCCGACTTGAACTGCACCAGCAGCACCTGGCCGAACGCGAAGCCGAAGCCGATGAACGAGCCGAAGGTGCCGATGTACAGCAGCGACATGATCCAGGCGTGCCGGTCCTTGATCACGTCGCGCATGGCGTGCCGGTCGTTCGCGGCGTGCGTGAGATTGTCCATGTAGATCGCCGCGAGGGCGGCCGCGATGACGATCAGCGGCAGGTAGATCAGGATGATCAGGCGCGGGTGGCTCGCACCGGCGGTCGCCAGGACGAGCAGGCCGACGAGCTGCACGGCGGGGACGCCGATGTTGCCGCCGCCGGCGTTGATGCCGAGGGCCCAGCCCTTGAGGCGCTGCGGGTAGAAGGCATTGATGTTGGCCATCGAGGAGGCGAAGTTGCCGCCGCCGACGCCGGCGACCGAGGCCACGAGCAGCAGCGTGGTGAACGAGACGCCGGGCTCCAGGATGATGCCGGCGAGGATGCTCGGGACCAGCAGCATCAGGGCGCTGAAGATGGTCCAGTTGCGGCCGCCGAAGGTGGCGACGGCGAAGGTGTAGGGCAGGCGCAGCACCGCGCCGACGAGCGTGGGCGCGCTGGTGAGCAGGAACTTCTGGGCCGGGTCGAAGCCGTACTTCGGGCCGAGGAACAGGACGAAGACCGACCAGAGGCTCCAGATCGAGAAGCCGATGTGCTCCGACAGGATGGAGACGATGAGGTTGCGCCGGGCGATCTTCGCGCCGGCCTCATCCCAGAAGGTGCGGTCTTCGGGTCGCCAGTCGTTGATCCAGCGACCACGTCGGGGGCGAGGGGGCTGCCCGCCCGGTTCGACGGTTTCCACGGCGAGAGTCATGGTGGGGACCGTATGGATGCCGGATTTCCATCGCGCGCACCCTTCTTATCCTCGCCGAAACGTTTCCCCCACGGCGGCGGTTCGACGATTGTGAGAACCGGCCGCCGTGGGGATTCGCTCTATGCCTTGGTGAAGGTCCAGGTGCCGGTGTCGGGGCCGCCGGCCGGGGGACCCAGCTTCAGCGTCGTGCCGCCGGAGCAGTCGTAGCTGCTCTTCTTGAGGACGGGCTGGGCGTCCACCGCGCCGCCGGTGTCGGCGGTGCCGGTGCCGGCGAAGTCGGCGATCGAGGCCTTGTCCGCGACCCGGACCGCGGCGGGGCTGGTCAGATCGACGGTGACGGTGAGCGTGCTGAAGTCGACGGTGCCGGCGGGCTCCCACGTGCCGGTGGCGGCCGTGGCCGTCTTGATGGTGCCGTTGACCTTGCCGCCGTAACCGAAGCTGCCCTTGACGTCGCCGCCGGAGACGGTGAACGCGAAGGTGACCGGCTGCATCGCACCGAAGTCGACCTGGGCCTTGCCGGCGCCGTCGATGGTCAGCAAAGTGCCGCCACCACCGGTGAAGGTGCCCGTGACCGGGCCGCTGAGCTTGCCGGAGAGGCCGGTGGCCTTCCAGGTGCCGATCAGGCACGGCGCCGCGGCGCCGGTCCCGGTCGCGCCGGCCGGGGCGCCGGACGAAGCACCGGACGACGTCGCCGCGGAGGCGCCGGCCGACGTCTTGCCGCTGCTGCCGGCGCTCGGGGTGCCGGCGCCGTTGCTGCAGCCGGCGAGTCCGACGCCCAGCGCCGTGACGGCCACCAGGGTGACCTTGGCGGTCGAGCGCATCAGGTTCCTCCTCATATCGGGGTCCGTTTCTGTCTACCCCCACGAGCAGATCGCTGAACCCTATCGTGGGAGGATCTGGCACACCCTTCACCGGACCGCACTGCATCGACGTTCATCGACGCCGCCGGGGGCACCTGCGGTAACTTCCTGCTCAAGGGTCGTGTGAGGCGCTCTTAGCAGGCGCGAAACATTCGGGACGCTGGAGCGAAACCGCCCGGCGGCAGCCTTTTGGCCATGTCCGAAGCGGTCGCCATCCCCAGCTCGCAGCCCGGTGTCCCGCCGGCTGCCGCCGGTAACAACGCCGAAACCGTGCCGCCATGCCCGCGTTACCTGAGGGCACCCAGCGTTGCAACGACCAGCATCGATCTGGATGGTGGCCGGTGAAGGTTGTCGTCGTCGGCCATGGCATGGTCGGTCACCGGTTCGTGGAGGCGCTGCGTGCCCGCGACACCACCGACCAGTGGGAGATCACCGTCCTGGCCGAGGAGAGCCGCTCGGCGTACGACCGGGTGCGGCTGTCGGCGTTCTTCGACGGCGCGTCCGCGCAGGACCTCACCTACGACGTGCCGGACGGGGTCGACCTGCACCTCGGCGAGCCGGCGCTGACGATCGACCGGGCCGCCCGGAAGGTCACCACCGCCCACGGCATGTACGAGTACGACGCCCTGGTCCTGGCCACCGGCTCGTCCGCGTTCGTGCCGCCGATCAGCGGCGTCGACCAGGCGGGCGTGTTCGTCTACCGCACGCTGGACGACCTGGAGGCGATCCGGGCGCACGCCGCGGGCCGGGAGGTCGGTGCGGTCATCGGCGGCGGCCTGCTCGGCCTGGAGGCGGCCAACGCGCTGCGCCTGCTGGGCCTGCGCACCCACGTGATCGAGTTCGCACCACGGCTGATGCCGGTGCAGGTCGACGAGGCCGGCGGCGCGGTCCTGCGCAAGTACGTCGAGGACCTCGGCGTCCGGGTCCACCTCGGCGCCGCGACCACCGCCATCCGCCCGAGCCAGTCCGTCAACGCCACCCTGGCGCTGACCCTCTCCGACGGCGCGCACATCCCGGCCGACATCGTCGTGGTGGCCGCCGGCATCCGACCGCGCGACGAGCTGGCCCGCACGATGGGTCTCGCTACGGGGGCGCGCGGTGGGGTGGTCGTCGACGCCGGGTGCCGCACCGACGACCCGGCCGTCTACGCGATCGGCGAGTGCGCCGAGATCGACGGCCGCTGCTACGGCCTCGTGGCGCCCGGCTACGCGATGGCGGAGATCGTCGCCGACCGGCTCCTCGGCGGCGACGCGTCGTTCCCCGGCGCGGACACGTCCACGAAGCTGAAGCTCCTCGGCGTCGACGTCGCCAGCTTCGGCGACGCGCTGCGCACCGACCTGCTCGACGTCGTCTACCTCGACCCGGCCAGCGGCACCTACGCCAAGCTGGTCCTCTCCGACGACGCGCAGACCCTGCTCGGCGGCATCCTGGTCGGCGACGCCAGCTCCTACCCGGCGCTGCGGGCCAGCGTCGGCGGGCCGCTGCCGGCCTCGCCCCTCGCGCTGCTCGCCGGCGACGCGCCCCGGGCCGCACTGTCCGAGGACGCCCAGATCTGCTCCTGCAACGCGGTCACCAAGGGCCAGATCACCGCGGCGATCCACGAGCAGGGCTGCGCCGACGTGCCGGCGTTGAAGGCGTGCACCCGGGCCGGCACCAGCTGCGGCTCGTGCGTGCCGCTGCTCAAGCAGCTGCTCGCCGAGGGCGGCGTCGTGGCCAGCAAGGCGCTGTGCGAGCACTTCACCCAGTCGCGCGCGGAGCTGTTCGACATCATCCGGGTCCGCGACATCCGCACGTTCTCGCAGCTGGTCGCCGAGCACGGCACGGGCCGCGGCTGCGACATCTGCAAGCCGACGGTGGCCTCGATCCTCGCGTCGCTGCACAACGACTACGTCCTGGACGGCGAGCAGGCCGCGCTGCAGGACACCAACGACCACTTCCTGGCCAACATCCAGCGCAACGGCACCTACTCGGTGATCCCCCGGATCCCCGGCGGCGAGATCACCCCCGACAAGCTGATCGTCATCGGTGAGGTCGCCCGCGACTTCAACCTGTACACGAAGATCACCGGCGGGCAGCGCATCGACCTGCTCGGCGCCCGGGTCGAGCAGCTGCCGGCGATCTGGCACCGGCTGGTCGAGGCCGGGTTCGAGTCGGGGCACGCCTACGGCAAGGCACTGCGCACCGTGAAGTCGTGCGTCGGGTCGACCTGGTGCCGCTACGGCGTGCAGGACTCCGTCGGGCTCGCCGTCGAGCTGGAGCTGCGATACCGCGGGCTGCGCGCACCGCACAAGCTCAAGTCGGCCGTGTCCGGCTGCGCCCGGGAGTGCGCCGAGGCCAAGGGCAAGGACTTCGGCATCATCGCCACCGACAACGGCTGGAACCTCTACGTCGGCGGCAACGGCGGCTTCCGGCCGCGCCACGCCGACCTGCTGGCCAGCGACCTCACCACCGAGGAGCTCATCACGCTCGTCGACCGGTTCCTGATGTTCTACATCCGCACCGCGGACCGGTTGCAGCGCACCTCGGCCTGGATCGAGGCGATGGAGGGCGGCCTGGACTACCTGCGGGCCGTCATCGTCGAGGACTCCCTCGGCATCGCCGACGAGCTCGACGCCATGATGGCCCACCACGTCGGCTCCTACGTCGACGAGTGGCGGGCGACGATCAACGACCCGGAGCGCCTCTCCCGGTTCGTCTCGTTCGTCAACGCGCCGGACACCCCGGACCCGACGATCACGTTCGCATCCGAACGCGGACAGCCTGTTCCCGTCGTCCTTGGAGTGCGCTCATGAAGTGGACCGTGGTCTGCCCGTATCCCCGCCTGGAGCCGGAGCGCGGCGTCGCCGCCCTGGTCGACGGGGCACAGGTGGCACTGTTCCGCGTGTACGACGGCGAGGTGTACGCCCTCGGCAACCTCGACCCGATCAGCGGCGCGGCGGTGCTGTCCCGCGGCATCGTCGGCAGCCGGGGCGACGTGCCGACGGTCGCGTCGCCGATGCACAAGCAGGTGTTCGACCTGCGCAGCGGCGAGTGCCTGGACCAGCCCGGCGTGCGGGTGCCGGTGTACCCGGTGCGGGTCCGCGAGGGCCTCGTCGAAGTGGCGACCCCCGCGCAGGTGCCGGCCGAGGTGGTCACGTGAGCGGGCCGCAGCGCAGCGGAGGAGCCGCGAACCAGGAGCTCAGCGCGGGGCTCAGGCCGGCGCCGGAGCGCACCGGAGGTGGCGGCATGAGCAGGCCGCAGCGCAGCGGAGGAGCCGCGAACCAGGAGCTCGGTGCAGCCTCAGGCCGGCGCCGGAGCGCAGCGGAGGTGGCGGCATGAGCAGGCCGCAGCGCAGCGGAGGAGCCGCGAACCAGGAGCTCGGTGCAGCCTCAGGCCGGCGCCGGAGCGCAGCGGAGGTGGCGGCGTGAGTGCAAGCAGCACGCTCGAAGCCCGGCCGACCTCCGGTGAGGACCTGCCGCTGGCCGGGTTCACCGTGGCGGTCACCGCCGACCGGCGCCGTGACGAGCTCAGCGCACTGCTCGAACGGCGCGGCGCCCGGGTGGTGCTCGCGCCGGCGCTGCGCATCGTGCCGGTCGCCGACGACACCGAGCTGAAGGCCGCGACCGTCTCGTGCGTCGACGTGCCGCCGGAGATCGTGATCGCGACGACCGGCATCGGCCTGCGCGGCTGGATCGAGGCGGCCGAGGGGTGGGGCCTCGGCGAGGCACTGCGGTCCCGGCTCAGCGACGCGTACCTGATCGCCCGCGGCCCGAAGGCGAAGGGCGCGGTCCGCGCCGCCGGCATGATCGAGGCCTGGTCGCCGGACACGGAGAGCTGCGACGAGGTCCTCGACTTCCTCCTCGGCGGCGGGTTCCCGGGCGGGATCGCGGGCCGCAGGATCGCCCTGCAGCTGCACGGCGAGCCGCATCCGGAATTCACCACCGCCCTGCGGGACGCCGGTGCGATCGTCGTGGAGATCCCGGTGTACCGGTGGGCCCCGCCCGTCGACCCGGCACCGCTGCGACGGCTCGTCGACCTGATCTGCTCGCGGCTGGTCGACTCGGTCACGTTCACGTCGGCGCCGGCGGTCAGCTCGCTGCTGCGCGTCGCCGGGTCGGAGGCGCCGGACGTCCTGGAGGCCCTGCGGACGGACGTTCTGGCCGCCTGTGTGGGTCCGGTGACCGCCGCGCCCCTGAAGCGGCTGGGCGTGCCCGTGGCGGCGCCGCAGCGGGCCCGCCTGGGCGCGCTCGTGCGGATCCTCGTCGACGAGCTGCCCAAACGCGCGCCCACCCTGCACGTCGCGGGCGCCGCGGTCACGCTGCGTGGCCACGCAGCGATCATCGACGGCACGCTCAAGCCGCTCGCCCCGGGCCCGATGGCGGTGCTGCGCGCGCTCGCAGCGTCGCCCGGACGGGTGCTGTCCCGGGCGGCGCTGCTGCGCGAGCTGCCCCGCGGCGCCGACGAGCACGCGGTCGAGATGGCCGTGGCCCGGCTGCGGGCCGCGCTCGGCGGCCCCGCGTTCGTGCAGACGGTGGTGAAGCGCGGCTATCGGCTGCGAGTGGACTAGGGGGCTTCCCACCGCGGGAGTGCTCGACCTACTGCAGGTAGTGCTCGACCTCGTCGAGGGTGTGTGCCTGGACCTCGTCGGGCGAGATGCCCTGCAGCTTCGCGGCGCGCCGGCGGCGCAGCAGGTCCCACAGCTGGTCGAGCTGCGCCTCGATGTCGCCGAGCAGCTCGCGCTCATGCTCCTCGGTGATCTTCCCGGCCTGCAGCTGGGTCCGCAGTTTGTGCTCGTCGTCCACGAGCGTGGAGATCTGGTGGATCAACGTCTTCTCGTCCATACGTGCATCATGCCTGTTGGCCGTACCACTACCGCAGGGTGAGGGCCGACCAGCCGAACTGATCGATCGGGCCGGTGCCGGCGCCGATCCGCCAGTCCGCGGCGTCGCTGATCGCCCGTCCGACGAACCCCTTCGACCAGGCGATCGCCTCCGCCGGGTCGTCGCCGAGGGTGAGCCGGGCCGCGACCGCGGTTGCGAACGTGGCGCCGCTGCCGTCGGTGTTGCGGCTGCTCACCCTGGGGCTGTGCAGCAGCCGGGCGGCGCCGTCCGCCCAGACCACGTCGATCGCGTTGTCGCCGGCGACCAAGTCGCCGCCCGTGACCACCACGTAGCGGGGACCGCCCGCCGACAGCTCCGCGGCCGCCTTGGCCATGTCGTCGGGGGTGACGACCTCCCAGCCGACCAGCAGTGACGCCTCCTCCCGGTTGGGGGTGGCGACGAGCGCGTGCGGCAGGAGCCGCTCCAGGGCCGCCGCGAGACCCCTCCGGTTGCCGCCGGCGGTCTCCAGCACGGGGTCGACGACGAGGTTCGGCAGTGCCCCGGACCGGGCCCGCGCGGCGACCGCGATCGCCGTCTCCGCGTTGGGGAACATGCCGGTCTTGACCGCGGCCACCGGCAGGTCCTCCAGGACGCTGCCGAGCTGCCCGGACACGACGGTCGTCGGCTGCGCGTACACGTCGGTGGTGCCCCGTGTGTTCCGCGACACCACCGCCGTCACGACCGACGCCCCGTGCATCCGCATCGCGGCGAGGGTGCGCAGGTCAGCCTGTATTCCGGAACCACCGGACGAGTCGGACGCGCCGACGGTGAGCACAACTGAGGGATCCACCGGGCCAATGTGAGCACGTGGTGACGCACCGCCACGGACAGGGCGTCCGTCAGCCGCGCCCCTCCCACACCGGCTCCGGCACCTCCACGACCTCGCCATCGGCACGGAACAGCACGAAACGGTCGAAAGACCGGCTGAACCAGCGGTCATGCGTCACCGCGATGACGGTCCCGTCGAAGCTGCGCAGCCCCTCCTCCAGGGCCTCGGCGCTGGCCAGGTCCAGGTTGTCCGTGGGCTCGTCGAGCAGCAGCAGCGTCGCCCCGGACAGCTCCAGCAGCAGCACCAGGAACCTGGCCTGCTGCCCGCCGGACAGGGTGCCGAAGCGTTGATCGGCCTGCGCCGCCAGCTCGTAGCGCGACAGCGCCGGCATCGCCTGCGGCCTGGGCAGCCCGCTGCGCCAGTCGTCACCGCGCCAGAGGATCTCCACCAGGGTCTTGTCCAGCAGCTCAGGGCGGTCATGCGTCTGCGAGAAGTGCCCGGGCCGCACCCGCGCGCCGAGCCGGACCTGCCCGCCGTGCGCCACCGGCGCGATCTGCACCCCGATCGGCGTCTGCGTCGGGTCCGGGTCGGTGCCGCCACGGGCCAGCAGCCGCAGGAAGTGCGACTTGCCGGTGCCGTTGCCGCCGAGGACCGCGACCCGGTCGCCGTACCAGATCTCCAGGTCGAACGGGTACGTCAACCCGTCCAGCTCCAGTTGCTCGCACATGACGGCCCGCTTGCCGGTCCGCCCACCGGCCAGCCGCATCCGGATGTCCTGGTCCTTCGGCGGGGTCGGCGGCGGGCCCGCCTCCTCGAACTTCTTCAGCCGCGTCTGGGCCGCCTGGTACCGCGACGCCAGCCCGTCGTTGTAGGCGGCCTTCGTCTTGTACATGAGGACGAGGTCCTTGAGCTTCTGATGCTCCTCGTCCCAGCGGCGGCGCAGCTCGTCGAGGCGCTCGTGCCGCGCGACCCGCGCCTCGTGCCAGGAGGCGAACCCGCCCGGATGCACCCACGCCGAGCCGCCCTCGACCGCCACGACCCGGTCCGCCGATCTGGCGAGCAGTTCGCGGTCGTGCGACACGTAGAGCACCGACTTCGACGATTCGCGCAGCCGCTCCTCCAGCCAGCGCTTCCCGGGCACGTCCAGGAAGTTGTCCGGCTCGTCGAGCAGCAGCACCTCGTCGTCCCCGCGCAGCAGCAGCTCGAGGGCGAACCGTTTCTGCTGCCCGCCCGACAGGGTCCGGACCGGCCGGTCCCGGGTCTCGTCCCACGGCTTGTTGAGCGCGGCGACACTCACCGTGTCGAAGAGGACCTCGGCGTCGTACCCGCCGGCCTCCCCCCACGCCGCCAGGGCGTTCGCGTAGCGCAGCTGCGCCTTCTCGGTGCCCTCCGCGTGCATCGCCAGCTCCGCGGCGTGCAGCCGCTCCCCCGCCTTCTGCAGGCCGGCTGGGGCGAGCTGCAGCGCCAGGTCGTACAGCGTGCGATCGTCGCCGATCATGCCGATGAACTGGCGCATCACGCCCAGCCCGCCGGACCGCGCGATCACGCCCTCCCGCACCGGCAGGTCACCGGCCACCATCTTCAGCAGCGTCGTCTTCCCGGCGCCGTTGGGCCCGACGAGCGCGACCTTGGCGCCCTCACCGACCCGGAACGACACCTCGGCGAACAGCTCACGACCATCTGCGAGGGTGTGCCCGACCCCTGCCACGTCCACGTATCCCACGAGTCAGGAATTCTGCGCCGCTGCCGGTCGCACGTCGCCCGCTTTTCGGACTTCGAAGATCCGGAAGCCCTTGTGGTTGGCGTGCCGCTCGGCGCTGAACCCCTGCTCGACCAGCCACCGCTGGAGCGAGTCCGCGCCCAGGTTCTTGGCCACGACCAGCCACGCGGTGCCGTCCGGGGTCAGCCGCGGCAGCCAGCGCAGCAGCAGCGCGTGCAGCTCCGGCTTGCCGATCCGGATCGGCGGGTTGGACCAGATCTGCGCGAACCCGACAGTCTCCGGCACCTCGTCCGGCAGCGCGGTGATCACGTTCGGGCCGGTGTTCTCACCTGCGAGGTCGAGGGCCCGCTGGTTGACGTCCACGGCGTAGATCGTCGCCTGGGGCGCGTTCGCGGCGAGGACCGCGGCGATCGGGCCGTAGCCGCAGCCGAGGTCCAGCAGGAACCCGGTCGTCGCGGCGCCCGGCAGCGGCGCCCGCTGCAGCAGCACCGACGTGCCCGGATCCAGCCGGCTCGCCGAGAACACCCCGCCCGCCGCCTTGAGCCGGAACTCCTGGTCGTCGATGGTGAACACGACGTCGTGCCGGATTTCGGCCGCCGCCGGCTCCGCGGTGAAATAGTGCTCGCCGGACACGATGCGCCTCCCTTGACCGATGCCGCAACGCATTGTCCCCAAGCAGGTGAACGGCCCTGCTTGCGCCCCACTCGTTCGGATTGCGCGAAACATCGCCGACACGCCATCACCCAGGACGGTCGGCTACCCTGTGCGACATGACTTCTGGGAACGAGCAGCGCCGCAAGCGGCGTTCCGACTCGTTCCGCCGGGACGAGGCGGACGAGGCCGACAACTGGTTGGCCGGGCTCCGGGGCAGCGGACCGGACCCGTTCTCGGCGCCGCCGCCGTCGTTCGACGAGCCCGGCTTCGACGACGGGCCGCATGGCGGGCGGCCTGGTCGTTCGCGTCCTGACGACTCGCCGAGCGGTGTGTACGGCCGGCTGCCGCGGGACGATTCGCCGAGCGGGTCGTCCCGGGGCCCCCGCGGGGAGTCGCCGAGCGGGTCCTTCCGGGCCGGGCCGCCGCCGGTTGATCCCCGTGGGCCCGAGGGGCCCGCTGGTGGGCGGCGCAGGCCCCGGGGAGAGGACCCGCCGAGCGGGTCGTTCCGGGCACCTCGCGACGACTCCCCCAGTGGTTCCTTCCGCGCTCCTCGCGACGACTCGCCGAGCGGTGTGTTCCGGGGACCTCGGGAGGACTCCCCCAGTGGTTCCTTCCGGGCACCTCGCGACGAGTCGCCGAGTGGGTCCTTCCGTGCACCGCCTCGCTCCCCTCGTGACGATTCGTCCAGTGGCACCTTCCGGCCGTTGCGGGACGACGCCGCCGGCGGGGCGTTCCGGCCCGTCCGCGACGAGCCCGCCGGTCCCCGGGCCGGGCGCGGCGACTCGCCGAGCGGGGTCTTCGCCCGGTCAGCATCGCCGCCGCCGCCGGCACGCGCCGCGATCGAGCCGCCACCCCCGGTCGACACCACGGAATCGCGTGGCGGCCGCCGACGGGCCCGCGCCGAGGACGAGCCGGCCAGGCGGGGTCCGGACGGTCGCCCTTCGCAATCGTACGAACACGGCCCCGCCCTGGTCCCCATCATCAAGCCGCTCGACGACTCCACGCCGCCCCGGCCCGCGACCGAGCCGCCGCCGCTCGTGCCGATCTTCCCGACGATGCGTCCCGAGAGCAGCCCGACCAGCGGCGGCGCGACCGGCCGCCGGGCCCGCCGCGAGGCGGAGGAGGCCGACACGACGTCGACGGGTGCCCGCCGGCGGTTCGACGAGCCCGCCCCGCCCGCTGGGCGCCGGGCCCGTCCCGACACCGACAGCGGCCGGGAGAGCCCGACCTCCGGGCGGCGGGGGCCGGACACGCCGGTGGGACGGCGGGCGTTCGATGGGGGTACATCTCCCGCGGCGGGAACGGACAGCACCACCGGCCGCCGATCCCGCGCCGCCGAGGACCCGGCCGCGTTCCGGCGCGACGACACCGGCATGTCCCGGCGCGGCGGCTTCGAACCTGTCGGTCCGGACAGCGGCGTGGGGCGGCAACGCTCCGGCCCGCCGTTCACCGGCGGGCCCGCCACGGGGTCCGGCTTCGGCCCTGCCACGGGATCCGGTCCGCGCGGCGGCTTCTACACCGGCGCCCCTGACGACACCGCCGGCCTGCGCCGGGACGACACCGGCGCCGGGCGGCGGGGGCGGGGCGGCTTCGACGAGGCCCCCGCGCGCCGCGACGACACGGGCACGGCGCGGCGCCGACGGGACGGTTTCGAGCCCGTCGGGTTCGAGCCCGGCGGAATGGACCGGGCCGGGCTTGACCGGGCGGGGCCGGGTTATGAGCCGCCGAGTGCGGCGTTCGAGGCGAGCGGCACCGCCACCCGGCGGCGTCCCGTGGCTGACGAGGCGCCCCACCAGCGGCGCCCCCTCGACGACGGGCTGCCGTTCGACGAGCCGGCCGGCGCCGGTCGGCGCGGCGGCCGTGGACGCGGCACCGGGGAGTACACCGGCACCGGCACCCAGCGGGCGCTGCGGGAGCCGGCGGGCAAGCGGCCCGCGGGTCGCCCCGACAGCCGCCGGCCCGGCGCACCGCGCACGATCGTCGCCGACCCCGTCGAGCACCGGCCGCACCGCTGGATCGCCGCGTTGAGCGTCATCGGCGTGGTCGTCCTGCTCGCCGCGTGCGGCCTGGGCTCCTGGTTCATCTTCAAGGACGAGAAGAACGGGCCCGAGTCGGCCCGCTCCAGCACCGCCGCGGGCCCGAAGAAGCGCGACATCAGCAGCCGCCAGGTCGACCCCAACCCGCTCACCGAGGCCGAGGTCTTCCCGCAGAACAGCATCGTCGCGGTTGCGGACGAGCCGCCGTACCTGATCCTCAAGACGCAGGCGTCCCCCGACTGCAAGACCGCCGCCACCGACGAGCTCGCCACCCTGCTGGCCGGCGCCGGCTGCTCGGAGGTCGTCCGGGCGACGATGAAGAACCCCAGCGAGGAGTACCTGATCACGGCTGGGATCTTCAACCTCGACACCGAGAAGGCCGCCGCGACCGCCTTCGACGGCGTCAAGCCGATCGTCGACGGGCAGAAGGGCCGCTTCGCCGGGATGAGTGTCGGCGCGGGCACCGGCACCGACGCGATCGTCCGCGCCCCAACCCAGCTCGGCTGGAACTACCGGGGGCACTTCATCGCCTTCGTGGTCATCGCCAGGGTGGACGGGAAGGACTTCGCGCCCGACGACCCGTATCCGAACCAGATCACCTACGACATCGTCGAGACGTATCTGGAGAACGGCATCATCGGCAACCGCGCGATCATCCAGCCGGAGGCGACCCCGGCCGCGTCCCTGCCCGCCGTCCAGACCAGCTAGCTCAGTCCGCGTCGCGGCGGCGGCGGGTCAGTTCCGAACGGCTGCGCAGGTCCGCCGGATCCTCCGGGTACCGGACCTCCACCAGCGAGAGCCCGTGCGCCGGCGCCACGGTCACCTCGTCGGCCCGGACCCGCCGGCTGAGCAGCCCCGCGGGCCACGACACGGCGCGCCGGCCGTCGCCGACGAAGAGCTGGGCGCCGACGAGGCTGCGGACCATCTGCTGGCAGAACGCGTCGGCCTGCACGGTCGCCACGAGGATGCCGTCCGGGTCGCGGCGCCAGTCCAGGCGGTTGACGGCGCGGATCGTCGTGGCGTGCTCCTTGCGGCGGCAGAAGGCGGCGTAGTCGTGCTCCCCCACCAGGCCCTCCGCAGCGGCGTTGAGGGCGTCCAGGTCGAGCGGGCGGGGCCAGGCGACCGTGTCGTGGCGGCGCAGCGGCAGGGCGCCGTGCACGGCGTCGGTGACGCGGTACTCGTAGCGCCGTGACAGGGCCGAGAACCTGGCGTCGAACTCCGGCGGGACCTCTGCCGCGGCGAGCACGCGGACGTCCAGGGGCAGCAGGCCAGCGAGTTTGCGCAGCAGCGCGCCGGAGATGGCCTCCCAGCGGTCCGCGGGGACGTCGACGTGGCAGACCTGGCCGGTGGCGTGGACGCCGGCGTCGGTGCGGCCGGCGACGGTCAGGCCTTCCACGGTGCCGAACAGGCGGGTCAGGACGGTGGTCAGCTCACCGGCGACGGTGCGGCGGTCCGGCTGGATCGCCCAGCCGGAAAAGTCGGTCCCGTCATACGCCACGTCGAGGCGGACACGGATGCTCAACGTTCACCCTTCGAAACAGTCGGCCGGTCGCCCGCGCAGCGTGGCACCCGCGCGGCGGGGCACCCCGCCAATGAAGAAGCCCGGCACCCCAGTGACGCAGGGTGCCGGGCCGTCGACTTCAGGCCTGTGATCAGGCCTTCTTCTCGTCGTCCTCGTCCGCGGCGGCGTCGGCCGACTCCGCAGCGTCGTCGGACGCAGACGCCGCGGCAGCGGCCGGAGCGTCTTCGTCCTCACCGGCGAGGACCGCGATCGAGTCGGCCTTGGCGGCCTTGCGAGCGGCGGCCTTGCGCGGCGCCGGCGCGACGGCGACCTCGAGCTCCTCGACCAGCTCGATGATCGCCATGGGAGCGGCGTCACCCTTGCGCGGGCCGGTCTTCACGATGCGGGTGTAGCCACCCGGCCGGGTGGCGAACCGCGGCGCGATCTGGTCGAACAGCTGGAACACCACGTCCTTGTCGCGCACCACGGCGAGCGCTTGACGGCGCGCGTGCAGGTCTCCGCGCTTGGCCTTGGTGATGAGCTGCTCGGCGAGCGGGCGCAGCCGCTTGGCCTTGGTCTCGGTGGTCTTGATGCGTCCGTGCTTGAACAGCGAGGTGGCGAGGTTCGCCAGCATCAGCTTTTCATGCGCGGGGCTGCCGCCGAGGCGGGGACCCTTGGTGGGCGTGGGCATTGGGGCTCCTCAAATCGAACAGCAGCCGGTTAGAGCTGCTCGGTCTCGCGGTAGTCGTCGGTGTCGTCGTAGGAAACATCGGCGAACGAGTCCACGACGTGTGCCGGGTCGAACGTCGGGGCGGAGTCCTTGAGACCCAGACCCATCCCGGCGAGCTTCATCTTGACCTCGTCGATCGACTTCTGACCGAAATTCCTTATATCGAGGAGGTCTGCTTCCGTGCGGCTGATCAGCTCCCCGACGGAGTTGATGCCCTCGCGCTTGAGGCAGTTGTACGAGCGGACGGTGAGGTCGAGCTCCTCGATCGGCAGTGCCAGGTCGGCAGCGAGCTGCGCGTCCTGCGGCGACGGGCCGATGTCGATGCCTTCTGCGGTCTCGTCGAGCTCACGGGCCAGGCCGAACAGCTCGACGAGCGTCATGCCGGCGGAGGCCAGCGCGGTCCGGGGGGTCAGCGACGCCTTGGTCTCGACGTCGATGATGAGCCGGTCGAAGTCGGTGCGCTGCTCGACGCGGGTGGCCTCGACGCGGTAGGTGACCTTGAGCACCGGGGAGTAGATCGAGTCGATCGGAATCCGACCGATCTCCTGGCCCTGCTGCTTGTTCTGGTTCGCGGTCACGTAGCCGCGACCACGCTCGACGGTCAGCTCCATGTCGAGCCGGCCCTTGCCGTTGAGCGTGGCCAGCTTCAGGTCGGGGTTGTGCACGGAGACGCCGGCCGGGGGCTGGATGTCGCCCGCCGTGACGTCACCGGGGCCCTGCTTGCGCAGGTACATCGAGACCGGCTCGTCGTGCTCGGAGCTGACGCACAGCTCCTTGACGTTCATGACGAGCTCGACCACGTCCTCCTTGACACCGGGGATCGTGGTGAACTCGTGCAGCACCCCGTCGATCTTGATGCTGGTCACGGCCGCGCCCGGGATCGAGCTGAGCAGGGTGCGACGCAGCGAGTTGCCGAGGGTGTAGCCGAAGCCCGGCTCGAGCGGCTCGATGGTGAACTTTGACCGGGTCTCGCTGATGGACTCTTCGGCGAGGCTCGGACGCTGTGAGATAAGCACTTGCGGTTCCTCCAGTTCGTTGCGCGCCCACTATTTGACGCGCTCCGACGAGGAGGCGGAGCATGATCGCCCCGCCTCCGTAAAGCCGTGCTACTTGCTGTAGAGCTCGACGATCAGCTGCTCCTGGACCTGGGTGTCGATGACCTGCCGCGCGGGCAGGCTGTGCACCAGGACCTTGAGCTCGCTGGGGATGAACTCCAGCCACGCGGGGACGGTCTTGCTGCCCGCGAGACCCTGTGCGATCTGGAACGGCGTGAGCTCCCGCGACTTCTGCCGCACCTGCACGATGTCGTGCTCGCGCAGCCGGTACGACGGGATGTCGACCTTCTTGCCGTTGACCTGGATGTGGCCGTGGCTCACCAGCTGGCGGGCCGCGTCACGCGAGGTGGCGAGGCCGGCCCGGTAGACCACGTTGTCGAGGCGCGACTCAAGGATCTTGAGCAGCTCCTCACCGGTCTTGCCCGGCTTGGCGACAGCCTCGTCGAAGTAGCCGGCGAACTGACGCTCGAGGACGCCGTAGATGCGGCGGGCCTTCTGCTTCTCGCGCAGCTGCAGGAGGTACTCGGTCTCTTTCGGCCGGCCACGGCCGTGCTGGCCGGGCGGGAAGGGGCGCGACTCGAACGGGCACTTCGGCCCGTCGCACTTGCTGCCCTTGAGGAACAGCTTCATCTTCTCGCGACGGCAACGGCGGCAGTCGGCACCGGTGTAACGAGCCATCTCGTCAGACCCTTCTGCGCTTCGGCGGACGGCAGCCGTTGTGCGGCTGCGGCGTGACGTCACTGATCTGCCCGACCTCGAGGCCGACGGCCTGGAGCGAGCGGATCGCGGTTTCCCGGCCGGAGCCCGGACCCTTGACGAACACGTCGACCTTGCGCATGCCGTGCTCCATCGCGCGGCGAGCAGCGGCCTCGGCGGCCAGCTGCGCGGCGAACGGAGTCGACTTGCGCGAGCCCTTGAAGCCCACCTGGCCGGCCGAGGCCCAGGAGATGACAGCACCGGTCGGGTCGGTGATCGACACGATGGTGTTGTTGAAGGTGCTCTTGATGTGCGCCTGCCCGTGGGCGACGTTCTTGCGTTCCTTGCGCCGGACCTTCTTGACAGCGGTCGCGCCGGCGCGAGCCTTCGGCGGCATTCTCTATGCGCTCCTAGATTGTTTTCTCTACCCGACCGACTACTACTTCTTGCCCGGCTTCTTCTTGCCGGCGACCGTGCGCTTCGGACCCTTGCGGGTGCGGGCGTTGGTCCGGGTGCGCTGACCGCGCACGGGCAGGCCCTTGCGGTGCCGGATGCCCTGGTAGCAGCCGATCTCAACCTTGCGGCGGATGTCCGCGGCGACCTCGCGGCGCAGGTCGCCTTCAACCTTGAAGTTGGCCTCGATGTAGTCGCGCAGCTGCACGATCTCTTCATCGGTCAGGTCACGAGCCCGCTTGTTGGGGTCGATGCCGGTAGCGGCCAGAAGCTCGATGGATCGGGTGCGACCGATGCCATAGATGTAGGTGAGTGCGATCTCCGTGCGCTTCTCGCGCGGGAGATCAACACCAACGAGACGTGCCATAGGTGGGCGTGCTCCTTGCGTGTGCGGAGGTCTGAGCCCGCTCCACTCCCGTCTGCCCACAGACGGGCCCCGGCCTCCGACCGGGGGTGCAGCCCACGCGCTCCGCACGCGTCACGCGCGGTGGCCCGGGGCTGGAACGGGCTAAAACTGGGTGGTGCTAGGTGGATCCGCCGCCGGGGCTTCAGCCCTGGCGCTGCTTGTGGCGCGGGTCAGTGCTGCAGATGACCATGACCCGGCCGTGCCGCCGGATGATCCGGCAGTTGTTGCAGATCCGCTTGACGCTCGGCTTGACCTTCACGGTTTGCCTAACTCTCGCTGCGCACCCCTACATGGGAGCGACAGTCCCGACCGTTTTCCTGGGAACCGACACCGATTTACTTGTAGCGGTAGACGATGCGCCCGCGAGTCAGGTCATAAGGCGACAGCTCGACGACCACTCGGTCCTCGGGCAGGATGCGGATGTAGTGCTGCCGCATCTTCCCGCTGATGTGCGCCAAGACCTTGTGGCCATTGGCGAGCTCCACCCGGAACATTGCGTTCGGGAGTGGCTCGATCACTCGGCCCTCGATCTCGATGGCCCCGTCTTTCTTCGGCATGTCCTCCGCTACCTGACGATCGGTTTGGGTGTTGACGCTCGCATCCTTTTCACGGACCCCACGGGGGGTCCGCGCCAGCCGCGGCTCAGGTCTGCCACTAGAAGCGCGTGGGGGCATGCCTGAGTGGACGCTTTGCGCCAATCGCCGAGTCTACGCGCGGTGAACGCGTTGCACCAAATCGGGGTCTCAACGCTCCCGGCGCTGCCGCCTGCGCTCCCGCTTGAGCTCCCGGGCGGCGTCCGGCCCACCGGCCAGATAGGTGCTCACCGACGTCGCGAGGAGCACCGCGCCGAGCGGCCCGGCGACCCACATCGGCCAGAAGTAGACCGCCTCGCCGTTGGAGATGCTGACCAGGGCCCAGATCACGACGTTGACGGTGACGGCGATCAGCCAGCCGCTCCAGATGCCGAGCAGCCAGTGCGGCTGACGGCCGAACTGACCCCGGCCGCCGGCGTCGGGCGCCGGACTCGTCGGCGCGGCCGCATAGCCACTGGCCGGCGCGAGCGCGGCGCTGTCGACGGGGCGGAAGCCGGGCAGGTCGCTGAGGATCACGTCGAGGTCGCCATACGTCCGGGCGGCATAGGTCTCTTTGAGCCGGTCGTCATACTCGCCGAGCGACAACCGCCCCTCGTCGACCGCGGCCTTGAGGCGCTCGGCCACGAACTGCCGGTCGACGTCGGCTGCGCGCAGGTTCTCCCGCCGGTCCGCCACCGCCATTGCCACCCTCCCCGAGTCACGTTCCCGCAAGAGAAGCATCCCATCCGCGCACGCCGCTCTTCCACCCCACCGCTGCAAAAGCCGCCATGGCGCGACCACCGCCCGCCGCCGTGACCACCGTGGCCGGTTTGCCGGCTGAACGCCCCTGGGACAACGGCCTGCCTCCGTAGCCCATTCCCCGGCCCCCGCCTGCCGCCACCGCCCCGGCCCCCGCCTGCCGCCACCGCCCCGGACCCCGCGCCGAAAGTCCACCCCCGCCGCCCACCCCGTGATCGAAGCCGTCCCACGGCCACCCGGACGACCACCACACGACTTCGATCACCAACCCCAGACCACAACACCCCCACACCCACGGCGAAACGCCGCCCCCCGCCGCTGGCTCCAAGATCGAAGTCGTCCTGCGGTCGCTCGGGTGACCAGCGCACGACTTCGATCTGTGGAAGGTCCCGTCAGGTGGGTGGTGGTGCGACAAGCCGAAGGATCTCCGGGGTCAGGGAGCATGTTGCGAAATGGGCGGCTCACGTTCCGCGCTGAGAGAAGCACGGCTGTGCGGGCCGGTCGCGGCCATCGAGGGTCGCGGCGGCCGACGACGAGGCGGTTTTCCGCCAAACGCAACAGGCTCCAGGCACCCGGGGATCCTTCGGCTTGTGGGAATCCTGCGGCGATGCCGCGTGCCCGGCGCCCGGTCCGGCGCTGCCGATGTCCGGATCGGCCTCTTTGTCGGCTTGTTCTGCGCCGAGAGTGGACCTTCCCCGTGATCGAAGTCGCCAGCTGGCTGTCCGCACAGCCCGTGCACGACTTCGATCACACGGCGGCCGGCGGGCCGGCGAGTCATGGGTGAGGGCGTGCGGTCGTTGTGGGCGGAGGCACGGGGCGGTGGGTACCCGGGCGGCCCTGAACGGTCGCGGCCGGGACGGTCGCGTCGTGGCCGAGGCGGACGGGCCGCGGATGCGGGCCGGCCGGCAGGTCGCGGGGCTTGTCGCGGCCGGCAGGTCGCGGCTGCGCAACTGTCCGCGGACCTGGCAGGGAGGCCGTCCGCGGCCGACCGGTGGCTGACGGGAGCAGCGGACCTTGAGCCCGACGGACCGGAGCCCGCACGGATGATCTACGCGCTGACCTGCTGCCGCGCGGTGACGAGCTCACCCAGCCGGGCCCGGCCGCCGTCCGGGGCGGTGAGGACCCAGACGCCGTCGTCGCAGATGGCCATGGTGTGTTCGACGTGGGCGGCGACCGAGCCGTCGACGGTGACCACGGTCCAGCCGTCGTCGAGCTCGGCGACCTTCGGCTTGCCCTTGGTGATCATCGGCTCGATGGCGAGGGCCATGCCGGGGCGCAGCGCCGGGCCCTTGCCGGGGCGGCCGGAGTTCTCGACGAAGGGGTCCTGGTGCATGGCGCTGCCGATGCCGTGGCCGCCGTAGCCGTCGACGATGCCGTAGCGGCCCGCCTTGCGCACCGCGGACTGGATCGCGAAGGAGATGTCGGTGAGGCGGCCCTTGCCGGAGCGGACACCGCGGGCGGCGGCCGCGACGCCGGCCCACATGGCGTCCTCGGCGACGGTCACGAGGCGGCGCAGGTCGTTGCTGATGTCGCCGACGCCGACGGTGATGGCGGCGTCGCCGTGCCAGCCGTCCAGCTCGGCGCCGCAGTCGATCGAGATGAGATCGCCGGCGCGCAGGACCTGGCGGTGGCTGGGGATGGCGTGCACGACCTGGTCGTTGACGGAGGAGCAGATCGAGGCCGGGTAGCCGTGGTAGCCCTTGAAGGAGGGGATGGCGCCGGCGGCCCGGATGGTCTCCTCGGCGATCGCGTCGAGGTCGGCGGTGGAGACGCCGGGCGCGACGGCGGCCCGCATGCGGGCGAGGGCGTCGGCCACGACGAGACCGGCGCGGCGCATCCGGCCGATCTCTTCGGGGGTCTTGAGCTCGATCTCGACCTGGTGCGCCACCGGTCAGCCGCCGTAGGAGCGCAGGGCGTCGATCGCGCGGACCGTCACGTCTTCGACCGGCCCGGTGGCGTCGATGCCCACCAGCTTGCCCTGCGCGCCGAAGTAGTCGACGAGGGGGGACGTGTCGCGGGCGTAGACCTTCAGGCGCTCGGCGATCGTCTCGGCCTTGTCGTCGTCGCGCTGGAAGAGCTCGCCGCCGCAGCGGTCGCACACGCCCTCGTGGACGGGTGCGTCGAACTCGACGTGCCAGATCTTGCCGCAGCCGCGGCAGGTCCGGCGGCCGGAGAGCCGCCGGATGACCTCTTCGTTCTCCACGACGAGCTCCAGGACCAGATCGAGTCCGGTGCCGAGGTCGGCGAGGAGCTTGTCGAGGGCGTTGGCCTGCGGGACGGTGCGGGGGAAGCCGTCGAGGAGGAAGCCGTCGGCGGCGTCCCCCTCGGCCAGCCGGTCGGACACCATGTTGATGGTGACCTCGTCGGGCACGAGCTGGCCTGCGTCCATGTAGCGCTTGGCCTCGACGCCGAGCGGGGTGCCCTGCCCGACGTTGGCGCGGAAGATGTCGCCGGTGGAGATTTTGGGCACGGCGAGGTGCGCGGCGATGAACTCGGCCTGGGTCCCCTTGCCCGCCCCGGGGGGACCTACCAGCACCAGCCTCACTACCGGAGGAACCCTTCGTAGTTGCGCTGCATGAGCTGGCTCTCGATCTGCTTTACCGTCTCGAGGCCCACACCAACAATAATGAGCACTGCGGTGCCGCCGAACGGGAAGTTTTGCAGAGCCTGTCCGCCACCGACGATCCCGATGAGCAGGTTGGGCAGGATCGAGATGATGCCCAGGTAGAGCGCGCCGGGGAGGGTGATGCGGCTGAGGATGAAGTCAAGATACTCGGCGGTCGGCTTGCCGGGGCGGATACCGGGGACGAAGCCGCCGTACTTGCGCATGTTGTCCGCGACCTCAGTGGGGTTGAACGTGATCGACACGTAGAAGTACGTGAAGAAGATGATCAACATGAAGTAGAGGATGATGTGCGCCGGCTTGTCCTGGGCGACGATGTTCCGGTTGATCCAGAGGATGGTCCGGTTGGTCGTGTCCTGACCGGCGAACGAGGTCGCCAGCTGCGGCAGGTAGAGCAGCGAGGACGCGAAGATGACCGGGATGACACCCGCCTGGTTGACCTTCAGCGGGATGTAGGTCGAGGTCCCGCCGTACATGCGGCGGCCGATCATGCGCTTCGCGTATTGCACCGGGATGCGCCGCTGGGCCTGCTCCAGGAAGACCACGAAGGCGATGACGACGACGGCCAGGCCGACCACCACGAAGAAGGTGGTCTTGTCGTCCTGCCAGATCGTGATGCCCTCGTTGGGGAGGCGGGCGGCGATCGAGGTGAAGATCAGGACGGACATGCCGTTGCCGACGCCGCGGTCGGTGACGAGCTCACCGAACCACATGACCATGCCCGTGCCGGCGGTCATCGTGATGACCAGCGCGGTGAGGGTGAGCCACAGGGGGATCTTGCCGGTGTCCGGGATGACCGGGAACTGGGTCTGGTCGCAGGCGCCACCGAAGAGCTGGCCGGACCGCGCCAGGGCGACGAACGCCGAGGCCTGCAGGACGCCGAGCCCGAGGGTGAGGTAGCGCGTGTACTGGGTGATCTTCGCCTGGCCGGACTGGCCCTCCTTGCGGAGCTGCTCCAGCCGCGGGATCACGACCGTCAGCAGCTGCAGGATGATGCTCGCGGTGATGTAGGGCATGATGCCCAGCGCGAAGACTGAAAGTTGCAGCAGCGCGCCACCGGAGAACAGGTTCAGCAGAGTGAAGACCTGGTTGTCGGCGCCGCTCTCGACGATGTCGAGGCACTTCTGCACATTGCCGAACGACACGCCGGGGCTGGGGAGCGTGGCCCCGACCCGGTACAGCGCGATCATGAGCAATGTGAACAGAATTTTGTTGCGCAGGTCAGGCGTGCGAAACGCGCTGGCAAAGGCGGAGAGCAACGTTCTTCCTCCTGCGCAAGGCGGCCGGGTGGCCGACGAGGTGGGGTCCTGGTGGTGCTGGTGTTACGGCTGAGCGGATGACGAGCGTGTTACTGCGCAACGGACTCTAACAGCATGCCCGCAGCACATCACGCCCTGGCGATCCCTCGGCTTTTCAGGTGGTACTGAGGCGCCACGTGGCGCCCACCCGATGTGCTCCGGTGGACGCCACGGTAGCGCGTTGCCTACTCAGCTGCGGAGCCGCCGAGCAGCGTGGCGGAGCCGCCCGCCGCTTCGAGCTTCTCACGGGCCGACGCGCTGAACTTGTGCGCGCTGACCTGCAGCTTCACTCCGCCGAGCTCCCCGTCGCCGAGGACCTTGACGAGCTCGCCCTTGCGGACCGCACCGGCGTCGACGAGCTCGTCGACCCCGATCGTGCCGCCCTTCGGGAAGAGCTCCGCGAGCCGGGCCAGGTTGACAACCTGGAACTCGATCCGGTTGCGGTTCTTGAAGCCCTTGAGCTTCGGCAGGCGCATGTGGAGGGGCATCTGCCCGCCCTCGAACGCCGCCGAGATGTTCTTACGGGCCTTGGAGCCCTTGGTGCCACGACCGGCGGTCTTGCCCTTGGAGCCCTCACCGCGACCCACACGGGTCTTCGCGGTCTTGGCGCCCGGGGCGGGCCGCAGGTGGTGCAGCTTGATCGTCATCGGATTACTCCACCTCTTCCACGGTGACCAGGTGCGTCACGGTGTGGATCATGCCGCGGATCTCCGGACGGTCTTCCTTGACGACGACGTCGCGGATCCGCTTCAGGCCGAGCGAACGCAGCGTGTCGCGCTGGTTCTGCTTGGTGCCGATCTGGGACCGGATCTGGGTGACCTTCAGGCGAGCCATGACTATGCACCCGCCCCGGCACGCTGGGCCAGCATTGCGGCCGGCGCGACGTCTTCGACCGGCAGGCCACGGCGCGAGGCCACAGCTTCCGGCGACTCGAGCTTCTTCAGCGCCGCCACCGTCGCGTGGACGATGTTGATCGCGTTGGAGGACCCGAGGCTCTTGGAGAGGACATCGTGGATGCCCGCGCACTCCAGGACGGCACGCACGGGGCCACCGGCGATGACACCGGTACCGGCGGAGGCCGGCTTGAGCAGCACGACGCCGGCGGCGTCCTCGCCGATCACCGGGTGCGGAATCGACGCAGCGATCCGCGGCACCTTGAAGAAGTGCTTCTTGGCCTCCTCGACACCCTTGGCGATGGCCGCGGGCACCTCCTTGGCCTTTCCGTAACCGACGCCGACGGTGCCGTCGCCGTCACCGACGATGACGAGGGCGGTGAAGCTGAAGCGCCGACCACCCTTGACGACCTTGGCGACACGGTTGATCGCGACGACCCGCTCGAGGTGGGGGGTCTTCTCGGCGGGCGCGTTACCGCGGCCGCCTCCGTCGCGACGATTCTCGCGACGGCCGCCACCTTCGGTGTTCCCACCGGACCCGCCGCCCCTGCGCTGAGGACCAGGCATGAACGTTCCCTTTCCTAGAATTCGAGTCCGGCTTCGCGGGCGGCGTCAGCCAGGGCCGCGATGCGGCCGGCGTAACGGTTTCCGCCACGGTCGAAGACGACCTTGCCGACACCTGCGGCCTTCGCCCGCTCGGCGAGGAGGGTGCCGACCTTGCCGGCCAGCGCCTTCTTGTCGCCGTCGGTGCCACGGATGCTCGTGTCGAGCGTCGAGGCCGAGGCCAGCGTGTGGCCCTTGAGGTCGTCGACGATCTGCGCGGTGATGTTCCGCAGCGAGCGGGTGACGACCAGGCGGGGACGCTCGGCGGTGCCACTGACGTGCTTGCGGATGCGGAAGTGCCGGCGTGCACGCCCGGTGCGGCGCGCCGCGGCGGCGCCGCCGGAGTTGCGGCGCTTGAGCAGCGTGGCGCTCACTTCTTGCCTGCCTTTCCAGCCTTACGGCGGATGACCTCGCCCTGGTACTTCACGCCCTTGCCCTTGTACGGCTCCGGCGGGCGGATCTTGCGAATGTTGGCGGCGACCTCGCCCACCTGCTGCTTGTCGATGCCGGCGATGTGGAACAGCGTCGGCCGCTCGACGGTGAACGTGATGCCCGGAGGGGGCGTCACGACCACGGGGTGGGAGAACCCGAGCGCGAACTCCAGGTCGCTGCCCTTCGCGGTCACGCGGTAACCGGTGCCGGCGATCTCGAGGCTCTTGCGGTAGCCCTCGGTGACGCCGATGACCATGTTGGCGATGAGCGTGCGGGACAGGCCGTGCAGCTCCTTCGCCTTGCGCTCGTCGTTGGGGCGCACGACGTTGAAGGTGCCGTCCTCGGCCTTCTCCAACGTGATGGGCTCGGCGAGGGTGTGGCTCAGCTCGCCCTTGGGTCCCTTGACGGTGACGACCTGGCCGTCGACCTTCAGGTCGACGCCGGTGGGCACCGCGATGGGCTTACGTCCGATTCGAGACATTGAAGGCTCTCCCTTACCAGACGTAGGCGAGGACTTCCCCGCCCACCCCTCGCTTGCGGGCCTGCCGGTCGGTGAGCAGCCCTTGGGACGTCGAGATGATGGCCACACCGAGGCCACCGAGCACGCGCGGCATCTCCACCGACTTCGCGTACACCCGCAGGCCGGGCTTCGAGACCCGGCGGATGCCGGCGAGGCTGCGCTCGCGGCTCTGGCCGTACTTGAGTTCAACGATCAGCGTCTTGCCGACCTTGCCCTCTTCCGGCTCCTGAACCTGCCACGAGGACACGTAGCCCTCGGACTTGAGCACCTCGGCGATGTTCGCCTTGATCTTCGAATAGGGCATCGACACCCGGTCGTGGTACGCCTGGTTGGCGTTGCGCAGACGCGTCAGCATGTCTGCGATCGGGTCGGTCATGGTCATTGCTTTGTCAGCCTTTCTCGCCGCGGTTCCTCGCCGCTGTGGGCGGGCCTACGGCGAAGGAGGTTTACCAGGAGGCCTTGGAAACGCCGGGCAGCTCGCCGCGGTGCGCCATCTCACGGATGCACACGCGGCACAGCCCGAACTTCCGGTACACGGCCTTGGGCCGGCCGCAGCGCTGGCAGCGGGTGTAAGCGCGGACCGCGAACTTGGGCTTCGCGGCGGCCTTGAGGACTAGGGCCTTCTTCGCCATTGGTCAGTTCTCCTAGTTCTCACGGAACGGGAAGCCGAGCAGCTTCAGCAGCGCGCGACCTTCCTCGTCCGTGGAAGCGGTGGTGACCACGGTGATGTCCATCCCTCGCGGCCGGTCGATGCGGTCCTGGTCGATCTCGTGGAACACCGACTGCTCGGTGAGACCGAAGGTGTAGTTGCCGTTGCCGTCGAGCTTGCGCCCGTCCAGACCGCGGAAGTCGCGGATACGCGGCAGTGCGATCGACAGCAGCCGGTCGAGGAACTCCCACATGCGGTCGTTGCGGAGGGTGACCTTCGCGCCGATCGGCATGCCCTCACGCAGCTTGAACTGCGCGATGGACTTGGTCGCCTTGCGGATCTGCGGCTTCTGGCCGGTGATCGTGGCGAGGTCACGGACCGCGCCGTCGATCAGCTTCGAGTCGCGGGCCGCTTCGCCGACGCCCATGTTGACGACGACCTTGACGACGCCGGGGATCTGCATCACGTTGGTGTACTTGAACTGCTCCTGCAGCGCGCCCGCGATCTCGTCGCGGTAGCGCTGCTTGAGGCGCGGGTTCACCTTGTCGACCGTCGTCATCACAGATCCTTACCGGAGCGACGCGACGTGCGGGTCTTGACGCCGTCCTCGTCGATGCGGGCACCGACGCGGGTCGGCTTGTTGTCCGAGTCGATCACCATCACGTTCGAGACGTGGATGGCGGCTTCCTGGGTCACGATGCCACCGGTCTTCGAACCACGCTGGGTGGTGCGGATGCGGGTGTGCTTCTTGACGCGGTTGACGCCCTCGACGATGACCTTGTCCTCGCGCGGGAGGGCGGTGAGGACCTTGCCCCGGGTGCCCTTGTCCTTGCCTGCGATGACCAGGACGGTGTCGCCCTTTTTGACCTTCATGGTTACAACACCTCCGGCGCGAGCGAGATGATCTTCATGAAACGCTTGTCCCGGAGCTCACGCCCGACCGGGCCGAAGATGCGGGTACCACGGGGGTCACCGCCATCCTTGATGATCACGGCGGCGTTCTCGTCGAACCGGATGTAGGACCCGTCCGGCCGGCGCCGTTCCTTGGTGGTCCGGACGATGACGGCCTTGACCACATCGCCCTTCTTCACGCCGGCGCCCGGGATGGCGTCCTTCACGGTGGCCACGATGATGTCGCCGATGCCTGCATAGCGGCGACCCGAGCCACCGAGCACACGGATGCACAGGATCTCCCGGGCACCCGTGTTGTCGGCGACGCGCAGCCGCGACTCCTGCTGAATCACGCTTGTCTCCTAATGTCTGCCAGTTCTCGGCACCGGTCGGTGTTTCAGCAACGGCCGGTGCCGAGCTTGGCGGAACGACGGCCTTACTTGGCCTTTTCGAGGATCTCCACGACCCGCCAACGCTTGGTGGCGGACAGCGGCCGGGTCTCCATGAGCAGCACCCGGTCGCCGATACCGCACGCGTTCTGCTCGTCGTGCGCCTTGAGCTTGTTGGTGCGGCGCATGACCTTGCCGTACAGCGGGTGCTTGACCTGGTCCTCGACCGCCACGACGACGGTCTTGTTCATCTTGTCGCTGACCACCAGGCCCTCGCGGACCTTGCGGCGGCCGCGCACCTCGGTGCTCTCGGTCGTCTGCTCGCTCATGCTCATGCCACCTCAGCCACAGCGTCGGGCGCCGCTGAGAGACCCAGCTCGCGCTCACGCATGATCGTGTAGATCCGGGCGATGTCCTTGCGGATGACCTGCAACCGCCCGTGGTTGTCCAGCTGACCGGTGGCCGACTGGACGCGGAGGTTGAACAGCTCCGCCTTCGCTTCCCGAAGCTTCTCGACCAGGCTCTCGTCGGACAGCTCGCGCAGGTCGGTCGCCTTGATTCCGGCGGCCATCAGACATCAGCCCCTTCACGCGTGACGATCCGGCACTTCAGCGGAAGCTTGTGGATCGCGCGGCGCATTGCCTCGCGGGCGATCTGCTCGTTCGGGAACGACATCTCGAACAGGATCCGGCCCGGCTTGATGTTGGCCACCCACCACTCGGGGGAACCCTTGCCGGAACCCATGCGGGTCTCGGCCGGCTTCTTGGTGATGGAGCGGTCCGGGAAGATCGTGATCCAGACCTTGCCGCCACGCCGGATGTGCCGGGTCATGGCGATACGGGCTGCCTCGATCTGACGGTTCGTGATGTACGCCGGCTCGAGAGCCTGGATACCGAACTCGCCGAAGACCACGCGGGTGCCGCCCTTGGCCGGGCCGTGCCGGTCCGGGTGGTGCGGCTTGCGGAAGCCCTTCGGGGGCTTACGAGGGATCAGCATTCGTCAGCCCTCCTGAGGCGTCTCTGCCGGTGCCTGCTCCACCGGGGCGGCCTCGGGGGTCACCTCGGCGGCCTGGGCCGCGGCTGCGGCCCGACCGGCCTCGGTGCCACCGGCGGTCGTGCCGGAGGAACCGGAACGCCCGCGACGCGGCCGCTCGGGCCGGTCGGTGCGCTCGCGACGGCCACCACGCGGTGCGGCGGCCTCAGCCGGCGCCTCGCGACCCGGAACGGCGTCGCCCTTGTAGATCCAGACCTTCACGCCGATGCGGCCGAAGGTGGTGCGGGCCTCGAAGAACCCGTACTCGATGTTGGCCCGCAGCGAGTGCAGCGGCACGCGACCCTCACGGTAGAACTCCGTGCGGCTCATCTCGGCGCCGCCGAGGCGGCCGGAGACCTGCACCCGGATGCCCTTGACCAGCGGGTTCTTCATCGCGGACTGCATCGCCTTGCGCATGGCACGGCGGAAGCTGACCCGGCTGGACAGCTGCTCGGCCACGCCCTGCGCGACGAGCTGTGCGTCCGACTCGGGGCTCTTCACCTCGAGGATGTTGAGCTGCACCTGCTTGCCGGTGAGCTTCTCCAGCTCGGCGCGGATGCGGTCGGCCTCAGCGCCCTTACGGCCGATGACGATGCCCGGGCGGGCCGTGTGGATGTCCACACGGACCCGGTCGCGGGTGCGCTCGATGTCGACCTTGGCGATGCCGGCGCGCTCCAGGCCCTTCGACATCATCCGACGGATCTTGACATCCTCGGCGATGTAGTCCTTGTAGAGCTTGTCGGCGTACCAGCGGGACTTCCAGTCGGTGCTGATGCCGAGCCGGAACCCGTGCGGGTGAACCTTCTGACCCATTACTCGGTCCCTTCCTCGGCGTCAGCCTTCGGCGTCGCCTTCGTGGCCTTCTTCGCCGGGGCGGCCTTCTTCGCCGCCGGCGTCGTGACCTCGTCGGCCTCGTCCGTCTCCGGCGTCACGGCCTTGGCCGCCTTGGTCGCCTTGGCCACGCCGGCCTTGGCCGCACGGGCCTGGGACGCCGGGACACTCTCGACCACGATGGTGATGTGGCTGGTCCGCTTGCGGATCCGGTACGCGCGACCCTGCGCCCGCGGCCGGAACCGCTTGAGCGTCGGGCCCTCGTCCACGTATGCCTCGGCGACCAGGAGCGAGTCCGGGTCAAGCCGCTCGTTGTTCTCTGCGTTGGCGATGGCGCTTGCGAGCACCTTGTAGACCGGCTCGCTCGCGGACTGCGGGGCGAACTGCAGCACCGTGAGTGCGTCGCGCGCGGGCAACCCGCGAACGAGGTTCACCACACGGCGCGCCTTCATGGGCGACACGCGCACATGGCGCGCGATCGCCCGGGCACCGGGCAGCGCCGCCGCTGCTTTTGTTGGCATTGGGAAATCCCCTTTAGTTGGCTGCCTTAGCGGCGGCGGCTCTTCCGGTCGTCCTTCTCGTGACCCTTGAACGTGCGGGTCAGCGCGAACTCGCCGAGCTTGTGCCCGACCATCGCCTCCGTCACGAACACGGGCACGTGCTTACGCCCGTCGTGGACGGCGATCGTGTGCCCGAGCATGTCGGGGATGATCGTCGACCGGCGCGACCAGGTCTTGATGACGTTCTTGGAGTTCTTGGCGTTCTGGACTTCCACCTTCTTGATGAGGTGGTCGTCGACGAACGGGCCCTTCTTGAGGCTGCGAGGCATTGCTCAGGCTCCTTAGCCGCGCTTCCGGGTGGCGTAACGCCTACGGACGATGAGTCGGTCGCTCGGCTGGCCCTTGCGCCGCGTGCGGCCCTCCGGCTTGCCCTTCGGGTTGACCGGGTGACGACCACCCGAGGTCTTACCCTCACCACCACCGTGCGGGTGGTCGATGGGGTTCATCGCGACACCACGGACGGTCGGGCGCTTGCCCTTCCAGCGCATGCGGCCGGCCTTGCCCCAGTTGATGTTCGACTGGTCGGCGTTGCCGATCTCGCCGATGGTCGCCCGGCAGGTGACCTCGACGCGCCGGATCTCGCCGGACGGCATACGCAGTGTCGCGTAGGTGCCCTCACGGCCGAGCAGCTGGACGCCGACGCCGGCCGAGCGGGCCAGCTTCGCGCCGCCGCCCGGGCGCAGCTCCACCGCGTGAACGGTGGTGCCGACCGGGATGTTGCGCAGCGGCAGGTTGTTGCCCGGCTTGATGTCGGCGCCGACTCCGGCCTCGACCCGGTCACCCTGCTTGAGGTCCTTCGGCGCGATGATGTACCGCTTCTCGCCGTCGGCGTAATGCAGCAGCGCGATCCGCGCGGTCCGGTTGGGGTCGTACTCGATGTGCGCGACCTTGGCGGGGATGCCGTCCTTGTCCGCGCGACGGAAGTCGATCAACCGGTACTGGCGCTTGTGGCCGCCGCCCTGGTGGCGCGCGGTGACGCGGCCGTGGACGTTGCGTCCGCCCTTGTTGGGCAGCGGGACGAGGAGCGACTTCTCGGGCGTCGATCGGGTGATCTCGGCGAAGTCGGCAACGCTCGAACCGCGACGACCCGGGGTCGTCGGCTTGTATTTACGGATAGCCATCGTCTATACCCCTCAGCTGACCGGTCCGCCGAAGGCTTCGATCCGGTCACCCTCGGCGAGCTTGACCATCGCCCGCTTCGTGTCCTTGCGCTTGCCCCAACCCGTGCGGGTCCGCTTGCGCTTGCCTTCGCGGTTGATGGTGTTGACCGACAGAACGCGGACGTTGAAGATCTGCTGGATAGCGATCTTGATCTCGGTCTTGTTCGCGTCCGGGTGCACCAGGAACGTGTACCAGTTGCGGTTGAGCTCGCTGTAGCTCTTCTCAGAGACCACCGGCTGGATGATCACGTCGCGTGGATCGGCGATCGTCGCCATGATCAGGCCTCCTCAGTGGTCTCGTCGGTGCTGGTCTCCGCCGGCACGCCGAGGAACTCGTTGAGCGCCGCGGTCGTGAAGATGACCTGGTCGGCGACGAGCACGTCGTGCGTGTTGAGCTGGTCGGCGACCAGGAGGTGCACCGACTGCTCGTTGCGCAGGCTCAGCCAGTTGGCCTCGTCGTCGCGCGGGAGGACCACGAGCACCCGGCGCGCGTCGGTGATCCCGCGCAGCACCTTCAGGGCGTCCTTGGTCTTCGGGGTGTCGCCGTCGATGAAGCTCTCCACGACGTGGATGCGACCCTCGCGGGCCCGGTCGGAGAGGGCACCGCGCAGGGCGGCGGCCTTCATCTTCTTGTTCACCCGCTGGGTGTAGTCACGCGGCACGGGGCCGTGCGTGATGCCACCGCCGGTGAACTGCGGCGCGCGGATCGAGCCCTGGCGGGCGCGGCCGGTGCCCTTCTGCTTGTAGGGCTTCCTACCGCCGCCGGACACCTCGCCCCGCGTCTTGACCTTGTGCGTGCCCTGACGGGCCGCAGCCAGCTGCGCGACGACGACCTGGTGCAGCAGCGGGATGCTGGCCTGCGCGTCGAAGATGTCGTCCGGCAGCTCGACGGTGCCGTTCGTGGCGCCGTCGACCGTCTTGATGTCAACGGTGGTCACTTGGTGATCCCACCCTTCTGCGACTTCAGGTCGGTCTTGGCGGCGCTGCGCAGCAGCACGAGGCTGCCCTTCGGGCCGGGGACCGCACCCCTGATCAGGATCAGACCCTGCTCCAGCTCGACCGCCTGGACGGTGAGGTTCTGCACGGTGAAGCGCACCCCACCCATGCGGCCGGCCATCTTGACGCCCTTGAAGACGCGACCCGGGGTCGCGCAGGCGCCGATGGAGCCGGGCGAACGGTGCTTGCGCTCGACACCGTGGCTGGCGCGCAGGCCGTGGAAGCCGTGCCGCTTCATGACACCGGCGTAGCCCTTGCCCTTGGTGCGGCCGGTCACGTCGATGCGCTGGCCAGCGGTGAAGGTCTCAGCGGTGATCTCCTGGCCGAGCGAGTACTCGCCGGCGTCGGTGGTCCGCAGCTCCACGATGTGGCGACGGGGGGCGACGTCCGCCTTGGCGAAGTGACCCGACCGCGGCTTGTTGACCTTCCGCGGGTCGATCTGGCCCCACGCGAGCTGAACCGCGGAGTAACCGTCGTTGTCAGCCGTGCGCACCTGGGTCACGACGCACGGGCCGGCCTGCACCACAGTCACCGGGACGACCTTGCCGTTGTCCCAGATCTGGGTCATGCCGAGCTTCTCACCCAGGATGCCCTTGACTTGCCTGTCCATAAGTCCGGTCCCTACAGCTTGATCTCGATGTCGACACCAGCCGGCAGGTCGAGCCGCATGAGCGAGTCAACCGTCTTCGGGGTCGGGTCGATGATGTCGATCAGACGCTTGTGCGTGCGCATCTCGAAGTGCTCGCGCGAGTCCTTGTACTTGTGCGGCGAGCGGATCACGCAGTAGCGGTTGATCTCAGTGGGCAGCGGCACCGGCCCAGCGACCTGAGCCCCGGTGCGCGTGACCGTCTCGACGATCTTCCGCGCCGAGGAGTCGACGACCTCGTGGTCGTAGGCCTTGAGCCGGATGCGGATCTTCTGTCCCGCCATGGTGGCTTCAGTTCCCTCTCTCATGCGAGGTCTCTCGACCTCGCGGAACCCCGAAGGGTCCGGTGCCGCCTATTTGGTCTGTCCGACCCCCGCGGTCGGGCGTGTCGCGGCCAAGGGCCAGGCTCCGCCGCCTACGTCCCTCTCAGGACCGCCGGTGGCTCAGGAGACCTACCCCAGGGCGTGCCACGCCCAAAACACGGAGGTGAGCGCCAGTCATAGAACCGACGCCGCGCGGAAGCGGTCGAGACCTCTCATTGAGCAGTCTCGACCGCCCCGCGACGCAACCCGACCATTATGCCGCACGAAGTGCGACAAAGTGAAATCGGGGTGCCTCAGGTCGTTACTTGAGGATCTTCGTCACACGGCCGGCGCCGACGGTGCGGCCACCCTCGCGGATCGCGAAGCGGAGGTTTTCCTCCATGGCGATCGGCTGGATGAGCTGCACGGTCATGCCGGTGTTGTCGCCGGGCATGACCATCTCGGTGCCCTCGGGCAGCGTGACGACGCCGGTGACGTCCGTGGTGCGGAAGTAGAACTGCGGACGGTAGTTCTGGAAGAACGGGGTGTGCCGGCCACCCTCCTCCTTGGAGAGGATGTAGACGGTCGCCTCGAACTCGGTGTGCGGGGTGTTGCTACCCGGCTTCACCACGACCATGCCGCGCTCGACGTCCTCGCGCTTGATACCACGCAGGAGCAGACCGACGTTCTCGCCGGCACGCGCCTCGTCGAGGATCTTGCGGAACATCTCGATCGCCGTGCAGGTGGTCTTCATCGACTTGGCACGGATGCCAACGATCTCGACCTCCTCGTTCGGCTTGAGGATGCCACGCTCGACACGACCGGTGACGACCGTGCCACGACCGGTGATCGTGAAGACGTCCTCGACGGGCATGAGGAACGGCTTCTCGGTCTCGCGCTCGGGCTGCGGGATCGCGCTGTCCACGGCGCCCATGAGCTCCATGAGAGCGTCCGACCACTTCGGGTCGCCCTCAAGGGCCTTCAGGGCCGAGACGCGCACGACCGGAGCGTCGTCGCCCGGGAACTCCTGGCTCGACAGGAGCTCACGGACCTCGAGCTCGACGAGCTCCAGGAGCTCCTCGTCCTCGACCATGTCGCTCTTGTTCAGCGCCACCACGATGTAGGGGACGCCGACCTGGCGGGCCAGCAGCACGTGCTCGCGGGTCTGCGGCATGGGGCCGTCGGTCGCCGCAACCACCAGGATCGCGCCGTCCATCTGCGCGGCACCGGTGATCATGTTCTTGATGTAGTCGGCGTGGCCCGGGCAGTCAACGTGGGCGTAGTGCCGGGCTTCGGTCTGGTACTCGACGTGCGCGATCGAGATCGTGATGCCGCGGGCCTTCTCCTCCGGCGCCTTGTCGATCTCGTCGAACGGGGTGTAGGGGTTCACGTCCGGCATCCGGTCGTGGAGCACCTTGGTAATGGCCGCCGTCAGCGTCGTCTTCCCGTGGTCGATGTGACCGATGGTGCCGATGTTGACGTGCGGCTTAGTCCGCTCGAACTTCGCCTTCGCCACTGGTGTCCTCCTGTGGACTTCTGGTTCGCGGTGTGTTGACGCCTGAAGCGTCAACACACCCTGTCGACTTGGGTCTGGCGGCTGAAGCCTCAGGCCCGCTGATGCAGCCTCGCGGCCGCGGACCGGGAACTACTCCCCGGTCGCCTTCGCGATGATCTCCTTGGCGACGTTCGCGGGAACCTCGGCGTAGGAGTCGAACTGCATCGAGTAGCTCGCCCGGCCCTGGGTCTTCGACCGCAGGTCGCCGACGTAGCCGAACATCTCCGACAACGGCACCGTGGCACGGACGACACGGGCACCGCCGCGCTCCTCCATGGCCTGGATGGTGCCACGCCGGGAGTTGAGGTCGCCGATCACGTCACCCATGTTCTCTTCCGGGGTGGTGACCTCGACGGCCATCAACGGCTCGAGGAGGGTGGGAGTAGCCCTGCGGGCCGCCTCCTTCATCACCATCGAACCAGCGATCTTGAACGCCATTTCCGACGAGTCAACCTCGTGGTACTGCCCGTCGAGCAGCGTCAGCTTGACGCCCACCATCGGGTAGCCCGCGAGCACGCCGTACTGCATCGCGTCCTGGGCGCCGGCGTCGACCGAAGGGATGAACTCCTTCGGGATGCGACCGCCCGAGACCGCGTTGACGAACTCGTAGGTCGGACCGTCCGCCGTCATCTCGAGCGGCTCGAGCTTGACGATGACCTTCGCGTACTGACCCGAGCCACCGGTCTGCTTCTTGTGCACGTAGTCGATCTTGTCGACGGTGCCCTTGATGGTCTCGCGGTAGGCCACCTGCGGCTTGCCGATGTTGGCCTCGACGCTGAACTCGCGGCGCATCCGGTCGACCAGGATGTCGAGGTGCAACTCGCCCATGCCGGCGATGATGGTCTGCCCGGTCTCCTCGTCGTTCTTGACGCGGAAGGTCGGGTCCTCCTCGGCCAGGCGCTGGATGGCGGTGCCCAGCTTCTCCTGGTCGGCCTTGCTCTTCGGCTCGATCGCGACCTGGATGACCGGCTCCGGGAACGTCATCGACTCCAGGATGACCTGGTTGGCCGGGTCGCAGAGGGTGTCACCGGTCGTGGTCTGCTTGAGACCCTGCACGGCGATGATGTCACCCGCCTGGGCACTCGGCCGCTCCTCACGCTTGTTGGCGTGCATCTGGTAGATCTTGCCGATCCGCTCCTTGCGCTCCTTGGTGGAGTTGACCACCTGGGCGCCGGACTCGAGCGTGCCGGAGTAGATGCGCACATACGTGAGCTTGCCGAGGTGCTTGTCCGTCTGGATCTTGAAGGCCAGGGACGAGAACGGCTCGCTGTTGTCGGGCTTGCGCAGCAGCGGGGTCTCCCCGTCGATGGCGATGCCCTCGACGGCGGGGATGTCCAGCGGCGACGGGAGGAACTCCACGACGGCGTCGAGCATGGGCTGGACGCCCTTGTTCTTGAACGCCGAGCCGCAGACGACCGGGTTGAGCTTGCCGGCGATGGTCGCCCGGCGGATCGCGGCCTTGAGCTCCTTGACGTCGAACGTGTCGCCGTCGAGGTAGCGGACCATGATGTCGTCGTCGGTCTCCGACAGGGTCTCGAGCAGCTTGTCGCGCCACTCGTTGGCCTGCTCGACGAGATCCGCGGGGATCTCCTCGATCGCGTAGTCCTCACCCTTCTGGGTCTCACCACGCCAGGTGAGCGCGCGCATCTCCAGAAGGTCGACGACGCCGATGTGGTCGCCCTCGAGCCCGATCGGGATCTGCAGGACCAGCGGGGTCGCGTTGAGCCGGTCGATCATCATCTGCACGCAGCGGAAGAAGTCGGCGCCGGTGCGGTCCAGCTTGTTGACGAAGCACATACGCGGGACGTTGTACTTGTCAGCCTGGCGCCAGACGTTCTCGGTCTGGGGCTCCACGCCGGCAACGCCGTCGTAGACCGCAACCGCGCCGTCCAGGACCCGCAGCGACCGCTCGACCTCGACCGTGAAGTCGACGTGGCCGGGCGTGTCGATGATCTGGATGACATGGCCCTTCCACTCGCACTTCGTTGCGGCGGAGGTGATGGTGATGCCCCGCTCCTGCTCCTGCTCCATCCAGTCCATGACGGCGGCGCCCTCGTGGACCTCACCGATCTTGTACGTGATGCCGGTGTAGAACAGGATGCGCTCAGTCGTCGTCGTCTTACCGGCGTCGATGTGCGCCATGATGCCGATGTTCCGGACCTTGGCGAGGGCAGCGTCTGAGGCAGCCACTTCGAATCCCTACTTCGTCTCTCGTCGGATTGCTGAGATCAGATTGCTGGGCAAGCGATCGCTTACCAGCGGTAGTGCGCGAAGGCCTTGTTGGACTCCGCCATCTTGTGGGTGTCCTCGCGGCGCTTCACCGAAGCACCGAGCCCGTTGCTGGCGTCGAGCAGCTCGTTCATGAGCCGCTCCACCATGGTCTTCTCACGACGGGCGCGGGAGTAGGTGACCAGCCAGCGCAGGCCCAGCGTCGTCGCCCGGGGAGGGCGGACCTCGACCGGCACCTGGTAGGTCGCGCCACCGACGCGGCGGCTGCGGACCTCGAGGGTCGGCTTGACGTTGTCCATCGCGCGCTTCAGCGTGACGACGGGGTCCGTTCCTGACTTCTCCCGGCAGCCTTCGAGGGCGCTGTAGACAACGCGCTCGGCGAGCTGACGCTTGCCCTCAACCAGGATCTTGTTGATCAGCTGGGTGACGAGCAGGGAGTTGTAGACCGGGTCCGCCACCAGGGGCCGGCGCGGCGCGGGGCCTTTACGCGGCATGTCAGCTCTTCTCCTTCTTCGCGCCGTACCGGCTGCGAGCCTGCTTGCGGTTGCGGACACCCTGGGTGTCCAGCGAACCACGGATGATCTTGTACCGGACGCCGGGGAGGTCCTTCACACGGCCACCACGGACCAGCACGATCGAGTGCTCCTGAAGGTTGTGACCGACACCGGGGATGTAGGCCGTCACCTCGATACCGTTGCTCAGTCGCACGCGGGCCACCTTGCGCAGCGCCGAGTTCGGCTTCTTCGGCGTGGTGGTGTACACACGCGTGCAGACGCCACGCCGCTGCGGGCTGCCCTTGAGCGCCGGCGTCTTGGTCTTGCTCAGCTTCGCCTGGCGGCCCTTGCGGACCAGCTGCTGGATCGTAGGCACTGGGCCTTACTCCCTTCGGCCTCGCGGCCGCACGTCTTCTTCTTCGCTGTCTCCACGGCGTGACCGGCACCCGCGGTCGGGCGTGTCGCCCGCCGCGCGAACCCGGCCCGAGAAGTGCCAACCGGGTTTCGCGGTTTGCATCCACCCTGAACCCGCGAAGGCGGGCCGTTGTGGACGCACGCACGAGTTGCCCGACAAAGTCGGGCACGAGGGGAAAGAGTACCCACCGTGAGGACGCTGGTCAAAATCACCGGCTCGGCCCCATGACGGAACACTCTTCACACCAAGAGTACCTGGTGTCCGTCCGCTGCATCGCCGGGGTCGCATCATCGGTGTTCCCGCAGGTGGCAGCCAGGTCGGCGGCGGCTGGACCGGAGCTGGGGGCCGGGCCGTCGCGGCGGCTAGGCCGCGGCGGCAATGACCAACGCGAGCAGGAGCGACAGCACGCCGATGCTGCCCCCGACCGAGCCGAGCACGAGGCCGGCGACCGCCATCCCCCGCCCGGTCACCAGCCGCCCCGCCCTGCGGACCTGCCGCATCGCGAAGACGCCGAGGCCGATCGCGCCCAGTCCGAGGAACGCCGCGAGGACCGTGAACGCACCGCCGGCGATCGGTCCCCAGCCCTCCCCGGCGCCGGCCAGCCCGAGGCAGCTCACCGTCAGGCCCACGAAGATCGAGGCGATGCCGGCGACGAGGCTGCCGATCGCCGGGCCGCTGGGGGTCCCCTGGACCAACGGATAGGCGACCCCGAACGGGGTCCCCTGGACGAGGTCGATCCTCATCCCCGGCTGCGGGGCGTGTGAGGGTGGCGGCTGGTGCTGATAGGGGTAGGTCACGTCAGTTCACCAACGGGTCGAAGTCGGTGCCGCGACCACGGGCATAGGCGAGCAGGCCCAGGATCGCCAGCACGACGAGCGTGGCGATCGACAGGACGATGCCGGTCCACGCGAGCCGCACGCCGTTGCGGAGCCTCCTGGCGCCCAGCAGGAAGCCTTCCGCGGCCACCAGCTCACGGTGGGACTCCCGGGCCATCAGCAGCGCCAGGGTCGCCGGGATCGCCCCACCCAGGAACGGCCCGGTCACCACCGACAGCAGGCCGAGCCCGAACACGGCCGATGCCTTGCTGGCGCGGACCGGGTCGGGATCGAGCGGGTGGCGGGTCGAGGAGGTCACCACACGACCATATCCGGTGCGGGGCTCTCAGCGGCGGCTGGTGCGCCCGTCGTCCGGGCACGCCAGAGGGCGGGAACCCGGTGGGTCCCCGCCCTCTGTGCGGTCATGCGGTTTAGCGGAAGGAGCCCAGGTCGAAGTCGTCCAGGGGGACCGCCTGCCCGCTGGCCGGGCCGAAGCCGTAGTCGGCCTCCGGGTAGCCGGTCATCGAGTAGACCTTCGCCTTCGCCTCCTCGGTGGGCTCGACCCGGATGCTGCGGTACTTGCTGATGCCAGTACCCGCCGGGATGAGCTTGCCGATGATGACGTTCTCCTTCAGACCGATCAGCGAGTCGCTGCGCGCGTGGATCGCCGCGTCGGTCAGCACCCGGGTCGTCTCCTGGAACGAGGCCGCGGACAGCCACGACTCCGTCGCCAGGGACGCCTTGGTGATGCCCATCAGCACGGGACGGCCGGCCGCCGGCTCGCCGCCCTCGGCGACGACACGGCGGTTCTCCGCCTCGAACAGCGCACGGTCGACCAGCACGCCGGGCAGGAACTCGGTCGAGCCGGAGTCGATGACCGTGACCCGCTTGAGCATCTGCCGGATGATGATCTCGATGTGCTTGTCGTGGATGAGCACGCCCTGCGAGCGGTACACCTCCTGGACCTCGGAGGTCAGGTGGACCTGAACCGCCCGGGGGCCCATGATGCGCAGCAGCTCGTGCGGGTCGATGGTGCCCTCGGTGAGCTTCTCGCCGACCTCGACGTGCTCGCCGTCCTGGTAGCGCAGCTTGACGCGGCGGCTGAGCTTGTCGTGGACGATCTCCTCGCTGCCGTCGTCCGGCACGATGATGATCTTCCGCATCCGCTCGCCGTCCTCGATGCGCACGCGACCGGGGGTGTCGGCGATGGGCGCCTTACCCTTCGGCACGCGGGCCTCGAAGATCTCCTGCACACGGGGCAGACCCTGGGTGATGTCCTCACCCGCGACGCCACCGGTGTGGAAGGTACGCATCGTCAGCTGCGTGCCCGGCTCACCGATCGACTGGGCGGCGATGATGCCGACCGCCTCGCCGACGTCGACGGTCTTGCCCGTGGGCAGCGACCGGCCGTAGCAGGCGCCACAGACGCCCAGCTTCGACTCGCAGGTGAGCACGCTGCGGACCCGGACGATCTCGGTCCCGGCGGCGACCAGCAGGTCGACCGTGATCGAGTTGATGTCCGTGCCGCGCTCGGCGACGATCTTGCCGTCCTTGTCGCGGACGTCGTCGGCGAGGGTACGGGCGTGCACGCCCGTCTCCGCGTGCTGGTGGATGCGCATCACGCCGTCGTGCAGCTCGCCGACCGTCATCGGGATGGCGCGGTCGGTGCCGCAGTCCTCCTCGCGGATGATGACGTCCTGCGACACGTCGACCAGACGACGGGTCAGGTAACCCGAGTCGGCGGTCCGCAGCGCGGTGTCGGCCAGACCCTTCCGGGCACCGTGCGTGGAGATGAAGTACTCCAGCACGGACAGACCCTCCCGGTAGCTGGCCTTGATCGGCCGCGGGATGATCTCGCCCTTCGGGTTGGCCACCAGGCCACGGATCGCGGCGATCTGGCGGAGCTGGAGCAGGTTACCGCGGGCGCCCGAGTTGATCATCTTCCACAGCGGGTTCTCCTGCGGCAGCGCGCTTTCCATCTCCTTGGCAACCTCACCGGTCGCCTTGGTCCAGATCTCGATGAGCTCGCCGCGGCGCTCCTCGGCCGTCATGAGACCGCGCTGGTACTGCTTGTCGATCCGCTCGGCCTCCTTCTCGTAGCGCTCGAGGATCTCGCGCTTGCGAGGCGGCTGGATGACGTCCTCCATGCCGATGGTGACGCCGGACCAGGTGGCCCAGTGGAAGCCGGCCAGCTTGAGCGCGTCCAGGGTCGCCGCGAGGGAGACCTTCGGGAAGCGCTCGGCCAGGTCGTTGACGATCGCCGACAGCTGACCCTTGCGGATCTCGTAGTTGACGAAGCGGTAGCCCACCGGGAGGGTCTCGTTGAACAGGACCCGGCCCAGCGTGGTCTCGACCGTGACGGTGTCGCCGGACTGCCAGCCCTCCGGGGCCTCCCACTGCGGACCCGCGGCACCGTTGTCGACGCCGATGATGTCCTTGAGCCGGATCTTCACCAGGGCCTGCAGGTGCAGCTCGCCGTTGTCGAACGCCATCCGGGCCTCAGCGTCGGAGCTGAAGGTGCGCCCCTCGCCGAGCAGGCCCTTCTGGATGTGCGTCAGGTGATACAGGCCGATGACCATGTCCTGGGTGGGCATGGTGACCGGCTTGCCGTCGGCCGGCTTGAGGATGTTGTTGCTGGACAGCATGAGGATGCGGGCCTCGGCCTGCGCCTCCGCGGACAGCGGCACGTGCACGGCCATCTGGTCGCCGTCGAAGTCGGCGTTGAAGGCGGTGCAGACGAGCGGGTGGATCTGGATCGCCTTGCCCTCGACCAGCTGCGGTTCGAAGGCCTGGATGCCCAGGCGGTGCAGGGTCGGCGCGCGGTTGAGCAGCACGGGGTGCTCCGCGATGACCTCCTCCAGCACGTCCCACACGACCGGACGCTGACGCTCGACCATGCGCTTGGCCGACTTGATGTTCTGCGCGTGGTTGAGGTCCACCAGGCGCTTCATCACGAACGGCTTGAACAGCTCCAGCGCCATCTGCTTCGGCAGGCCGCACTGGTGCAGCTTGAGCTGCGGGCCGACGACGATGACCGAACGGCCGGAGTAGTCGACGCGCTTGCCGAGCAGGTTCTGCCGGAAGCGGCCCTGCTTGCCCTTGAGCATGTCGGACAGCGACTTCAGCGGCCGGTTGCCCGGGCCGGTGACCGGACGACCACGGCGGCCGTTGTCGAACAGCGCGTCGACGGCCTCCTGCAGCATCCGCTTCTCGTTGTTGACGATGATCTCCGGGGCACCCAGGTCGATCAGGCGCTTGAGCCGGTTGTTGCGGTTGATCACGCGCCGGTACAGGTCGTTGAGGTCGCTGGTGGCGAACCGGCCACCGTCGAGCTGCACCATCGGACGCAGGTCCGGCGGGATGACCGGGACGCAGTCCAGGACCATGCCCAGCGGCGAGTTGGCGGTGTTGAGGAACGCCGCGACGACCTTGAGACGCTTGAGCGCCCGAATCTTGCGCTGGCCCTTGCCGCTGCGGATGGTCTCGCGCAGTGACTCGGCCTCGTCGTCCAGGTCCAGGTTCTCCAGCAGCGCCTTGATCGCCTCGGCACCCATGGCGCCGGTGAAGTACTCACCGAACCGGTCGCGCAGCTCGCGGTAGAGCAGCTCGTCGGTGATGAGGTTCTTGCGGTCCAGCTTGCGGAACGTGTCCATGACCTCGTCGAGACGGTCGATCTCACGCTGCGCGCGGTCCCGCATCTGACGCATCTCGCGCTCGCCGGACTCCTTGACCTTGCGGCGCACGTCGGCCTTCGCGCCCTCGGCCTCAAGCTCGGCGAGGTCCTGCTCCAGCTTCGCGGCGCGCTTCTCGATCTCCGAGTCGCGGGCGTTCTCCGCCTGCCGCTTCTCCGCCGAGACCTCGTTCTCAAGGGTGGCGAGGTCGCGGTGGCGGGCCTCCTTGTCGACGCTGGTGATCACGTACGACGCGAAGTAGATGATCTTCTCAAGGTCCTTGGGCGCCAGGTCGAGCAGGTAGCCGAGCCGGCTGGGCACACCCTTGAAGTACCAGATGTGCGTGACCGGAGCGGCGAGCTCGATGTGACCCATGCGCTCACGGCGGACCTTGGCCCGGGTCACCTCGACGCCGCAGCGCTCACAGATGATGCCCTTGAACCGGACCCGCTTGTACTTGCCGCAGTAGCACTCCCAGTCCCGGGTCGGACCGAAGATCTTCTCGCAGAAGAGCCCGTCCTTCTCCGGCTTCAAGGTGCGGTAGTTGATCGTCTCGGGCTTCTTGACCTCGCCGTGCGACCACTGGCGGATGTCGTCAGCAGTGGCCAGACCGATGCGCAGTTCGTCGAAGTAGTTGACGTCGAGCACTTCGTCTATGTCCTCACGATTCAGTTGCTCGGGTAATTGCTGGGTCGTGGGCGGGCGCCTGACGGCGCCCGCCACGAAATCAAACTTCCTCGACGCTGCTCGGCTCACGCCGGGAGAGGTCGATGCCGAGTTCCTCGGCGGCGCGGAACACCTCGTCGTCCGTCTCGCGCATCTCCAGGGCCACACCGTCGCTGGAGAGCACCTCGACGTTCAGGCACAGCGACTGCAGCTCCTTGAGCAGCACCTTGAAGGACTCCGGGATGCCCGGCTCCGGGATGTTCTCGCCCTTGACGATCGCCTCGTAGACCTTGACGCGTCCGAGGACGTCGTCGGACTTGATCGTCAGCAGCTCCTGCAGCGCGTAAGCCGCGCCGTAGGCCTGCATCGCCCAGCACTCCATCTCACCGAAGCGCTGACCACCGAACTGCGCCTTACCACCCAGCGGCTGCTGCGTGATCATCGAGTACGGACCGGTGGAGCGGGCGTGGATCTTGTCGTCGACCAGGTGGTTGAGCTTGAGGATGTAGATGTAGCCGACCGCGATCGGGTCCGGCAGCGGCTCACCGGAGCGGCCGTCGAACAGCCGCGCCTTGCCGCTGGCACCGATGAGCTGGTTGCCGTCCCGGTTGGGCAGCGTGCTGCTCATCAGACCCGCGATCTCCTCCTCCTTGGCGCCGTCGAAGACCGGGGTCGCCACGTTGGTGTCCGGCTCGGACTCCCCCGCGTTGATGGACTTCAGCGCCCTCTTCCACTCGGTGTCGTCACCGTCGATCTTCCAGCCGGTCTTGGCCACCCACCCCAGGTGGGTCTCCAGGACCTGGCCGATGTTCATCCGGCTCGGCACGCCGAGCGGGTTGAGCACGATGTCGACCGGGGTGCCGTCCTCGAGGAACGGCATGTCCTCGACCGGGAGGATCTTCGAGATGACACCCTTGTTGCCGTGGCGGCCGGCGAGCTTGTCGCCGTCCTGGATCTTCCGCTTCTGGGCCACGTAGACGCGCACCAGCTCGTTGACACCGGGGGAAAGCTCGTCGCCGTCCTCCCGGCTGAACGTGCGCACGCCGATGACCGTGCCGGTCTCGCCGTGCGGCACCTTGAGGCTGGTGTCGCGCACCTCGCGGGCCTTCTCACCGAAGATCGCGCGGAGCAGACGCTCCTCCGGGGTCAGCTCGGTCTCACCCTTGGGGGTGACCTTGCCGACCAGGATGTCGCCGGTCACGACCTCGGCGCCGATCCGGATGATCCCCCGCTCGTCGAGGTCGGCGAGCATCTCCTCGCTGACGTTCGGGATGTCGCGGGTGATCTCCTCCGGCCCCAGCTTGGTGTCGCGCGCGTCGACCTCGTGCTCCTCGATGTGGATCGAGGTGAGGACGTCGTTCTGCACCAGCTTCTGGGACAGGATGATGGCGTCTTCGTAGTTGTGACCCTCCCAGGGCATGAAGGCCACGAGCAGGTTTCGCCCGAGCGCCATCTCGCCCTCGTCGGTGCACGGGCCGTCGGCGATGACCTGCCCCTGCTCGACCCGGTCGCCCTCGAAGATCACCGGCTTCTGGTTGACACAGGAGCCGGAGTTGGAGCGGCGGAACTTGTGCAGCAGGTAGGTTCGACGGTGGCCGTCGTCCTGGTGGATCGTGATGTAGTCGGCGCACATGTCCTCGACCACGCCGGCGACCTCGGCCACGACCACGTCACCGGCGTCGACGGCGGCACGGTATTCCATGCCGGTGCCGACGAGCGGAGCCTCGGCCTTGACCAGCGGCACCGCCTGGCGCTGCATGTTGGCGCCCATGAGTGCACGGTTGGCGTCGTCGTGCTCGAGGAACGGGATCATCGCGGTGGCGACCGAGGTCATCTGCCGCGGCGACACGTCCATGTAGTCGACCTGGTCCGCGGGGACGTTGTCGACCTCACCGCCCTTGCGTCGGACGAGGATGCGGTCCTCGGCGAAGTTGCCGTCGCTCTTGAGCGGAGCGTTGGCCTGCGCCTTGACGTAGCGGTCCTCTTCGTCCGCGGTCAGGTAGTCGATCTGGTCGGTGACCCGGCCGTCGACGACCTTGCGGTAGGGCGTCTCGACGAAGCCGAACGGGTTGACCCGCGCGAACGTCGACAGCGCGCCGATGAGACCGATGTTGGGACCCTCAGGGGTCTCGATCGGGCACATGCGGCCGTAGTGCGACGGGTGAACGTCGCGGACCTCGAAGCCGGCCCGCTCACGCGACAGACCACCCGGGCCGAGCGCGCTCAGCCGGCGCCGGTGGGTAAGACCCGCCAGAGGGTTGGTCTGGTCCATGAACTGGGACAGCTGCGACGTGCCGAAGAACTCCTTGATCGCCGCCACGACGGGACGGATGTTGATCAGGGTCTGCGGCGTGATCGCCTCGACGTCCTGGGTGGTCATCCGCTCGCGGACGACGCGCTCCATCCGGGACAGGCCCACGCGGACCTGGTTCTGGATGAGCTCGCCGACCGTGCGCAGGCGCCGGTTGCCGAAGTGGTCGATGTCGTCGGCCTCGTAGCCCTCTTCGCCCGTGTGCAGGCGGCAGAGATACTCGACCGTGGCGACGACGTCCTCTTCGGTCAGCACACCCTGGTTGATCGGGAGGTCCAACTCGAGCTTCTTGTTGAACTTGTATCGACCGACCTTGGCGACGTCGTATCGCTTCGGGTTGAAGAAGAGGTTGTCGAGCAGGGTCTGCGCATTCTCACGCGTCGGCGGCTCGCCGGGGCGGAGCTTGCGGTAGATGTCGAGCAGCGCCTCGTCCTGGCCGGCGATGTGGTCCTTCTCGAGCGTCGTCATCATGAGCTCGGACCAGCCGAACTTCTCACGGATGCGCTCGGCGGACCAACCGATGGCCTTGAGCAGGACGGAGACCGCCTGCCGGCGCTTGCGGTCGATGCGGACACCGACGGTGTCGCGCTTGTCGATGTCGAACTCCAGCCAGGCACCCCGACTCGGGATGACCTTCACGCTGGTGAGGTCGCGATCGGAGGTCTTGTCCGGCTGCTTGTCGAAATACACGCCCGGCGACCGGACGAGCTGGCTCACCACGACGCGCTCGGTGCCGTTGATGATGAACGTGCCCTTGGGCGTCATCATCGGGAAGTCACCCATGAACACCGTCTGGCTCTTGATCTCGCCAGTGGTGTGGTTGGTGAACTCCGCCGTCACGAACAGCGGCGCGCAGTAGGTGAGGTCCTTCTCCTTGCACTCCTCCATGGGAGCCTTGACCTCGTCGAAGCGGGGCGCGGAGAACGACAGGGACATCGTGCCGGAGAAGTCCTCAATGGGACTGATTTCATCGAGGATCTCCGCGAGCCCGGAACGGGCGTGCGGATCACCGGCCGAGCGGCTCTGCCACTTCTCGTTGCCAACCAACCAGTCGAACGAGTCGGTTTGGATGGCAAGGAGGTTGGGAACCTCAAGGTGTTCGGTGATCCTGCCGAAGGAGACCCGGCGGGGAGCGTATGCGCTCGAACTGGTCTTCGCAGGGCGGGAAGCTGCCAAGATGCGTCCTTCCGAGGACCGGTGGTGCAGACAGGCCGTTTCGCGTGCAGCCTGACAACCCCCGATGCAAAGTGCCCACGAAGAGGCACTCCACGCCAGAGGTGAAGTCAGAAGACAGCGCAAACTAGCAGTGTAGCCGAAAGGCTAACCGCTGTCGAGCGGCCCCGTGCACGATGTTTCAACGATCTTTTTGGAAGATCGCTGTTCCACCGGCCGAGCCGCTCGCGTCGGTCGTGGCCTGGGGCTCACCGGGCGATGTGCGCTGAACCAGACCCAAGAAGGATCGGGGCACATCTGTCGGGCCACCGGCCGCCGCGTCCGCGGAAAGGCAGTGCCTGATTAGCGTGCCTGCCCGCTGGTCATCGCGTCAAGGGTTCCCACGCGCGTCGGGCAACCGTGACGGATATCTCGCACTCTGATCACAAGGTGTTGTGGTGCCCACCCCTAGATCTTGGGTCCTTACATCTGGCACGACGAAGGGCGGCTGCCGGACACCCGGCGGCCGCCCCTCGCTTCGGAGCAAAAGTTACTTAAGGGTAACCTTGGCGCCCTCGGCCTCGAGCTTGGCCTTGGCCTTGTCCGCGGTCTCCTTGTTGGCCTTCTCGATGACGGCCTTCGGCGCGGCCTCGACGAGGTCCTTCGCCTCCTTCAGGCCCAGGCCGGTGAGCTCACGCACGACCTTGATGACCTGGATCTTCTTGCCGCCGTCACCCTCAAGGACGACGTCGAACTCCGACTGCTCTTCCTTCTCCTCCACCGCGGGACCGGCGGCGGGGCCGGCGGCCGCGACGGCGACGGCAGCGGTGACGTCGAAGGTGGTCTCGAACTCCTTCACGAACTCGGAGAGCTCGATCAGGGTCATCTCCTTGAACGCGTCCAGGAGTTCCGTGGTGCTCAGCTTCGCCATGTTGGCGTTCCTTTCGAAAAGTGATGTGGAGCGCGGGCCTTATTCGGCCGCGCTGCCGGACTCCTGCGCGCTGCCGGATTCCTGCTTGTCGGCGAGGGCCTGGACGGTGCGGACGGCCTTCGACAGCGGCGCCTGGAACAGCGCGGCCGCCTTGCTGAGGCTGCCCTTCATCGCGCCGGCCAGCTTGGCCAGCAGGACCTCACGGGACTCCAGGTCGGCCAGGCGACGGACCTCGTCCGCGCTGATGGCCTTGCCCTCGAAAACGCCGCCCTTGATGACGAGCAGCGGGTGTGCCTTCGCGAACTCGCGGAGGCTCTTCGCCGCCTCGACAGGGTCGCCGGAGACGAAAGCGAGCGCGGTAGGACCGGAGAACAAATCGTCGAGCCCGCTGATGCCCGCGTCCGTCGCGGCACGCTTCGCGAGCGTGTTCTTCGCGACGGCGTACGTGGTCTCGCGGCCCAGGTTGCGGCGCAGGGTCTTGAGCTGCGCCACGGTCAGGCCGCGGTACTCGGTCAGCACGGTGGCCGTCGAGCCCCGGAAGTTCTCGGTGAGCTCCGCGACCGCGGTGGCCTTGTCATCTCGAACCGGCTTGTCCGCCATGTCCCTCCTCTCTCTTGCTACGGTGCTGGCCACGCTCTCGGGCCTGCCCGCTGCAACGAAAAACGCCCCGGCGCAGGGGCGCACGGGGCGGAGCGACATCAGTCGGCAGCGCTTGTCCGGCCCTGCGCGGGTCGCCTGCGTTGTCGCAGAGCCTTCGACATCCGCTCACGCGGATATGACCAGCGGTCTTCGGGTTTCGATTGGAACTGTACTTGACGCGTCGTGTGTCACCAAATCACGGCCGGTCGCGGCGCAGGTGGGCGTACCCGGCGACGGCGGCCACGGCCCAGAGGACGCCCCAGGCGGTGGTGACGAGCACGTGCGCCAGGTCCGTGCCGCCGACCGTGTCGCGGGCCGCGGTCATCAGCGGCGGGGCCAACCACGGCACCGGGAAGCTCTTCAGGCCCAGCACGATCGCCATGACCACGCCACCGACGAGGATCGCCAGGCCACGGGCCGCCTGACCGGACACCGCCCGGCTGGCGAGCGCGCCGAGGCCGACCGCGGGCAGGAGCAGCAGCAGGTGCGCCCAGACGCCCAGCGCGACACCCTCGGTCAGCGGCGGGTCCTCGGGACCGGGCGTGGTCACGCCGCCCACCAGCCACGGCAGGATCAGCGCGACCAGGATCACGGGCAGGCCGGCGAGCAGCGCCGCGACGAGCCCGGCGGCGGTCTCGCGGGTCGCGCCGACGGCGACCCGGCCGAGCCGGCGCTGCACGTCCGGCTCCACGTCCAGCAGGATCTTGGTCTGCCAGGCCAGGACCGCGAACAGGATCGCGGCGGACACCCCGTAGGCCTCGCCGGCCTGGGCCTGTCCCCCGCCGTACAGGATCGACAGCACGACGAGAGCGGCCAGCAACGGCGCGGCGGCCCGGCCTGTCTGCAGGAACCCCGCGAGCCGCATCCTGACCAGTGCTGTCACCGCTCCTCCCTGATGCCGAGGACGTCGAACCCGTCGGCGCGCAGCCTCGCCACCGCGCGGTCGGCGTGCCCGGCCGCGACCGCGAGCTCGATGATGCTCCGCCTCGCCATGGGGCGCTCCCCCTCGGTGACCCGGCCGTCGCGGACGTGCCAGCGGCGGGCCGCCGGCAGCCTCGACACCTCGCCCAGGTGATCGCTGATCAGGACCCGCCCGCCGCGACCCACGACGTCCGCGACGATGGCCGGCACCTGCTTGCGGGTGGCGGCGTCGAGCCCTTCCCACGGCTCGTCGAGGACGAGCAGTCCGGGCGGGCTCAGCAGTGCCTGCACGAGGCCGACCTTCTGGGCGGAGCCCTTGGAGAGGCAGCTGAGGCGCACGTCCAGGAATCCGGCGAAATCGAGGCGGTCGGCCCATTCGTCGATGGCGTCCCAGTCGGCGCCCCGGACGGCGGCCATGTGGGTGAGGTAGGCCCGGGCGGTGAACGGCTGGTCGGCTGGGAACCGCTCGGGGACCCAGCCCACGACGTCCGGACGGCCCGTCACGATGCCTCTGCCGGGCCGGAGCACGCCGGCGGCGAGCTGCAGCAGGGTCGACTTGCCCGAGCCGTTGGGGCCGAGCACGACGGCGGTCTCACCGGGCCCGAGCTCGAGGTCCACGTCGTGCAACGTCCACGCCGCCTTGCGGGCGTACCGGAACCAGACCTCGCGCAGGTGCACGTCCCCGAACATAGACGACGGCGGGTCCCCACCGGGGACCCGCCGTCGTGGTGCTGCTGCTTACGCCTCCGCGTTCGCGTCGTCCTCGAGGAGGTTGCGCGTGCGGTTCGGGTCGACCGGGATGCCGGGGCCCATGGTGGTGGTGATGAAGATCTTCTTCAGGTACTTGCCCTTGGCCGCGCTCGGCTTGGCCCGGTTGACCTCGTCGAGGACCGCCGCGTAGTTCTCCACCAGCTGCTGCTCGGAGAAGCTCGCCTTGCCGATGATCAGGTGCAGGTTGGAGTGCTTGTCCACCCGGTAGGTGATCTTGCCGCCCTTGATCTCGTTGACCGCCTTGGTGACGTCCATCGTGACCGTGCCCGTCTTCGGGTTCGGCATCAGGCCGCGCGGGCCCAGGATCCGCGCGATCCGGCCGATCTTGGCCATCTGGTCGGGGGTCGCGATCGCCGCGTCGAAGTCCAGCCAGCCTTCCTGGATCCGGGCGACGAGCTCGTCCGTGCCCACCGCGTCGGCGCCGGCAGCCTCGGCCTCGGCGGCCTTCGCGCCCTGCGCGAAGACGATGACGCGGGCGGTCTTACCGGTGCCGTGCGGCAGGTTGACCGTGCCACGGACCATCTGGTCGGCCTTGCGGGGGTCGACACCCAGCCGCATGGCCACCTCGACGGTGGGGTCGAACTTCACGGTGGTGGTCTGCTTGGCCAGCTTCACCGCGGCGATGGGGCTGTACAACGCGTTGCGGTCGACAAGGTCCGAGACCTTGCGGTAGTTCTTGCCGTGCTGCGACATGTCGCTTTACTCCTGTGGTGATCGTGCGGGCGTTTGGCTACGCCCTCCCACGTGTTTTGAGTTCTTGATTGGTGTTGCGAGCGGCTTGGTCAGTCCTTGACGACGATGCCCATGGAACGGGCGGTGCCGGCGATGATCTTCTCGGCCTGCTCGATGTCGTTGGCGTTCAGGTCCGACATCTTCTTCTCGGCGACCTCACGCAGCTGGGCCTTGGTGATCGAGCCCACCTTGTCCTTCTGCGGAACGCCGGAGCCCTTCGGCACGCCGGCGGCCTTGAGCAGCAGACGGGCGGCGGGCGGGGTCTTGAGGATGAACGTGAACGTCCGGTCCTCGTAGACGCTGATCTGCGCGGGGATGATGTCGCCGCGCTGGGACTCCGTCTGGGCGTTGTACGCCTTGACGAACTCCATGATGTTCACACCGTGCTGACCGAGCGCGGGGCCGACCGGCGGCGCCGGAGTGGCCTGGCCGCCCGGCAACTGAAGCGTGAAGGTCTTGACGAGCTTCTTCTTCGGAGGCATGGCTGCTTTCGTCTTCCTGGGCTGGAATGATTCGTGCTTACCGGACATGTCGATGCCCGGGGCCGGCGATTGCCGCTGCGCACGACTGAGCGCCCGGCACTTGGCCGGACGCTCAAGCGTACCGCAGACGAATTAGATCTTCGTGACCTGGTTGAAGTTGAGCTCCACCGGGGTCTCCCGGCCGAAGATCGAAACCAGGACCTTGAGCTTCTGCTGATCGGCGTTGATCTCGCTGATCGTGGCCTGCAGCGAGGCGAAGGCGCCGTCGGTGACGGTGACCGAGTCGCCGACCTCGAAGTCGAGGACCTTGACCTCGGGCTTGCCGGCCTTCTTGCCCTCCTGCTGCACCACTGGGGCGAGCCACTTGAGGACCTCGTCGAGCGACAGCGGCGCCGGGCGGTCCGCCCGGTCCGTCGCGCCGACGAAACCGGTGACACCTGGCGTGTTGCGCACGCACGAGTAGGACTCCGCCGTCAGCTCCATCCGGACGAGGATGTAGCCGGGGAAGACCTTGTTCTGCACCTGGGTGCGCTTGCCGTTCTTGATCTCGACCTCTTCACGGGTCGGGACCTCGACCTGGTAGATGAACTCTTCCATGTCGAGACTCGTGATGCGGGTCTCGAGATTCGTCTTGACCTTGTTCTCGTAACCGGCGTAGGAGTGCACCACGTACCAGTCACCGGGCGCGAAGCGCAGTGCGGCACGCAGCTCGGCGACGGGGTCCTCGGCGTCGGTCGCCGCCGCCGCCGGCTCGGGGGCCGTGCTCGGCGTGGCGGCCGTCATCACCGTCGACGTTTCCTCGTGCTGCTCGTCGTCGGTCCCGGCGGTCTCGTCGAATTCCTGCACGCTGCTCACTTCCGTCTGTCAACTCTTCGCGTCTGCGGCCGGTCCGATGCGGACTACTCCGTCTTGTTACCGAAGGCCCAGAGGACGCCCTTGGCGAACAGGTAGTCGAGGCCACCCACGATCGTCAGCATCACGATCACGAACACGACGACAACGACCGTGTAAGTGGTCAGCTCCTTGCGGGTCGGCCAGATCACCTTACGCAGTTCGGCGACAACCTCGCGGACGAAGTTGATGAGCCGCGCGAAGATGTTGTTCGAGCTGCCCTCTTTGACCTTGGTCTTCTTCTTGTCCGACTCTTTGACGTCCTTGGACTTCGACTTCGCGTCCTTGGACTTCGTCAGGACCGGCTTGCCGTCGTCGTCCACGTCCTCATCGGCGTCCACGTCATCGTCGAGGTCGTCGTCGAGCTCATCGAGCTCGTCAGCGAACTCTTCCTCGATGGCCGCGTCCTCGGCGGTGAGCTCCTCGTCACGGCGATCGTCGGCGGGGTTGGTCCCGCGTCGCCTGCGTTCGGCCACTTTCGCCCTCTTCCGTGATCTCGCGAGTGCTCGGTCCGATGAGTGGCCCGCGGATCCGCCCAACCAGGCCACCGGCGAAGAGCCGGCGGCACTCGGCGGGACCAACCCGTGACCGCTGGAGGTTGCGACCCGATCGGCGGATCGGGCACCCCAGACCCAGGTCAGGCCTTCGGCGCAGGGGTGACAGGACTTGAACCTGCAACCTGCGGTTTTGGAGACCGCTGCTCTGCCAATTGAGCCACACCCCTTCGTGGTGATCGCGCCTCCCGGACCCCTGTTCAAGGGCACCGAGAGGTTGCTCACCCCACGGGCGACCAGTGTACGGGTTCGGGTGGGATATCCCAACCACCCCCCTCCACTGCGCCGCCTCCTATGCCCTGACCAGGGCTTTCGCGGCGCCGAGAATCTTGTCCCCGTTACACGTGGCGGTGATGTCGACCTGAGTAACACCATCCTCACCTACCCGCTTCACGACCCCGCTCACCACGATCTCGGTGCCTTTGTCGTCGTCGGGGACCACCACCGGATTGGCGAAGCGGGTGGAGTACTCGACGATCGCCGCGGTGCCACCCACCCAACAGGCAACCGCCTGACCCGCCAGGGCCATCGTCAGCATCCCGTGCGCGATGACACCCGGCAGACCGACCGACGTCGCGACGCGGTCGCTCCAGTGGATCGGGTTGAAGTCGCCGGAGGCCCCTGCATACCGCACCAGATCGGCGCGGGTCACCTGGAACGTCTGCGGCGGGAACACGGTGCCGACCTGCATCTCAGCCCTCCCCACGGACCACGAGCCGGGTCCAGATCGTCACGACGAGCTCACCCTCGACGGTCGACACCTCGTGCCGCGTCGTCAGGAACGCGTGCCCGGCCCGGCTGCTGATCTCCTCCACGGCCATCACGGTGACCAGGTGGTCGCCGGCGACGATCGGCCGCACGTAGCGGAACGTCTGCCCGCCGTGCACCACCCGGCTGTAGTCCAGCCCGAACGTCTGGTCCTCGACCAGCTGCTGCCCGGCGTTCTGACTCAGGATGATCGCGAACGTCGGCGGGGCGATCACGTCCTTGTAGCCCTTGGCGCGCGCCTCAGCGAGATCCCGGTGCACGGGATCGCTGGCGCTGACGGCGTCGGCGAACTCCCGGATCTTCTCCCGGCCGACCTCATAGGGCGGGGTCGGCGGATACACCCGACCCATGAACGACTGATCCAACGGCATGCTGTGCAACTTACCGTTTCAACGACGAAGCCCCGGCTGCTGGGCCGGGGCTTCGTGTGAGGCTGTGGTGTGATTACCGCGTCTCGCGGTGCACGGTGTGCTTGCCGTCCCGGGGGCAGAACTTCTTCAGCTCGATGCGGTCCGGGTCGTTGCGGCGGTTCTTCTTCGTGATGTAGTTACGCTCTTTACACTCCGTGCACGCCAGCGTGATCTTCGGACGAACGTCGGTCGCCTTGGCCATGGCGAAGTGCCTTCCTTCAGAGCGGGGTTCAGGTCCAGCGAACGAGCATAGCGGCTCACACTGGCAGTCGCCGAATCGGCGATCTCTGTGGTGCTTCTGTAGCGGTGGCCGGACTTGAACCGGCGACACAGCGATTATGAGCCGCTTGCTCTACCATCTGAGCTACACCGCCGCGGCGGACTCGATGACTCAAGCCCGGTCTCTCGAGCCCCCTTACGGAATCGAACCGTAGACCTTCTCCTTACCATGGAGACGCTCTGCCGACTGAGCTAAGGGGGCGCATCAAGTGCGATCCCGCACATGCGCTCGCTAAGCGTACACGGCCCTCGCCGTGGCACGAAATCGACTTCCCCGAAGTGGTGTCCGCCCAGCTCATGAGCCCGTTCCGGGCGTGTCGCCGGATGGCCTGGCCGGCGGCGCCTGCCTTGCGGCGACTGCCTTGCGGCGCCGCTTGGGTCGTGATCGCCGCGCTCCGGCTGCCTTCCTTCGGAGCCGGGCTTGGGCGTCGCGCCGGCCTCGGAAGCCTCTGAGCGCGCCCTCGCGGCGGCGTCAGCAGCGTCGCTGGGACGCAGGCGGCGTCCGTCTGGGATCGTTGGCACGGAATGCTTGAGGCCGTTTTACGGCACGGCGCGCAGCCAACGAACTTCACCCGCAGGGGCGACGGTGGGGTCAGCGTCGGCCTGGATCTGCAGCCACGACTCGAAGCGCTCGTAGGGCAGCGCACGGCTGAACAGGAAGCCCTGACCCATGTCGCAGTGCATGTCTTCGAGCAGGCCGAGTGTGAGTTCGCTCTCAACGCCCTCGGCGACAACGGCGAGGCCGAAGTGGCGGGCCATGTCCACGACGGTCCGCACGATCGCGAGATCACTCGGCGCGGTGGCCATCCCCTGCACGAAGGTCCGATCGATCTTGACCTCTTGCACCGGCAGGCGGCTGAGGTCGGCGAACGAGGACCGGCCCGCGCCGAAGTCGTCGACGGAGAGCCGCACACCGAGATCACGGAGACGCTTCAGCGCGGGGATGCCACGCCCGCTGGCGAGCAGTTCCTCCTCGGACAGCTCCAGGATGATCCGGTCGGCCGGCACCCCGTGCTCCTGCAGCAGCTCCGACACCTGTAACGGGAAGTCGGCGTCGTTGAGCGTGCGGACCGAGATGTTGACCGCGACGGTGAGCGAACGCCCGGCATCGGCCCATTCACGGGCCCGGCGGATACCTTCGCGGAGCACCACGCCGTTGAGCCGGGACAGCTGACCTGTGTGCTCGGCAACGGAGACGAAGTCCGGCGGAGCGACCTGCCCGTGCACCGGATGCTCCCAGCGGGCCAGGCATTCGACGCCGACCAGCCGGCGGTCCTTGAGTGCGACCTTGGGCTGGAAATACACCTCGAGCTCGCCGGTGTTGAGCGCAGCCTCAAGATCGGCGGCCAGCCCGACCCGGCGGACCGACCGCGACTGCAGGCCCGCGTTGAACATCTGGACGATGCCCCGGGACTTCGCCACCGAGGTAGCCACGACGGCCCGCTGCAGCAGCACCTCGGGCTCCGTGCCGTGGTCGGGGTAGATCGCCACACCGACGTTGGTGTCGACATCGATGGTGAGCGAGTCGATGACCATACGGTCACGCAGGCCCGCCCGCAGCGTATCCGCAACCGCGGCGGCGGCCTCGGCGCTGGCGGTGCGCAGCTCGACCGCGAACTCGTCCCCGCCGACCCGGGCCACCAGCGCACCCTGCGGTGCCAGCCCTCGCAGCCGTTTCGCGACCTGGATCAGCACCTGGTCGCCGGCATCGTGCCCCAGCGACTCATTGACCTCTTGCAACGCGACGACGTCGAACAGGAGCACGGCGACGACCTCGCGCGGGCCCCGGCCGGACATCGCCTCGCCGAGCGCGGTGAGCATCCGCCGCCGGTTCGCCAGGCCGGTGAGCGCGTCGTGATTGGCGTCGAACTGGAGCCGATCGACCAACCGGCTGTTCTCGACCGCCGCGCCGACCTGAACGGACACCGTCTCGAGCAGCTGCACGTCCTCCTTGCCGAACACGACCTTGTCCCCGAGGCGCCCGGCGACCTCCAGGGTGCCGATCGCGACGCCACTGGACCGCAGCGGCACCACGACGACGTCCTTGACCCGGGCTTCCTGCAATGCCGACTGCAGCTCCGGCGCCCCGGCTCTGGGCCCGGCGACGACGGTCTGCCCGGTGCGCATCGCCAGCTGACGGAACAGGTCGGGTGTCGTGGCGCTGTCCAACAGCCCCGGATAGTCGAACCGGGACGACAACATGACCTCATGGTGACGGCCGTGCTCGGGCAGCCACAGGGTCGCCGAGTCCGCGGTCAGCAGCGCCCGCACCCGGCCGAGCAGCACGTCGGGCAGCGTGCCGTCGTGGTTGGTCGCGGCGATGTCCCGGGTCAGCGCGTACATCTCGGTGAGGTTGCGGTGCTGGCGGAAGAACTGCGCATACGAGCGGTAGAGGATGAAGAGCACGATCGCCAACGCGACCAGCAGGAGCGCACCCCATTGGCTGGCCACCAGCGTCAGGAGCATGACCAGGCCCAGCACGATGTTGACGCCCATCACGGCGAAGCCCGGCACCGAGGACTTCAGGAACTGCGGGAGCTGCGCAACGCCCTGCAGCAGCACCATGACGCCCGCGATGGCCGCCAACGTGACCATGTTGCCGGCGAGCACGGCTGCGGCGAGGACCAGCCACGTCAGCGGCGAGCCGCCGCCGTGCAGCCCGAACTCGAAGACGATGAGGTTGGCGGTCGCGATGCCCGCGAAATGGCTGGCCGCGTTGAACGCCAGTTTGTGACCACTGAGGTGCGCGCCGAAGATGTTCCACAGGAGTCCGGCGGCGACCCGCACGACGATGGCGAGCCAGGGCGACAGGTAGAACAGCGCCAGGACGACCGGGATGTCGTTCATCCGGGTCACCAGCGCCTGTCGCCGGATGTCGAAGCGCAGTTCCATCGGCGTGGCGAGCGTCGCCAGCGCCAGCAACGCCAGCGCATACCCGAGGTGATGGCCGACGAGATACGTCCGGTCGGAGAGCAGGATCGGCAACGACAGCAGCGCGCCCAGCAGGAACAATGGGCCAGTGATCAGCCAGGAGTGGCTGTCAGAGCGGCTGACTGGAACCTTTGGAGCCGGCACCCATTCCCCTATTCTTCGGGCATGGAGCCTGATGAATCACTGCTGCGCGGCAGCGGAGATTCGATCCTGACTAGTTCCAGTCCCAGCTTTCGGTGACGTAGACGGGCTCGGTGCTCACCTGGAACCCGCGAACGACGCTGGCCAGCTTCACCGGGGACGCCTCACTGTCTGTGACGCTTGCCTGGGCCACGGTGGCCGACAAGCCGAGGGCTGCGACTGCCACGCCGACCGTCACCGCCAAGCGCGTCATCCACCGACCAAGCGTCGTGTCTCGCATCTGTCGCTCCCATGCGATCGCAGTGACATCAGGGTCCCGTATGGATACCCACGATCCTGCCACAGTCAACGCAGCAACCAACAGTGCGGCGGCGAGGATGACGCGCGCGTGCGTAAGAATCGACCTTTCGGCCGATTCCGACAGTGGCGGTCCGGCTATATCAGCCCGCCCGATCCAGGTCTTGCGCAACTTTTCTGCGGCGCGAGGCGTCAGATCTGGACGCTCGACGCTTCCTGACGGACAGGATCGTCGCCTCGCGGATCTCGCGCCAGCCGGCCTCCGGGTCGACCACGGCCGACTCGATCCAACCGATCGCGTCCTGCTCGGAGCCGAACGACCGCACCCGCAGCCGCCCCTCGGGCCCCCCGCGCCGGAGCTCCACCTGCCACCGGCCGTCGGCCGCGTTGCGCACGAAGACGTCCCGCCGCACGAGCCGGGACCACCGCCCGTTCCACCACTGCCGCTCATTCATGAGTACATCTTAGAACGGGTGTACGACAATTTCGGGGACCTCGGGGCGGGACTCAACCGGTAGCGTGGCGACATATGCCGGGACAGCAGGCACCCTCGCGGGTTGTACCGTGCGCGGATGTCCCGCACATCTCACACCCCGGTCGCCCTCGGGCTGACCGCGGTTGGGCTCGCCGTCCTCGGCCTGGCGGTCCTGCTCTACGGCACCTACATCGGCGCCCGGGACACCCACGCATACATGGTCCAGGACCTCGACCCCGATCTCCCCGCCGACGAGGTCAATGCCTTACTCGCCGCCAGCACGCTCGAGGCCATGCTGCCGGCGACCCTGCTGGTGGCGGGATTGCTGGTGTGCGCGGGGCTGGCGCTGGCGGGCCGGGACGCCGGGCGCGCCGCGCTGGTGTGGCTGTGCGGCGTCGGGTCCGTCGTGACCCTGGTGCTGTACGTCAATCGCGGGCGCCTGCTGGGCGGGTGGGACTTCGTCGTGCGGATCGGCCTGCCGGCGTGGGTCGGTGTGCTCGGCGTGCTGGTGGCCATGATCGCGCTGACCGGGGCGGCGGTCAGCCTCGGCGTTCCGGCCGCCCGCCAGGCGTTCGCGGCGACCGGCACCGACCGGGCCGGCATCGAGCCGGCGGGCCGGACCGGGCCGCCAGCACCGTTGCGGGCCGGCGTATCACGGTTCGCGATGGCCGGCGTGCTCGGTCTTGCCGGGCCCGTCATCCTGATCAGCGACGGCCTGGCGACCGGCGGCCTGGCGGACTTCGCCAGCGTTGCCGGCCTCATCATCCTGGCCGGCACCGGCGCGATCGCTGTCGCGGCCGCCGGCGCGTGCCTCGCGGCGTGGGTCGCCGGGCACGGCTGGCCGAACTGGACGCACATCGCCCGGATCGCCGGGGTGCTGCTGCTGATCCTGCAGATGTTGTCCCTGTACCAGGCCACCCGTACCACCGCCGCCGGCCTGCGCCACGACTTCTTCATCGGCAGTGACCTCAAGCTGATCGGCACGCTGATGCTCGTGACCGCCGTGGCCGGCATCACGGCGACCCTCGGCGGGTTCGCCGGGCTGGCCGACCCGCGCAGCGAGCGGTTCCTGCGACCGGCCAGCCACCCCCCGTATCAGGGTTGGCAGCCCTGGACGGCGGCCGATCCACGACCCGCGGACGACCCGGCGCCAGTGGACGGCTACACCGTCCCTCAGTGACGGCGAGGACCAGGACGACGTGATGCCGAGGTCCAGGACGACGCCGACGAGGCCGACCCGCCGGCCGAGGGCTGATCGGGGCGAAACTTTGCCGCGCATTCGCCGCGACGGGCGAGCTTCGGCTGGTCCAGGTGAGACCGAGTGGGACCGACACGAGAGGGCCGCTACCGGGGTTTCCCCTGGTAACGGCCCTCTTTGTCGTGCCAGTGGCGGGTAGAGGATTCGAACCTCTGTAGCTTTCGCGACGGATTTACTCTCCCGGGGACACGACAGAGATAGGTATCCCCGAGGTGTCCCCGAGATGATGTTGCATTTTCCCTGCCCACGGCCTGTTCGGGGACTCGGGGGACACCGGGGACACTCCTAGAAGTTGACCAGGAACTCGTAGAACGTCGAGACGCCCTCGTTGCCCGCCAGGTCGATCGTCGCCACCTCGAACGCCGGGGTGGGATCCTGCGGGACATACGTGACCGTCGTGGTGCCGCCCGGCTGGTCGAGATAGACCCACCGCCGGTCGCCGGAACTGTTGAAGTACATGAACCCGATGACGTCCCGGTCGCCCCGCGCGTCGAGGGTGAATGTGCCCGGCTCGCCCATCCCGCCGTGCGGCTCGCCGTCCTGCGGGTAGTCGGTCGAACTGATCAGCGCCGTGGTCGTCGGCGGGGTCAGGTCGATCACCAGATAGCAGGTCTTCGACCAGGCCGAGGTGTCGGTGCCGTCGTAGGCCCGCGCGGCCCAGGCGACCACGGTGCCCTCGGCGAGGTCACCGAACATGAGGTAGGTCCGCGCATAGCCCTGCGCACCGCCCTCTCTCGTCTCGTGTCGCTGGTCCGGCGCGGCGACCGGCCACCAGGCGAACGTGACGACCATGGCGGTCGGGGGGTCGGCGTCGGTCACGGTCACGCCGACCTGGGCACCGCGGTTGGCCGGCCGGGGGCGCTCGAGTGTGCCGCAGCGGCCGTCGCGCTCCAGGCCAGGATTGCGCACGACCGGAATGGCGTTGTGGGTGACAAGGGTTTCCGGCTTCGTGATGAGGAACCCGGATCCGGCCACCGCCTCGTCGGCCTGCGCCACGCGCAGTTCGAAGGTGAGCGTCCGATCGCCGCGTGCCCTCGCGGCGGTCACGACGTCGGTCAGGCTCGTGTCCACGAACCAGCCGTCGCAGCCGCGCGGCCACTGCCGGACAAGCTCCAACTCCGTCGGCGCGTTGCGCCAGGTGGGCGTTTGGTTGAGCTTCCCGGTGCGCCACAGCTCGAGCTGCACCGACGTCGTGCAGGCGGCGTCGGGCGTGATGAGTGCCGACAGGTCGGCGTTGCTGAGGCTGTTGCCCTTGAAGCGTGTGAGGTCATAGGTGAAGTAGGAGCGCCGGGTGTGGGTGACGCCGCCGGCGTCGGTGGTCGTGCCGATCGGCAGGTCGCCCGCCGGGTTGACGAACGCGGTCCTCGGCTGTTGAGCCTCGGTGTAGGCCCAGGTCGCAGGCGTGATCATCGTCTGGACGGCGGATGCGGGCTGGGCTCCGGCCACCACTGCGGTGGCGAGCCCGATCGACAGCGCTGCCACGTACGGCAGCGCCCTTCTGATGCGATGCAATTGTCTTCCTCCCCGTTACCGCCCCGGATCTCCCGGGACGGACGGGGTCAGAATAGCGACGGCGATGACTGCGCGCCGCCCGATAGACCCTCACGGCAACCGGGGAAGAATCTCCTTGGCGATGCCGTTGGCGAACTCGACCGGGTGCCGGTCCGGCATCGTCATGACCTCGGTGATGCCAAGCCGGCCGTACGCCTCGACATCACGCAGCCAGGCGTCCGGGTCGACGAGGGCCGGCCGGATGATGAGCGCGGTCTTGACGATCGTGTCGTAGTCGCGGCCCTCGGTGTCGCAGTGGCCGTCCTTGGCCACGGGTCGAGACCGGGCGTGCCGTGCGACCTCCGACACGCCGCAGTGTCGACCTGGCTGAACGCGGGTGTTCCGGCGCCGCAGGTCGCCGAGTGGGCGGGCCACAGCGTGGCTGTGCTGCTGCGGGTGTACGCGAAGTGCATCGTGGGGCAGGGTGCCTCTGCGCGGCGCCGCATCGAGGACGCAATGGGCGGGGACGAACGGGACGTGAGCAGGGACGACGCGGCCTGATCTTGCGCGAAATTTCTCCGCGTATTCTCCGCACGTGGCCGTGGACGGCTGGCTACGGCTGGACATGACTGGACCGCAACAGGACAGCCCCCCACCGGGTTCTCCCTGGTGGGGGGCTGTTTTGCCAGGTTGTGGCGGGTAGAGGATTCGAACCTCTGTAGCTTTCGCGACGGATTTACAGTCCGCTCCCATTGGCCGCTCGGGCAACCCGCCTGGCGGAAGCCAGAATAGCGGTACGCCCCGGGGGCAACGCAAACGGGTACCCTCGGCACGCCCGCAACCGCCAACCGACCGCATCTCAGGAGCATCTGCCATGGCTTCGGCACCCTCGTTCGACATCGTCAGCAAGGTCGACCGGCAGGAGGTCGACAACGCGCTCAACCAGGCCGACAAGGAGCTGGGGCAGCGGTTCGACTTCCGCGGCACCGGCGCTGAGATCAAGTGGGCCGGGGAGGAGACGGTCAGCCTCCAGGCGGAGACCGAGGAGCGCGTGGTCGCAGCGCTCGAGGTCTTCAAGGAGAAGCTGGTCAAGCGCAACATCTCGCTCAAGTCACTCGACGCGGGCGAGCCGCGCGCGTCCGGCAAGACGTACAAGATCGACGCCAAGATCGTCCAGGGCATCGAGTCGGACAAGGCGAAGGAGATCTCCAAGAAGATCCGCGACGAGGGGCCGAAGGGCATCCAGGCGCAGATCCAGGGCGATCAGCTGCGCGTGACCGGCAAGAAGAAGGACGACCTGCAGGCGGTCATCACGCTGCTCAAGGGCGAGGACTTCGGGATCGCGCTGCAGTTCACCAACTACCGGTGACGCGTCAGTCCCGGCGGGCCGGTGGGCGCCGCTCGGGACGCTCGGGGGTCTCCTCGGCGCGGATCAGCACGAAACTGTCGGTGTCACAGATCTCGGTGTCGGGCACTTCCCGGTGATCGGGGTCTGCCAGCACGGCGTGGATCGGCAATGCCATGAGGCGTGACCCTACACGGACGTGCCGTCGGCATCACTCATCTGAGTGATGCCTGCGTGGCGGGCCCGCACCGGCAAGTGGCGGGCTCAGATGGGTGACGCCTGCGTGGCGGCCCGCGCGATCGCACCGCGCGGGTTGGCCGCCACCAGGGCGCCGAACCCGACGGCGGTGCCCGCCACCAGGAACGCCCAGACGACGCCGCCCGGGCGGTCGACCACGAGGCCCATGGCGGCGACGCCGGCCGCGCTGGAGGCCACCGAGACGGTCACCAGCCAGGTGTAGGCCTCGTTGAGCATCGAACCCGGCACGATCTGCCCGACGAGGGAGTTCTGCACGGTGAGCGCCGGCGCGATCGTGGCGCCGCCGACGACGAGAGCGATGCCGAGCGCCAGCGCACTGGGCATCGCGGCGAGCACCAGGATGCTGGCGGCCACCCCGCCGAGCAGCCAGCCGAGGCGTCCCGGCGGGCGGGTGCCGAAGTAGATGCCGCTGACGGCGCTGCCGATGCCCCACACGCCGAGCAGCAGCCCGCCGACGCTTTCGGGGTCGTGTTCGACGTACGCGGTGGCGTACGCGGGCACGGCGACCCCCATGCCACCGAACGCGAACCCGAGGGCGAGCGCGGTCACCAGCAGCGGCGCGAAGCCGGGGACGCGCAGCGGGCCGAGGCCCCTGGCGTTCGTGTGGTCCGCGTGCCGACGCCACGACCGGATGGCCCGGCCACGGGCGACGACCAGCGTGCCGAGCAGGGTGATGCCGGCGGCGGCGCCGAGCGCGACCGCGGGCTGCCACAGCACGACGCACAGCGCGACCAGCATCGGGCCGGCCACGAAGACGATCTCGAACAGCGCCGTCTCGGCCGCGAGCGCCGTCACCCGCACGTGTGGCAGGTCGGCGGTCAGCGCGTTCCAGGTGCCCCGCACTGCGGCGGTCAGCGGCGGGAACGTGGCGCCGGCCACGACGGCCGCGCCGACGATCACGGGCAGCGGCGCCTCCCGCAGCGCGACGAAGATCAGCAGCCCGAGCGCGAGCGGGTGGGCGACGCCGGTGACGATCAGCACCGGGGCCGGGCCGACCCGGTCCGCGAGCCGTCCGGCGACCGGGCTGGCGGCCGCACCGGCGAGCGCGTAGACGGCGCATGCGGCGGCGGCCTGCGCGTATCGGCCGGTGGTCTGCTGCAGGAGCAACAGCAGCGACAACGAGACCATGCCGATGCCGAGCCGGGCGAGCACCCCGACGATCAGCAGAACGGGCGCACCGGGAAGCCGCCATACCGCCGCGTACTGCCGCAACGCCGTGCCTCATCTCGATCTCGGTAACGGGTGAAGAGCCTGCCGATCCTAACGGCAGGCTCCCGTCAACCGATCAGATTTTCCGCGTCAGCGGTGCGTGACTCCCGCCATCTGCTCCAACCTGGACACCCGCTCCTCCATCGGCGGGTGGGTCGAGAACAGCGAGGCGATCCCACCGCTCCGGAGCGGGTTGTCGATCATGAGGTGGGCCTGGCTGGCGAGCTGGCCGTCGGCCGGCAGCGGCAGCGCCTGGGTGCCGCGATGAATCTTGCGCAACGCGCTGGCCAGGGCGAGCGGGTCGGCCGTCAGCCGCGCGCCGGACTCGTCGGCCTGATATTCGCGGCTGCGGCTGATGGCCAGCTGGATCACGGTCGCGGCGAGCGGACCGAGGATGAGCATCAGCAGCAGCCCGCCGATGCCAGGGCCGTCGTCGTCCTGCGACGATCCGCCGATCGGCAGGAAGATGGCCAGCTGCGCGAGCATCGTGATCATGCCGCCGAGCGCCCCGGCGACGCTGGAGATGAGGATGTCGCGGTTGTACACGTGGGACAGCTCATGGCCGATGACGCCGCGCAGCTCGCGCGGGGTCAGGATGCCGAGGATGCCCTGCGTGACGGCGACGGCCGCGTGTTTCGGGTTGCGGCCGGTGGCGAAGGCGTTGGGCTGCATGGTCGGGCTCACGTACAGCCGGGGCATGGGCTGCCCGGCGGATGTGGCCAGCTCCCGCACCATCGCGTAGAGCTCGGGCACCTGCGCCTCGGTGACCGGTTGGGCGTTCATCGCGCGCAGGGCGAGCTTGTCGGAGTAGAAGTAGCTGAACGCATTCATGCCGAGCGACAGGAACACGGCGATGACCAGACCGGTGCTACCGCCGAGCCAATAGCCGACAAGCAGGATCAGCGAGGTCAGCAGCCCCAGGAGGGCCGCCGTCTTGAGACCGTTGAGATGCCTGTGCTGCATATCTCCTACAACACCGCGGGCCGCCGTGCCCCTTCCCCAAGCCAGCTGTGAGCTGCCTGAACGCGGTAGTCCCGACGACCACCCACATCCTTCGACCAAGCGCGCAAGATCGAAAGATCGGGTACCAGGCCATGCCCGCGCCCCGATCCAGGTGATTTGTCCGAGGCTCTTGATCCAACGACGGTGTAGAACCACCGAATGATGACCTCAACGGCGCTGGATCATGCGAGTTCGGACCTGGCTTGGCATCACCGCAACTACGGCACGGACCGGGACCACGCAACCTGTCGCCCGGCCGCCAGGCCGGGCGGAACCACAAGTCCCCGCGCCGTTTGGGCGAATATTTGAAGGTCATGACGACCACAACCGCGGACCGCAACCAGCAGCCCGAAGGCCGGTCCACGGAAACGGCGGGCGGGGATCAGCGGAAGAACGCGGCGAGCTCGAGGACTCCCTGCGGGGCGACTCCGAGCAGCACCGTGAGGACCGCGGCCACCCCGACAGCCACCCCGACCGGCCACCCGACCCGCACCTGCGCACCCGCGGAAGCCGAAACAGCGGAATCCGGCGGAAGCGGCGCGGCGGCGGGAGCGGCGAACAGGATGGCGACGACGCGGACGTAATACGCGAGGCCGATGACCGCGTTGAGCGCGACCACGACCGCCAGCCAGGCCGCGTCGCCGCCGAGCAGGGCGCGGACCACGGCCACCTTGGCGAACAGCCCGGCCAGGCCAGGAGGCAGGCCGGCGAGCCCGGTCAACGCGACCACCAGGACCGCCGCCACCCACGGCGAGCGGCGGGCCAGGCCGCGGTAGTCGGTGACGTCGCCGCCGTCGGTGCTGCCCCGGACGGCGACCACGGCGGCGAAGGCGGCGAACTCCAGGACGACGTAGAAGAGGGCATAGGCGACGGTCGCCGCGACGACGAGCCCGATCGCTTCGGGGGTGCGGCCACCTGACGCCAGGAGCGCGCCGAGCGGGGCGAGCAGATAACCGGCCTGGGCCACGGACGACCAGGCGAGCAGGCGGACCATGCGCCGCTGCCGGAGGGCGACGAGGTTGCCGACGGTCATGCTGAGCACGGCGAGGATCGCGAGGGTCAGTCCTGACGTGGCGAGGACCGGGCCGCCGGCGACCACGCCGACAAGGAGGAGGGCGACGACGCCGCCGAGCTTCGAGGCGGTCGACAGGTAGGCGGCGACCGGCAGCGGGGCGCCGTCATAGGTGGCCGGCGCCCAGGCGTGCGCGGGGACGGCGGCGACCTTGAACGCCAGGCCGGCCAGGAGCAGGACCATGCCGACCTTGAGCAGTGGGCGCAGCTCGGGCGCGCTCGCGCCGGCGTGGGCGATGTCGGCGAGGTGCACGCCGCCGGTCGCGGTGTAGACGAGCCCGGCACCGAGCAGGGCCACGGCCGTCGACACGACGCTGACCACGAAGAACGTGACGGCGGCGGACGCACCCGCGGCCGCGCCGCGCCTGATGCCGACCAGCAGATACAGCGGCAGGGTCAGCGTCTCGAGCGCCACGATCAGCGTGATCAGGTCGCGGGCGCCGCCGAGGACCACCGCGCCGGTCAGCGAGCAGGCGAGCAGGAAGCAGTATTCGCCGACGGGCACCTCGCCGGTGCGCAGCAGCGGCACCGACAGGGCGAGGGCGCCGAGGGCGAGGACCGCGAAGGCGGCACCCACGGCGGCCGCTGCCGGGTCCGAGACCAGCGAGCACTGGTCGGGCCCGACGCAGAACGCGGTGCGCCGCCCGGCCTCGCCGAGGCCGAGACCGACGCCGATCGCGGTGGCCGCGGTCGCGGCCAGGCCGAACGCGGTCGCCCCGACGACGGCGCCGCGCCTGCCGGGCACGAGCAGGTCGACGAGCAGGGCGAGCACGGCGGTGGCCGCGGCGACATACGTCGGCAGGAGCGCGACCTGGTCGATCCTCATCGCCCGACCTCCCCAGCCGGCCCGGAGCCGACCAACTGGCCGGCAGCACGCATGAACGACACCGGACGGGCCGACGGGACCGGCGGCGGCGATGTGGAAAAGGTCATCGGGTGATCACTTCCGCCAGGGCGGCGACCGGGTCGGCGGAGTAGCCGAGGACCAGGGCCGGGACGATGCCGACCGCGAGGGTGAGCACGACCAGCGGGGACCACGCGACCAGCTCGCCCGGGCCCAGGCGCCCCTCCGCGGTGAGGGCGGCGACCGGCGGGGTCGCGGCGCCGTGGGTGACCCGGCGCAGCAGGCGCAGGAAATACGCGGCGGCGAGGGCGGCACCGGCGGCGGCGAGGACGCCGAGCGTGATCCAGAGCGGGCCGCCGCGTTCGAAGGCGGCGAAGACGGCGAAGGCCTCGCCCCAGAAGCCGGCGAGGCCGGGCAGACCCAGGGAGGCGATGGCGGCGAAGGCGAGGACGCCACTGAGTGCGGGTGCGGTCTCGCGGAGGCCGCCGAGCTGGGCGAGGTCGCCGGTGTGCGCGCGGTCCTTGATCCCGCCCGCGACGAAGAACAGCAGGCCGGTGACGATGCCGTGGGCGATGTTGCCGATGAGGGCGGCCTGGAAGCCGGTGGTGGTGAGCGTGGCGACGCCGAGCAGGACGAAGCCCATGTGGCCGACGGACGAATAGGCGATGAGGCGCTTGAGCTCCGTCTGGGCGAGGCAGACCAGGCCGCCGACGATGATGGCCGCGGTGGCCAGGATCCCGAGGACCGGGGCGCTGCGGGCGGCGGCTTCGGGCGCGACGCCGACAGCGACCCGGAGCAGACCATAGGTGCCCATCTTCAGCAGGACGCCGGCCAGGATGACGGAGCCGACGGTCGGGGCCTCCGTGTGCGCGGCGGGCAGCCAGGTGTGCAACGGCCAGAGCGGGCTCTTGACCGCGAAGGCGACGGCGAGCAGCACGAACGCGAACAGCTGCAGGCCGCTGCTCATCGGACGGGTCGCCGGGTCGGTGAGGGCGACCAGGTCGGCGGTGCCGGCGGCGGAGACGACGGTGAAGACGCCGACGAGGAGCAGCACGGAGCCGAAGAGCGTGTAGAGCACGAACTTGCGGGCCGCGCGGCGGCGGTCGGCGCCGCCCCAGACCGCGATGACCGCATACATCGGCAGCAGGACGACCTCGAAGAAGACGAAGAACAGCACCAGGTCGAGGGCGAGGAACACGCCGATGATGCCGACCTCGAGGACGAGCAGCAGGGCCACGAGGAGCCGGCCGCGGCCCGGGTCCGGAACCCGCCAGAGGCAATACGCGCAACAGAGCATCGTCAGGGCACTGGTGAGCGCGACGAGCGGATAGGAGATGCCGTCGACGCCGAGGTGGAAGCGCAGGCTGAGGTCGGGCGCCCACGGCACGTCGATCTCCGCCCACGGAATGATGGCGGCCGTGCCGGACGTGGTGGCGCCGGGCAGGAAGAACAGGGCGGTGCCGAAGGTGGCGGCGGCGAACGCGGTGCCGCCGACCCGGGCTGCGCGGTCGAGCCGGGCCGGCATGGCGGCGGCGAACAGCGCGCCGATCGCGGGCAGGATCAGCAGCGCGAGGAGCAGGGTCTGACCGGTGCTCACCAGGACACCCCCACGACCAGTGCGATGGCGGCGGCGATGACGACCGCGCCGCCGAGGACGGCGCCGGTGGCGCGGGGCAACCCGGCGGTGTGCGCGCGGGCGAGGAGCGCACCGGCGCCGGTGGCCCCGGTGCCGGTCGCGTCGACCGCGCCGTCGACGACGGTCTCGTCGGCGCGCCGGGCGAGCCGCGCCAGGGCCGTCACGGGCCGGGTGACCAGCGCGTCCTGGACGGCATCGAGGTAGAACGCGTTGGCGAGGAGCCGGGTGAGCGCGGTGTCGGGCAGGTCGGCGGCGGGGTCGCGGCGCCAGGCCAGCCCGGCACCGGCGAGCAGCAGCACGAGCGGCACCAGCGGCCCCAGCGTGAACGCGCCGATCTCCGCGATGGGCTGAACGCCGCCGAGCCGCTTGGCGAATGCGGCCGACAGGCCCACGAACCCGAGCAGGACGGTCGGCACGGCGAGGACGAGCAGCGGGCCGCGCATCGCCCACGGCGGCTCGTGTCCTGCGCGGGCGGCGGCACTGCGGGGCTCGCCGAGGAACGTGCGGCGCCAGAGGCGCACGACATAGGCCGCGGTGAGCAGCACGGTGAGCGTGGTGGCGAGGAACACGAGCCAGGCCACCGCCGGGTGCACCGCGATCGGGACGAGGGGCACACTCCCGGGGAAGGACAGCGACTCGCCGCGCGCCGCGTGCCAGGCGGCCTCGATGATCGAGTCCTTGCTGAAGAAGCCGGCCAGCGGCGGGACACCGGCGAGGGCGGCGAGGCCGGCCGTCATCGTCCAGAACGTCACCGGCATGCGGCTGCGCAGCCCGCCCATGGCGGCCATCAGGTTGGTGCCGACGGCGTGGATCACCGCGCCCGCGGCGAGGAACAGCAGCGCCTTGAACGCGGCGTGGGTCAGCAGGTGGAACAGTGCCGCGTCGGGCGCGCCGACGGCGAGGCCGCCGGTCATGTACCCCAGTTGGCTGACCGTCGACCAGGCCAGCACCCGTTTGATGTCGTCCTGGCCGAGCGCGGCGAGGGCACCCAGGAGCATCGTGATCGACGCCATCACGGCGAGCACGGTGAGCGCCGCGCCGGAACGCTCGAACAGCGGGTAGAGCCGGGCCACCACATAGACACCGGCGGCCACCATCGTCGCGGCGTGGATCAGGGCGGAGATCGGGGTCGGGCCGGCCATCGCGTCGGGCAGCCAGGTGTGCAGCGGGAACTGGGCGCTCTTGCCCGCCACGCCGGCCAGCAGCAGCACGCAGGCGGCGGTGACGGTGCCGGCCGGCAGGTCCGCGTGGACCACGTCGGCGATGCGGAAGGTGCCGGCGTGCAGCCCGAGCAGCACGATGCCGATCAGGAAGCCGACGTCACCGACGCGGGTCACGAGGAACGCCTTGACCGCGGCGCGGGGCGCCTCCGGCAGCCGCCGGTCGTGGCCGATCAGCAGATAGGAGCAGATGCCCATGACCTCCCAGCCGACCAGCAGGGCGATCAGGTCACCGGAGACCACCACCAGCAGCATCGCGCCGGTGAACAGGCTGACCTGCGCGGCATAGGGTGCGTAGCGGTCATCGTCGTGCAGATAGGCCACGGAGTAGATCTGCACGCACAGCGCGACCACGCCGACGGCGACCGCGACGAGCCCGGCCGGGCCGTCGAGCCAGGTGCCGAAGGTGACGGAGAGCCGCCCGAAGTCGGCGACGAGGATCCCGGCGTCGGCCTCCCGTGCCCCTCGCAGGGCGACAGCGACCGCGCAGATCAGGGCGACGGCCGCGGCGCCGACGCCGAGCCCGGCGGCGATCCCGCGGCGCCGATACCGCAGGAGCAGCCCGGCGAGGCCGGCGGCCAGCGGGACCAGGGGCAGCGCGAGCCCGAGCAGGTCGACCTTCACCGCGCGACCTCCGCATCCCGGTCGGGAGAGGACTCGGTGAGCGGGAGGTCCTCGACGTCGACGGACCGGCGCAGCCGGTAGAGCTGGAGGATCAGCGCGAGACCCACCCCGATCTCGGCGGCGGCGAGCACGATGATGAACAGGGTGAACGACTGCCCGCTGTGCGGCACGGCCGACCGGATCGTCGCGTCGGCGGTGACCAGGACCAGGTTCACCGCGTTGAGCAGCAGCTCGACCGCCATCAGCAGCAGCACCGCGTTGCGCCGGACGATGACACCGTAGACACCGATGCCGAACAGCAGCGCCGCGATCGTGAACGGCAGGACCGGATGCATCAGCGCCCCCGCGGATCGGGGCGGGAGCCGGTGCGGGGCCCGGCGCTGACGTCGGGGCGGGACACCACGATCGCGCCGACCAGCGCGGCCAGCAGCAGCACCGAGACCAGCTCGAACGGCAGCACCCAGGTCCGGAACACGGCCCCGCCGATCGCCTCCGCGGTGCCGGGCGCGGGCAGCCCGACCCGGCTCCAGTGGAACGCGTCGGCGAAGAGTGCCACCAGGCCGGCGCCGGCGCCGGCCCCGATGAGTGCGCCGGGCCAGCGGACCCGGTCGAGGTCGTCGCTGGCGCCGATCGGCGCCCGGGTCAGCATCACGGCGAAGAGCAGCAGGACCACCACGGCGCCGACATAGAGCAGCACCTGGACCCACGCGAGCAGCTCCGCGGACAGCACGAGATAGAGCCCGGCGACCGCGCCCAGCGTGACGACCAGCCACAGCCCGGCCCGGACCACGTGCCGGGTCGTCACGACCAGCAGGCCGGCACCCAGCGCAACGGCGCCGAGCGCGGCGAGCAGCACGTCCGCCGCAGTCATCCCGATGCCCTCATGGCGGACATCCTGCCATCAGGGTCCGACAGGAATCGACCGCCGGGCGGCAAATGAGGAACAAAAGAAGGGGACTACGCGCGGAAGCGCGCCACGACCCGGCTCAACTCCTGCGACATCCCGGCCAGCTCCGCCGCCGCCGACTCCGTCTCCTGCACCCCGACACTCGTGGACTGCGCCGCCCGCGCCACCCGGTCGATACTGGACGCGATCTCGGTGCTCCCGTTTGCCGCGTTCGCCGCGTTGCGCCCCATCTCGTTCGTGGTCGCGGTCTGCTCCTCCACCGCGGAGGCGATCGTCGTCTGGTATCCGTTGACGCTCTCGATGACGTCGCTGATGCGGCTGATCGCGGCCACGGCGCTCGCCGCGTCGGCCTGGATCGCCGAGATCCGCTGGCTGATGTCCTCGGTCGCCTTCGCCGTCTCCTGCGCGAGGTCCTTCACCTCGTTCGCGACGACGGCGAAGCCCTTGCCGGCCTCGCCGGCGCGGGCGGCCTCGATCGTCGCGTTCAACGCAAGCAGGTTGGTCTGCGCGGCGATGCCGGTGATCACGTTGATGACGTTGCCGATCTCGGCGCTGGACTCGCCCAGCTTCGCCATCGTGCGGGTCGTCTCGTTGGCGGCCTCCATGGCCTCGTTCGCCACCCGCACCGCTTCCGTGGCGTTCTGTGCGATCTCCCGGATGCTCTCGTTCATCTCGTCGGTGCCGACGGCGACGGTCTGCACGTTGCGGGACACCTCGCCGGCCGCGCCGCTGACGGCGGTGGCCTGCTCGGCGGCGTCGTCGACGCCCGAGGCGATGGTGCGGGCCACGCCGGTGAGCCGGGTCGAGGAGCTGGCCAGGGAGGTCGCCGAGGTGCCGACGAGGCGCACCATCTCGGCGATCCGGTCGAGGCTCTCGTTGAGCGCCCGGCCCATCTGGCCGACCTCGTCGCCGCTGGTCACGTCCATGCGTGAGGTCAGGTCACCGCCGGCGACCTCGTCCAGGACGGACTTGGCGCGGCGCACCGAGCGCACGATCGACCGGGCGACGAGCCCGGCGAGCCCCATCGACAGGATGATGCCGAGCACCAGCATGACGATCAGGCTGGTGCGGGCGGCGTCGTAGGTGTCGCCGGCGTCGTTGGAGATCTGTTTCGCGTTGGCCTGCTCGATGTCGGCGATCTTGCTGCCGACGTTCTGCTGCGCCTCCAGGATCGCGCCCATCTCCGGGTTGAAGAGGGCCTGCATGGCGGCGGGCAGGTTGCCCTGGCGGGCGGCGGTCAGGACCTGCTCGTCGCGGATCTTGCGGACGGTGGCCATCTGCCGGACGAGTTCGTCGGCGAGCTTCTTGCCCTCGGCGGTGTGCCGGCTGCCGAGGTAGGCGGCGTACGCCGCGTCGAAGCTCGCGTCGACGGGCTTGATGTACCCGGTGACGATCTGCTCCAGGTTCGCCGCCGGGCTCATGGCGGCGGCGTACATGAGCAGCTGCGTCTCGGTCCAGTGGTTCTGCATCTTCTGCGCGTTGTACCCCGGCGCGCCGGCCGTGGCGTAGACGTCGTTGGTGTGCTGGTTGAGCACCCTCAGCCGGGTGATGCCATAGACGCCGACCACCACCGTCACCACCGAGACGAGCAGAAAGCCGATGAAGAGCTTCTGCGAGATTCCCAGCCGGGACATGCCGCCACCTCCGAGCAGTCGGCCGCGACCAGCGGGCGCGACTCACCACTCGAATCGGTCAGACCGCGCTCTGACCTGAGCGTTTTGCGGCGGCGGTCTGCTCTTTGGCCGGTTCACCCCGATGGTCGTGCGCGGGCGGCGCGGGGACGGTGGCGACCCACTCCTCGAGCCGCTCCTTCTCGTGCAGCAGGTCACGGATGTCGTGTTCGGCGTACTCGAACTCCGGCGTCCAGTGCAGCGCGTCGAAGGGGCACACCTCGATGCAGATCCCGCAGTACATGCAGAGCGAGAAGTCGATCGCGAACCGGTCGAGCACGTTGCGCTGCCGGGCCCGCGCCGCGCCGGGGACGACGACCTCCTCCTTGTGGGAGTCGATGTAGATGCACCAGTCGGGGCACTCCCGGGCGCACAGCATGCAGACCGTGCAGTTCTCCTCGATGAGCGCGATGACGCCGCGGGTGCGCGGCGGCAGGTCCGGCTCGACGTCGGGATACTGCTGGGTGGTGGAGCGGTTGGTCAGCGTGCCGAGCGTTACGGCGAGGCCCTTGACGAGCCCTTTACCGGGGATTTCCACCGAACACCCTCCTCATGTCAGAACCTTCACCGCGGCGGTCAGGACGAGCTGCAACAACGCGAGCGGGACGAGGACCAGCCAGCAGAGCCGTTGCAACTGGTCCTCGCGCAGGCGGGGATACGCGACCCGCAGCCAGATCACCACGAACGCGACGGCGAAGACCTTCACCAGCGTCCACAGCCAGCCGAGCTGATCGTCGAACGGGCCCTTCCAGCCGCCGAGGAACAGCACGGTGGTGAGGGCGGCGATGACGACGATGCCGACGTATTCGGCCAGCAGGAAGAACGCGAAGCGCAGGCCCGTGTATTCGGTCAGGTAGCCGAAGACCAGCTCCGAGTCGGCGATCGGCATGTCGAACGGCGGGCGGCGGATCTCGGCGAGCCCGGCGGTGAAGAAGATGAGCATCGCCGGCAGCTGCCACAGCAGCCACCAGGGGCGCCACGCCTCGACGATGCCGGACAGCGACAGCGTGCCGGCGGCCATCGCCACCGACGCCGCCGACAGCACGAAGGGCAGCTCGTAGCCGAGCAGCTGCGCGGCCGCCCGCAGCCCGCCGAGCAGCGAATACTTGTTGGCCGACGACCAGGCGGCCATGAGCACGGCGATCACGCCGATGCCGACGACCGCGAGGACGAAGAACAGCCCGACGTCGAGCGGCTGGGCGACCAGGCCGTGCGGCCCGAGGGGAATGACCAGCAGGACGGCCAGATACGGCAGGAGCGCCACGACCGGAGCGAGCCGGAAGACCTGCCGGTCGGCGGCGCGCGGGGTGATGTCCTCCTTCTGCACGAACTTGACCCCGTCGGCGACCAGCTGGGCCCAGCCGTGGAAGGCGCCGGCATACATGGGGCCGAGGCGGCCCTGCATGTGCGCCATCACCTTGTGCTCGGCCTGACCGACGATGAGCGGCAGGGTGAGGAACGCGCCGACGACGACGAGCACCCGCAGCGCCAGCTCCAACCAGATCGGCATCAGACCCGGCCTCCCGGCCATTCGCTCGGATCGGGTACCCCCGGCGGCCGCATGGGGGCGCGCTTGCTCACGGTGTGCTCGCTCTCGCCGGGCTCCTTCGCCCCCGGCCACGGCTTCGCGACCCGGGAGGCAAGAACGAACTCCTTGCGCAACGGATGGCCCTCGAACTCCGGCGGGAGCAGCAGCGGCGTCAGCGCGTCGTTACCGGTGAAGTCGATGCCGAACATCTCGTGCGTCTCACGCTCGTGCCAGGCGGCGCCCGGATACACCGGAACGACCGTGGACACCGCCGGCGAAAGCCGCGGCAACGACACCCGCAGCAGCAACCCGTGCAGCAACGACGTCGAGTAGACGTGGGCGATCACGGTGAAGCCGTCGGGCAGCTCGTCGACGGCTGACAGCCAGTCGAAGAAGTCGCAGGCAAGGTCATCACGGGCGGTCAGCAACGCGTCGTGCCACGACGAGAGCGGCACGTCGACCGTCGGCCGGGCGAAGCGGCCGCCGCCGGCGGACTCGCCGACGGTGGCGCCGTCGCCGAACAGCGCGCCGAGCTCCTCAAGCTCCACGTCAGGGCCTCCGCACCGGCGGGGCGGTCAGCGCCTTGACGTCGGTGCGGTTGACCCCGCCGAGGCCGGACTGCTCCCCCGCGATCTTGTCCTGGAGTTTCATGATGCCGTGCAGCAGCGCCTCGGGCCGCGGTGGGCAGCCGGGGATGTAGACGTCGACCGGGATGAGCTGGTCGACGCCCTTGGTCACCGAGTACGAGTCCCAGTAGGGCCCGCCGCAGTTGCTGCACGCACCGAAGCTGATCACGTACTTCGGCTCGGGCATCTGGTCATAGAGCCGCTTGACCGCGGGCGCCATCTTGTCGGTGACGGTGCCGGAGACGACCATGAGGTCGGCCTGGCGCGGCCCGTGGGCGAACGGGATGACGCCGAGGCGCATGAAGTCGTGCCGCCCCATGGACGTGGCGATGAACTCGATCGCGCAGCAGGCGAGACCGAAGTTGAACACCCACAACGAATAGCGGCGTCCCCAGTTGAGCACGAACTTGATCGGGTCGCCCACGACACTCCCCATATGCGTCAGCCTACGCTTGTCGGCCGCTGCAACAGACTGAGGAATGCCACCAGTAACTGCTCGCGCACGGCAGGTGGCGCCGCGTTCAACAGGGTGTTGATCACCGCCATGCGGGCGGGCAGCACTGACGAACCGGACCCGACGCCGAGCGCCGCAGCCAGCGACGAGACGTCCCCGACCAGCGAGAAGATGTCGGCCGGCAGTTCAACCGGACCATGCGCACGGGCAGCGGCCACCGACGCGGCCAGGTCGGCGGCGAACTCGGAGACCCGGGGCTCGACGGCTGCCGTCACGGTCAGGTGCACCGACGGCGCGATGTCCCCGTGCTGGAACTGCGGCTGCGTGTGCCACCCGCGGGCCGTCAGCTCGTCGGCCAGCACGAACAGGTCGACGTCAGCGGACTGGAACGCCACGACCGTCGACTCGACCGGCAGCAGCACGAGACCGTCGACGGCCGAGACCGCGGCCGCGAGGCCACGCACCGCGGCGCGGGTCGTCGAGGCCAGAGCCAGGTAGCCGTCGTCACCGAGGTGCCGCAGCGTCGCCCAGGCCGCCGCGATCGGCCCGCCGGAGCGGGTGGAGGAGATGACGGGATTGACCATCGTGTACCCGGGCCAGTCGGCGTAGCCGAAGTACTGCGGCAGCCGCAGCGCCTCGTCGCGGTGCAGCAGGACGGAGACGCCCTTCGGCGCGTACGCGTACTTGTGCAGGTCGACGGAGATGCTGGTGACCCCGGGGACGGACAGGTCGAACGCCGGGACCGGCTCGCCGAGGCGGCGCAGGAACGGCAGCGTCCACCCACCGAAGCAGGCGTCGACGTGGCAGCGGACCCCGGCAGCGAGCGCCGCCGCCGCGATCGGCTCGACGGGGTCGATGAGGCCGTGCGCGTAGGACGGCGCCGAACAGGCCACCAGGACCGTGGACGGCCCGATCGCGGCGGCGACCTCGGCAGGATCGACCCGGAGGTCGGCGCCCACCGGCACCACATCCAAAGCGACACGCAGGTAGGACGCGGCCTTCGCAAGCGCCGCGTGCGCGGTCACCGGCATCACCAGGCGAGGCTCGGCGATGTGCGGGGCGCCGTCGCGGGCCGCCTTCACGGCGAGGATCAGCGACTCGGTGCCACCGCTGGTGACGCTGCCGACCGTGTCCGGTCCGCCGCCCAGGACGGCCGCGGCCATGCCGACGAGGTCGTTCTCCATCCGCAGCAGCGACGGGAACGCGGTCGGGTCGAGGCCGTTGACGTGCGCCGAGGACGCGTACGCCGCCGCCGCGAGCTCGTCGAGGCCGGGCACGGCGGGGTCGTAGACGTAGGCGAACAACCGTCCGCCGTGCGTCGGCAGGTCCCCTTTCCGCAGCTCGGCGAGCTCGGCCAGGACCTGCTCCGCCGGAATGCCTTTCACGAAACCCCCTCGGTGAGACGCCGCTCGTCCAGGTCGTAGCCTCGCAGACCGATGAGCGCCGATGCGACCACGAGGGCGGGCACGAGGGTGAACCCGATGAGGACGCCGATCTTGGCGGTGCCGGACTGGGCCGCGGCCTCGCCGGAGGAGCTGGACACGTAGCCGAAGATCGCCAGGAGCACCGCGAAGACGCCGGGGCCGAGCGCCAGGCCGAACGTCTCGCCCGCCGTCCACAGCCCGGTGAAGACGCCCGCCTGGCGGCGGCCGGTGCGCTGGGCGTCGAAGGCGATGCAGTCCGGCAGCATGGCCAGGCCGAAGACCTGCTGGCCGGCGTACCCGCTGCCGACGAGCCCGGTCAGGACGTAGACGACGGCGGCCGGCAGGAACGGGGCGAGGGCCAGCGCCGCGGCGGCGGCCGCGAACAGCACCGACGCGTACACGTAGGCGCGCAACTTGCCGACCCGCCGGCCGACCCGGGTCCACAGCGGCATGACCAGCAGCGCCGGGCCGACGAAGCACGCGAACAGCAGCGTCGCGCCGGTGTCCGGGGACTCGAGGATCTGGGTGGCGAAGTAGCTGACCCCGGCCAGCATGGTGGCGATGCCCGCGGCCTGCACGATCCAGCAGATCAGCAGCAGCCGGAACGGCCGGTTGGCCCGCACGACCCGCAGCTGCGCGGCGAAGGACGGCTCGCTCGGCAGGACCTTGCCGACCGGTGCGCTGCGGGTGCCGAAGAACGAGCCGAACGTGCCGACGAGGATCAGCACGGCGACGAAGACGCCCATCGCGCGGTGCCCGGGAATGCCGCCGCCGAACTGCTTCGTCACCATCGGCGACAGCGCCCCGGACACCAGGATGGCGACCGCGAGGATCGCGACCCGCCAGCTCATCAGCCGGGTCCGCTCGGCGTAGTCGTCGGTCATCTCGGCCGGCATCGCCACGTAGGGCACCTGGTAGAACGCGAACGCGGTCGCCGCGAGCAGGAACATCACCGCTGCGTAAGCGGCATTGCGCTCAAACGGCGCGGCGAAGATCCCGGCGAACAGCACCGCGAGCGCAAGGCCGCCGAAGAGCAGAAACGGCCGCCTGGCCCCCATCGAGGTGCGGGTACGATCGGAGATCCGCCCGGCAACCGGGTTGATCAGCACGTCCCACGCCTTCGGCGCCAGCACCAGGAGCCCGGCGATCCCGGCAGCGACGCCGAGTGTGTCCGTCAGGTATGGCAGCAGGAGCAGGCCAGGCACTGTGCCGAAGGCGCCGGTGACCAGCGAACCGAGCGCATAGCCCGCCCGCACACGTCCCGGCAGGACCTGGGTTTGCACGACTGGGGCCATGGTCCACGAATGCTAGCGATCACTGTCTCGGAAAGGAACCTCCGCTGTCGACCGCCCTGCTGCAGGCTCACTCGCGCTCCCGGTCAACGGTCCCGGCCGGGGTCGCCGCCGGGCACCCCGCCACGACCGAGGTCGGGTTGCGGGTCCTTGCGGCCGGAGGGTCCGCGGCCGACGCCGCCGTGGCCGCGATGCTCGCCGGTTGCGCCGCGGAGAGCGTCCTGACCGGTCTGGCCGGCGGCGGGTTCGCCACCTACTTCGACGCCGCCACCGGCGCCACCACGTGCCTCGACTTCTTCTGCGCCGTCCCCGGCCTGGGCAGCACCACCCCCGCGGCGCCGATGGTTCCGATCAAGATCTCGTTCGGCGGTGTTCCGCAGCGGTACGAGATCGGCGCGTCGAGCGTAGGGGTGCCCGGCGTCCCGGCCGGGGCCGGTGAGATCCACCGCCGGTGGGGCCGCCTGTCGTGGCAGCGGGTCGTCGCCCCCGCGCTGAACCTGGCCCGCAGCGGCGTCCTGCTGCCGGGGCCGCACGCGCGCACCCTCGTGTCGCTGGCGCCGGCGATGCTGCCCGGGTTCGGGTCGGCGGTGTACGCACCGGAGGGCCGCCTCCTGGAGGGCGGCGAGCTGCTGCATCACCCCGGGTTGGACGCCGCGTTCGGGATCCTGTCAGCGGAGGGCCCGGCCGCCTTCTACACCGGGCGGGTGGGTCAGCTGATGCTCTCGCAGGTCCGGGCGGGCGGTGGGGTACTGAACGCGCGGGACCTTGCCTCATACCGGGTGCTGCAGGTGCCGGTGACCGCCGCCCCGTTCGGACCGTATCGGGTGCTTGCGCGAACGGACCTGAACGAAACAATTCGAACAATTGCCGCGCTGCCAGTCGGGTTCGCTCCGCTGGACCTGGCCGACGCGCTCCTGGTGTACGGCTCACAACGCCTCGGTGACACCACGAACATCTCGGTCGTCGACGAGTCCGGCAACGCCTGCGTGATCACCATGACGCTGGGTATCGGCGCCGGCGTGTGGCTGCCCGGCCTCGGCGTCCACCTGAACTCGATGCTCGGCGAGGGCGACCTCATCCGGCCGGGCACATTGCCGGGCGAGCGGATGGCGTCGTGCATGTGCCCGACCGTCGTCCTGGATCCCACCGGCCGTCTCGTCATGGCGATCGGCTCCGCCGGCGCGACCCGAATCCGGACCGCGCTGATCCAGACGCTCACCAACGTCCTGGTCCACGGCGACGACATCACGACCGCGATCCGGCGCCCCCGCTTCCACCCGGTGTCGGTGGACGGCGGGCGCCTGGTGCACGTGGAGCCCGGCGCCGACCCGGCACCGTTCGCCGCCGCCGGCTATTCGGTGCAGCAGTGGGATCGCCTCGACCACTACTTCGGCGGCGTGAGCGCGGTCGGGCTGGCCGGCGCGGGCGGCGATCCACGCCGCGGCGGCGTGGGTCGCCTGTTGTCACAACAGGACTAGCCTTTTTCTCACTGCTGGCCTTTTCTCACAGCCGGCCTTCTGCTCAGAGCAGGACCAGGTCGTCGCGGTGGACGACCTCCCGCTCGTATGCGGGGCCCAGCGCCTTGGCCAGCTCCCCCGTCGACCGGCCCAGCAGCGGCGGCAGCTCCGTGGCGTCGTAGTTGACGAGCCCCCGCGCCACCGGCACGCCGCCGACGTCGACCAGGTCCACCGGATCCCCTGCGGCGAACCGCCCGTCGACCGCCGTGATCCCGGCCGGCAGCAGCGACGCGTGCCGCTGGATGACGGCCTGCACCGCCCCGGCGTCCAGGTGCAGCCGGCCGCGCGGGCTGGTCGCGTGCGCGAGCCAGAACAGCCGCGCCTGCGGCCGCTCCCGCTGCCGGTGGAACAGCGTGCCGACCGGCTCGCCGGCCAGGGCGGCCTTCGCGTTGGGTGCTGACGTCAGCACCACCGGGATGCCGCTGGTCGTCGCGATCCTGGCCGCCTCGACCTTCGTCACCATCCCACCGGTGCCGACGCCGGCCTTGCCGGGCCGTTTGACGTTGATGTGCCGCAGGTCGTCCGGCGACCGCACGTCCGTCACCGCGGTCGAGGTCGGCAGCGAGGGATCGCCGGTGTACAGGCCGTCGACGTCCGACAGCAGCACCAGCAGGTCGGCGTGCACCAGCGAGGCGACCAGCGCCGCCAGCCGGTCGTTGTCACCGAACCGGATCTCCTCCGTGGCGACGGTGTCGTTCTCGTTGACGACCGGGATGGCCCGCAGGTCCAGCAGCCGCCGCAGGGTCCGGTACGCATTGCGGTAGTGCACCCGCCGCGTCACGTCGTCGACGGTCAGCAGCACCTGCCCCACCACCCGCTGGTGCTGTGCGAACGCGTCGTTGTACGCCCGCATGAGCAGCCCCTGCCCGACACTCGCCGCGGCCTGCTGCGTCGCGAGATCCCGCGGCCGCCGCGACAACCCCAGCGGCGCCAGCCCCGCCGCGATCGCCCCCGACGACACGAGCACGACCTCCGCGGAGCATCTGGCGAGCGCATCGACGAGCGCATCGACCCGCTGCGCATCGAGCCCGCCGGCCGCGGTGGTCAACGACGACGACCCGACCTTGACCACGATCCGTCGAGCCTCGGTGACCTGTTCCCGCACGCCGCCTATCTTGCCGCGTCGCCACCGTCCGCTCGCGGTAGGTTCCCATATCGTGGCCGACGACGACTATGCCGAACTGGTCCTCACCGTGGTGGAACGCATCCCTCCGGGGCGCGTCATGTCCTACGGCGCGATCGCGGAGTACCTGGGCCGCGGCGGCCCCCGCCAGGTGGGAGCGGTGATGTCCCACTACGGCGGCGGCGTCCCCTGGCACCGCGTCGTGGCCGCCAACGGCCGCCTGGTCCCAGGCCACGAGCAGGAAGCCTTGCGCCGCCACAGGCTGGAGGGCACTCCGCTCAAGTCGGATAAAGTAGACATGCGCAGAGCGGCCTGGTGGCCCGAGGACGACCCCACCCCTCTCGACCCGTCTGACGCGCGGTTGCCCTGATCGTGCCGGCGACCGGGGCCAATCAGCCCGAGCCGCCGCGTTTCCGCTCCAGCACCGGATCTCCCCGGGAATCCTCCGGCTTGTGGGGAACCCGGCAACGACGCCGCGTGCCCGCCGCCCAATCCGGCACTGCCGATGCTCGGATCAGCCTCGCTGCCCCAGGAGATCTCCCCGGTGATCGAAGTCGCTGGCCGTCCGCGACTTCGATCAACGACACGGGGACACGGCACCAGAACAGGCCCGACGAAAAGGGACGCAACGCCACCCCTGGCGGCGTCCGGAGCGGGGCGGCGAGGCACGCGACCGCCGATCACCCGGATCACCGCCGCCGACCACAACCCCGCGGCCCGCCAACCGAGGAGGGCAACACGCGGCGCGGTTCGTGATCACGGAAGTCGAGCAACTGGGCCGACAACCAGCCACACGATCGACAAGCCGCAGGCAAGCGAGGCGAGTGGCAACGGCGGCGAACGGGGCGAACGCGAGCGGCAGGCGAAACACGCGGGCCGCCGAACGACACCCGCGACCGACAGGCGGCCAGCGGACAACACCGGCGGCACGGCGGAACGGCAGACAGGGCGAAACGGCAGACAGGGCGGGACAGCAGGCAGGGTGGGACAGCAGGCAGGGCGAAGAAGTGACCGCCCGGGCCGGGTCAGGCTGACAGCGCCAATGCGAACGGCAGCACCCCCGAAGCGCCCGCGCGCCGCAGCAGCCGTGCGGCGATCGCCATGGTCCACCCGCTGTCCACCAGGTCGTCGACGAGGAGGACGGGGCCGGTCAGGGTCGGGAGCTGGGCCGCGAGCGCCGGCGGGACCGTGAAGGCGTCGTGCAGGGCCCGGACCCGCTGGGCGCTGTTGGTGCGCGAGGCGGCGTCCGCGGCGTGGGTGGGCTCGATGGCGCCGAGCAGGGGCAAGCGGCCGACCTCGGCGATGCGGGTGCCGAGGGAGTGCAGGAGGGTGGGGGTGCTCTGGGAGCCGAGGATGACGACGCCGGATGGGCGGGTTGGCCAGGGGTCGTCGCCCTTCGCCCATTCGGTGAGGGTGGCCACGACGCCGGTGAAGATGTCGTCGGGGAGCGGTGCGTCGGGGGCGGCGAGGAGCTTGCGGAGCTTGTCGCCCCAGCCGAGGTCGCTGAGGCGGCCGATGGCGCGGCCGGGGAGGGTCTGCTCGGCGGGCGAGATCTTGCCGGTGAGCGGGATGCCGATGGCGGGGAGGCCGGTGGGCCACATCTTGCGTGGGGTGATCTCGACGCCGGTGCGGCCGAGGTGGGAGCGGGCCGAGGCGAGGGCGGCCGGCGAGACGGCCTCGGGATACCAGGTGCTGGCGCAGTTGTCGCAGCGTCCGCAGGGAGCGGCGCCAGGGTCGTCGAGGGTCCGGCGCAGGAACTCGAGGCGGCACGTCGTCAGACCCGCGTATTCGCGCATCGAGTCCTGCTCGGCGGCGCGGGCGGCGGCGATGCGGTCATAGCGCTCGGTGTCGTGGCGCCACGGCACGCCGGTGGACTCCCAGCCGCCGCGGACGCGATGGACGGCGCCGTCGACGTCGAGGACCTTGAGCATCAGCTCGAGCCGGGTGCGGCGCAGCTCGACGCGGGTCTCGAGGGTGGCGGTGGACAGTGGGCGGTCGGACGAGGCGAGGGTGTCGAGGACGGCGCGGACCTGCGGCTCGGGCGGGAAGGCCAGGGACGCGAAGTAGCGCCAGATGGCGAGGTCCTCGGTGCCGGGCAGGAGCAGCACGTCGGCCTTCTCCACGGCCCGGCCGGCGCGGCCGACCTGCTGGTAATAGGCGATCGGGGAGGACGGCGCGCCGAGGTGGACGACGAAGCCGAGGTCGGGCTTGTCGAAGCCCATGCCGAGCGCGGACGTGGCGACGAGGGCCTTGATCCGGTTGGCGAGGAGGTCGTCCTCCGCGGCGAGGCGGTCGGCGCCCTCGCTCTGGCCGGTGTAGGCGGCGACCTCGTAGCCGCAGGCGCGCAGGTAGGCCGCGGTCTCGTGGGCGGCGGCGACGGTCAGCGTGTAGATGATCCCGGAGCCGGTGAACGTGCCGAGGTGCTCGCCGAGCCAGGCCAGCCGGTGCGGGGCCGACGGCAGGGTCAGCGAGCCGAGGCGCAGCGACTCCCGGTCCAGGGACCCGCGCAGGACGAGGGCGTCGCCGAGCTGCTCGGCGACGTCAGCGGTGACGCGGGCGTTCGCGGTGGCGGTGGTCGCGAGGACGGGGGTGTCGGGGGCGAGGTCGAGCAGGAGGGTGCGCAGCCGCCGGTAGTCGGGGCGGAAGTCGTGGCCCCAGTCGGAGACGCAGTGCGCCTCGTCGACGACGAGCAGGCCGGTGGTCGCGGCGAGCTTGGGCAGCACGTTGTCGCGGAAGTCGGGGTTGTTGAGCCGCTCGGGCGAGACGAGCAGGACGTCGACGCCGCCGGCGGCGATCTCGGCGGTGATCTGGTCCCACTCCTCCAGGTTGGCGGAGTTGATCGTGCGGGCGGTGATGCCGGCGCGGGCGGCGGCATCGACCTGGTTGCGCATGAGGGCGAGCAGCGGCGACACGATGACCGTCGGGCCGGCGCCGCGGGCGCGCAGCAGCGCCGTGGCGATGAAGTAGACCGCGGACTTGCCCCAGCCGGTGCGCTGCACGCACAGCACCCGGCGGTGCTCGGCGACGAGCGCGGAGATGGCGGCCCACTGGTCCTCCCGCAGTTCGGCGGAAGGACCAGCGAGCTTCTTCAGAACAGCGGTTGCCTCGGTCAGCACCTCACGAACCTAGCAACCAGGTATGACACAAATCAGGGCGTGAACCGAACGGAGGTGCCGGAGACCAGCAGCGGCTGGTTGAACAGGTACTGCGCCGCCACCGTGCCGGCCGCGTTCTCGACCCCGACCGTGGCGCCGTTGCCCTTCTCCACGTCGTTGTCCAGCCCGGAGTAGTAACAGGTGATGACACCGTCAGGAGCGAACGCCACCGAGAACGTCACCCGGTTGTGCACCCCGTTGCCGTAGATGTACGGGTTACGCCACTCGATCACCACCGAGCCGTTGACCAGCGCCGTCCGTACCGACGCGGAACCGTCGACAACGAGGTCGTCCCAGAAGGCATAGACCGTCGCGTTCGGCGCCGCGGTCGACGGCAGCGCGGAGTGCTCCACGTAGGCGCCGCCCGGGTTGACGAACGAGACCTTGCCGTTGGTGTCGACCCAGGCGGTCGAATACGTGACGCCGTACAACGTCACCGGTGCCGGCAGCGTGACCTGCTGGATGTTGTCGTCCCCGGTGAGGGTGAGCACCGTCGCGTCGGCGGGGACGAGCGGCGCGGCGACCGTCGTGATCCCGTAGTTCCCGGCGGGCGGCGGCGGTGCCGGCAGCGTGAGGTTCACCGTCTCGGCGCCGTCGACGGTCACCGCGGCGGACGTCGACTGGCCGTTCGCGGTGGCGTTCACGGTGTATGACCCGAAAGCCACGTCGGAGAAGCTGTAGCCGCCCGAGGCGTTCGTGGTGGTCGTCACGCCGGCCGTGAGGGTCACGGTGGCCCCGGCGACGGCGCCACCACCCGCGACCGTCACCGTGCCGCTGACCGTCCCGGTGGACGGGGGCGGCGGCGGAGGCGGCGGGGTCGTCCCGCCGGGTGCGGTGAAGATGACCGCCCGGCCGGACTGGAGCTTCGGGGTGTTGACCGAGTAGGCGAGGCCCACCGAGCCGTCGGCGTTCTCGATGCCGACGGTCGCCGCGTTGCCCTTCTCGATGTCGCTGTCGAGGCTCGCGTAGTTGGTGATCACGTCGCCGTTCTCGGACAGGATCGCCTCGAACGTGATGCGCCGGCTGGTGCTGCCGTAGATGTAGCCGTTGCGCCACTCCACGACGAACTGCCGGTTGGGTGCGCTGCCGACCGTGGTCGTGCGCACCGACGCGCTGGAGTCCATGACGAGGTCGTCGTGGAAGGCGTAGACGGCCGCGTTGGCCAGCGCCGGGTTCGGCAGGGTCGTGTTGTCCCACTTGAACCCGTTGGGGTTGACCATGCTCACCAGGCCGTTCGTGTCGACCCAGGCGGTGGTGTACGTCTGGCCGTACAGCTTGACGGCGAACGGCAGCGTGATCTGCTGCACGGCGTCGTCGCCGGTCAGGGCCAGCACCGTCGTGTCGGCGTTGACGAACGCCCTGGTCGCGGTGGAGCAGACGTAGCCGAAGCTGTCGGAGCACGTGCCGCCGCCGGTCGCCGCGTAGGTGGCGGTGTAGGTCGCGGCCGTGGTCGGTGCGGTGATCATCTGCGTGGCGGCGCCGCCCTGGCTCCACGACCCGAACGTGTACTGGGTGCCGTTGAGCGTCTGCGGCGTCGGCGCGGACACGGTCTGCGTCGACTTCTGGATGACGGTCGAGGTGAACGGGGTGACCCCGGAGACCGAGCCGACGGTGATGCCGAGGCCGCTCGGGACCGAGTTGAACGTCATGGTCACGGTCTTCGGGTCCAGGCGCCGGCTGACCGTCGTGCTGAGCCCGCTGCTGTCCGTCGCGGTGAGCCGCAGCTCCACATAGGACGGGTACTCGTGGTCGGGCCCGATGAACGAGCCGGACGCGCCGTCGACCTCACTGATGTAGTGCTGGTGGCAGTTGTCGGGGGTGGCGCAGTGCTGCAGGATCAGCTGCCAGTGCAGGTTCGCCGCCGGGATCGTGCCGTCCTGGGCGTCGGTGGCGTGGCCGGTGAAGTTGACCGTGTCGTTCGTGGCCCAGGTGAACCCGGCCGCGGGCGTGTCGATCACCGGCACCGGCGCGTCGGAGCCGACGAGGATCTGCAGTGTCTTGGTGTCGGACAGCCCGCCCGCGTCCGTGACGCGCAGCTTGGCTGTGTAGTTCCCGGCGGTGGTGTACGTGTAGCTCGCCGTCGGGCCGGTCGCGTCGTAGGTGCCGTTGTTGGTGAAGTCCCACTGGTACGTGAGGACGTCACCGGCGTTCGGGTCGCTGGTGCCGGCGGAGTTGAACTGCACCGCCAGCGGCGGCGCACCGGAGGTCTGGTTGGCGCCGATCACGGCCGCCGGGGGCTGGTTGCCGGCGCTGTAGTTGATCCGCCGCACCGTGCCGCCGTCGATGTCGACGTAGTACAGGTCGCCGCCGGGGCCGATCTCCAGGTCGACGGGGCCGGCCGCGCCGGGTGCGAACGTCTGGATCTTGCTCGGGTCCGGGGTGCCGTTGGTCGGCAGCATCGCGTAGATGCACCGGCGGGCGTAGTCGCCCCAGAAGAGCGCGCCCTGGTACTGGGCGGGGTAGCTGCCGCCGGACGTCGGGTAGAACGCGACACCGGTCGGGCTGGAGCCGCCGGTCGGGCAGCCGTCGTTGTCGTTGACCTGCTGGTGGTGTCCGTACGTGTACACCGGCCCGGTCGCGATGTTGGTGTTGTACAGCGACGTGCACAGGCTCAGGTTCGCGTCACGGTAGCCGGGCTGCTGCGTGTTGCCCTCCATGCACGGCCAGCCGAAGTTGGTGACGGGCGTGGCCAGGGGGTTGGGCAGCCGGTTGATCTCCTCCCAGGTCCGCCAGCCGACGTCGCCGATCCAGATCTCGCTGGTGCCGGGCTTGAAGGTCCAGCGGAAGGGGTTGCGCAGGCCGTACGCCACGATCCGCCGCGCGTTGGGGTCGGTGGTCGCGTTGTAGAGCGGGTTGTCGGTCTTGGCCGCGCCGGTCACCGGGTCGACCCGGATGATGGTGCCGCTCAGCCCGGTCGGGTCGCTCAGCGTCCGCACGTCCTGGGAGCGCAGGGCGCCGCCCTCGGAGCTGGGCGGGCTCAGCGCCGCGCCGGCGCCGCCGGGCGGGTCGCCGCACGGGTTGACCGGGTTGCCCTGCTGGCCCCAGTCGGTGAAGACCGGGCTGGCGCCCTCGCCGCCGCTGACGTAGAGCGCGCCGTCGGGGCCGAACCGCACGTCGCCCATCGAGTGGGTCTCGAACTGCTGGCACCAGTCGTTGATGAGCACCTGTTCGGTGCCGGTCCACGTGTTGCCGCTCGCGGTGAGCTTCGACAGCCGCCCGCTGACGATGCACCCGGTGCCGGGGGTCGGGCAGGTGTCGCCGATGTCGAGGCCACCACCGATCGGGGTGGTCGCGGTGTACGTGACGTACACCGACGGGTTGGACGGGAAGTTCGGCGGCAGCGCCAGGCCGAGCAGGCCCTTGTCCTCGTTGTCGTGCACCCGGCTGCTGAGGTCGGCGAACAGGGTCGGCGTCGGGTCGGACAGGCTGTCGTAAACCTGGATCGTGCCGCCCTTCTCCGCGACGAAGACCCGGCCGTCGGGCGAGAACACCAGCTTGGTCGGGTGGTTCAGGCCGGACAGCACGATCTGTTCGGAGAAGCCGCTCGGCAGCGTCGTCGCCGCACCGGCCGCCTGTGGAACAGTGAAGGCCGCCGAGGCAGGGACGCAGAGCGCGAGCACGAGGCCCAGGGTTAAACGAGAGCGGCGACGACGCCTCATGGGAGCACTCCTGAATACGGACGCGCTAGGGGAACAGTCAGTAGATGTCCACTGTCTGGTCGATGCTGTCGCCAAGCCGACTGGCGCGCCTCGTCCATTAGGACACAAACATGACCGTCGTAGCCTGTCCGCACGGTGATGATCAGCAATTCGCGTTCAGACCATCACGTGCCGTGCCGACAGCTCCCCCACGGGCTCATGCAGCGGCGTAGTCCGGGCGGCCGTACCCCACGATCGGGGCGTAGTCGAGCAGCCGCATCGAGATGCGTTCGCCGGCCCGTGGCGCCTCGACCACGCGGCCGTCGCCGATGTACATGCCGACGTGACTGACGTCCTTGTAATAGAAGACGAGATCGCCCGGGCGCAGGTCTTCGCGCTTGATCGGGGTGACGGTCTTCTTCTGCCTGGCCGCGTTGTGCGGCAGGACCACGCCGGCCGCCTTCCACGCGGCCATCGTCAGCCCGGAGCAGTCGAACGTGTCGGGCCCGTCGGCGCCCCACCGGTACACCTTGCCGAGCTGGGAGAAGGCATAGCGCACCGCGCGACCCGCGGCGTCGTCGGTGAAGACCGGCACGTAACCGTCGTGCAGCGCACCGGAGGGGGACCGGGCGCCGCGCGCCGCCCGGTCCCCGCCGAGCCGCTTGATCTGCGCCTCGATCGTCGCCTTGCGCTGCCCGAGCTCCTGCTGCTGGGTGCGCTGCCGGATCTTCAGCCCGTCGAGCTCGTCGTGCTCCTTCGTCAGCGTGTCCCGGTCGGCCTTGAGCCGGCGCAGCGCGTCGGTGCGGCGGCGCTGCAGGTGGTCGAGCGTGGCCAGCTGGTCCATGAACGACGCGGGCGACGGCGCACTGATGAGCACCGCGGTGCTGGTGACGGCGCCGCTGCGGTAGAGCGCGGCGGCGACCTCGTCGGTGTCGCGCTGCGCGGCGTCGACCCGGGCCTGCAGCGGGCCGGTGCGGGCAGTCACCCGTTCGAGCTGGGCGTCGGTGGTGCGCAGGTCGTCCCGGACGGCGTTGAACCGTTCGATGACACCTTCGAGTTCCTGCCACGCGGTCGCCAGCTGGTGCTGCCGGTCGGTGACCGGGTCCGCGTGCCCGGCCCCGGGCACTGCAAGGACGCCGGCAACGAGTGCGGCGAGAACGGCGCAACATGAGTTCCGGATTGACCCCACGGTTCACTAACGCCACATTTTGGACAAAAGTCACCAAAAGTCCCCCGGTGGAGTGGTACGACCAGGCGACGGCTACGGTCTTGGGCATGAAGGGCCCGCTCGTTGCCGGTGGACTCGTGTTGGCGCTGCTCCTGGGCTTCGTGATCGCCAGGTCGACCGCTGACCCGGCGGCTCCCCCGGCCGCCACCGCCCCGACTGTCGTCCCGTCGCACTCGCACGGCGGCGCCGTCGCGGGCGACCTCGGCGGGCTGTCACTCAGCGCCGGCGGGTTCACCCTGGCCCCGTCGACCACGACGTTCGGCGCCGGAACGGGTCAGCAGTTCACGTTCCGCGTGCTCGGCCCGGACGGCAAGGCCGTCACCCGTTTCGTGCTCAACCACGAGAAGCTCATGCACCTGGTGGTCGCGCGGCACGACCTGTCCGGCTTCCAGCACCTGCACCCGCAGATGGCGCCGGACGGCACCTGGTCGGTGCCGCTGACGCTCCCGTCGCCCGGCATCTGGCGGATCTACACGGATTTCGTCACGTTCGACCCGGCGGGCGCGCAGGCGCCGATCACGCTCGCCGTCGACGCCACGGTCGCCGGGGACTACCGGCCGCTCACGCTGCCGGAGCCGGTGAGGACCGCCGAGACGAGCGGGATGACGGTGGCCCTGGAGGGCACGCCCGCGGTCAACGCCACCCAGCCGCTGTCACTGCGGGTCCTGGCGTCCGGCACGCCGGTGACCGACCTGGAGCGCTACCTCGGCGCATACGGCCACCTGGTCGTCCTGCGCGACGGCGACCTGGGCTACCTGCACGTCCACCCGGAGGACCAGCTGGTCGGCGGGGCGGTCAAGTTCTGGCTGTCGGCGCCCAGCGTCGGCCGCTACCGCCTGTACTTCGAGTTTCAGCGCGGTGGACAGGTCCACCGCGCTGAATTCACCGTCGACGTGCGCTGACTTGAGGCGCTTCTGGTAGGTGGGGTCGGTGCGAGGCGAGGTCCAGCGCCGGGCTGGGCGAGTCGCCGGGGCCGCGCCGGGCGCGCCCGGATACCGGTGTTGTATCCGGGTGTGACCGGCGTGGGTCCAGCGCCTGGGCTGGGCCGGGCGAGGCGTTGGGTCCGCCGCAGCCCGGCATCCACCTACCGAACACGCCTTAGTCTTCGGCCGGGGCCTCGGTGGCCTCGCCGGCGTCGCTGCCACCGCGGCCACGACCGCCCCGGCGGCGCCGGCGGGTGCGGGCGCGGGCCGTGCGGGCCTCGCCCTCCTCGCCGGCCTCGGCCGTGACGACCGGACCGCTGTCCACGGTCTCCAGGGCGTCCGCCCCCTCGACCCGGCGCCGGCGGTTGCGGGTGCGGGCCGGGCGCAGCTCGCCCTCACCGGCGATGCCGCCGTCGTCGACGGCCGCGCCATCGGCGGGCGCCAGCTCGGCCGGGTCGACCTCGCCGCGCCGGCGGCGGCGCCGCGGGCGGCGTGCCTCGCCGGTCGGGTCGGCGGCCGGCGACGGTGCCGGCTCACCGCGGCCGCGACCCCGCGGAGTGCGGCCACCCCGGCCACGCGGCTTGCCCTCGATGTCCTCGAGCTGCTCGGCGGCGAGGCCGGCCCGCTTGCGGTCGGCGGTCGGCAGGGACCCGGTGATGCCCTCGGGGATGCCGATGTCGGTCAGCAGGTGCGCGGAGGTGTGGTAGGTCTCCGGCGGCTCCGGCAGCTCCATGCCCAGCGTCTTGTCGATGATCCGCCAGCGGGGCATGTCCTCCCAGTCGACGAACGTCACCGCGACGCCCGTCGCGCCCGCGCGGCCGGTCCGGCCGATGCGGTGGGTGTAGGTGTCCGGGTCCTCCGGGCAGTCGTAGTTGATGACGTGCGTGACGCCGGAGACGTCCAGCCCGCGGGCCGCGACGTCGGTGGCGACCAGCACGTCGATCTTGCCGGCCCGGAACGCCCGCAGGGCCCGCTCCCGGGCACCCTGACCGAGGTCGCCGTGAACGGCGGCGGCGGCGAAGCCACGGAAGTCGAGGTCCTCGGCGACCCGGTCGGCGGCCCGCTTGGTCCGCGTGAAGATCATGGTCAGGCCGCGGTCGGTCGACTGCAGGATCCGCGCCACGATCTCGATCTTGTTCATCGGGTGCGTGCGGTAGATGACCTGCTTGGTCAGCGGGGACGCGCCGGTGCTGGCGTCGTGGTGCGCGTGGATCGTCATCGGGTGGCGCAGGAACCGCCGCGCCAGGGTCACGATCGGGTCGGGCATCGTCGCGGAGAACAGCATCGTCTGCCGGTCCTCCGGCAGCAGGGTCAGGATCCGCTCGACGTCGTCGAGGAACCCGAGGTCCAGCATGCGGTCGGCCTCGTCGAGCACCAGGGCCCGCACGGCGTGCAGGCGCAGGTGCTTGCTCTTGGCCATGTCCAGCAGCCGGCCCGGGGTGCCGACGACGATCTCGACGCCCTTCTGCAGGGCGTCGACCTGCGGCTCGTAGGCGACGCCGCCGTAGAGCGGGAGGACCCGGATGCCACGGGTCTTGCCGGCGGCGGCGATGTCGCGGGCCACCTGCAGGCCCAGCTCGCGGGTCGGGACCACGACGAGCGCTTGTGGCAGGCCGTCGGCGCCCTCGGCGGGGGCGGTGACCCGGTCCAGCAGCGGGACGCCGAAGCCCAGCGTCTTGCCGGTGCCGGTCGGCGCCTGGCCGATGAGGTCGGTGCCGCGCAGGGCGATCGGCACGGCGTATTCCTGGATGGCGAACGCGTGAATGATGCCGACGGCTTCGAGGGCGGCCACGGTCTCGGGCCGGGCGCCCAGGTCGGCGAAGGTGGGTGCGTCTGGGCGCACGGGTGCGCGCGGGGCCACTGCTTCGGCGGCCTCAGTGTTGTCGATCGTCATGTTGTGCTCAGGGTGTCTCTCTCGCGGGAGCGCCCCTGGTGAAGCCGGGTGCGCTCAAATGGGTAGGGCGCGGGCCACACGCAACCGAAATGATCAAGGTCGCGGGCTACAAGCGCCAGCGCCGGGACTAGGGTCCGTCCACGGCTATTGGAGCCATTGTACCGGCTTGCGGGCCATTCCGCGCACCGCATCGCGATGTGACACCGCACCGGGCGATCCGGCGATGTAGTGTGCCGTCGTGTCCGATCTCACTCCGCCCGCCTCGGCAGTGGTCGACCTGCTCGGCATGCTGGCGTATGGCGAGCTGGTCGCCTTCGACCGGATGGCGGCCGACGCGCGGCTCGCACCCGACCTGCGCCGCCGGGCGGTGCTCAGCGAGATGGCCGGCCGCGAGATCACCAACTACTGCCGCCTCGCCGACCGCCTGACCGAGCTGGGGGCCGACCCCGAGCAGGCCATGCGGCCCTACGTGCAGGCGGTGTCGGACTACCACACGCAGACCGAGCCGGCCGACTGGCTGGAGGGCCTGGCCAAGGCCTATGTCGGCGACGGCATCGCCGACGACTTCACCCGCGAGGTCGCGGCGGTGCTCACCGGGCCGGACCGGGACCTGATCCTGGACGTCCTGCACGACTCCCGGCACGCCGACTTCGCCGCGGACGAGCTGCGGGCCGCGATCGCCGCCGACCCGAAGGTCGCCAACCGGCTGTCGATGTGGTCGCGCCGGCTGGTCGGCGAGGGCATCTCCCAGGCACTGCGGGTCGCGGCCGAGCGGCCGTCGCTCGCCGAGCTGCTCGCCGGCGGCGGCACCGACTTCCAGGCGCTGCTCAAACGCCTCACCTCGGCACATACCACCCGCATGGGCGCGGTCGGACTCAACAACTGACTCAGGCCCTGACCCGGACGGGGCAGGGCCTGATCGTTACCCGTCAACGCTTCGTCAACGCGCGGAAGAGAATCCAACCGGCCGCGGCGACGACTCGGCGATCTCCACGTAGGCGATCTTGCCGACCGGGACGATGACCCGGCGACCCTTCTCGTCGACGAGAGACAGCACACCCTTATCGCCACCGTCGATCGCGTCGGTGACCGCAGCTTCAACCTCGGCGGATGACTGGTTGCTCTCCAGCACCAGCTCCCGAGGCGCATACTGCACGCCGATCTTGACCTCCACGTCTTCCTCCTTGATCGGGCTGCGGCGCGTCCGTGCCTCGGCGCGCACACCCAGTGTGGTTGAAGACTAACGCGATCAGGCGTGTTCCCCGTGCAGGGGGAAGCTCGCGATGCCGCGCCACGACAGCGCGGTCAGCAGCGCCTCCGCTTCGGGCTTCGCGACCTTGCGGCCACCCGCGACCCAGAAGCGGGCCGCGACCTCCGCCGCGCCGACCAGGCCGGAGGCGAGCAGCTCCGCACGTTCCCGGCTCAGGTCGGTGTCCGCCATGATCGTGTCGGTGATCGCGGCGATGCAGCCGCTCTCGACCCGGTCGACCCGCTCACGCACCGCGGGGTCGTTGCGCAGGTCCGACTCGAAGACCAGGCGGAACGCCTCGCTCTCGTGGTCGATGAAGTCGAAATACGCCTGGATGGCGCCCCGGACGCGCTCCTTGTTGTCCGTGGTCGCCTCCATCGCGGCACGCATCCGGGACACCATCGCGTCACAGTGCGTGTCGAGCAGCGCCAGATAGAGCTCGAGCTTGCCGGGGAAGTGCTGATAGAGCACCGGCTTGGAGACGCCCGCCCGCTCGGCGATGTCGTCCATCGCGGCGGCGTGATAACCCTGCGCCACGAAAACCTGCTGCGCCGCGGCGAGCAGTTGCTTGCGGCGCGCCGACCGGGGCAGCCGCACCGGCCGTCCGGCCGACTGGGTGCCGCTCATCGCCGAGGTCATGTTCACCATCCGGATTTGGGTCGGGATTGCAACTTACCCCCTTTCCGCCCACACGGTAGCCTCACCTAGGGGCGACGGAGGAGCGCGCGGTGGACGAAACGGGGCAAGCCGGAAGCCCGCACGGGGCAGGCCCATATCGCGGAGGAGGACACACGGATCCGCAGAGGACACCGGACGGCACCCACGGCGACGGTTCGACGCCGAGCGATGACGCGCTCGAGGCGATCGTCTCCGCGTGGCGCGAGCCTGCCACCGGCGCCGTCGCCGGGCGCGCATCGGTCAACGGCAGCCCGCGCGGCCGCGCTGAGGTCCGCAACGCCTATTCCGACATGCTCGCCCCGATGAGCCCGCCGGTCTCCGCCCCGCCACCGGCGCAGCCGCCGACCACGTCGCTGCACTACGGGCACTACGGGCCCGACGGCCAGGGCTGGCCGAGCTCCGTCAACCAGCCCGAGACCAGCCAGTCCTTCCCCGCGACCGGGACCAGCGCCGGAACCGGCGCAGGGTTCGGCGCCGGGCCCCTCGCACCGCACGACAGCGGCGCGATCAACGGCGGCCAGGTCAGCGGTGGCCAGTTCAACGGCGGCCAGGTCAGCGGTGGCCAGGTCAGCGGTGGCCAGGTCAGCGGCTTGATCAACGGCGCCCAGCCCGCGGCGCCCTCCGGCGGCACGGTCTACGGCGCCGCCGCCTCCGCGCAGGGACGCGACGACGCGGTGCAGCCCACGTCCGGCGGCTATGGCCCGCCGCCCTCGGCGTTGGACCGCCTCAGTGCCCAGCCCGCGCCCGTCGACCCCAACGTCCGGGTGCACGGCGACAGCGGTCAGCCCCCGTATGGCGCCTTCCCCGATTCCGCCTGGGGCTACGACACCCGGCCGCGCAGCGGGGCCTACCAGGAGCAGGGCAACGGCGCGGCCCGCCTCGACGCGCCCGCCGACGGCTACCAGGAGCAGTACCCGGCCCAGGAGCAGTACCCCGCCCAGGACCAGTACCCGGCGCAGGAGCAGTACCCGGCCCAGGACAGCCAGTACCCGCAGCAGGAGCAGTACCCGCAGCAGGGATACCAGGCGCAGCCCTACCCGTCGCAGGAATACCCACAGCAGGGATACCAGGCGCAGCAGGACGGGCACCAGGGATACCAGCCGCAGCAGGACGGGCATCAGGGCCAGACCGCATACCGCCCGCAGGACGGCTACGGGGCGTATGCCCAGCCCGACAACGGCTACCAGCCCTATGAGCAGCAGCCGGCCGGACCCGAGTTCGACTGGGCCGCCGTCCCGCAGCACGACCCGGCGCAGGCCGCCGCGGCCCCGCAGGCCGTGCCGCAACTGCCGACCCAGCGGATGCCGGAGGACGACCCGCTCGTCGGGCCGCTGCCCACCGAGCTGCTCGGCAACGCCACCCCGCTGTCCGCGGCCGAGCCGACGATGCCGACATTCGCGTCCGAGCCGCCCTACGCGCAGGACGTGCCGGCGGCAGCCGCGTATGCCGAGCCGGCCTACCCTGAGCCGGCTTACGCTGAGCCGGCCTACCCGCAGCCCGCCTTCGCGGCACCCGCATACCCGGAGTTCGGCGCCACGGAGGCCGACTACAACGCCCCCGAGCTGCCGCAGCGCGTGCCGTCGCACCCCGACGTGCCGCAGGTGCCGGAGGTGGAGGTCGAGCCGCTCGTCGCGGAGGCCGGGCCGGCCGGCGGGGCGGAGCTGGCAAGGATCGCGACGTTCCTGCGCGAGGACCGCGAGGACGAGGACGAGGAGCCCAGCCTCGACGACCGCCCCGACGGGTTCGACATCCCGGCGGTGCTGCGCGCGGTGCAGGGGGTCGCCGGGGTGCGCGAGGCGACCCTGCGCAAGAACGCCGACGGCCTGCACACGCTCCGCCTCGAGCTGCTCGACGAGGCCGACCCGGGCCGGGTCAGCCGGGCCGTGGCGCGGCTGCTCAACGAGCGGATGGGCCTGGCCGCCGAGCCGAACCTCACCGACCTGACCCCGCCGTCGCAGCGCCCGGCCGGCCCGCCGGCCCGGGGCAACGCACCGCACAGCGCGCTGCCCGGCTACGGCCGCGAGGCCCGCCGCCGGCGCCCGGTGAGCGGCGTGCGCCGCCCGGCCGAGGCCTCCCGTCCCGGCCTCGACGAGCTCCGGCCGGGCCTCGTCCCCAGCCCCGAGCCGGCACCGGGGGCACAGGCGTCCTCGATCGCGCCGGCCGTCGAGCCCGGAACCGGTCCGAAACCGCCCGGTGGCCCGCTGACCGGCGTGGTGACGGGTCAGCTGCCCGGGCAGGCACCCGCAGCGACGTCCGGCCCGGTGTTCGGCCCGCAGCCGCCGGTCCCGGTCAACCGGGATTCGCCGCCGGCCCTGGTGCCGCAGTCCAGCTCGATCGTGTCGCCGCGCGTCATCATCGACCAGGTCGAGGTCAGCACGCAGGGCGTCGACGCGGTCGTGGAGGTGCGGCTGATCGCCGACGGGCACCCCGCGGTCGGCGTGGCCAGCGGCCCCGCGGTCGACGGCTACATCCTGCGGCTCTCCGCGGCCGCCGCCGCCTCCGCCGTGGACCAGCTGCTGGTCGACGTGGATGCGACAGCGCGGGCCCGGTGCTACATCGAGCACGCCGCGGTGGTGCAGCTCGGCGGGTGCGAGGTCGCCGTGGTGGTGCTGTTGCTGCTGTACGACGGGTGGGTCGAGCAGCTGACGGGCTCGTCGGTGAATGCCGGCGATCCACGCCAGGCTGTGGTGCGGGCCACCTTGGCGGCCGTCAACCGGCGCCTGGAGGCCCTGCTGCCGTAGGCCCGTTGGGGCACACTGGTAAGCATGAAGAGAGCTTCCCTTGTCCCGGAGTTCACCGTTCCGTCACCTGAGAAGCTGCCGGAGCGGTGGCCGGGGCGCGAGGTGGAGCTCGATGGGCTGAAGGCGTATGTGCGGGACACGCCCGCCACGGCACCTGGCGCGGAGCCGGCGGTCTACGTGCACGGGCTCGGCGGCTCGTCGACCAACTGGACCGACCTGGCGGGTGTGCTCTCCGGGCGGCTCGACGGCCAGGCGATCGACCTGCCCGGATTCGGGCACAGCGCCCCGGCCCGCAGCTACTCGCTGACCGCGATGGCCGCGCACATCATCCGGTGGGTCGAGCACAGCGACCGCGGCCCGGTGCACCTGTTCGGCAACTCGATGGGCGGCGCGGCGGCGGTCGTGGCCGCGGCACTGCGGCCCGACCTGGTGCGCAGCCTGACCCTGATCTCGCCGGCGATGCCGTTCCTCGACCCGCGCCGCTCGCTGCAGGGGCCGATCGTGCCGCTGCTGCTCCTGCCCAACGCGGCGAAGCTCGCGGCGCGGCGGATGTCCTCGATGGACCCGGAGGCCCTGGCCGCCATGGTGATCGAGTCCTGCTACGCCGACCCGAGCCGCTACCCGGAGCAGCGGCGCCTCGAAGCGATCGAGGAGGCGCGCCTGCGGCACTCGGTGCCGTGGTACGCCGAGGCGTACGTGGGCAGCCTGCGCGGGCTGGTGAGCAGCTTCCTGCGGGCGTACCTGCCGGGCGAAGGCTCGATGTGGCGGTTGGCCACGAAGATCACTGCGCCGACGCTGGTGATCGCCGGGCGGCAGGACAAGCTGGTGGACATCCGCACCGCGCCCCAGGTCGCCCGCCTCGTCCCGGACAGCCGGCTGATGATGCTGGAGGGGGTCGGTCACGTGGCACAGATGGAGGTGCCACGCACCGTGGCCCGGGCGGTGCTGGGCCTGCTGGACGAGCTGCAGGCCGTGCACCAGCACGACACCCGGCAGGTTGCAACTCAGGTGCGGGACGGGGTGCGGCAGCGCGCGCCGCAGGTGCGCATGGCAAGCTGACCAATCGATGGCGAGCCGGCTGAGCAGCGACCGCCGGCAGCTGCCGGTGCCACTGCCGAGTGACCCGCGGCAGGCCCGTGAGGTCGTCCGGGCTGAGCAGCGTCGCCGGCATGAGCAGCTGCGCCGGCGCCGCCATGTGGTCATCGGCGTGATGCTCGCCGCGTTCGTGATCGCCGCCGCCGGCCTGGGCCGGCAACTGTTCTTCGCCGGCTCGGACGAGGCGCCGGTGACGGTCGCCGCGACCCGCGGGCCGGCCCCGATGCTCGACCCGCCGAGCCTGCCCGCAAGCCAGCCGCCCGAGGCCGGGCCGTCCAGCGCCGCCGGGACGTTCGCCTACGCCGGCAGCGCCGGGCCGGTCGCCGGTGGGGCAGGTGCGGTCAAGAAGTACCGGGTCGCGGTGGAGAACGGCAGCGGGCAGCAGGTCGACGCGTTCGCCACCGCGGTCGAGCAGGTGTTCGCCGACCCCCGGGGCTGGACCGCGACCGGGCAGCTGCGCCTGCAACGGGTCGCCGGGCAGGGCACCGCGGACTTCACGATCTTCCTTGCCACGCCGGTCACGTCGGAGCAGATCTGCGCGACGGCCGGCCTGCACACCGCCGGCTACAGCTCGTGCCGGATCACCGGCAAGGTCGTCATCAACCTGGCGCGCTGGCTGACGGGGGTGCCGGACTACGGCGCGCCGGTCGCGGACTACCAGAGCTACGTCATCAACCATGAGGTCGGCCACGAGCTCGGCAACGGCCACGAGGCCTGCCCGGGGCCCGGGAAACCGGCGCCGGTGATGCAGCAGCAGACCTACGGGCTGAAGGGCTGCGTCGCCAATGCCTGGCCGTTCGTCGACGGTCAGCGGTACAGCGGAGCCAAAGTGCCGTAGGTCACGTGGGTTTGCCGGTCGGGCGCGGCAGAATGAAAACCATGTCGTTGCCTCCACTGGTCGAGCCCGCCGCCGACCTCTCCATTGACGAGGTCCGCCGCTACTCCCGGCACCTGATCATCCCGGATGTGGCCACCGCCGGGCAGAAGCGCCTGAAGAACGCGCGCGTGCTGTGTGTGGGCGCGGGAGGGCTCGGTTCGCCGGCGCTGATGTATCTGGCCGCGGCCGGCGTCGGCACGCTCGGCATCGTCGAGTTCGACACCGTCGACGAGTCCAACCTGCAGCGCCAGATCATCCACGGCCAGTCGGACATCGGCCGCCCGAAGGCGGAGTCGGCCCGCGACTCGGTCCGCGAGATCAACCCGTATGTCAACGTCGTGGTGCACAACGAGGCCCTCGACAACGACAACGTGATGGAGATCTTCGCGCAGTATGACCTGATCGTGGACGGCACGGACAACTTCGCCACCCGCTACATGGTCAACGACGCGGCGGTGCTGCTCGGCAAGCCCTACATCTGGGGCTCGATCTACCGGTTCGACGGTCAGGCGTCGGTGTTCTGGGCCGAGCACGGCCCCTGCTACCGCTGCCTCTACCCGGAGCCCCCGCCGCCCGGCATGGTCCCCTCCTGCGCCGAGGGCGGCGTCCTCGGCGTGCTGTGCGCGTCGATCGGCGCGATCCAGGTCACCGAGGCGATCAAGCTGCTCACCGGCGTCGGCGACTCGCTGCTGGGCAGCCTCATGGTCTACGACGCGCTGGAGATGTCCTACCGCAAGATCCGGCTCCGCAAGGACCCGAACTGCGCCATCTGCGGCGAGAACCCCACGGTCACCGGCCTGATCGACTACGACGACTTCTGCGGCGCCGTCTCCGACGAGGCCCAGGCGGCGGCGCTCGGCTCGACGATCACCGCGACCGAGCTCAAGGATTGGCAGGACTCGGGCAAGCCGATCGAGCTGATCGACGTGCGCGAGCCGGCCGAGTGGGAGATCGTGCGGGTCCCCGGGGCGCGGCTCGTGCCCAAGGGCGAGTTCCTCAACGGCAACGCCCTCGCCGACCTGCCGCAGGACCGCCAGATCGTCCTGTACTGCAAGAGCGGCGTCCGCTCCGCCGAGGCATTGGCAGCCGTCAAGGCGGCCGGCTTCAAGGACGCGGTCCACGTGCAGGGTGGTGTGGTTTCGTGGGTGAAGACCGTCGATCCGTCACTGCCGGTGTACTAGTCACCCACACGGAGGGAGCGGGCGGGCGGTAGCGTACGGCCCATGGTCGACCTTGATGCCGCGATCGGCTATGTCGTCGCACACGGCGACGCCGTTGATCGCGCCCGCCTCGCCTGGCTGCGCACGGGCCAGTTTCCACCGGCAGACGTGCTGGAGAAGGCCGAGATCGGCCAGTCGCCCGACGGCGGCTGGCCGGCGCTGTGGGGCGCCGACGTGGCCTCCGTCGACGCGACCTGTTTCCGGCTGAGCGAGCTCGACGACCTCGGCGCGATCGACCGGCCCGCGGCCCGCCGGGCCCTGGCGTGGCTCGGTCGCAGCCAGCTCCCCGACGGCATGTGGGAAGAGGACGCCTCCCTGGCCGGGATCGCCCCGCCGTGGGCGCAGCCCGGCGACGACGAGGCGAAGCTGTACCTGACCACCAACGCCGCCTACTGGATGGTCGTCGGCGGTCCCAACAACGGCGACGACCAGCACGCGACCCGGGTCGCCCGCGCCGCCGAGGCGTTCCGGGCGTCGCTGCGTCCCGACGGCAGCTGGCCGTCGTTCCTGGTCGCGGGCTGGCTCGGCTGCGCTGTGCTCTACCACCTCGGCTGGTTCTACGAGTCGGCCCAGATCCAGGTCGCGCTCGCCGACCGGGTGCCGCAGATGACCCCGGCGGACACCGCGTCGCTGTTCGCGGCGCTGCGGCGGATCGGCATGTCACCGGACGACTGGCTGCTCACCGCCGCCCGCAAGCGCCTCAACGAGACGCAGCGCAGCGACGGCGGCTGGGAGAGCGACGACGGCGCGCAGTTCAACGTGCACACGACCCTGACCGCGATCAGAGCCCTGCGCTGACGGCCTAGCCGGCGATCGTGAACTCCCAGTCGTAGGCGTCCCAGCTCTTGGTCGTGATCTCGAACTGGGTGCTGCTCTTGTACGAGTCGGAGCCTTTACGGATCTGGATGACGACCCGGCCGCCGGTATCGAGGTTGATGTACCCCGCGTGCACGGCGGCCGTGCAGACCGACGAGTCGGTCGTGTACGGCCCGTCGCCCCAGACGTCGGCCGCCTTGCCGTTCTTCGGGCACGTGTAGGCGACCAGCTTCCCCTCGTAGCCCTCGTACTCCTTGGCGGTGGTGCTCCAGTTGCTGTCGTCCCGCTCGACGTCGACCTGGACGGCCGCCTCGCTGGTCTCGGTGTCGCCGGTGGTCTCGCCGCTGCCGTCCGGGTCCTGGGTCTGGCTCGCGGAGTTGTCGCTGCCACCGTCGTCGTCGCCGCCGAGCTTGGTCAGCCCGTAGATGCCGAGGCCGACGACCAGGAGCAGGACCACGGCGACCGCGGCCAGGACCCCGGTGCGGCGCTGCCCGCCCGCTGCCGGCGTGGTCGCTTGCGGGCCGGGTGCGGCGCCGTACGTGGCCGGCGGCACGGACGCCCGGCCAGGGGGCAGCGGGGACGCGGGCGACGACGGGGCGGGCGTGGGGTGCGCGGCCTGCGGCGGGTAGCTCACCGGCGGCGTGGCCGGGAACGGCTGGGCGGGTGACTGCGGCGCCGGCGCCGGCGGGGTCGCGTAACCGGACGGCGGGGTGTAGCCGGCGTCCTGGGCGAACTGCGACGACGGCTGACCGGAGACCGGCGCCGCGGAGAACCCGGGTGACACCGGGGCCGCCGACATCGGCACGCCCGAGATCGGCACTCCCGACGCGGGAATCCCTGGGCCGGGCGCCCCTGAGGCGGGCACTCCGGAGACCGGCATGGAGACCGAGCCGGAGACCGTCCTCGGCGTCGAGGCCGGCGGTGCCGACGTCGGGAAGACCGGGCCCGACACCGGCACACCCGACACGGGCGGACCCGAGACCGGAGGCGCCACCTGCCCGGCGGGGCCGGGCTGGGTGGGCGCGCCGAGGCTGCCCTGCGCCACGACCATCTCGGGCTGCTCGACCGCGGTCGGCGCCTTGCCGAGAGCCTGGTGCAGCAGCGTTGCGACGAGCGGGATCCGGCTGCCGCCGCCGACGAGGAACACGCCGGCGATGTCGGCCGGGGTGAGCCGGGCCGCGGCGATGGCCGCCCGGGTCGCGGTGACCGTCGCGGCCAGGATCGGGCGGGCCAGCTGCTCGAACTGGTCGCGGCCGAGGGGGACGTCCTCGTCGTACATCGGGATGTGGATCATCGTCGAGGAGGTGCGGGACAGCATCTCCTTGGCGGCGCGGACGTCGTCCCAGAGCAGCCGGTTGGCGCGGCGTTCGGCGCTGGTCGTCGGGTGGACGAGCCGGTTCCACGAGGCCGGGTCGCGGGAGGACTGGCTCGCGCCGAGGTACCCGACGATCGCGGCGTCGATGTCGAGGCCGCCGCTGGTGCTGAGGCCCTCCGCGGCGAGCACCTCGAAGGTGCCCGGGCCGTGGCGGACGACGGAGGCGTCGAAGGTGCCGGCGCCCAGGTCGTAGACGACGAAGGCCGAGCCGGGGCGGCTGTCGGTGCCCTCCAGGGCCCGGAACACCTCGGCGGCGGCGACCGGCTCGGGCACCAGGCTCACGGTCCCGAGGCCGGCCCGCTCGGCGGCGGCGAGGAGGACCCCGCGCCGGGTGTGCGCCCAGGCGGCGGGGCAGGTGATGGTGACCTGGCCGATCCGGCCACCGGCGACCCGCTGCGCCTCGCCGTTGACCCGGGCGAGCACGGCCGCGAACAGGTCGACGGTCGCGATCTCGTGATCGCCGAGCAGGACGGCGGGCTCGTCGATGCGGCGCTTGGGGTTGGGCTCGAACCGCTCCGGGCTGACCCGGGCGGCGTGCATCGCGTCGCGGCCGACGAGCAGGCCCGCCTGCGGGTCGGCATAGACCGACGACGGAAGTGTCGGCGACCCGTCGAAGAGCAGTGGGCGGACGTGGCCGTCAGGCCAGGCCAGCATCGCCGCGGTGTTCGAGGTGCCGAAGTCGATGCCTAGCCGGTAACCTCGCGCGTCCACAGCGTCAATATACGGACCCGGCACCACCCGGAGATCCTCTCAATGGCGCGCCACGCTCAGTCGACCAGTCGGAGCGCGACCGTCGGCGCGTCGAGCAGGACCGAGGCGGGTTCGGAGCCGACGATCGTCTGCAGGCGATGATCGCCCACGATCAGCTCGACGCCGGTGTAGAGCTCGACGGAGTCCCAGCCGGTCAGCTGGTAGGACTTGTGGTAGATCCGCTCGGTCTCCTCCTTGATTTCAGGTGCCGAGCGTTTCCAGATCAGCGTGCCGTTCTCACTCGTGTCGGTGACGACCGGCCGGCCGTCGCGGACCTCGAGCTTCAGGTGTTCCTTGGCGATCCAGGCGGCCGCGGCCTCGTGCAGCCACTGACCGACGGCGATGTCGTCGGGGTCGGCGGGCTCGCGGCCGACCACCATGGCGCGATCGGCGCCGACCACGAACCGGCGGCGGGCCAGGTCCTCGACGACCACGGACACGGCGAACGCGGGCGGGCGCAGACCGATGTCCTTGAGCGCCTCGCCGTGCCGGGGGCAGGCGGGGACGCCTGCACGCATCCGTGGGACCGGCTGGCCGATCCGCCGGAAGCGGCCGAACGCGGGGCAGTCGGGCTCCTTGCAGCGCCACTCGCGGGCCATCAGGGCCGAGCCGACGCCGCTGGGGTCCGCCCGGGTGAACCGGCGCCGCATCACGCGGGTCCGGCCGGCCCGCTGCGAGCCCCGCGCGGTGAACGTCTGCACCCCGTCGGGCCGCCCGCCCTGCGACGCGGCGGCAGGGGCGGCAGGCTTGGACGCCGCCGGAGAGGGGCGGGGCGACGGTTTGGGCGCCGCCTCGGTTTCCGCCTTTTCCGACGATTCCGAAATTTCGGAAATGTCCGCGGAGTCGGTGGAAGCCGAGGAGGTGGAAGAACCCGAGGAAGCGGGCGAGGAGCCCGCGGCGCCGGACGCAGGAGCGGCCGAGACGCTCGGGGCGCCGGAGGTCGGAGCGGCCGATGAAGCGGCGGGCTCGGAAGCCTCCTCCGCGGCGGGAGCGTCGGCATCGGCGGGTTCGAGGGGGATGATCGGCAGGGTCGCGGTGCCCTTCACGACCAGGCGTTCCTTGCCGTCCTTCGGCGGGGTCGGCTCGCCGCCCGGAGTCAGGACGGCGCCGCCCGCGCGGGGCGTGAGGCGCAGGACCCGCTCGGGGCTGTCGACGAGCCACGGGAAGCGGGCGGCGAACTGCGGCTGGTCCCGCACGACGATCAGCGGCAGGCCGGTGAAGTCGGCGATCTCGACGGGCCGGTCCGCGACGACCGGCGTGACCTCGATGAGGCCGTCGTCGGCCCACCGGCCGAGCACCATGCGCTCCTTCGACGTGAGCGCCGCCTCCGACAGGGCCTCCCGGCCGACCACGGGATACAGCATCGCGCCGGCGTCGATGAGGTAGCGGCTGAGCGCGTCCACGACCATGCCGAGGCGCAGCAGGTTGATCGGGCGGCCGCCGTCGAGGGCCACGAACCGGGCGACGTCGGCCAGGTCGACCACGGCCTGGGCCAGCGTGACGTCCGTCGTCAGCCGTTGCTCGATGGTGTCCATGACCCGGCTGACTTCGAACCGCACGGCCCCTCCGATCCCTCGACCCGGACACCATAGGGCATCACCGAGATCAGACTTGTGTACCAGTCGGGAAGGTTGCACGCCATAAGCAACGAAAAGGTTCAGCCACCACTTTTCTTGCTCTTGCCTTTACCCTTGCCCTTTTTCGGGCCGCCGGCGTTCCCGGCCGGGTCGTCGGCCGGTGCCGTGACCGCCTGGGTGGCCGGGTCCGTGGGGTCTGCCACGGTCTGCGGGCCGGCCGGCGACGAGGCGGGCGTCGAGGCGGGCGTCGAGGCGGGGGTCCAGGCGGCGACCGGGTCCCGGTCCTGCGCGGCGGCACCCGCGGCACCCAGCCCGAGCACGAGGACCGCCGCCGCGGCGACGGTCCCCCGCCGCTTGGCCGAACCGCCGAGGGTGGCGTCCCGGAGCCGCCGCGCCGGTGATCCGAGCCGCACGGCGATCCGCCGGGTGGCGGGCAGCGCGGCGAACAGCGTCGCCAGGTCCGCGGCCGAGGGCCGGTTCCCGGGTGCCTTGGCGAGGCAGCGGCGCAACGCGTCGGCCACCCCCTCGGGCAACGCCGCCGACACGGGCGCGGGCAGCGGCGCCGGGGCCAGCTTCCGGTGCGCGTGCAGCAGTTCCTCGGTGGTGGTGCCCGGCCACGGCAGCGCGCCGGCGAGCATCCGGTGGAGGACGACGCCGAGCGCGTACACGTCGGTGGCGGCCGAGGGCGGGATGCCACGGACGCGTTCCGGCGCGAGGTAGGCCGGCGTGCCGAGCAGCTGGTCGGTGTCGTTGCCGGCGATCGCGGAGATGCCGAAGTCGACGAGCTTCGCCCCGCCGTCGGTCAGCATGACGTTGGCGGGTTTGACGTCGTGGTGCACGAGGCCACGGGCGTGCACGGCGGCGAGCGCGGAGCCGAGCTGGGCCGCGATCCGCAGCGCCTCGGTGACCTGCAGCGGCCCGCCGGACCGGTCCAGCCGCTCCTCGAGGGACTCGCCCTCGACCAGCTCCATGACGACGAACGGCGCACCGCCGGCGGTGTGGCCGAAGTCGAACACGGCGGCGATGTGGGGGTGGCTGAGCAGGGCCGCGGCGCGGGCCTCGGCCTGGATGCGGCGGTGGGACGCCGGGTCGGCGGCGGCCGCGAGCTGTTTGACGGCGACGGGCCGGCCCAGCACCTCGTCGTGGGCCCGCCAGACGACGGACATGCCGCCCACACCCAGTTGCTCGATCAGCCGGTAGCGCTCCATCTCATACAGTTGCCCCGATGAGCGGAAACGACACGCGTTGATCGGGGACGACCTCGGCGCCGAGGGTGTGCAGCAGCGCCAGGACGGGCTCGATCTTCTCGTACAGCAGCAGCACCACGTCGCCGGGGCGGGCCATGGCCAGGGCGGCGGGGACGGCCTCGTCGACGGTGCGCACCACGGCACACTTCGTCGACGGGGAGGTGGCGAGCAGCTCCTCGTGCAGGAGGGCCGGCACCTCGCCGGGTGAGCGGCCCCGGCGGTCGCTGTCCTCGTAGAGGACGACCCGGTCGAAGCGCAGCCCGATCTCCCGGGCCGACTCGCGCAGCAGGTCGTCGCGGCGGTCGCCGGGCAGGGTGACGGCGGCGACGGCGCGGGCCGCGCCCCAGAGGCGTTCGACGAGGTCACCGACGGCGCCGATGGCGGCGGGGTTGTGCGCGTAGTCGACGAGGATGTCGGTCCCGCCGAGGCGCAGCAGCATGCCCCTGCCCGGATTGTCGTCCGGGTTGTCGGTGAAGCTGCGGAGGCGCTCGGCGACGCGGGCGGTGGCGACGCCGAGGACGCGGGCGGCGGCGGTCGCGGCGAGGGCGTTGGCGACCAGGTGCCGGGCGGCGCCGCCGAAGCCGCCGCCGAGCTCGTGCACGGCGAGCAGCGGGATCCAGCGGCGGTCGGCGAGCTCGACGAGCCAGCCGTCGGCGAGCAGGTAGGCCCGGCCGCCCGTGTCCCAGTGCCGCCGGATGAGCGGGTTGCGGGGGTCGAGGCCGCACCAGATGATCTCGCGCTTGGCGAACCGGCCGTCCGGGTACGCGGCGAGGCTGCGGCTGCGTGGGTCGTCGGCGTTGAGGACGACGGCGCCGCCCTCGCGGACGCGTTCGCCGATGAGGCACTTGAGGGCGACCAGGTCCTCGACGCTCTCGATGCCGTCCTGGCCGAGGTGGTCGCCGGTCAGGTTGGTGATGATCCCGACGTCGCTCCAGTCGTAGCCGAGCCCCTGGCGGAGCAGGCCGCCGCGGGCGGTCTCGAGCACCGCGGCGTCGACGGTGGGGTCGCTGAGCACGACGCGGGCCGAACGCGGCCCGGTGGCGTCGGCGCGCTGGACGAGCCGGCCGCCGATGGCGATGCCGTCGGTGGTGGTGACGCCGACCCGCAGGCCCGCGCCGTCGAGCAGGTGCGCGGTGAGGCGGGCGACGGTGGTCTTGCCGTTGGTGCCGGTGATCGCGACGATCGGGATCCGCGACGGGGTGCCGGCCGGGTACAGCGCCTCCACGACCGCCGCGCCGACGTCGCGGGCGGTGCCGTCGCTCGGGTCGAGGTGCATGCGCAGCCCCGGGGCGGCGTTGACCTCGATGACCCCGCCGCCGGTGGCGAGCCCGGTCGGGGGCAGCGGCTCGTCGATCGACGGCAGGCGCAGATCGAGCCCGGCGATGTCGAGGCCGACGATCGCCGCGACCCGCCGGCACAGGTCGGCGACCGACGGGTGGACGCGGTCGGTGACGTCGACGCTGGTGCCGCCGGTGGAGAGGTTGGCGTTCTCGCGCAGCCGCACCACCTGGCCGTCGGCGGGCACGCCGTCGACGTCGAGGCCCTGGCGCAGCAGCAGGGTGCGCGCGACGTCGTCGACGGTGAGCCGGGTCAGCGCGCGGGCGTGGCCGACGCCGCGGCGCGGGTCCTCGTTGGCCCGGGCGATCAGGCCGGCCACGTCGGTGGCGCCGTCGCCGACGACGTGCGCGGCGACCCGTTCGGCGGCGGCGACGACCTGGCCGCCGACCACGAGCACGCGGTAGTCGCGACCGGTCAGTTCGCGTTCGACGACGGCGTCGTCCCCGCCGGCGGTGGCGGCCTCGAAGGCGGCGCGCAGCGCGTCGGGGGTGTCGACGCCGAGGAACACGTGCATCCCCTGGCGGCCCTGCCGCGGTTTGACCACGACGGGCGGGCCGAGCTCGCCGAACAGGGTCAGGGCCTCGGCGAGGGAGGTCGCCGCGCCGCCGCTGGGCACGGGGACGCCGGCCTCGTCGAGAAGGCGCCGGGTGAGTTCCTTGTCGGAGGCGATGTCGACGCCGATGGCGGAGGTCTGGTCGGTGAGCGCGGCCCACACCAGCCTGCGGTGCCGGCCGTAGCCGAGGCGCAGCAGGCTGAGCTCGCCGACCCGCTCGACCGGGATGCCGCGCTCGCGGGCGGCGTCGGCGATGGCCGCCGTGCTCGGTCCGCTCTTCTCCCGCTCATAGGTGCCGCGCAGGACCGCAAGCTCATCCTCGCAGCGCACCGGTTCGCCGCGCAGCGCCGCCAGTACACCGGTGATCGCCAAGGAAAGCAGCGCCTCGGCGAGGCGGGAGTCCGGTGGCTCGTCGAGCGGGCACTCGGTGACGACGTCGTATTCGCCGGGCACGCCGGTGCCCTCCGTGCGGCCGAAGTTGACGTGGCGGCCGATGCGCTGGGACAGCTCGATGGCGACGTGTTCGGCGGTGTGGCCGAAGTAGGTGCCGCCGACGAGCCGCCTGACGAAACCGCCGGGCTCGCCGAAGGCGCAGTGGTGCTCGGTGAGGCCGGGGAACGCGGCCACGAGCCGTTCGGCGAAGCCGGGGTAGTCGCTGCTCTCGCGTCCGGTCAGCCCGTCGAGCAGCACCCGGGTGACCTGAACCGGGCGGGCGACGTACCGGTTGGGTCCGCGCAACCGGCGACTGCTCTCAATGCGCATGGTCTCGTTCCGATCTCTTGATGGCAGCCCGCTCGGTGAGGTTGAACCGCCAGCCCGCCGGGAGCACGTGCAACTGGGCGCCGCACAGCGCGATCGGCCCGCCGACGTCGGACAGCGTGGCGCTGATCGTGCGGGCCTGCCCGGCGTCGATGACGGTGACGGTGCCGGCGCCGAGGACCTCGAACACGTCGCCGTCGACGAGGATCGCGGTGTTCTCGTCGATGCCGAGCCCGAGCTCGTGCGGAAACATCGCGATGGCGCTGAGCAGCCGGTTGAGCCGCCCGCGCTGGGCGAAGTGCATGTCGATGAGCACGCCGGGCAGAAACTCCATGCCAGGGCCGGTGCGGACGCTGTCGGTGGACACCGACGCGATGCTGCCGCCGAGGATCATCGTGCTGGACATCATCGCGGCGCCGGCGCTGGTGCCGGCGAGGATCATGCCCTCGGCGAGCCGGGCGTGCAGCGCGGTGTCGACCTTGGAGCCGCCGACGACGGTGGTGATGCGCAACTGGTCGCCGCCGGTGAAGAAGACCCCGGTGGCGTGCTCGATCGCGGTGACGGCCAGGTCGTTGTTGCTGTCCTCGCGGTCCTCGAGGCGCAGCGGGGTGACGCGGCCGGCGCCGAGGCGGTGGAAGACCTCGGCGTATTCCTTCTCGCGCTGCGCGGGGCTCTCGCTCGCGGTCGCGATCACCACGAGGTGCGCCTCGGCACCGCCGGCGAGCAGCACGAACCGTTCGAGGATGGCGTCATCACCAGCGTCGTGGCTCTCCGCACCACCGATGACGAGCAGCTTTCCCGGCATCCCACCTCCATACTCCCCTCATCTTGCGGTTCGTCGCGGGACAGGGCGTTGCTTATGGACCAGGGTCTACGTACAGTCAGTGCATCACCACTCAATGAAACGTTTTAATGAAACGTTTCACACATACCGACAGGAGCACCGCCATGCGCCTGAAGAGACGCCGCGCGGGCGCCACCGCGCTCGTTCTGCTTGCCGCACTCCTCGCCGCACCGTCCACGCCGGCCGCCGCCGCGACGCCCGTCAGCCTCTCCGGGGCGCACTGGGTCTGGTACCCGGAGGGCAACCCGGCCAACAGCGCGCCCGCGGCGTACCGATACTTCCGCAAGAACTTCACCGTCGCCGCCGGCGCAGTCACCGAGGCGCAGCTGGTCGTCACCGGCGACGACAGCGTCGACGTGTGGCTCAACGGCAAGCCCGTCGCGGCGTCCCCGCGGGTCACCGACTCCTGGAAGAACGCCGTCTATGTCGACCTGCAGTCCGCCCTGGTCAGCGGCACCAACACGCTGGCCATCGCGGCCCGCAACACGGCCGCCGGCCCGGCCGGCCTGATCGGCAAGGTGCACGTCGTCACGGCCGGCGGCACCACCGACATGAACACCGACGGCAGCTGGAAGGCGTTCCAGACCGTGCCGTCCGGCTGGGAGCAGCCCGGGTTCGCCGACAGCGGCTGGCCCGCCGCCGCCGATCTCGGCGCCTACGGCGTCGGCCCGTGGAACGCAGGCGTCGTCGCGCCCGACCCGAACGCGCCGTCGCCGCTGAGCGTGGCGAGCGGCACCGTCGAGCACCGCGCCAACCCCCTCGGCGTCGACGCCGCCCAGCCCCGCTTCGGCTGGAAGCTCGCCTCGACCGTCGACCAGCAGCGGCAGGCGGCCTACGAGCTGTCCGTCGACGGCGTCTGGAACAGCGGCCGGGTCCCGTCCGGGCAGCAGGTCGACGTCGTCTACACCGGCCCGGCGCTGCAGTCCATGAAGCGGTACACGTGGAAGGTCCGCGTCTGGGACACCCAGGGCCGGGTCAGCGCGTGGAGCCCCACCTGGTCCTTCGAGACCGGCCTGCGCGCGCCGGCGACCGAGTGGACCGGCGACTTCATCGGGCAGGCCACCGTCACCGCCGACCTGTCCGGCGCCACCTGGATCTGGTACCCGGAGGGCGACCCCGCCGCGGGCGTGCCGGCGGCGACCCGGTACTTCCGCCGCACGTTCACCCTCGCCTCCGTGCCCGCCACCGCGACCCTGGTCGTCACCGGCGACGACACCGCCGACGTGTGGGTCAACGGCACCCAGGTCAGCACGTCGCCGCGGGTGTACCAGTCATGGCAGCAGGCGACCGCGATCGACATCCGGAGCCGGCTCGTTGCCGGTGCCAACACCATCGCCATCGCCTCCGAGAACACCACGCAGTCCCCGGCCGGGATGATCGCCAAGCTGACCGGCGCGTCGCTGGTGACCGACACGTCGTGGAAGGCCTCCACCACCGCGCCCGCCGGCTGGAACACCGGCGGCTTCAACGACGCCTCCTGGCCCGCGGCCCGCGCCGTGGCCACCTACGGCACCGGCCCCTGGGGCGCCAACGTCTCCATCGCCAAGGCCGCGCCGCTGCTGCGCAAGGGCTTCACGGTGAGCAAGCCGGTCGCCTCCGCGCGCCTGCTGACCACCGCGCTGGGCCTGCACGAGACCCGGCTCAACGGCGCCCGCGTCGGCACCGACGTCCTCGCGCCCGGGTGGACCGACTACAACAAGCGCGTCCAGTACAAGGTGTACGACGTCACCGGCCAGATCCGCCAGGGCGCCAACGCGCTGGGCGCCTGGCTGGGCAACGGCTGGTACTCCGGCAGCCTCGGGTTCGCCGGCAGCCAGAAGTACGGCACCCAGCCGTGGTACTCCGCGCAACTGGTGCTGGTCTACACCGACGGCACCACCTCGACCGTGCGCACCGACAACACCTGGAAGGTCACCAGCGGGCCGATCCGCGCCGACGACCTCTACCACGGCGAGACCTACGATGCCCGGCTGGCCATTGCCAACTGGGACGACCCCGCCTTCGACGACAGCTCCTGGGCCGGCGTCGCTCTGAAGACCGGCGCCAAGCCCAACCTGGTCTCGCAGGTCGACAACGGCGTCTCCGTCCAGCAGCAGTTCCGTCCCGTGTCGGTCACGCAGCCCTCGCCCGGCGTGTGGATCTTCGACATGGGCCAGAACTTCACCGGCTGGAACCGGATCTCGGTCACCGGCCCGGCCGGCACCACCGTCCAGATCCGCCACGCCGAGGTCCTGACCGGCGGGCAGCTCTACACGACCAACCTGCGCGCGGCCCAGGCCACGGATCGCTTCACGCTCGCGGGCACCGGCAGCGCCGAGACCTACGAGCCACGCTTCACGGTGCACGGGTACCGCTACGTCGAGCTCACCGGTCTCCCGGCCGGCTTCACCCCGACCGCGGACACCGTCACCGGCCGGGCCGCCTGGACCTCCGGCTCCCAGCTCGGCACCCTCACCACCTCGAACGCCCTGGTCAACCAGCTGCAGCACAACATCCTGTGGGGCGAACGCTCCAACATGCTGTCCATCCCCACCGACTGCCCGCAACGCGACGAGCGGCTCGGCTGGACCGGCGACATCGCGATCTTCGCCGGCACCTCCACCTTCAACGTCGACGTCCAGGGCTTCCTCGACAAGTTCGCCGACGACCTCGTCGACGCCCAGCGCGCCGACGGTGCCTTCACCGACGTCGCACCCGCCGTCTGCTGCGGCGCCGGCACCGCCGGCTGGGGTGACGCGGGCGTCATCGTCCCGTACACCCTCTGGCAGCGCCACGGCGACATCCGCGTCGTCGACGAGCACTTCGACGCGATGGCCCGCTGGGTCGACTACCTGCGCGCCACCTCGGGCAGCGACCTGATCCGCAACCAGCCCACCTACGGCGACTGGCTCAACGTCAACGACAACACCGCGCAGGACGTCATCTCCACGGCGTTCTTCGCCTGGTCGGCCCGCCTGGTGTCCCGCATGGCCGCGGCCACCGGCCGCACCGCCCAGGCCGCCTCCTACGGCACCCTCGCCGACCAGGTGGGCGCGGCGTTCACCGCGCGCTTCGTCGCCGCCGACGGGACCGTGTCCGGCAACACCCAGACCGGCTACGTCCTGGCCCTGGCCTTCGGTCTCGTGCCGTCGTCGCGCAATGCGCAACTGGCGGACAAGCTGGTCGCCAAGGTCGCCGCCACCAGCGGGCACCTGTCCGTCGGCTTCCTCGGCGTCGAGAACCTCCTGCCGGTCCTCGCCAACACCGGCCACGCGGACACGGCCTATCAGATCCTGCTCCAGCCCGGCTACCCCGGCTGGGGGTACATGAACAGCCGCGGCGCGACCACGATCTGGGAGCGCTGGGACGGCATCCGCACCGACGGTTCCTTCCAGGACGCCGGTATGAACTCCTTCAACCACTACGGGCTCGGCTCCGTCGGCGACTTCCTGTACCGCCAGGTCGGCGGTCTCGGCCCGGCCTCCCCCGGCTACGCGTCGCTGCTCGTCGCGCCGCAGCCGGGCGGCGGCCTGACCTCGGCGAAGTCGTCGTACGAGACGCCGTACGGGCTCGCGGTCAGCGACTGGTCGATCTCTGGCGGCACGCTGACACTGCGGGTGACGGTGCCGGCCGGCGCCTCGGCGACGGTGAAGGTGCCCACCTCGCAGCCCGGCTCGATCACCGCTCCCGGCCAGGCCGTGCCGTCGGGGTCGGCGACGTTCCTGGTGCCGGCGGGCTCCTACACGTTCACTGCTCCGGTGTAGTCGGCCTGGTTTTCAGCTCCACCGCGAAGGGCGGGCCCGACTTGGGCCCGCCCTTTCCGGTCCTCATGCCCTTCAAATATTCGCCCAACGTTGCGGGGACTTCATGGCACCGCCCGGCCGCTGGCGCGTCCGTGCGACAGGGTGGCGTGGTCCCGGTCCGTGCCGTCGTGCGGTGATCCCATGCCAGGCCCGCCCTCGCAAGATCCACCGCCGTCGAGGTCATCATTCGGTGGTGCCACACCGCCGCCGGGATCAACAACCTTCGCAAGATCGCCGTCCGGCCACAGACCGCCTGGTCTATCGACTCAGGCAACTTCCCCATGATCCGGTAAAGCTTGGACACCCAGGAGTGCACAAGCTCTACCGGATCATGAGAAACGCGCTGGTACTACCCAGTCCAGCAATCGATGGTTTTCGTTTTTTGCCTGAAGACGGTGTTGTAGCACCGAATGATGACCTCGACGGCGGTGGTTCATGTGAGTGCGGACCTGGCTTGGCATCACCGCAAGACGGCTACCAGGGTGACCACGCAACCCTGTCGCACGGCCGAAGGCCGGGCGGTGCCATCAAGTCCCCGCGCCATTTGGGCGAATATTTGAAGGTCTGGACGACAAAGGACCGCGAACCGCAACCAGCGGAAGCCCTCAATCCGTCTCAGGCCGCTGCGGCAGGAACCGGGTCTCTTCCTCCGCCGGCAACTCCAGCATCATCGTCCGATCAGCATCCGGCGAGCCGGCCGGAGCAGCGGCCGGAGCGGGAGCAGCAGCGGCCGGAGCGGGAGCAGCAGAAGCACGGGACGACCGGAGAGCCTCGGCAAGCGCCGCGTTGATCCGAGCGCCGCCGCGCTTGAAGCCGAGCTCCCGCCGAGCTTCCTCCAGCACCTGCTCCTCCGTCCGCAGCAGCGTGTCCGACTCGATCCAGCGGATCAGGTCGACCAGCACCGCGGCCGGATACTCGGCGATCGGCCGGCCCGGGGTGAAGTCGGGGCGGGGCAGGGCGCGGTCCGACGAAACAGCCGGCGGGGACGGCGGCGGCACATGCAGCACGATGGTCGGCTCGTTGGTGCGGCGGGCGTCGACGGCGGCGACCGCCTCGTCATAGGCGGCGCGGGTGCGGGCGGTCTCCGCGGCCGGGTCGGCGAACCAGTCGGTGGACCAGATGCGGTGGTAGCGCCAGCCGAGGCGTTCGAGCTGCTCCTGCCGGAGGCGGTCGCGGTCGCGGGCGGTGCTCGCGGAGTGATACGTGGCGCCGTCGGTCTCGATGGCGAGGACCAGCTCGTCGGGGTCGGACGGGTGGGCGCAGGCGAAGTCGATGAAGGCGCCGGCGACGCCGAAGCGGGCCGTGACGGGGATGCCAGCGGCGGTGAGGCGGGCGAGGACGTCTGCCTCGAAGGCGTCGGGCTGGACGCGGTCGGCCGCGGCGCCGCTGAGGGAGGTGCCGCCGGACTCCGTGTATTCGAGGTACGCGCGCAGCAGCCGCACGCCTTCCGACGTGCTGCGGGCCGGGTCCATGTCGGCCGCGGTGAACGAGCTGACCAGGGTCATCCGGCGGCGGGCTCGGGTGACGGCGACGTTGAGCCGCCGCTCGCCGCCGGGCAGCAGGAGCGGGCCGAAGCGGTAGGGCAGCTGGCCGGCGGCGTTCTTGCCGTAGCCGATGGACAGGATGATCGCGTCGCGCTCGTCGCCCTGGACGCGTTCGAGGTTCTTCACGAAGAACGGCTCGGTGGCGGACTCGGAGAAGAACGCGTGCAGCTCGGGGCGGGCCGACAGCGCCTTGCGCAGGGCGAGGTCGACGCGGTCGGCGTGGACGATGCCCATGGTGATGACGCCGAGGGACTCGCTCGGACGCAGCTGGGCGTGCCGCAGCGCGAGCTCGACGACCCGGTCGACCTCCGCGGTCACGCTGTCCGTGTCGGTGTTGGCGGGATCGTGCGCGACGTGGACGTGCTGCACCGAGCCGGCACCGGCCGTGCCCGGGAACGTGACCAGCGAGCGCTCGTAGATGTGGGCGTTGGAGAAGCCGATGAGGCGGTCGTCCTGGCTGCGGTAGTGCCAGCGCAGCAGGTACGCCGGCAACAGCGCCGTCAGCACATCCAGCACCGACTCGTAGCCGGAGGTGAGCGACAGGTCGATCGAGCCGTCGGCCCGGACGCCGAGCGGGTCGGCGCCCCCGCCGTCCTCCGCGGCGGTGAAGAACGACGTCGGCGGCAGCTGGTGCTCGTCACCGGCGACGACGACCTGCCGGGCCCGCAGCAGCGCCGGGACCGCGTCGGCGGGCGTGACCTGGCTGGCCTCGTCGAAGACGACGACGTCGAACAGGTCCGCCTCGGCGGGCAGCAGCTGCGACACGATCAGCGGGCTCATCGCCCAGCAGGGACGCAGGGCGGTCAGCATGTGCGGGGCGGTCGCGAAGAGCTGGCGGATCGGCAGGTGCCGGCGCTTGAGGTTGGCCTGGTGCTCGACCAGGCGGCTCTCGTCCGGGTACTGGTCGCGGGTGCGGGTGATGTGCTCGGCGACGGCCCGCAGGACGCGGCTGGCGGTCGCGTCGATGTGCGCCCGGTCCGCTGCGCGGAACTCCTCGACGGTGCGGGTGTGCAGCGGCCCGTCGAACGCGCCGATGCGGGGGTCGGTGAAGTTGAGGTGCTGCAGGATCGAGGCGTGCCAGCACGCGTCGAAGACGGCGGCGGCCAGGTCGGCGTCGGGGCGGCGGCCGGCCAGGTCGGCGACGAGCTGGTCGAGGCCGAGGCCGGTGAACGTGGCGCCGAGTTCGTTGAGCCGCGGGATCTTGCGCAGGGTGCGCTCGTCGGCGGCCAGGCCCGACAGGACCGCGGCCAGCCGGTCGAGGTCCAGGCCGGCAAGGGCGATGTGCGGCACGTGCCGCTGCAGCTGCGCGACCTGCCCGTCCAGCTGCTCGAAGGCGGCCTTGGCCCGGCCGAGCTCGGCCGGCAGGCGGGGCGGACCGCCGTCAGCGGTGGCGCGGGTCCACTGCGACCGCTGGGTGAGCGCGGTCGTCAGCCCGGTGAACAGTTGCTGCCGGCTGGGCTTGCCGGGGCCGCGCCACAGCTGGGCGGCCTGCTTGCGCATGCGGCGGCGGGTGAGCCAGCCCGCGTCGGTGCCGGGCTGCCCGGCGTGCTCCTTGCGCCACGCGGCATCGGCGGCGGAGGCGATGTGGGTCGCGAGGTCGACCCGGAACACGTCCTCGTGGAACTGGGTCAGTGTCGCCGCGACGCCGTCGAGGAAGCCGAACAGGTTGCGCCAGCCGGCCAGGTCGGCGGGGGCACGCAGGCCGGTCCGCTCCTGGACGTGCCGCAGCCCCGGACGGGCCGCGGGCAGGGTCCGCTCCGCGAGCCGTTCGGCGAGGTCGAATGCGGCTTCGGCGTCGGCGGGGGTACGCACAGCGGCGCCCACCCAACCCGACTGCTGAGCGGTCAGCGTGAACCCGCCGAGCGCGGCGAAGTCACGCAGCTGCTCGCGGACCCGGCGGGTGGTGCCGGCGTCGAGGGCGGCGAGGGTCTGCCCGCGCAGCCGCACCGGCGTCATCGGCCGCACCGTCTCGGACAGGGCGACGAGGGCGCACTGCGACTGATACGCCGTGACGCCCCACGGCTCGCGGACCTGGTGCAGCGCCTCGTCGTGCCCGTTGAGCTGGGCCCGCTTCGTGGTCAGGGTCTCGTGCAGGACGCTGAGGTCGGGCTGGGCGATCCTGGCGGCGGAGTCGAACGCGGCCTTGAGGTCGGCGGCGACCCGGCGCCGCGAGGTGGTGCCGTCGTGGACGTCCATGACCAGGCTGCCGAGACCGCGCCGGGCGAGCCGGTCGGTGACGGCGGTGATCGCGGCCCGCTTCTCCGCCACGAACAGGACCCGCTTGCCGCGGGCGACCAGCGATGCGATGAGGTTGGCGATGGTCTGGCTCTTGCCGGTGCCGGGCGGACCCTTGATCACGCTGTGCTGCCCGGAGAGGACCGCGTTGATCGCGTAGTTCTGCGAGGAGTCCGCGTCCAGCACCAGGAACTCGTCGACCGGGGCGATCAGGTCGGGGTCGTCGGGCTGGACCGCGCCGGTCGCGTGCAGCCGCTGCTGTGCCTCGCCGTCACCGGCGATCGCGGCGATGATCTCGTGGCCCTCCAGCGCGGTGGCGGCGACCCGCAGGTCGTTGACCATCGGCAGCTTCGCGTAGGAGAACGTGCCGAGGACGCACCGCGGGCCGACGGTGAAGCCGCGGACCCGGCCGGACGCCTCCTTGACCAGGCGCTCATACAGCGGCTGCGGGTCGAACCCGGCGGTGTAGTCGATCAGCTCCTCGAGCTCGTCGGCGTCGACCTGGACGCCGAACTCCTCCTCGAGCAGCTGCAGCAACGTCGGGTTGACCTCGGTGTCGCCGTGGACGCTCAGCTCGAAGTCGTCCTCGGCGGCGCCGCGGGCCCTCAGCTGGGCGGAGCGCAGCAGGACCGGGGCGGCGGGCACGCCGCTGCCGGCGGCCGGGGTCCAGGTCGCGCTGCCGATCGCCACGAAGCACGTCTCGATGCCGCGCTCCTCGGCCAGCTCGCGCGCCTTGTTCCGGATCGTGCGCGCCCGCTTGACGGCAGCGGCGTGCGTGAGCGCCGGCCCCTCGTCAGGCTCAGGGACCTCGGCGGCTTCGGCACTCTCCACCACTTCGCCGGCCGGCTCGGCCGCTGCTTCGATCGGCTCGACCGGGGTTGTGGGCACCTTCGCCCGCCCGATGGCAGGCTGCCCCGAGTCCACCAGGCGTGACGCGGTCGGGTCGGGCTCCGCAACGCCCGGTAGATCCGGCGCAATCTCCGCAGGCACGGGCACCGCACCGGCGCGTTTCGCGGAGGAGCGGGTGAACAGCTGGCTGAGCGACATGGTGCGCCCGCCGAGCAGCGCCGCCACCGCGACCGGGTCGGCCGCGGACAGGTCCAGCGTGCCTGAGCGCAGGTCCTTGTAATACAGCAGCGTGTTGCGCCCGCCCAGGTCGATGAGCTGGGAGCGCCACCGTCTTGAGGCTTCCTGCACGAGCGTCGCCCGCGTCTGTCCGTTCACGGTGCCGAGCGTAGTGGCCGGGTACGACACTCCGCACTGATCAACTGCGAGGTAAAACCACCCAATCGACCGACATCTTTACTGTTAACAAACCTTCGCGTAGTGTCCAGCGCTAGGGCGCCCTACATCCCCCATCTCGTTCGAGTCCGAGGCAGGTCTGCAATGAGACTGCGAATCGGGGTGATCGCGGCTGCCCTGGCAACGGCCGCGGCCACCGTCATCGTCGCCGCGACGCCGGCTATGGCCGCGCCCGCCACCGCGGCCTTCGTCCAAACCTCCACCTGGGGTTCCGGTTACGAGGCCAAGTACACGATCACCAACGGCACAACCAGCACGATCAACGGCTGGACGGTCGCGTTCGACCTGCCCAGCGGCACCTCGATCAGCTCGTCGTGGGACTCGGCCCGCACCGGCAACTCCGGGCACGTGAGCTTCGCCAGCACCTGGAACGGCACGATCGCCCCCGGTGGCACGGCCAGCTTCGGATTCATCGCCGCCGGTAGCGGCACCCCCACCAACTGCACGCTCAACGGCGCCTCCTGCGGCGGCGGCACCACGCCGACGACCCCCGCGGGCACGCCGGGCGTGCCGGGCAACCTCCAGGTCACCGCGACCACCAACACCAGCTTCTCCCTCGCGTGGAACGC